>JASJDZ010000020.1 GCA_030065575.1 Acidimicrobiia bacterium
ACAAGACGGCTCATCTCACTTCTCCGTAGTCGCCGGCGGCAGCAACACTGAGAAGCATGTCCGCCCCGGCTCCGATTCGACTGTTATTGACCCATTGTGGCGCACCACGATGTCCTTCACGATCTGCAAACCGAGGCCCAGCCCGAACTCGATCCGGCCGGCCTTCGTGGTGAACGATGGCTCGAAGATCCGCTCCAGGTTCTCCGGCGGAATGCCCTGGCCGTTGTCGGTAATGCCCACCCGCACCTCATCATCGGGGGTTAGGCCGACCTCGATGGCCAGCCTGGCGTCGGACTCGTCCATCGCCTGAATCGCATTGGTGATGAGGTTGGTCCAGACCTGGTTGAGGTCTCCCGGGTAGCCGGTGATGAGCGGCGTATCCGGGTGGTAAGTCGTTTCGACCTTGACATGCCCGAGCTCGTGACCGAGCAATAGTAGGGTCTCTTCGATGCCTTCACACACGTTGAAAGCCGCGACCTCGGCATCACCGCTGCGTACATAGGACCGCACTGATCCGACCAGCTTGACGATTCGTGACCCTGCCGCATCGACGCTGCGCAGCGACGTGCCGATGCGATGAAACCGTTCCATTCGATCGAGCCGGGCTTCGGGATCGGGAGCGTCGCCGAATAGCCTCCGGTACTCCTCCTCGGTCTCGATGCCGATCTTGGCCAGCCTCCGGGCCAGTGCGGCATCGCCGAGCGACGCCGCAAGTTCCTTGCGGCGCTGCCGCTGCACCCTGGTGGAAACGGGCTCGCTCTCCCGGGCCGCACGGAGAGCGTCGGCGAACACCTCGCCGTCAGGGGTGCGCAGGGCAAGGGCCTCGATGTCCTCGGCCAGGAAGTCGGCGGCACGGCTCACCGCCGCCGCGGGGTTGTTCAGCTCATGCCCAACCCCGGCTGCGAGTTGGCCAAGCGTGGCCAGCTTCTCCGACTCCACGAGCCTTGCACGGGCGTCGTTGAGCCGCGCAATGGTCTCGGCTAGCTCGTCCCGTTCCCTCTCGAGGTCCCGGGCCAAACTGTCGACGATCATCCGCAGCTCGATTGAGCGCTGGTTGCGCCGTGCCATCGCCCGCAGGAGAACCGTCACGAGGTGAATGGCGAGGGTAGGGCTGTGCCGCAGCGCATGGTCCAACTGCTCGAGGGTCAGCTTGATGAAGGTGGTGTCCTCGATAGCGTCGACGTTGAAGAAGGCATTGGTCGTCGACAGGGCGATGGCGTTGACACCGATCACCCGTCCCGCAGTGCGGGCGTGGAACCCCAGCGTTCTGCCCTCGTAGTCGAGGGTGAGGTGCACTCGCCCGTCGACGACGATCCGAATGCCGTCGACAGGGTCACCTGTGCTCAGAATCCTCGTCCCAGCCGGAACCGTCGTGCGGGGCGGGTTGTCGAGGGTTCGGTCGATCTCGGCGATCATCTCCGACTCCACCTCGTCGTCGGAGAGCGCCCGGTCGTCGAGGAACGATCGCTGCAGTCGCGCCAGGCGCTCGGTTGCCTGGTGAGCCAGCTCCTCGACTTCGACGAACGCTCGGGAGAGCACATCAACATCGACGACTTCGGTGACCTCCTCGACCTCGAGCGGTGCTTCCTCGATGAAGTACTCGGTGACGAGGCGGGACACCAGCGCCTTGAGCTGCGAAGTGCCCCACGGCACCCCGAGCACGCCGTCGATCACCCCGCCCACATCGGGTTGGTGCTCCGAGATGAGCACGCGACGTGTGCCCTCGAGTGATGCGATGTCGCGCAGCACCAACAAGGTATCGATGCCGCTCCCGTCGCTCAGATACTCGTCGACCAGTACCAGCGGGACCTTTGCCCCGGACTCGACCGCGGCCCGTGCCGACTCGATCAGCTCGGCTGCGGTCCCCACTGTCTGCACCGTGAAGGCCCCTTCGCCGAGCGCAACCAGGTCACGCTCCATGTCGGTGCGGGTTGTGGGATCGCTCGATGCGCAGAAGACAATGTCGACCGGAGGATGCTCGGAAGTCATGCAATCCCCAGTGCGGACCAGAACAGCGGCATGAGGAGGAGGTAGATGAGGACACCGATGATTCCGATGATGATCCCGGTCCTGGCCATGTCACCTGTCTTGATGAGTCCCGAGCTGTAGGCAACGGCATTGGTGGGGGTGGAGATCGGAAGGGCCATGGCGAGCGATGCTGCCATCGAGATAGTGAAGCCGAGAATCAGCGGGTCGATGTCGACGGTTCCCGACAGGGCGAGAGAGACGCCGAGAGGTATCAGCAGGTTGGCGCTCGCGCTGTTCGACATGACTGTGGAGAGCGCCAGTGTGGCGAAGGCGAACACCCCGATGATGAGGGTTGCCCCCAGAGACTCCCAGGAGATCAGCCCGATCACCCATTCGTCGAGGCCCGAGTCAACGATGCCGCGCCCGAGTGCGATGCCACCGGCGATGAGCCAGAGAACGTGCCACTGCACGGCCTGAAGGTCCTTCTCCGTGAGTACCCCGGTGGTGAGAAGTGCCACCACGGGAATGAAGCCGACGATGCTCGACGAAATCCCATGGAATGACTCGGTGAGCCAAAGCAGCACGGTGACGATGAACACGACGTAGAAGATGCGCGCATTCTTGCTGCGGTCGAATTCGCCCTCGATCTTGAGGTCGATCTCCTTGGTGTCCGAGGGAAACAGCGTCTTCAACAGCCACCAGCTGATCACGAGCAGGAGGATCACTCCCGGCACCGCCAGCACCATCCACTTGCCGAAGCTGATCGATATGCCGGAGCTGGCGAGTTGGCCGATGGCGATTGCGTTCGGCGGCGTCCCCACGGGGGTGCCCATGCCGCCGACGTTTGCCGCAAATGGTATCGCCAGAACCATGCCGACCCGGATGCGGTCGTTGCTCGGTAGCGAAGCGACGACGGGTATGACCACGGCCATCATCGTGGCAGTCACCGCAGTGTTCGACATGAACATGGAGAACGCCCCAGTGATGATCATCAATCCGAGCATGATCATCGCCGGCTGGTTTCCGAACGGCTTGAGGAGGATGCGACCCATCGCCTTGTCGAGCCGGAAGTGGGATGAGCCCATCGCCAGGAAGAAGCCGCCCAGCACGAGCAGTATCACCGGGTCGGCGAGCGCTGCGTAGTAGTCGCGAAACGAGCGCGGATCGAAGTCGGCAGGGAGGCCAACGATCGCCTTGTCGCTGATCATCAAGACCTCGAGAAGGATGATCAGAGCTGCCGTTCCGAACAGGGGAATCGGTTCAGCCACCCACAGCACGATGGCCAGGAGGAAGATCGCAAACATGCGATGACCGGCAGGGGAGAGGCCGTCGAACTCGACGACGAGCGGTAGTAGAAACAGCACGGCCGCAACAGCGAGCCAGATCACGCGCGCCGGGATTTGGCGCTTCTCCTGCTTGGGTTTTGTGGTGGTCATGATCGCCGATCGGGTGAATCTGCGTTGACGTTTCGGCCGTCGGCCACAGCCTAGAGCCGGTGCCCGAAATCCCTGTAATTACGGGCCAAATCTGGACATTAGGCCGGGCCTAATCGATACCTAATCGACCCCTAAGCCCCTTCCTCGACCTTGGGGGCATGTCATACGCAAAGAACACAGCAGCCCTCGCAATATCACTTGTATCGATCGTTGTTGCCCTTCGGATCGATGCTCAGGCCCCCGGTGTGACCGGCTCCGTCGCAATTGCAACACCCGCACACACGTTGTCCACGACGGCGCCGGTTCACCGGGAAGCCGCTCCGGTAGTCACCGAGCCGGCCGAGGTCGAGGTCCGGACCGAGACCACCATCGAGGCCGAGACCGAAGAGCTTCGTGAGATGGCCGAGCGGGCGCTGAGCCGGTTCGATAAGGCTGGCCTCGAGCTGCCGGTTCTCACCATCTACGCCTTCAGCGACAAGGCCGGTTGCGGCGACAACTTCGGGTACTTCTCGATAGACCATGTTGGCAACTACGAGATTCACATCTGCGGTGTCGACTTCACGATGCTGCACGAGCTGGGACATGCCTGGGCGAAGTACAACCTGACTGAAGAGAAGAAGCAGCAGTTCCTGGACGAGGACTACGCAGCCGCAGACGAGTGGCGAGTCGACGGCGACTGGCTCAACTCGGGCAGCGAGCACTGCGCCAACGTGATCGCCTGGGGTCTGATGGAGGACCGGGTCAACCAGACCAGGACCCGCCCCTACGACCACGGCAGCATGCTGAAGGCTTTCGATTTCCTGACCGACGGCGGCGAGCCGCTCTGGATGAGCGCATAGGTAGATGACAGATAGCCACCGTCCGGATGAGACCGGGACCGGTGCACGGGAGAAAGGGACCGAGATGTCGATGAAGTACCTAGCAGACAAGGAAAGCGGATTCGCAGCCGTGGATATTCGTCGTCATCCAACACTGCTTGGCTGCATCATCCTGGGATTAGCCCTCTTTGGCGCAGCCTGCGGCGCCGCCGAGGTGGGTACGGTCGACACCGACGCCACGGGTCCTACCGTCGCCAGTGACGCACCGACACCGGACTCGACCAGCCTTCCTGATGCCGCAGAGCCGCAAGAGCTTGCTAATCGGCTGCTTGCGGCTTACGCCGGGTCCGACCCCTCAGCCTGGCGAGGGCTGGTGTCTGCCGACTCCCGGGTCTTTGCGCCGATCGAGTGGTCCTTCTTGGAGGACTTCGACGAGGACGGAGTCATTGCTTTCGCCGACTGGCAACAGTTCAGAATCGCACTCCATGGCGCGGTTGAGTTCAGACTCGAATGGGAGTGCGAGACCGTGGACGAGGACGAAGCTCGTTGCCGAATTGCAGGCACGGACGCCTTCTTTGAGATGGCGGGTGCCGCTCCACCACCCGCTTACAAAATGGAGAAGTTCGATGACGGGCTGTGGGTTGGCGAAGAAGATGCTGTCCCGGATGCCACTGCTGAGCAGGAGGAGCAAAGAGGCAACGCCATCGAGGGCCGTGAATCAGCCGTTGCGCAGTACGCCAACTGGGTCGCGGCGACCTACCCGAGTCAGTACTCCGCCGTGTTCCAGTCAAGCGAGGACGATGAGTCGGTTGACTGGGTGACTCTCCCTGCGGCGATCGCCATTCACGAGCAGCTGATCCCGGAGTTTCTGGCGGGAGCCACGGCAGAGGAGTCTTCCGCTGCCGGCACTGGGACCATCACCATTGTGGCTCAGGAGTGGTCAGGCTTGGAAGGGCACCAAGTACTCGCCGCAGTTGTACCCGGCGATGCCGACTACGTTCGATCTGCGTGGCCCTCCCCCCATGATTACGACTACTTCGAGCCGGGCTTTGCGGGGTCGGTGGCGTGGGCCAGCATTGATGGCAGTCCGTTCACTGGTGAGCTGGTGGTGCGTGACGCACGGCCTTTCGCCTGGTTCGCTGGCAGAACCGCGGCTCTCGAGAACGAATCGGCCCAGCTGGAAGCCGGCACCTACACGGTCGTCCTGCTCGCCAGCATGAAGCCCGGTCCAATACCGAACTGGATAGATGACTACATGCCGGGAGCCCCTCATATGAGCTTCATCGAGGTTCGTGTCGCAGCCGGTGAGGTTTCGCGTGTAGTCGTTCCCGACTTTCCGCCGCGACCGGCCATCAGGTTCAACCGCGGCCCGCTCTGACCGACGGCGGCGAGCCGCTCTGGATGAGCTGAGGCACTCAGACACAGCGAGGCTGCGCGAAGGAGGCGGCGAGGGAACCCTCGCCGCCTCCGCTGTCGATCAGCCGGTCGGCTCCGTTTTGGCGGATCTGAGGCCCATATGCGGGCCTGGTGTCCGCCAAAACGAAACGAAGGGGAGTCGGGTCGACTCAGGCCAGAACGTATCGGTAGGTCGCCGTCCAGTGGACAGCTGATGCGGCAACCACAAACACGTGGAAGAGCTCGTGCGCCGAGAAGACACGCGGCCACAGCTTGGGCCAGCGGGTCACCTTGAAGACCATCCCCACGGTGTAGAGGACACCGCCGAGGGCCATCAGGACCACGGCTGCCGTCCCCGCCCGGGACGCCAGCGGGAACATGATCGGAATAGAGATCCAGCCGAGGATCACCATCAAGGCGAACGAGAAGGCGTGGCGTTCCATGGATGCAAACAGCCGATTCAGGATCCCGACCAACGCGATTCCCCAGGCCATCGCCAGGACCAGCCAGCGCATCCATCCATCGAGGATGACGACGGCGATCGGGGTGTAGGTCGCGGCGATCAGAACGAAGATCATCGAGTGGTCGAGCCGCTGCATCCGCCGCTTCCACACCTCCCGCCACGGGATGGAGTGGTAAAGGGAGCTGGTGGTGTAGAGCCCGAGGAGACCGAGCCCGAATACGATGGCGCCGACCCGGCCTGCCCAGCTCGAGGCCCGCAGGATCAGAAACACCATTCCAACCAACGACACGACTGCTGCGGTGCCGTGGAGAATGCCACGTACCGGGTTCTGCATCTTGCCCAGCGTCCAGCGCCGGAGGTTCTCATGGAGATTCATGGGAGGGTCAGGCTAACTGGAGTCAACGCCAATCGGTAGGAGCGATAATCACAGTCATGAATGTCCCCTCCTTCCCGTTCGAGCTCAAGCTGACCTGCTCCCCTGCGAAGGTTGCCGATGCCGCAGAGCTTTCCGCCCTGTTCAACGCAATCGCCGACGCCGATGACACCCCGGAACGGCTCAGTGAGACCTCGATGAAGCACGAGCTCGAGTCGTACTTCGATCCCCTCGAAGGGCGAACCGTCGTTGCTCGTGACGAGGCGGGAAAGATCGTTGCCTACGCCACGGTCTACAGCCGGCTCGCAGAAGCCGAAGAAATGCGCGCCTACATCAACCTTTACGTCGACCCAACGTGGCGAGGCTACGACCTCGAGGACCAGCTGATCGACTGGGGGATAGCGGTGGGCACCGCCGTGCTGGAGGAGGTAGCGGCGGAGAGACGATTCATCTGTGGATGGCTGTACAAGAAGCAGGAACAGATGGCGGCTCGCTTTGCGGCTCGCGGCTTCACTCCGATCCGCCACTGGTGGGAGATGGAATGCCTGCTGAACCGGCCGATGCGGTCTCCGCAGACCAAGGGGTTCGAGGTGGTGCCCTGGCTTCCGGAGTTCGATGAGCCGGCCCGCCTCGTCTACAACGCCGCATTCGCCGATCACTGGGGCTCGACGCCGATGGATGAGGGGCAGTGGCAGAAGCAGGTCATCGCCAGCCCCGGATTCAGACGCGACTACTCGTTCGTTGCTGTTGCCCAGGGTCAGGTCGTTGGTTACTCGGCCTGCGAGGAGTACCCGGAGGATTGGGACGCGGCCGGCCGAAGCGAGGCGTGGGTCGGTGGCCTGGGCGTTCTACGGGAATGGCGGAAACGAGGGATCGCAACTGCGCTGCTCATCCGATCAATGGAGGCGATGCAGGCAGCTGAGATAGAGGCGGCGATGATCGGTGTCGACTCCGACAGCCCGAGCGGTGCACAACACCTCTATGCCGATGTCGGGTTCATCACCAAGATCACCGGTACGACCTGGCAGCTCGAAGTGGATTAATGCGACGGCCGGAAGCTCCAGTTCCGGCGTAGACTCCGAATGCTGTGAACATGAACAAGGCCAAACGGCTGGCGAAGAAGCCCCTCTACCGTATCTACGAGTCGCGAATCCTGAAGTTCCTGGATCGGGACCGGCTTCCCCGACACATCGGAGTGATCCACGACGGTCACCGTCGCTACGCACGAGCGGAAGGGCTGCCCGACTACGCCGCCAGCTATCGGGAGGGGATGAGGAAGTTCGTCGAATTCCTGGGATGGGCAGACGAGCTCGAGATCCACGCAGTTACTTGCTGGTTGCTTTCCACCGAGAACCTGTCCCGCCCGGCTGAGGAGCTCGAGCCGTACTACGACGTTCTCATCGACCTGTTCGACAGCATCCCGGAGCGGATCCAGGGGCACGACGTTGCGGTCCGGTTCGTAGGCAGCCTCGACCTTCTCCCCCAGCGGCTGAGCGACGCTGCCAAGCGCCTGACCGCATCCTGCGCCGAAGGCAATCGCCACCTGACCATTGCCCTCGCTTACGGGGGACGGCAGGAGATCGTCGATGCGGCTCGCGAGTTGGTGGGCAACCTTGCCGACGAGGGCATGCCTGCGGAGGAGATCGCGGACCACATCGACGCAAACACCCTCGGCTCCTACATGTACACGGCCGACCTTCCGGACCCCGACCTCGTGATTCGAACCAGTGGTGAGACTCGCCTGTCCGGGTTCCTGCTGTGGCAGGCTGCCTACGCCGAGTTCTCGTTTGTAGATGTGTATTGGCCGGAGTTCCGCCGCGTCGACTTCCTGCGTGCCCTGCGCGACTTCACTCACAGCACTCGGCGATACGGGAAGTGAGAAGAGCATGACCTCACGTCGTTCGACTCGAGAGGAAACCCGCACCGCCCTATTTGATGCGGCACTCGACGCGTTCGCCCGACACGGGTTCCGCGACACGACCCACGCCGACATAGCCGCTGAGGTCGGCATCGCTCGGACCACCTTCTACGAGTACTTCGAGAGCACCGAGGATCTACTGGTGCAACTCGTTGAGGAGCGTATGCCCGTGGTAGTTGCCGAGATTGTCGACAGCATCCCCGAAGGTGCGCCACCGGCCGTGCGGATGCGCGAGCTAGGCCTGAGAACAGTCGAGTTCGTCGGCCTGGATCACCTGGGCTTGATCCTGCACACGGAGGCCATGAGGCTTTCTGAGGGGTCGCAGCAGAGAGTCGCCGCGGCTCATGCCGGGCTGGTCGGAGCCTTCGCCGAGGTGTTCACTTCGGGTGTCTCGTCTGGGGACTTCCGGGACCTGCCGGTGCGGGTTGCCGGGCAGCTCATGTTCCAAACGGTCATGGGGGCGGGACGGTCGATCATGGACTCCGAAGACCCCAAGGCGCAGGTCCACGACACGGCCGAAATTGCAGTCGATTTCCTGATCCGCGGCCTCTCCGCATAGCCCTTTCCACGATCTGCTAGTTCGTTTAGCGACGCCCCTATCTGCCGACATGAATAGGGATCCGTGTGGGGTCCAAACGAACTAGTCAGCTCTAGGTGGTGTTTCGATGACGCTTGCGTCAATCCTGCGCATGCGAATGGTGCGCGTCGTTCTGGCGTTCCTGGTCCTTCTGGGCTCGCTGGTTCTCATTCCCGGCAGCAACTTTGCGCAGGCGGCAGGCGATCCGGATGTCTCCTTCTTCAAGACTGCTCCCAGCGAGGCCCTTGCCGGCGACACTGCCATCGAAATCACCCTCACTGCAACGAACCTGTCCCTCACCACCGACGGGTTCAACCTGACATTCGTTGACGTTCTGCAACCCGGAGTCAGCTTCGGTTCGAGCGATCCCTCACCCACACAGATTCTCACCGACACCCCACACAGCGGCGAGACCACCCTCATTTGGCGCAACGTGGCCGACCTACAGGCCGGCGTTACCCAGTCGCTCAATTACACCATCAGCGCGGGAACGCTTCCGGTAGGCACCGTCATCTCCAACTCGCAGCCGGGCCACGACCACCCGGCCGGGGCGTATGTGAACCGTGACCCACGCGTTGTTCCCTCCTACAACACCACAACCGACAGCGTCGACAATGGCGACGGTTGGGACACCGGCGGGGCCAGCACCCTGCTCGTTCCTTTCCTCCTCACCAAGAACGAAGGCAACGATGAGGCGGAGCTCCTCCGCGGGCTCCACGACCACCAGACGGTCTATACCCTCCAGATCGATAACAACCATCTCGGTGCCAGCACGGACTTTGCCATCGAGGACTGGCTGCCGGCGGGAATGGAGTTCCTCGGTTGCGGCGGTGTCGACAACTCGAGTGGTTTCGAGCCGGGCAGCTCGGGTCCGATCAATCCGGGCAACGAGCCTGCGCTGAGCAACTGTGTTGCCCCGGACGTTGTGGAAACGGTTGAGGTCGACCCTCCGGGACCGCTGCCCCTGGATGTCTACACCCACGTCGTTTGGAACGTCGGAACGCTCGCCGCCTCCCTGCCGATCTCGGGTTCAGTGACATACGACTACATCGCGGCCATCCCTCTCTACGAGAATCTCCTCTGGTCCGATCCGCTCGTAACTACACCCGAGCCGCCAACTACTGGTGAGCAGGGTTCGAACATCGATAACAACTTGGGCGCCTCCACCGAGGAGACCGCAACCGAGATCAGTATGACCAATGGTGCCTGGCTCACCGGTACCTACTCCGGATTGTCATACGACGACTATGACGCAATGACTGTCAGCTCTGAGGATCTATCGATTCACAAGAGCGCAGGCCAGGACGTCATCCAGCACGGCATCGATACCACCTGGACTCTCGAAGTCGAGACATCCGAGTACGTCGGTACCGCCACCGACCTCGTCGTCACCGACACCGTGCCCGATGGGCTCTGCCCGGTACCCGGATGCGGCGCCTCGGGCACTCCGTCGCCGGTCTACAACCTCGCCACCGAGAACAGCGACGGGACCTGGACCCTGGTGTGGAACCTGGCCGACTTGAGTGCCTCTGAGACCACCATCCTCACCTTCCCGACCGTCGCGCTCAGCTACTACCGGGAGGGTTTCGCCGACGACACTCCGGTGCTCTCCAAGGACTCATGGACCAACAACGTCCATGTCGCCGGGACGGTCGACGGTCGTGCTGTCGAGGACGTCTCATCGGATCGCCAGTCGGCGGGGCCGGTGACCATTTCCAAGCAGGTTGCATCCCGGGTCGATCCGATGAACTCGTGCGGTGATGGCAGCGGGCTCACCTGGAACGACACGCAGGCCAACGGCTACCGCATCGGCGATCGTGTCTGCTGGCGGCTCGGCATTGACTTCCCACTGAACCTGGACACGTTCGATTCCGACATCCAGGACTACCTGCCCCCGGGCCACGAGTACACCCCCACCGATTCCTGGGACTTCGGCGACAACAACACGGTGCCTACCGGCGATATCACCGGCCCCGGCGCCGGCACCGGGGAGACCGTCCTCACATGGGGCGTTGGCGACGGCAGTGGCTATGTCGCACAGAATCTCTACTTCGAGGTCGTGTTCTCCAGCACTGTGGTTGATGCAACTGCGACTGCCTCAGGTGAGATCGTCGAGAACCTGATGAAGTACTCATGGGTCAACACTGACGGGACCCCCTTCAACCTGCGCGACCTCGCCGATGTTGAGGTCCTCGAGGCGGAACTCGATCTGATCAAGGGCGTTGCTGCAGTGGGCGCCACCAGCACCGGCGGCAACAACGTTGACGGGGTCGAGGTCACCGAGGCTGAGGTCATCACTTACCAGCTGACTATCACCAACGACGGCGATATCGATGCCGATGATGTCGAGGTGTGGGATCTGCTGCCAAGCGAGTTCAGCCCCTGCGCCACCACCGTCAGCTCCATCAGCGATAGCGGTTCGTGCGCAACTGCATCCCGGATCGAATGGACCGGACTGTCCGTGCCTGCCGGCGGATCGACTGTGGTCACGTACGAAGTGGCTTTCCCCAACGGCATTGCCCCGGACGAGACAATCATCAACGAGGCCGGAGTGCGCAGCTACACGTCGGCAACCAACAACGGCAGCGGCGCATTCACCTACTACCCGGCCAGCAATATCGACCCGGCGGTCACCACCCCGAACGCCGCCGTCGCCGACGACACGTCATCGGTGGTCACTCCCGCTGCGACCATCGCCAAGGCGCGCACCACCAGCGTCGACGAGTCCGGCAACGCCCTGAGCGACCAGGCGACGATTGGTGAGTTGATCACCTACACGATCACCGTTGTGATCCCCGAGGGGACAACCGTCAACAACGCCGCGCTGGTCGATGCCCTGCCGCCGACCTTGGATCTGATCCTGCCCGCCACCGTCACGTTCGATGGCGTTGGCGGAAGCGGCGCAGTCGGCGTGGTCGCCGATCTGGATAACCCCGGTGACACGATCACCGTGTCGCTCAGCGACACGAATTACACGAACCCGCCCACCACCGGTGATGACACCCTGACGGTTGAGTTCGACGCCCGGGTACTCGATATTCCGCAGAACGCTCACGGCGACACCATCGGTAACACCGCGGAGTTCTCGTGGTCGAACGGTGGTTCCGATCCCGATCTCTCGGCTTTGGTGAGCACAGGTGTCGTCGAGCCGAATGTCGGAATCAGCAAGACGAGCGTCGACAGTATCGGCAACGACGGCGTTGTCGTTGGTGGCGAGACGGTCAACTACACCATCACGGTCACGAATGCGTCCGGCACATCCACCGCGCATGATCTGGCCGTAGTCGACACCGTCCCCGAAGGGCTGACGCCGGCGGCTCCGATCCCGGCCGGATGGGTAGCCGACGGCACCCCCGGCAACGGCATCGCCGGGACGATTACCTGGAACATCGCGTCGTTCGCCCCCGGGGCCTCCACGCAGTTCACTTACGAAGTCACGGTCGACGATCCCGTTGTCGTGAGCACAGACCTGACCAACATCGTCAACGTTGCGTCGTCGACCATGGCGGGGACGCCAACGGGGGAGCGGAACTACTCCGCCGGCGCCAGTGACACCCAGGGCTCGCCGCTGGCCTCGATCAGCAAGGCCGTTGCGCCTAGTGAGGCAACGATCGGTGAGGTCGTCACCTACACCGTGGATGTCACCATCCCGCCGGGCACGATCATGTACGACGCAACCGTGATCGACGACCTGCCTGCCGGCCTGGCCTACGACCGCTTGGTGTCCTCCGCCTGCGACATGAACGGCTCCGCCTGCGATCCGATGATCACGGCGACCGACATCGGGGTGCCGGGCACCCAGACGGCCGGGTTCTGGCTTGGTGATCTGGTACCGGCCAGCGCGACCGGGGAAGAGCGTGTAGTCACCATCGTCTACGAGGCGCATCTCCTCCCCAGCCTCAGTCGGGGCAATACTCCCGACAATTCAGCAACGATCTGGGGCAACCAGACAGACAAGATCCTGGTAGACCCGGCGGTACCTCCGAGCACAGTCGGCTTCGATGTGAGCTCTGGCCCGGCTACGGCTTCATTTCTGGTCCGCGAGCCCGCACTGACCATCAACAAGGACGTGTCGGGCCAGGTCGCCGACACCGACTGGCGGCGGGCACTGCCGGGAGAGACCCTCACCTACACGGTCCTGGTCACCAACAACGGAGCGGGCAATCTGTGGCCGGCCTACGACATGACCATCATCGACAGCCTGACGGATCTCAGCCACATATCGGTCAATTCGATCACCGGTGGTGGCGTCTGGGATGCAGGCGCCGACACGATCACCTGGACGGTCCCGGGCCCGCTGGATCCCAACGACTCACTCACTTTCACCTACGACGTCGTACTCGACACCCCGATTGGAGTCGGGGCGGAGAACCCTGCCGGCGCAGAACTGATCAACACTGCGGACGTTCCCTCGTACTTCGGCGTCGCCGCGGCTGATCGCATAGCCGCGCCCCCGGGAGTGGCGTTTGTCGACTACGACGATGTCACCTTCGACGAAGTCGAGATCGAGCTCGACCTTGCCTCGATCGGTGACTACGTGTGGTTCGACATAGACGGCGATGGCAACCAGGACGCAGGCGAACTGCCGCTGGCCGGCGTCGACATCGCCGTCACTTACTACGGTCCCGACGCCATTCTCGGCACCGGGGACGACGAGACGCACAGCACAACTACGGACGCATCGGGCGCCTATTTGGTTGATGAGCTGCCGGGTGGCCCGTACACAGTCGTGGTCGACAGCAGCGACATCCCTCCCGGCATGACCCCTAGCTACAACCTCGACGGCACGTTGGACCACACGTGGACCGGTGCCGTGGCGGAGAACGCCGACAAGCATGACGTCGACTTCGGCTACACCGGCAACGGCACGATTGGAGACACCGTATGGTTCGACGTCGATCGTGACGGCGTCATCGATGGTGACGAGTACGGCCTCGAGGGCATCGATGTCGATGTCACGTGGTACGGCTTCGACGGAGTAGCCGGTGGCGGGGACGACGTTGTGTACACCGTGACTACCGACGCTTCCGGTAACTACACGGCCGACGATCTGCCGGCGGGGAATTACATCGTCGCCATCGTCACCGGGAGTCTTCCTGCCGGTATGACTCCTTCGTACGACGCCGACGGGGGGTCCGACGACTCGAGCACCCTGACGCTCGCTGCTTCCGAGGTGAACAACGTGCAGGACTTCGGCTACGCCGGCACCGGCACAATCGGTGATTACGTGTGGCTCGACAGCAACGGTGACGGGATCCAGGGGCCTGCCGAGCCCGACCTCGTCGGCATCCCGATCCGCCTGACCTGGCCTGGTGAGGACGGTGTGCTCGGCGGCGGTGACGATGAGGTATTCCAGGTGACCACCGATGCCTCCGGCGAGTATCTCTTCTCGAACCTGCCTCCCGGCGAGTATCGGGTCGAGGTGCTGGGCGGCCTGCCTGCAGTTGCCACCAACACGTTTGACGAGGATGGTGGCGGCGACTCGAGCACCGTGGTCAACCTGGGCAACGGCGACGATCACCGCACTACCGACTTCGGTTACCAGGGCACGTCGTCGATCGGAGACACCGTTTGGTGGAACATCGACGGTGACGACGTTGTCGACCCGGGCGAGCCCGGCATCGAGGGCGTCGAGATCACGCTGTTGTACGCAGGTGTGGACGGAACGGTCGGCAACGCCGATGACCTCACGTTCGTCACCACGACCGATGCCAACGGCAATTACGTGTTCAGCGATTTGCCCGCAGGGGACTACCGGGTGAGCGTGACCGACGGAGTACCCGCCGGTTTCATCGCCAACTACGACGAGAACGGCGGCAACGACGAGACAACCCTCGTGACGCTCGGGTTGCTCGACGTGCATGTCACCGCAGATTTCGGCTACGAGGGCACGGGCTCTATTGGCGATTTCGTGTTCCTCGATACCGATGGAGATGGCCTCGAAGACGCCGGCGAGCCGGGCCTTCCCGCTGTCGATGTGGAGTTGACCTGGTACGGCGTCGACGGGACCGGCGGCACATCCGACGACGTTGTGCTGCTGACTTCAACCGACGGAGTTGGCGACTACCTGTTCCCCGGGCTTCCCGCCGGCGGATTCGATGTTGCGGTCCAAATCGCAACTCTGCCCGCGGGAGTGACCCCAACCGGTGACGCCGACGGGGTGGGCACGCCGAATGTGTCCTCGCTGACCCTGGCGGTGGGTGTCAACGATCGTGATCAGGACTTTGCGTACCGCGGCGGCGGCGCCATCGGGGACACCATTTGGTTCGATCGCAATAGCGACGGTGTACTCGACGCTGACGAGTACGGCCTTGGTGGCGTGGATGTCGATGTCACCTGGGCAGGACCCGACGGGACCCTCGGCAATGGTGACGACGAGCTCTTCTCTGCCACAACGGACATCTCCGGCGGCTACCTCGTGAGCAATCTTCCTCCCGGCGAGTATCTCGTGGAGGTCGACACGGCAACGCTGCCGCCGGGCATGGCCGCTACCTACGACGAGGACGGCACCGCAGATAGCCAGACTGCCTTCGCTCTTGCGCTCGACGAGCAGCACTTCACAGCCGACTTCGGCTACGTGGGCTCCGGCGAGATTGGTGACCTGGTGTGGCTCGATGTCGATGGCGACGCCACCTTCGATCCCGGCGAGCCGGGCATTCCGGAGCAGGCGGTTGAACTGACCTGGGCCGGACCAGATGCCACATTGGGCAGCGGTGACGATCAGGTCTACACGGCAACCACCGACGCTGCCGGTAGCTACCTGTTCGATGGCCTCCCTCCCGGCGACTACGAGGTCGAGGTGACCGGTCCGATCGTTGCCGCAGCCGGCAATACCGCCGACGAGGACGCGGACAACGATTCGCACACGACCGTCGCTCTCGGCGATGGTGCCAGCCACCTCTCCGCCGATTTCGGTTACGCAGGGACCGCTGCGCTCGGCGATCTGGTCTGGCACGATTTCAACGGCGACGGCGTTGCGGATGCCGGTGAGCCCGGTCTCGAAAACGTGACGATCGTTGTCACCTGGTACGGGGCCGACGGTGTCGCCGGGGGGGCCGATGACGTCACCCTTCCCGATTACACCACCGATGCGAACGGGTCGTACCTGGCCGCCGGCCTTCCGGACGGGGAGTACGGCGTCTCTGTGACCGCAGGGATCCCCGCCGGTCTGGGCAACAGTTCCGACGAGGACGGCGATCTGGATGAGCAGACCGATGTGTCCGGCCTGACTGCAGGTGCCAGTCACCTCACCGCCGACTTCGGCTACACCGGAAGCGGCCGCATCGGTGACACTGTTTGGTGGGATGTCGACGCAGATGGTTCCCAGGGTGTAGCCGAGCCAGGTTTCTATGGCGTTGGAGTGACGCTGACCTGGGCTGGTCTCAACGGAGTGTTTGGAGATGGCGATGACGCTGCCTTCTCCGCCACGACAGATTCCGACGGCTTCTACCTGTTTGATCTCCTGCCGCCGGGCGAATTCACCGTGGCGATCGACGAACCCGGCCTGCCGGTTGGTGTTGTGCAGTCCGGCGACCCCGATCCGACTCTCGACGGCCAGTCGGCAGTGACCCTGACCGCCGGTGAGAGCAACCTCGACCAGGACTTCGGGTATCGCGGCGAAGGCTCCGTCGGTGATTTCGTCTGGTACGACTTGAACAACGATGCTGTGGCCGACCCGGATGAGCCTGGTCTGGCCGGAGTGACGGTGACGGTCACCTTCTTCGGTCCTGACGGTGTCGAGGGCGGTGCCGACGACGTTTCATTCGTGACGGGCACCGATAGCGATGGGCTGTACTCGGTGATCGGCCTCCCGTCTGGCTTCTATCGGGCCGAGCTCGATTCCGCCACCGTGCCAACCGGCCTGGTGGTGACCGCAGACCTCGACGGTGGCGATCCGTTGGTCACACTGTTCTCGCTGGGAGCGGCAGAGGACAAAGCAGATGTTGACTATCCGGTGATCGGTGACGCGTCCTTGAGCGGAACCGTTTGGAACGACGCCAACGGTGACCAGGTCATTGACACGGGGGAGGTCGGTGTACCCGACGTTACGGTCGTCGTCACCTGGGACGGCCCGGCCGGCCCCGTTGTCATCCCGGTGGTCAGCGATGCCGACGGTGCCTGGCTTCTCCCGCTACTGCCGCCCGGGGACTACACCGTCGAGCTTGACCTCAGCACAGTTCCGGATGGGATGTCTCCGACGACACCAACCGACGCAGCCGTGACTCTGCCCGTCGGCGGCACCGGGGTGATCGATTTTGGTCTCGCCGAGCACGTGACACTGGGCAGCACGGTGTGGATCGACACCGACGGCGACGGTGTGGTCGATCCCGATGAAGAGGGGGTCCCCAACGTCCTGGTCAACCTGTACGACATGGACGGGGTGCTGGTCGACATCGCAGAGACAGATGCGGACGGCAACTACCTGTTCACCGAGCTTCTTCCGGGCTCATACCTCGTCCAGTTGGTTCCAGCCTCATTGCCGGACGAGCTACAAGCGACGTACGACCGGGACGGCAGCCCCGATCTCAACACGATTGTGGCCCTTGCGGATGGGACCTCCATCCTCGACGCAAACTTCGGTTTCCAGGTCAGCGATGACCTGCCGAACACCGGTCTCGAACTCGGGCAGTTCCTCCTGATCGGGTTGCTGCTGACGCTGCTCGGGATGCTGCTCGTTGTCTCAGTTGCTATTCACCGCAGCGCGAATCGAGAAGCCGCCTGACCAGCCAGCCACACGCCAGGCCCACAGCCGCTGCCGGCCATACCCACTCGAGATCACCGGGCCCACCGGGCCCCGTGATCGGATCACCCAGCTGGATCTCCACGATCTCGTAGCGGTGCCCGTAGCGTGCGCCGAGCGCGGCAATCACGTCGTCGGGAGCGGCCACCGGGTCAAGCCCGGGCTCGGCAACTCGCGTGGCAAATCCCGCCCGCACCAGGACTCTGCGCAGCATCCGGATCCGGGTGGCCTCATCGGTGACGAGCTCGGCGTGACCGGCAACTCGTCGCCCGTCGGGCAGCCATAGCTCGCAGCTCGGGTCAGCTTCCAGATTGAGCAGCCAATGGGTGCTCCTGCCGAAGCCGGCGGTGCAGTAGACGGCGGTGCCTTCCTCGGCGAAGTCGAGCGGAGCCAGCCGGCGCTGACCCGACTTTCGGCCGGTTGTTGCGAGGACGAGGATGTAGCCGGATCGAGGCCCGGCCATGTATCTGCCCAGGCCGAGTCTCCACATCAAGAGCATGTGGCGGTTGAGGAGGCGGAAAGCGCGGCGAAGGGCGGCTACCTGAGATTCGGTGAGGTCCATGATCCTCCCGGGGGCTCACCTCTGATCGTATGCCCCGGGCCAGACAGTTACTAGCCGCAGCCCGATTTCGGTAGGGCTGAGTTTGATTGCATCAAACTCAACGCGGATTGCATCAGACTCGAAGCCGATGGAGGTAAGACCGGCCGCAGTCCGATTGCATCGAACTGCAATCTGATTGCATCAGACCAACACAAGAGGCCGCCGGGTAGGCGGCCTCCGGTGTGAGTACGGAAGGAGAAGGAGTCTTCCCTCCTTACAGATGTCGGCATTCCTTTTCGCGACTTGAGGACTTGTTTCCGACCGCGTCTGGCGTAGATATCGGCGCTATTCCGCCGCTCGATACGCCAGACTTGCCACACAAAGAATCGAGACCGCCAGGTGGCGGTCTCGATCCGGGCTTTTTAGACGGGAGGTAGGAAGGCATCCAGTCTGAGTACCATATCGGTCCAGTTCTCAGAATCCTTTAGGGCTTTTTCGATGAATCTCTCCCGCAACCAAATCGACCTCGTCGAGCATCTGCGCGCTAACGGCCTGTACACCGAGGGCCCGTACCGACTCAGCTCCGGAATCGAGTCGAGCTGGTACCTCGATGGGCGCCAAACGACATTTGACGGAGAAGGGGCGCGCATCGTTGCAGCCTGTGTCCTCGAGGTTCTCAACGACGACGCCGATGCTGTGGGCGGCATGACCATGGGTGCTGATCCGATTGCCGTTGCCACTGCAGCGCTGTCGGACCGCCCGTTGCGCGCTTTCAGCGTGCGCAAGGAGGCGAAGGGACACGGAACCGGGGGTCGGCTCGTTGGCCCGATCGTTGCCGGGGATAGGGCCGTTGTCGTCGAGGACACGGTCACAACCGGCGGCTCGATGACCGAGGCAGTTGCCGCGCTGCAGGCGGAGGGCGTGACGGTGATTCAGGCGATAGTGCTGGTGGATCGCAGCGACGGAGCTGCCGCAAGGCTGCTGCACTCTGTTGATGTGCCCCTCACCGCACTGCTCACACCGGAAGACCTCGGGGTGGCGCAGTGACCACTCGATTCTCCGCCACCCGTTCACCCGCCCGACAACTGCTGATGGTTGCCGCTGGGATCGTGCTCTTGCTAGCTGCGCTGGATATTGTCTCGCTACATAGGCTCTCCGAGGCACCTTCCACCGACGACAACGGCGTCCTCACGTCGAAGGGCCAGACCGAGCGTCGCACCGACGTGATCTGGGGAACGCTATTCGGTTCGATTGGCAGCATGCTTGTTGTGGTCGGCCTCGGTGGCCTGGTGACGGGCCGACCCGTCGTCGAGTTGGGCGACGATGCGCTGCGGCTGCGTGTGGCCGGGCCGCTGACGATGCTCGACATCCCCTGGGACGACATCGTCTCGGTGAAGTCCGGTCGTGATTACGAGGACGACGGCCGCATTCCGGTTCCCGTTTTGCTGGTCGAAGTAGTCGACCCCGATCGCTACCCAAAGCAGCTGTGGGGTTCGGTGTGGGACGGGCCGGTGCTACAGGTCGACGCTGACAGTTGGGAGACCAGCGTCGAGGACATCGCGATCCGGGCGGAGTTGATGCTGGGTCACTCAGCGGAGGGGGAGTACCAGTGACTCTGATCGGTGCACATGTTGGCGCAAGTGACCCCCTGGCCGAAGCAGCCGAATGTGACGCCGACGTCATCCAGATCTTCATCTCCAACCCGCAGTCGTACAAGAAGCCGGAACCGCGCGAAGACGCTGCCGAGTTGGTTGCCTCCGGGATGCCGATCTACGTCCACTCCCCGTACATCATGAACCTGGCGAACCCGAACAATCGCATTCGGATCCCGAGCCGGAAGACACTGGCCCAGACCGTTGCGGCTGCGGAGCTGATTGGGGCCAAGGGGGTCATCGTCCACGGCGGCCACGTGGGTGATGACGAGGACATCTCGGTCGGTTTCGAGCGGTGGCGGAAGGCGCTCGACACATTCGAGTCGGAGGTCCCGGTACTCATCGAGAACACCGCAGGCGGAGGTAATGCGGTGGTGCGTGATCTCGACAACTACGGTCCGCTCTGGGAGGAGATCGGCGACTACAACGTCGGCGTGTGCCTCGACACGTGCCATGCCTGGGCAGCCGGCGACGACCTGGCGACCGCTGTGGAGAGAATCGCCGCCGCTACCGGCAAGGTCGATCTAGTCCACTGCAACGACTCGCGAGATCCCCACAACAGCCGCCGCGATCGCCACGCCAACCTCGGCAAGGGCGAGATCCCCGAGGAGCTGATCATGGCGGCCGTCACCGGGGCGAACGGCCCGGTGATCGTGGAGACGCCGAGCGATGATGACGGCCAGACGCACGACATAGAGTGGCTGCGGGAGCGCCTCTAACCCCCACCCCCGAAAATGCGTAGATACGTAGCCCCATGGCCGACGAATCTACGCAAGAACTAGGAGAGGTACTCCTCGAGGTCGGCGATGAGGAGGTCGTCCCCGGCGATGAACGCTTCGAGGTTCTCGATGGCGTCCGCGTCGCGGTACTGGATCGGAGGGCTCTTCATGAAGTACGAGGATGCGGCCAGCAGTGGGCCGCCCACTCCACGATCGAGGGCGATCTTCGCCGCGCGTACTGCATCGATGATGACCCCAGCCGAGTTGGGAGAGTCCCACACCTCGAGCTTCACTTCGGCGTTGAGAGGAACGTCGCCGAACGACTTGCCCTCAACCCGGATGTACGCCCATTTGCGATCGGTGAGCCACGGCACGTGATCGGACGGGCCGATGTGCACGTCGTCATCGGCAATGGCCCTGTCGATCTGTGAGGTGACCGCCTGTGTCTTCGACACCTTCTTGGACTCGAGCCGTTCCCGCTCCAGCATGTTCATGAAGTCCATGTTGCCGCCGACGTTGAGCTGGAAGGTCCGCTCGATCACGACGCCACGGTCCTCGAACAGGCGGGCGAGGTTGCGGTGCAGGATGGTTGCTCCAACCTGCGATTTGATGTCGTCGCCGACGATCGGCACTCCGGCGGCGCGGAACTTCTGTGCCCATTCGGGATCCGACGCAATGAACACCGGGATGGCGTTGACAAAAGCGACACCGGCATCGAGCGCAGCCTGGGCGTAGAACTTCTGCGCCTCCTCGGAACCAACAGGGAGGTAGGAGACGAGCACGTCGGCGCCGGAGTCCTGCAGTGCTTGCACAACATCGACCGGCTGCTCGGGCGATTCTTCGATCGTCCGGTCGTAGTACTTGCCCAGGCCATCGAGGGTCGGCCCCCGCAATACCTCGACATCGGCCACATCGACTTCGGCAAACTTGATCGTGTTGTTCTCACCGGCCCACATGGCCTTCGACAGATCCTGACCGACCTTGGTGATGTCGACGTCGAACGCGGCAACGAACTCGACGTCGCCGATGTGGTAGCCACCGAAGTCGACATGCATCAGTCCGGGGACCTCGACAGCGGTGTCGGCATCGCGGTAGTACTCGACACCCTGGATCAAGGAGTTGGCGCAGTTGCCAACTCCGGCAATCGCAACTCTGACCTTGCTCATTTCTTTCCTCCGAGGGGACGTGGAACCTCTGCTTCCTGCTCGGTCCGGGCATACGCAATCAGCTGGTCGAGCCAATCGATATCCGCCTCGGTGGTTCCGATGTTGTGGCGCAGCAGCGCTGCGGTGTAGTGATCGTCCTGGCCCTCCGCCGTCGATCGCTGCAGAGCCGCCTGTGCGGTGTGCAGCCGTCCGATCAGCTGATTGCGGCGCCGTTTCAGGGTTCGAAGCCGGGCCGCCGGCTCGAGATACTGGAAGAAGGCCAACCGCATGTTGAAGCGGCGGTCTTCCTCATCGCCGGCCGAGCCCAGGATGCGGGCAAACTCCTCCTCACCGGTAGGGGTGAGTCGATAGGCCTTGCGTCGCCCCGACTGCCGCATGGGCTCGATCAACCCGCGCTTCTCCAATCGGCGCAGCGCCGGGTAGAGAGTGCCAAACGACACCCTGGAGAAGCCCAACTCGAGCAGGCGAGCTTTCAGCTCGTAGCCGTGGCGGGGCTGTTTCCGTAGCAAGCCGAGGATGGCAAGATCAATCACGGGCGCAACTATATCGAATCGATATATTGAAGACGAATCAGCACAACAGCAGCTAGGTCGGCTCCTGGTTCCTGGTGCTTCCGGATGGGCGACCTATCATCTCGGCGCTATGTCCCGTTGGTTAGTTCGCACCTTGCTCGGTGTGGTGATCGTCGTCGCTGTTCTCCTCCTCGGCACCGTTACTGCCTGGGGAGTGGACCGTGTCGTCCATTTCGATCAGGTGAACCGGAACGTGACGTTCGCCGGTATCCCGGTCGGGGGGATGACTGAAGCCGAGTTCGCCAACGTGCTCGATCGAGTTGCCCTCGAGAGCGCAGAGGGGCTGGTCGTGGTAGCCGCTCCTGGTTTCGACATTGTCGTGACCGGAGCGGAGGCAGGCATCTCACTCGACAGAGAGGCAGCGATATCGCGCGTGTTTGCCGCCGGCCGCGATGGCGATGTTGTCGACTCATTCACCGGTTGGCTGGATGGCATGCGCGATCCCCTCACGGTTGCGCCTTCGTTCCGGTTGGATGTCGGGGTCGCCGCTGAAATGATCAGATCGGCTCCCGGGTGGGTGAAACAGCCACCGACTGAGCCGAGCTTCACCGCCGCCACGGGAACGGTTGTCGTAACGCCCGGCCGGCAGGGCCTCTATCTAGATGCGGATCAGGTCGCTGAGGCGCTGGCCGCCGAGGTTGCATTCGGTGAACCGCCGTTTCGTGTCGATGTTGACTGGAGCCCCATGCCGCCTCGCTTCGACGACTCTGATGTTGCGGAGGCGCTGTCGGTAGTCGAGGACCTCACCGACACGCAGCTTGCGGTTCGAATCAACGGCAGGACCGCATATGTGGGCTCGACGACGATGCTCCGCTGGATTGACTCTGAGCTCGGATCCGACGACATCGTCCCCGTCTTCAATGAGGATCGTGTACTCGAGTCGTTGGAGCGACTTCTCGATGGCTACGCCACCCCGGTGCCGCAGCCGACCTATCTGGTTGAGGACGGTACGGTCTCCTACGGTCTCGATGGCCCTCCGGCGCGGACCTGTTGTGATCTTGGCGCGGCCGATGTCCTTTACCGAGAGGCGCAACGTGGGGGTAGCTCCTTTGTGTTTCTCCCGACCCGGCTCCTCGAGGAGGACGGTGGGGAGAGCCGGGTTGAGACGCTGGGAATCAACGAACTGGTCAGCGAGTTCACTACAAACCATGCTTGCTGCGAGAACCGCGTCGTAAACATCCACATGATCTCGGATATCGTCAGCGGCTACGTCATGCAGCCGGGCGAGCGCTTCTCGGTGAATGGCTACGTGGGGGAACGGACCAGGGAGAAGGGCTTCGTTCCGGCCGGGAGCATTCAGCAGGGGCATCTCAAGGATGATGTCGGCGGCGGAGTCAGCCAGTTCGCCACCACGCTATTCAATGCCGCCTTCTTTGCGGGGTTGGACTTCGATGACTACCAATCTCACACGATCTATCTGAGCCGATATCCCTTTGGCCGCGAGGCGACCATCAACTATCCCGACGTGGACCTGGCGTTCGTCAACAACACGCCCTACGGGATACTCATCTGGGTCGAGTACACCGACACGTCGATCACCGTCCAGATGTATTCGACGAAGTACTGGGACGTGGAGCAGACCGATCAGCGCACCTGGCGATCGGGAGCCTGTCGCTCGGTGGAGACGTTCCGGTCGCGTACCAACCCGGACGGATTCACTGTCGAGGATTCCGTCCGAGCGCGCTATCGCCCGGGTGAGGGTTTGGATTGCGCCGGCCGGCCAACTCCGCGGCCGTAGTCGATCGATCCGCGATAGCTAACCCACAAGCGATCGCATGAACGTTGTCTGCGTAACTCCGCATTTATGATGCGGTTCGCTTTGTCGGGACTCGGAGCGGGAATGCAGAGCCATTGCTTTCGGCCTCCTATCGCCGAACGGCCGGAGTGAATATGGGTGGATCGACCAGCTCGGTGGCTGATCGGGGGCCAATCGTGTTTCTGCTGGTCGCCGTTTTGCTTCTTGCGATGCCGAGCCCAGCGGTTGGGGAGGAGCTGCGGGAGTTCACAGGGGAGGAGTTCAACGATCTCTTCACGACGGCGCGGCTGGACAACCTCTCACCGATTGGCCCTGCCCCGTCGATCACCGGTGATCCCGCCGTTGACGAACGGATCAGGCAGATCGGCGAGGAGCGTGGTTACAGGAGACGCCCCCTTCCCTCCGGTCCTCTGGCGTCTGTCGGCGGCCAACTCATGCAGACCTCGGCCGTGGAGGCCTGGCTGGCATTGCGTGACGCGGCAAAGACCGCCGGACACACTCTCGTGCTTGAGTCGACTTACCGCAGCCATGCGGAGCAGACGTCAATTCTGCTCCGGCGGCTCTACTCGACCTCGGACTCGGCAATCGACTATCGGCTCCGTTATGCGGCAGTGCCCGGGTACTCCAAGCACCACACGGGTTATGCAATTGATATCACTCAGCCTGGGTACGCCTTCTATAACTTCGGCGCCTCGCCCGCTTACCAATGGCTTTCGGCGAACAACTACGCCAACGCCAAGAAACACGGATGGATCCCCAGCTACCCGCCCGACGCCGGGTTGCAGGGTCCCTTGCCCGAAGCCTGGGAGTTCACGTATGTTGGTCTCGACAACATCTGGTGCTACGGATTCGAGGCGACCCAAGGCAATCCATTCTGTGACGACGACCGGTCGGTCTTCGAGACCGAAGTTGAGTGGATGGCTGGTCAGGGAATCACCAGCGGATGCGACATGCCCACCGGGGAGAGGTTCTGCCCAAACGACCCGCTCACGCGGGGCCAGCTCGCCGCCTTCCTGCGCCGCGCACTTGGAGATTCTGTCCCGCGGACCTCAGAGCCCCAGTTCTTCGTCGATGCAACCGATTCGATTTTTGTGGATGACATCGCCTGGTTATCCGCGACCGGCATCACGAAGGGCTGTGCGCCTCACGCCTTCTGTCCAGATGAACCGGTGACCAGGGGTCAGCTCGCCGCGTTCTTCAGTCGCGCATTCAGGCTGTCCGACGGCCGTGGTGCCGACCTCTTTGTGGACGACGACGACTCAATCTTCGCCGACCAGATCGACGCGCTGGCACATGCAGGGATCACCCGCGGGTGCAACCCTCCGGAGAACGACCGGTTCTGCCCTAGCGAGTTGGTTACCCGCGGACAGCTTGCCGCCTTCCTGCACAGAGCGACCGACGGGTGAGCGGCCTGGACTGCGCCGGACGGCCAACTCCGCGGCCTTGAGCGGCCGACTCACGCCTCGGCCGTAGTCGAGGAATCAGCGGCAAGAAATCGACGGGTCTTGTGCCAGACTTAGGTCATGGATCTGACCCGTGATGGCGGGCTCATTGCACTGTTCGTCATCTTCTTCCTGATAGCCGTCGTACTTGCCGCCGCCGAGACCTCGCTGGTGCGGGTGTCCCGCGTCCGCATCGCCGCTCGCGCCGATGAAGGCGGACGCCGCGCCCGGCGGACGCTGCGTCTGCTCGACGACCTCCCTCACGTGCTCAATACGATCCTGCTCGTTGTGCTGCTGGTGCAGATCGGTGCGGCCACCGTCACCGGGATACTCGCCGACCGCTGGTTTGGCAGCGGAGGAGTCACTATCGCCTCCATCGTGTTGACGATCTTCCTGTTCGTCTACTCGGAAGCCATCCCCAAGACCTATGCGTATCGGCATGCTGCCCGGGTGGTGATGGCGCTCGCCTTCCCGGTGGGTTGGCTGACCAGCCTGCTGCGGCCTGTTGTGTCGATCCTGGTGAAGTTTGCCGACATCCACGCTCCCGGCAAGGGCATTGCCACCACGCCAACCGTCACCGAGCGGGAGCTCCGTAGTCTCGCCGCTGCAGCCGCCACCGAAGGAGAGATCACCGACGCCGACCTGGAGCTGATCGAAGGCGCCTTTCGGCTCGGGGATCGTGTCGCAGAGGAGGTCATGGTCCCGCGCGTCGACATGACCGCCGTTCCCGCAGACGTTGCGGCCCAGGATGCTCTCGAGGTGGCGCTTGCCAGCGGTCACCGCCGCCTACCCGTCTACGACGGCACCATCGACAACATCATCGGGATAGTGCGCCAGCGTGATCTAGTGCTCAGCCCGACCTCGCTTGTTGGTGACCTGGCCTACCCACCCCTCCTGGTAGCGGAGCCGAAGCGGGTGCTGGATTTGCTCAGCGAGATGCAGAGCGGCGGAACGCACGTCGCCATCGTGATCGACGAGCACGGCGGTACCTCCGGGATGCTCACGATCGAGGACATAGTCGAGGAACTGTTCGGTGTGGTAAGTGAGGAGGGCGCCGTATCTGCACCGCTGCTGCATCGGATGGGTGATGACCGTTGGGTCGTCGACGGCAGGATGCTGACTGAAGACCTCGCTGAGGAACTCGACGTCGACCTGCCGGATGGGGATTGGACGACTGTTGGCGGCATGGTGATGGGCCTGGCCGGCGACCTGCCCCGGGTTGGCACCCAGCTGAAAGCCGGGGGTCTCAAGCTTCGGGTGGCCGGTGTCACCGGGCGACGCATCCGCCGCATCGAGATCACTCGCTGAGAACGGGAAGGCAATGCTGCAGACGCTCGTGACCATCCACTCATGGACCCGCTGGCTGGTGCTGGCTGCCCTGCTCGGCGCCATCGTCCTTGGTTCCCTCCGATTCCGGGACGAGGCCGACTGGAGCCCACACTTCCACCAGGTTGCAGTGATGGTCATCGATGTCCAGGTCGCAATCGGCGCGGTCATCTGGCTGTTCTACGACGGCGCCAAGCGCGGGTTCTTCTACGCAGTTCTGCACCCGGTAGCGATGCTGCTGGCACTGGGCGTAGCGCACGCGGGTTTCGGGATCGCAAAGAGAAGGAATGAGCCGAAGTCGTGGCTAATAGCAACTATCTCCTACTTCGTTGCCCTACTGCTGATCATCGCCGCTATTCCCTGGGATCGTCTCTAGACCCGGAATCGCTTTCCGGCGATAGTCTCACCGTCACGCCAGATCTGCTTGTCAGGGGGGCTGGTGTCGTACATGAGCTCGACGTAGCCAACGACATTGAATCCGACGTCGTGGTAGAAACGGATTGCCTCGGCGTTGCGCCCGACCACATGAACGTTGAGGTCTCGGTGACCCATTTCCCTCACGATGGGTATGAGGTGCTCGACCATTGCCCGCCCGACTCCGCCGCCGCGGGCCTCGGGCAACACGACCAGAGGTTCAACCTCGATCTCGCTCTCTCCGTATCCGGGTTGGAGCCCGATCATGCCGACGATACGGCCTTCCTGCTCGGCAACCCAGATGCGTTCCGGACCGACCTTGGCCAGCTGCTTGTCAAACTCCTTGCCGGGGTCGTCGCCGCCGATGGCGGGGGCGTCGTAGATGGTGCGATGCCATTCCGTCATGTGGACGTACAGCTCCCGGCACGCCTCGAGATCGTGATCCTGGTAGTTGCGGATTTCCATGGAGACCTCCGGGAATATCCCATCCCATCTATCGCTTTCCTACGAAGGATAGGGAGTGAAAACGATGAACATTCTTGGCATAGCGGGAAGTCTGCGCAGAGCGAGCACCAATCGTGCCCTGTTGCGCGCCGCAGGCGAGATGCTGCCCGACGGAGTACAACTGACGATCGCCGACCTCTCGGACATCCCGATCTACAACTGGGACGACGAGCAGGAATTCGGTTACCCCGAGTCCGTGCAGAGGTTCCGTGACGAGGTTGCCGCCGCCGATGCGCTGCTCTTTGCCACTCCGGAGTACAACAACTCGATCCCGGGTGCGCTCAAGAACGCCTTCGACTGGGCATCACGGGGTGGCGCTGAATCTCCCCTCAACCACAAGCCTGCCGCCATCATGGGAGCGGCAGGAAGGCTCGGTTCGGTCCGGGCGCAGATGCATCTCCGCACGGTTCTCATGCACAACGACCTGAAGGTAGTGCAGTCACCTGAGGTGCTGATCCCGGTGAGCGACGGCTTCACCGACGGCGAGCTGACTCACGAACGCTACCGCGATCAGGTGCAGCGGCTGGTGACGGCCCTGGTGGACCTGGCGACTAGCTGAGATCGGCGTTGTCCAGATAGATGTTGCGTACCAGGGGATCGATGCGCCCCAGCATGCCGGATATCGTTACCTGAGCACCTTCCGTTGGTGCGGTATCCGCTGCCGTCTCGACCACGACATCGATGTCCGTGTTGCCGTAGAGATCGTTCCGCACCGTCGCGACTGTGATGGCCACCGTTGCTGAAGGTCCCCTCCGGCGAACCTGCTTGACCTTCCCTTCCCAGTTCACCTTGGCGCCGGCGTACTTGCTGTTGAACTTGCTTCGCGTCTCGAAGCTGAGATCGTCGCCGCTGAACAGTTCCTCAGCCATCGTGCTGGCGTCGATGTGGGCCGGATCTACCGGCGCAGTCGGTGGGCCAACGCTCAGGGCGTCTCGCCAGCCGGCGACGTCGGGATCAGCGGGAGCAATCCGTTCCAGTTCAGCGACCCGCTCCCGGGCAGTCGTCTCGTCGCCTGCTGCGGCCAGTGTCTCCACCTCGAAGATGCGCTGGTCGATGTCTTCGGGGTGCTCCTCGACGGCCTGTCTCATTCGATCGGCAACTTCACCAAGCAGGCCCTGCTCCCGGTCCGTGACGTTCTGGTCACTAACCCCTGCCGTGGGTGAGGTGAGCAGCTGCGCAGTCGCCACCAGTCGTTGGATGGTCGATGCCAGACGTTCTCCATTGCTCTCGAACTTGCGCACAGTGAGGCCCATGTGGTTCTCGGTGACGACCGTCGTCGGGTAGGAGGCCATCAGCCGAAAGAGCCCGTTGCGAACCGATGGGGTCAGCAATGCGATCAGCCGATTGCGATCGGAGGTCTTGATCTTGAAGGCGCCGTCGAACACAGGGTCGCCAACCTGAACGTCTTCGATACCGAAGAGCTTGCTGACGAAGGAGAGGCCACCTTCTCTCTTCAGATTCAGGTCGAAACCCACGGGTGGGTACTGGACCTGGTAGCGGGTGTAGGTGGTGGAGCTATTGCCGGAGCGTTGGGTGTAGGTGTCGATACGCACCGGGAGACCGTTGAGATTTCCGGACATCGTTGGCCGGGACACGCCGGAGCCGCCTGTGATCCCCAGGCCGAGCTTGGCGGCGACGTTGCGCCAGGTGGCAACGGTGCGCTGGTGGGACTGATAGGCGAAGTAACCGACAACCGCCCCGAGGACGATGAAGAGCGCAATGACTTCCATCAGTAGCCTCCCCCCAGTTTGGTGTGATCCCAGGTGATGACCTTGACAGGTTCGACCACGACGGCGGTGTTCTTCGCTGCGAACCGACCGAAGGCTGATTGCATGGCCTCCCTGTCGAGGGTCATCGGGGTGTCGTTGATCATCGGGTACTTGGCAGCTAGTGCCCCGTAGATCGACACCACATAATCAGGGTCGGCCACGAGCCGGCCCCGGCCCTTGATCATCACCCCTTTCAGCTGCGAGTACTCGTCCCCGGTTTCGACGAGCACAGTCAGGTTGGGGTTGCGGGTGAGGTTCACGATCTTCTGCGACTTCGTGAAGGAGCGGAACACAACCATGTCGTCCTCTATCACGTACCACATGGGGGCGAGGTGCGGCCAGCCGTCGGCGCCCTGGGTAGCGACCTGGAGGACGGTGTTGGCTGCGAGGAACTCTCGGACCTCTTCGGGGGTCATACTCGTGTCTTTGCGTGCCATGAGAGCAACTTAGCCGGGTGCCGCCGCAGAGCCTGCTCGCGCCGGGTAGGGTTCTTGCCCCCAATACGCCGAGCACACAAGGCCAGAGACCATCGTCCAACCCGCGCGGTGGGCAGAAGGGACCTGACATGAAGAAGATCACTGCACCCGCCATCAAGGCTCGCAAGGGTGGCGAGAAGATCACGATGATCACCGCCTATGACGAGCCGTCGGCTCGCATTGCCGACCGAGCCGGAGCCGACATCATCCTCGTCGGTGATTCCGTCGCGAACGTGGTGTTGGGTCGCGAGGACACCCTGGCGATGACCGTTGACGAGATGGTCTATCACACGGCGGCAGTCATGACCGCTGAGCCGTCGTCACTCGTGGTGGGGGATATGCCCTGGCTCAGCTACCACACCACTCCCGAGAATGCCGTCGACAACGCCGGTCGCTTGGTCCGGGATGGGGGAGCGGGTGCGGTCAAGCTCGAAGGTGGCCGCAAGCGCCTCGATGTGGTCAATGCCGTGCTCGATGCCGAGATCCCTGTGATGGGCCACCTCGGACTGACCCCACAATCGGTGCACGCCATGGGTGGCTATCGGGTGCAGGGCAAGCAAGCGGCGGCTGCCTATGAGTTGATCACCGATGCCCGAGCGCTGGCCGAAGCAGGGGTCTTTGCCATCGTGCTCGAAGGTGTTCCCGACGTGCTTGCTGAGATGGTGACGGCGGAGATTGCCGTGCCCACGATCGGCATCGGGGCCGGGGCCGGCTGTGACGGCCAGGTGCTCGTCTTCCACGATGTGCTCGGGCTCCACGACAAGCGCACCGCTAAGTTCGTCCGCCAGTACGCCAACATTGCCGACGTGGCGGTGGAGGCCCTCGAGCGCTTCTTCGCCGATGTTCGCTCCGGCTCTTTCCCCGGCGACGACGAGACGTATCACATGCCCGAGGAATCTGCCGAGATCCTCCGCGAGCTCAACTCGGGTGACCTCGGTGGCGCCGGCCTCGCCACCGACAGCTTCCTCGCAGACGAGGCGATGGAGCAGTAGCGCCGAATCCACTTCGTGGATGCGGCGAATCCCTCCGGGATTCGTTGGAGCAACGGCTGCGCCGTTCCTCCCTGGTTTTGGCGTACACCAGGCCCATATGTGGGCCGGAGATCCGCCGAAACGGGAGGAGGGTGCGGCGGCTTTGGGCCGCAGACGGTCCCTCCCAGTTACCACTACTGGAGACTGGGGGAGTTCCCCCATGGGCGGGGTTGCGGTGCGGACATACGTTTGACGTATGGCACAGTCTGACTCACCGAAGCGGAACGGAGATCTGGATCCGGTCGTCGACTTCCTGGGAGAGGCACTCGACGCTGGATTCCTGAGCGACGAGCTGGCAACTTCGCTCTACTACTTCCGGATGGATCAGCTGGCTGCGCCGGTCCCGCAGCTGGAGCCAGGGCCGGTGTCAACACCCGCAGCCCCGGAGCCGCCCCCATCTCCTCGCCCGATTGCGGCGACGGTGGTCGACCTCGCCCCGGCTCCAGCGGTCGCCCCTCCACCCCCCGCCCCACAGCCTCCCGCCCCACAGCCTCCCGCCCCACAGCCTCCCGCCCCACAGCCTCCCGCGCCGGAGCCTCCGACCCCCAAGCCCGTTCCCGTGCCGAAGCCACGCCCCTCCCTGGCCGAGGCTTGGGCCCGGTTTGCGCGTATCCGCAGCAAGAAGCTCTGGGGGGCCTTTACCGCCGACTTCGCCGCCAATACGCTCACCTATCTCGGGGTGCTGCTCTCGATCATCGTGATCTACGTCTTCTTCGCGTTCGGTTACTTCGGGGAGACCATCGACGACCAGCACAAGCACTTCCGCCCCCTCGTCGAGATCGGTGTCGTCGCCTTCTTCCTCGGCCTTGCCTGGGTCCTGCGACACCGCAGCGGCATCCCACAGACGGCTACGGCCATCGAGGTGATCGGCATCATCCTCATCCCGATCATGATCTCGGCCTCGTTTCGCGATGGCTGCACGCCCGGGTACCGGCCGTGGTGCCTCCCTCCCGACGTAGACGGCCCCGCCCGGTGGGCTGCCTACGGTGTTGCCGGACTGATCAGTACCGCCATCTACTACTTCTATGCCCGGCGCCGCACCATCTACACCTATCTCGTTGGGCCGATGTTGTGGACCAGCCTGGGTGCGTTTGCGCTCTATCTCGAGGATGGCATCCCCGTGCTCCGTCGTGGCGAGCTCTGGACCCTCGACTCCTTCACCAAGGACGGCATCTCGGCCACGCAGCTCATTGCGGTCCTCGCAGCCATTGCAGTGAGCATGGCCGTCGCCGCTCGCTTCCGCCAGACGCGGCCCGGTGAGTTGCTGGCCGTTCCCGTCCTCCGCTCCGGTGTCTTCTTCACGCCGTTCGTGCTCGCTGTATCACTGGTCTTCGCCTACAACGACGCGGTGAGTCGCGGTGTCGCCACACCGAGCCTGACCGATCTGGCCTGGCCCAACGTTGTTGCTACCGCCATCGCTGCTGTGATCTTCGCCATCGCGAGCAACTCAGCCTTTGCGTGGGAGGGCCTCGGAAGACGGCTTCGTCGCGACACCGTCCTGGTCCTCCAGGTTGCGGCCTACCTATCACTAGCGGCTTCCTGGTTGCTCACCGCCGGGTTCGGCGTTTCCCCGGCCTGGTTGGGGGCGGGTCTCGTCGGCTACGCGGTCGTAGTTGCCTTGCTTGATCGATTCATCATTGGGCCCGACATTGCTGCCGTCTGGATCGTCCGCACGTCTCTCGCCGTCGCCGGAGCGCTGTCCCTGCTCGCTCCCGGTGCCACCATCGCCGCCTGGGGCTCGGTAGGGGTTGCAGCAGTGCTGCGTTCGGCCTTCCCAGCCATCGCCGCTCAGGTCAACCCGTTTGTGCCGGAGCCCGAGAAGGATGATGAACGGCGCCTCCTGCTCGCTCTGCCGCTCCTGGTGACGGTCGGTGCCGGCGCCGGTCGCCTGGGTTGGCCGGACACCACTTCGCTGGTGCTGCTGGCGGCGGCAGCGTTGCTCGCGGCAGCAAAGCTGCTTCCCCATCGCCTGGCCGATCTCCGTTCACTCTGCGGGATGCCGGCAGCTACGACCGGGCTCGGTGCTTTCGGTATCGAGACTTGGCGGCAGGCCGAAGGTCTCGGCCTCGACCCCTACGCCTTCTCCGGCTTCCTGGTTGCGCTTGCCATAATTGCCGGACTCGCCGAGATCCCGACTGTCGCCCGCAGCGGTGCCGTCGTCGGGCTTCTCGGTACAGCCGCCATGGTTGCCCTGCGCGAGTACTTCGGCAGCGGTGCCTGGGAGACGGCCTGGATCGACACTTCGATCCTCGGTGCCCTGGGGCTTGCCCTGGTCGCGATATCGCTGGCCGCAACGCGCAACATGCTGTTCTTCGGTGCCCTCGGTCATGGACTTGTTGTTGCCGCAGTGGTTCGCTCGTGTTGGTTTGAAGAGACAGCCATCCTGGGTCTGACGGTCCTGGTCGCAGTGCACATTGCCGAAGCCGTGAACATCGAACTCGGTCGCGATGGGCTGATTCCTCGCCTCGCGCAAGGCAATTCACTGGGTCTCGCCGTGCCGACTCTGGTGGTGACAACCGCCCTGGTCCCGCTCACGCTCCTCATCGGGCGACAGGTTCCTTTCATCGCCGACGAGCGTCCCCGCTTCGGCCCGGTGTTGGCGGCTCTCTCCTGGGTCTACTTCGTCGGAGGGCTGCAGCGCATCGAGCGGGCACGCCGGATCGCTATCCCGTTTGCGTATGCGGCCGGCTTTGCCGCCATCGCCGTCAGCGCCCCGTCGATTCTGGCGCTGCAGCTGACTACCGCCTCGGCGACTGTGCTCACTGCGGCGCTTGCCGTGTTCCTCGACCGCCCCTACGCAACCATGCCGTCGTGGATGCTGGCCGTGGCCACTCTGCTCTTGACCGCCTACCGATCGGGTGTCCCCGGTGCTGATCTCTATCTCGTGCTCCACTCCGCGGCAGCACTGTTGGTGTTGGGCCCGGCTATCCGCAACTGGGCGCACCGGACCGCAGGAGGTCTCGCCTCGCCCTGGCTGGTGCCGCCTGTGTACCTCGGCATGCTGCTGCTTCCGATGTCGCTGGCGATGGCTATCGCCGACGGCGGATGGATTGCGTGGGTTGCACTGTCGACCGGTGCGAGCTTCACGATCCTCGGCATCGTGACCAGAGCAGGGGGAGTAGCGATGGAGGTCGCAGCTGCGGTGTCGATCGCTTATGCCTCCGTGCTCTACGACAACGGGTGGGCGCATCCCTTTGACCAGCCGCTCGTGTGGCTGCCGCTGGCAGGCGGGTTCATCGGAATCGCGTCACTGCTCCCCGGGAAACGAAGCTGGCGCTTGCTCCAGGACCCCGCACCGGGGCTCATCGTCTCCGCCCTCGGATTGGCGGTGCTTTCCGCCATCTACAGCCAAGGCGCCGGTGTGCTCGACCTGGCGCTCGCCGGCGGCGCGGTGCTGCTAGCCGCCGTCGCCCTAGTTCGCACCGAGGCGCAATGGCTCGTGGCCGCCGGGATCACATTCGTTGCCGCCGGGCTGGTGGCGGGCGACTATTGGGCGCCGCTGTCGACCCTGGTTGCCTCGGTCGTCACGGCGGTTGTCGCCGACAGGATGCGAGATACTGCCAACGCTCCTTTGCTGCGGATCGCCACAACCCTCGGCGCCGGCGCCACATTCGGTCTCACCGGGGTTTGGCTCGATTGGACGGCAGCCGACCTCGTCGTCATTGCCGGTCTCGGGGCCGCCGCTACGGTCACCGCCGCCGTCGCTCTCACCATCGCTACGTCATTGAGTCAGCGGGTCCTGGTGTGGACGATGCCGGCGCACCTGCTCGGGCAGGGGCTGGTCATCACCTCATATGTCGCAGGGGTCAACCAGCTCGATGGAGCCCTTCCATTCGGTCTGGCGACTCTTCTCGTGCTGCTCGAGGCCCTCGCCGCCGGTGTTATTGGCACCGTCCGGCGCTGGGAGGGCGATGTTGCGGGCTCGGCCCTTCTCCTCGCGCTCGCCTACATCCTCTTCGGCCTATGGCAGGACTGGGATGTTTCCGAGGTCATCGGCTACACCGCGACGCTCGGGGTAGCGATGTCCGTCGCTGCAGTGATCGGGTTCTTCATTGGTCGGATGCCGCCGCGGGCCCGGCTGTGGCGCGCCCCCGTGTTGGGACTCGGACAGATCGCCCTTGGAGCTGTCATCGCAGTCGCTGCAGAGGAGTTCGTCCCCTCGGTTGCTTGCGGGATCAGCTTCGCAGTCCTCAGCTTCGAGGCAACTCTCGCCGGTATCGCCGGAACGATCATGCGCCATCGTGTTGTGATCGCAGGTTCGGCTGTCCTCGCCGCGGCCGCCTATGGCACCGTCCCGCAATGGCTACTCATGAGCGAGATGGAATTCATCGGACTGACTGCCGTCGCTGCAGCCTTGCTTGGTGTGGCGGCCACCATCGTCACGAGGACGGGTCGGGGGCGGTTGGCACTATGGATGGCGCCGCTCCACGGCCTCGCTCTTGCCGCCATTGCCGCCATTGCCGCCAAGGCCTTCGAAGGCGGGTCAGATTGGCAGGCAATGTGGATTCTGGCGGCGACTGCTCTAGGTCTCGGGTGCTACATCGCGGCCAATGCGGCGGCGGCTCCTGCTGAATGGAGCCTGCGCGCAATCAGCGCCCTTTCTCTGCTCGGCTCGGCTTCACTTGCCATCGCAGCTGAGGTGATGCGAGGCGGCGAGGCTTTCGGCGTCATGCTCACGGTTGCCGGGTTGGGTGTTGTTGCTGCGCTCACCGCAGGGCTGCTCGCCGGCACAGAACTGCCCTGGCGGCACGAGGCAGCGATATTGGGACTGGGGCTGCTCGCCGTCCCCGTGATTGCTGCCGCCGGATTGTTCGGGGAGCTGAGCGGTGAGGTGGGCACCCTGCTGATCATCGCAGGCTCCGGGCTCATCGCATACGGTCTGTTGGCTCGAGACCTGCTCTACGTCGAGGCCGGCATGGTGGTGTGGCTCGGAGCGTTGATGATCCTCGTCAACAACAGGATGGAGCTCACGCTGCACGCTGCCGTCGCCATCGCCAGTGTCACACTGCTGGCGACCGTCGAATTGGAGCGCCATCGCCGGCGTCTCGCCGAGCAGGACATTCCCGAAGGGCTTCACCACCTCGAGTGGATCTTGATGCTGTCACCGCTGGTGCTGGCGGCCGCGGACATGTTCGAGAACCTGTGGTTCGGTCTTGTCCTGTTTGCCGAGGGCTTGCTGCTCACCGCTTGGGGTGCGATCACCGGGGTACGGCGTCGGGCTCTCCTCGGGGTTGGTGCGATGGTCGGCGCAATCCTCCTGTCGGTGATCATTCCGGCCCTGCACGGCGTCGGCGCCGGTTTGACCGGCGAGACCTGGCTGATCATCGGCGCAATCTCAGCCACGGTGTTCATCATCACCGGCTCCGCCATTGAACGTAGTCGTCATGCAATCGGGCGACGACTCGCCCGTCTCGAAGAGATTCTGGAGCACTGGGAATGAAGCGCTTTGTCTCTGCCGCACTGTTCGGTGTCCTGACGATTCTCGCCACTGTGCTCTCGCTGGTGATGCGGGATCCCAACCTCGAGCTGCTGATGGTTGTCGCGATCGGAGCTCCAACAACCGTCTTCTTAGCTGTGCGCGGACTCGCCGATCCCGATCGGGACGGGCGTTCACCCTGGTTCTCCCTCGTGCTTGGAGCCACGGTGGTGCCCGCCGTTGTGCTCGCTTGCCATGGCTTGTTCGTCGCTGTCGGCTACGGCCTCGTGATGCCGCTGGTCGACCCGGTCCGCGAGCTGTGGGAGCAACTGCGAGCAGATCCTGACCTGTTCCGCGTGCTCACCTCTGGCTGGGCTCTCGTGCTAATCGTTGATCTGGCCATCATCGCCCCCCTCGCCGAGGAGACCACAAAGCCCCTCGCCGCGCTGGTGCGACGTCCCCGTACCGCAAGGGATGCGTTCCTGTTCGGAGCTGCCGCCGGTACCGGCTTCGCCATGATCGAAAATGTCCTCTACTCGAGCGGATGGTTCTACGGGTCGCTAGCGGGGTGGCCACCGGTAGCAGTGCTGCGGATGCTCGGTGCCGGCCTTCACGCCTTCTGCGCCGGTCTCGTCGCCTGGGGGGTGTTCCAGTTGCGCACCGGAGAGAGCAGACGCTGGCGATACTTCTGGATGTCGTTGTGGGTGGCGCTCACCACTCACGGGCTGTGGAACGGCTCGGTTGCTGTTGCCGTGGTACTTGCTACGGCACGGGAGACAGCAGGCCTGCGGGGACGCTACGACGCTTACGCCTGGGGTGTTGTTCTCTTTGTGTTGCTGGCCGCGCTTGGGGTCATCATCCTCGGCGCATTGCTGTCCGCAGCGCGACAGATCGGCAAGGGCAGGAACCCGATGCAAGGGCTGTTGACAACGGACGCACGCTCGCCACGACGGATCGCCGCCTGGGGGCTGGTCTCCAGCGTCTTCCTCATCCCGGCCACGATCCTCATCCTGGTCTTCCCCCACGTGATCGCTCTCTAGCTGCCTCCTCTTCGGGATGCGGCGAATCCCTCCGGGATTCGTTG
>JASJDZ010000021.1 GCA_030065575.1 Acidimicrobiia bacterium
AACCGCGCTGCAACAGGCGAAACTCCTGGCGAAGCTGGACTCGTAGGTGGGCATCGAGACGGGCCAGCGGCTCATCCATGAGGAACACTTCCGGGACCCTGACCATGGCCCGGGCGGCCTGAACGAGCTGCTTGTGCCCGGCGCTCAGCTGCCCTGGCTTTCGGCTCAGTAGATGCTCGATCTCGAGAACCCGGGCCTCGGCGTCAACGCGGGCCGTGATCTCATCCTCGGGTGTCTTGCGAATCTTGAGAGGAAAGCCAACGTTGGAGCGGACGTCCATGAAGGGATACAACGCCGAGTCCTGAAACACCATGGCCACACCACGATCGGCCGTCATGACGTCGGTCATGTCCTCGTCATCGAAGAATACCTGGCCGGCTGACAGTGGCTCCAGACCCGCAATGGCTCGGAGCAGCATGGACTTGCCCGCACCGGATGGTCCGAGGACAACCAGTAGTTCGCCGTCTTCGACAATGAACTGATCGATATCGAGCACCAACGTCGAGTCGCGGACGATTCTGATGCCGTTCAGTTCTATTGAAGCCATGGTTCCTCGCCATCGATCGTACCTGCCTGACAACACCAGTGAGCCTCCTCCACTCCCGTGGAGGAGGCTCGGTCAGGAGGCAATCGGTGACTTATACGAGTTCCGGGATCTTGCCCTCTATGTCCTCAACGATCGGCTGCGGGTCGGGAGTTCCCTCAATATGGATCTCAGGCAGCCAGCTCAGCCAACTCGGGAAGTACCAGTTGAGGTCTCCGAGCAGTTTCATCGTTGCCGGCACGAGGACCGAGCGAACGATGGTGGCGTCGAGGATGATGGCCACCGCCAGGCCGAACCCCATCTGCTGGAACATCACGAGGTCACCGGCGGCAAACCCACCAAACACCGCAACCATGATCAGGGCCGCACCCGTGATGATCGCCCCGGTCGAACCCAGCCCGAACGCCACCGATTCGTCGTTGTCTCCGGTGATGTCGTAGCGCTCCTTGATGCGGCTGAGCAGGAAGATGTGATAGTCCATGGACAGCCCGAACAGCACAGTGAACAGGAACAGCGGGATCCAGGCTTCGATGACATCAGTCTGCTGGAACCCCAGCACTCCCGCTCCCCATCCATTCTGGAAGACGGCCACGAGCAGCCCATAAGCGGCTCCAACCGAGAGCAGGTTCATGACAATCGCCTTCAGCGGAACCACGATGGAGCGGAACACGATCATCAGCAGGACGAAACTGAGCCCGAGCACGAATACGAAGATGATCGGCATCCAGTTGTCGATGACCTCGACGTAGTCCACCATCCACGCTGCGGCACCGCTCACGTACACATCGTCTGCTCCGGCACCAAAGACCTCAGGGATAACTGTGGTGCGGAGGTCGGCAATCTCGGTGCGGGCCGCATTCGTCGACGGATCTAGCTTGGTCACCGCCGCGACGAGGGTGATCTCGCCATCCGGGCTTGGGGTGACGGCGACATCGCCATAGGCAGGATCGGCTTCGAGGGCTGCGACGAGCGCATCGATCTCGCTATCACGGCCGACGCCGTCGATGACTACGTCGGTGGTGACAACACCGGCACCGAACTCCGCATTGAGCACACCGAATGCGTGGCGCCCGGGGCTGTCCTCCGGGAGCGAGTCGATGTAGTTCTGGCCTGTGCTCAAGCCGAGATAAGGTGAGGCCAGAGCGAGCAACAGGCCGCCGGCAAGCAGCATGCTGACCACCGGGCGGGCGGTGACAACATCAGTCACCCGGTGCCAGAACCGGCCGCCGCCCTCGTGGTATCCGGTACCGGACAGGCCGGGGATCTTGCCCTTGTTGACCCGATCGCCGAGCAGCCCGAGCACTGCGGGCAGCAGGGTCAGGGCAGCTGCGACCGAAGCAACGACGACGAGGATCGCGCCCATTCCCAGGCTGCGCATGACTGTGTCGGGCATGATGAGCAGCCCGAACAGTGCGATGACAACGGTCATTCCGGAGAAGAAGACTGCACGGGTTGCCGAATCGCCTGCCACGATCACAGCGTCGAGGATGAGGCGCCCCCGGGCCCGTTCCTCCCGGAATCGTTGGACGATGAACAGGGTGTAGTCGATGCCGACCGCCAGCCCGATCATCATGATCATGTTGACGACGAACAGCGACAGATCGAAGGCCTGGCCGACGATGACCGTCATCCCCATCGCGACGAAGATGGCCAGCAGAGCCAGCAGAATGGGAATCCCGGCGGCAACGACCGCTCCAAACACGACCACGAGGATGACCAACGCCACGGGAAGGCCGATGAGCTCGCCACGCTGCATCGTCTCGGTGGCGAGGGCGCCAAACTCTGCGTTGATCGACCCCTCCCCCGCCGTGGTGACCAGGTAGCCGTCACGATTGGCGGCCTCCACAGCCCCCAGCAGCGGCTGGACGAGCACATCGGCATCGCCTTCGCCGACGATCGTTGCCATGATCAGCGCAGTGGTGCCGTCGGCTGAGGTCATCCCCGGGGCACCGTCGCGATACGAGACGGCAGACGCCACATTCTCGCTTCCCCGCAGCTGCGCAACTAGCTCGTCAACTCCGGCGTCGAACTCGGCGTCGCCGGCCACTGTGGTGGACGACTCGAAGACAACAAACTCCTGCAGCCCGTCGTCGGCGGGATAGTGGGCTGCAACGAGGTCGTCTGCTTGCTGCGATTCGGTCGCGGTGAGTAGCTCACCATCCTGAGTGAGCACGCTGTCGATGTTGCCGGCAAGCACAAATGCAGCTGCGACCGCGACAACCCAAATGGTGATCGTCCGCCAGGGATGGGCGGCGGCGGCCCCGGCCATCCGGCCGGTGAATCCCGTCTTCTTCATTTCACTCTCCTCTTCCGTTCCGGCATCCGCCGGTTCGATTCCTCTCACTGACGAGCATGGGGAATCGCTCACAGGTGAGCTATTGGGCATCTCCCTTGCGATACCCGGAGTCACCCCGGAGCGCTCTCGGGGTCATCCCTCAGGAGCAGAGAAAGGGACCTGGGCCTTCAACAAAGGGACGACCGCAGAAGCGAAGAAGGCCGATGATGAGAAGACTCGCCCGAAACGCACGCATCTCGCGTAGTTTCGGGGGTTGAGGACCCTAGACGACCGCAAATCACAGGGGAAGGTGTCCAAACGTGAAGAACTCAAAGTTGCTTGTCTTGCTGATAGCGCTGGCTCTGGCCATCACGGCTTGTGGTGACTCTCTCGAGGAGCAGGTAGTGGAGCAGATCCTGGAGAGCGGAGATAGCGATATCAGCGACATCGACATCGACTCCGATTCCGGTGAGATCAACATCTCGATCGAAGGTGAGGACGGGGGCGAAGTCAGCATCAGCGGCAGCGGGGAGGACGACGACTTCAGCATGGTGATCGAGGGTGAAGACGGCGAGGTCATGACAATCGGCTCAGGCGAGATCCCCGAGGGGCTGCAGGTGCCGGTCCCTGATGGGGGGAAGATCCTCACAACCTTCTCCAGCGGTGAAGACATCATGGTTATGTTGGAGTACCCGGCCTCCCAGTTCGATCAGCTGGTCAGCGTTTACGACGCGGCGCTCGACGGTGACGAAGTGCAGCGCACCAACTCCACAATGTCCACCGATGAAGGCACCATCAGGAGTACGGGCTGGTACGGCAACGTCATCTTCGTGACCTTGAACGACTGCCACTCGGCGGACACCAGTGAGCTTGACAGTGTCTGCCTCCAGATCAACCAAACCGGGTCCTAGCTCCGCAATCTGAACCCTTGCTTGCCCCCGTCGCCTAATGGTGATGAGGGGCGCCGCCGCCGTCTGCAGTGACTGCGGCCAGCCACGTGGTGAACGGAACGGCGGCGACCAGGCCGATGCTGCCAACCAGGGTACGAACGATCTCGACGGCAACCACCTCGCTGTTGGCAACGGTGCCGAGCGACTGCGCTGACAGGACGAACAGCACCATGAGGGGCAGCGAGGCGCCGGCGTAGGCCAGCAAGAGGGTATTGACCATCGATGCGATGTGGTCGCGCCCGACCTTCATCCCGCGCCGAAAGAGATCACTAGCCGTCAGATCCTTGTTCGCCGCCTTCAGTTCCCACACGGCTGAGGCCTGGGTCACGGTGACATCATCGATGGCACCGGCAGCACCGAGGACTATGCCTGCAAGCAGCAGGCCCCTGACGTCCACATCGTTGAACAGAGTCAGCAGCGAGCTCTCCTCCGAGACGAGACCACTGAATTCAGACATCCCGACGACAACCGCCGACAGGACGGCGGTGAGAGCGAGCGCGCCCATCGTGCCGATCACGGCCACCGAGGTCATCCGGGTGAACCCATGCGCCAGGTATAGGGCTACAAACGCAATGCCGGCAGAGCCGAAAACCGCAACGAGCACGGGACTCCGCCCATCCAGGATGGCGGGGAGGATGAACAGAAGCAGTATGCCGACGCTGGCCACCAGACCGCCGAGTGCGGCCGCCCCCCGCCATCGGCCCAGCCATACAACAACAGCAGCAAACAAGAGAGTGAGCCAGACGAGAACGGACCGACGTTGGAAGTCGGCAAACCGATACTGTCGTCGTGGCGACTCGGGGGTCACGCTGAACACTTCGAACTCGCCGTCGTCGCCCTCGATGAAGTCAACGATGACGGCAGCACCGACGAAGTACGATCCGTCATCTTCGCCGGGGAAGAGCTCGTAGTTGACGATATCGGCCGTATCTGCGTCGGCAATCACCAATGAGAGAGTGCGACAGGTCTGGGTTTCATCGAATGAACAAGGCTCGTCGATCATCTGTCGGATCGTGGCGTTGGCCGGGATGTAGGACATCACCGCGATCTGCCCTACACGGAAGTCGGGCAGGGTTGCCCCTTGACCAAACTCCTGGGTAAGTACGAAGCCCACGTCGGGCCCTGCGGCGAGCTCGAAGTCGACCTTCGTGCAAGTAATCGAGGATGCGCCGGAGCATCCCGACTCCTCAATCCGAATCACTTTGGCTTCGTGGAACTGCGAGGGGACTCCCAGGGTCGAAAGCGCCTCCGCGTCATCAGACTTCTCCCCGGTCGGCCAGAGAGCAATCATGCCCACGAGGGTTATGACGCCGAGTGCGAATGCCAGCCAGCCCGGCCAGCCCCAGCGGGCCTGCTGGTCGTCCTCAGGCCGATCGCCGTATTGGAGCCACTCGTCGAGCGCGGCTTCGGAAGCTACCTCTGATTCCCGGTCGTCCATGGGCCGATGATGGCACAGCCTGCTCGATGAGTCAGCGACTCCAGACGATCGTATCCGTGTAGAACTGGCTCCAGGCAAACCAGAAGGCTTGATGGGACGCAAGGTCGTTCCCGTCAGCAGTCGAGGCTCGGAAACCACCGCCATCCCGAGTCACGATGACACCATTGAACGACACCTCCCCACCGGAGTCGAGAGCCGCCTGAAGCGCAGTAATCGGGAAGGCGATCGGAGTTCCATCAGGAGCAATCGCCCCGAGCACTGCCTCCTGGACCGGGAGACGCGGATCGACGTCGCCAACGGGGAAGATCGGGCCATCGTCGTCCCGGCCCCGCAGCGGATCGGCCGGATAGTCGATACCCCGGCCGCCGCCCCGAGCGACGATCGTGGTATCGGGATGCTCCGCTTTCCACTCACCCCAAGTGCTGGTCACCACCGCAATCGGCTCGAGCTCGTACCCAACCTCGCGAAGTGGCCCGGTAACGGCAACACCAAGGAAGGTGTCGAACATGGATCCGGTACCGAGGTCGTACATCACTTTGTTGGAGCGGGACAGTAGTCCCGACGTTCTCAGCACGAGGGTGTCGATGCCATCGGGGACAACGTCGGTGTAGAAAGCCTGCGCCGATCCACAGAGGGTGCAATAGGGCATCCCGATGCGGCGATCGCCGAGGGTGTCATTCACCATCTCGTGAACTTCCATGATGTTCTTTGGATACGCCCGGGATTCGCCATTGACCGTCACTCCAAACACCACTGCGTCATCTGGATACCAGGAGCCTTGCTCGGCTGGAGTTACGGGCGGGTCATCGAGCGCCGGGATACACCCCCGAGGGCAACCCTCGAGTGTGCCGAGTGGCCGGTTGTCGATGAACACGCCACCCCACGAGACAAGACGCCAGTCGATGTCAGCAGCTGTGTCGGCAAAGAACGGCTGCCAGCCGGGCTCGAGGAGTGTGAACAGCCGTTCCTTGTACCCGGAGTATCCCGGTGGAGCCGGCGTGTCCCAGGCGATCAGGTAGTCGTTCATTTCCCGCCACGGTGAATCAGCGAGGCGGGGCGCCACCTCGGTGCCGGCAAGGGCGTTGAAGGCGTCAACGGTCGCTCGCCAGGCCGCGCTACTGCGCAGGAACCGCTGTACATCGGCGAGTAGCCAGGCCAATCGGACATCACCGGTGGTCCCGAAGGCAGCTATGTCCTCTACTTCGACGGCGTCGCTGAGAGATGCCCACACTCGTTCGACGACGGCAACGGTCTCGTCGTCGAGTGGTCCGGTGGGCGCGGATGGGGCCGGCGGAATCTCATCACCGTCGCTGTTGACCAGGCCCGGGTCGGGAGCTGCCGAGGAGACTGAGGTCGCCGTCGATGACGGGTCTTCGGCGGTGGGACCGCCCGAGCAAGCGGTCGCCACCAGCAAGATCACGACGAGAGCAATGCCACGGTTCACACCGATGAAACTAGCCATAGGCCACAGTCGAGCCTGCCGATTCCTGGTTACCAATCCGTGAACACCGGGACACGGTGGCACCAGCTCGAGCGCGCCGGCTCACTCCGGGCAGACTCGAGATCCGTCGCAGGAGGCTTCAGCCGCCGAGCGCAGCAATGACCTCGTCTATGTCGGCGTGATCTCCGGCAAAGTCCTCGAAGTCCTCATAGAGAACCTCGTCGCCGGGTGCCATCACGATGGTGGCGCCAAGTTGCATCGGCCGATCTCCAGCCTTGTTCTGACGATGTCCCTCCTTGAAGGACCGGAACCCGGCAGACAGCTGACTCCCCTTGAGGAGCGAAGCCAACCCCAATGTGCCGGTGCCGACGACCTGCGCAGCCGTGCCGTCTTCATCGAGAAGCACCGGGAATGGCACCTGCTCATCCTCGATGAAAGCCTTGGCGTAGTTCCTGCCCCCGGTACCAATGGCAGTTACCCGAGCCCCCGTGGCGAGGATCTCGTCATATCGATCGCGGACCTGACCGGCCCGCTGGCGGCAGGTCAGTCAGCCGAAGTGGCGCAGAAAGAGGAGGACCTGCGGCTGCTCCGTCCAGAGATCTCCGAGGCGCTGCTCGGTGCCGTCCGGGTCGACGAGGACTTCATCGGCGAGTTGGCGCGAGTCGAATGTCATGTTTCTCCTTTGGGGCAGATTCTACAGATTCGAAGGCCGACGACTCCGCCACGCCGAGCTCGACGGATTCCTAGCTATCAATCCAGGAGAACCAGGATATGGTGGCAGCATGAGGCGCACAATCGTTGCGGTCGCCCTAGCGGCGATGCTGGTGGTGGCCTCGTGCGGCCGGACCGCGGAGCCGCCTGAGGACGAGGCCTGGGCAGCGGAGGCAGAGACTGTCATAGCCCTGCTGGCCGACGCGTACGATGTCGCCGATCCGTACCAAATGGCTCGCTTCTTCTCCGCGGGCGGAACCCTCGATCTATCCATCTGGGGTCGCGGCGTCGCCAGGACCCCCGAGCAAGTCGTGGAGGCCGTTGGGCACCTGTGGTTCATGGACCTCGCCAACGTCAGAGCGGACCACCTGTTTGTCTCTCCCGACGGAGCGCTGGTGTGGTGGTCGGCATACGCCGACGACATCATCCGCGGGAGCAACTGGGTGCAGAGCTACACGTTTGGACCCAGTGGCCGGACCGCTTCACGAGGGTTTCGCAATGTCTGGGGATTCGACCAGCGGGACACCCCCGACCAGACAATTGACACGGCCGAGGAGTTGGCAGCCGTCAGACTTGCCGAACGCTACGTCGAGGCATGGCAGTACAAGAACCGAGCCATACTCGAGACGATTTACTCACCGGCCGTGGTAGTCCGGGACGACATCCTCGCTCTCGAGTGGCGGAATCGTGACTCGATCATGGCTGACCTCGATACAGCTGACCCGATTCAGCCCGGACCGCAGCCGAGCGTGTTCGTCTATCAGTCCGGAGCGTCGGTCCAGTCGGTCCAGGTCATTGTCCTGGTCCAGGTGAGCGGTGACTGTCCGAGGCTGGAAGCCCGGCGTCTCAACCTGTCGGGTGATCGTGTCGATAGGGAAATCCGCTACACCCATGTCCCTTCCGCACAACGCTGCCTCGCCGACCTCCCCGACGGTTGGTGGACAACCTTTGAACTGCCGGCGGAGCTACTGAACAACGTGACCGAGGTCATCGATGTTGCCGGATTGGGTGTCGACCTGATCAACGCAGAACCCGCACATGAGGAGTTCTCCCGGTGGCTCTTCGATCGGTTCGCTGAGGCCGGGATCGGGTTGCCCGAGGTTTCGGCGATCTGGTTCCCTCCCGCACCTGAGTGCGACGAATACGCAGGTTTGGCCACAGAGTCCGACGCGCGATACCAGGGCCGGCATACGGTCGTGATTTGCTTCGAGGACCACCGCTTGCTGTGGGAGGACTCCGAGTCGGGATGGTTCCCGATCGCCGCCTCGTACGGACTTCACGAACTTGCACACATCTGGATGGTCGATCACCTGACCGATGACACGCGGGCTGCGTTCAATGAAATGGCCGGCCTCGAAGTATGGCGACAGGCCGATGTCGAATGGGCCGAGCGTGGTGTTGAGTGGGCCGCTTTCACGATCCCCTGGGGAATCGTGGGCGCGACAGACGCTCGTTGGCCCAGATTCTTTCCCGAGGCCACATGCGAGGAGTTGACGGCCCGGTATCGACTGCTGACGGACCACGAACCACTGACGGAATGCGGGGAGGATCAATCGACATGATCAGAAGAAGGCACGCAGGCGCAATCATCGCAGTCGGGCTAGCTCTGCTGGTGGGGTCCTGCGGCAATGACGCTCTGGACCCTGTCGTTGTGTTCGATCTCCAACCGATCGAGGCGCAGCCGTGGACGGCCACCGGAGAGCTCGTGGACGCTGGTCTGCTCTGCTCGAGTGGCGATCGGGAGTTCCTATTTGTGGGCTACCCCGACGGCAGTCCGATGCCGGTCGAGGAGATGATGAAGCTGATCGATGATGCAATCGAGGCCGGTGGCAGCCACGAGAACGTAGCCCGCATAGGGCGCATGGAGTACGTCTGCGACGACGGGTCGGGCACGTTCACGATGACCGAGAGAATGACCGGCGATCCCGCAGACGAGATAACCAGCGAGGTCACAAGAGGCTCCGGTGCCTACCTCATGATGTCCGGCACTTGCACGCAGGAGGAGCACACAGAAGGGACCGAGGTCGTGAGACTGACTAATACGTGCGAGTTTGACCTCGGTTCGGAGACCTAGCCACTCCGCTCATGCCCCGGTCTGCCCTTCGAACACTGCGCGCACCATGTCAATTGTGTCGGCCTCGGCGGCTGTCTTGTCCTCTCGGTATCCCTTGACCCGGGCAAACCGCAGGGCCATCCCTCCTGGATAGCGGCTACTGCGCTGCACGCCATCGATGGCAATCTCGACGACCTGCTCCGGTCGGACATACACAACGTGACCTTCCCGGTGCGTCTCCAGCTCGAGGAATCGCTTCGTCTGCCACTCCAGGATCGCGTCGGTCATGCCCTTGAACGTCTTCCCCAGCATGACAAATCCGCCTTCCGGATCACGCGCACCCAGATGGATGTTGCTGAGCCAACCGTGGCGACGCCCGGACCCCCACTCGACGGCGAGCACCACGAGATCAAGCGTGTGAACCGGCTTCACCTTCAGCCAGCCCGCACCCCTGCGACCCGCTTCGTAACGGGTATCGAGAGCCTTGATCATGATGCCTTCATGCCCGGAGCGGATGGTGGTTGCAAAGAAGTCGTCGACCTCAGCCGGATCAGCGGTGATGAGCCGCGGGAGCCGGTAGTTCTCGGGAACAAGCCGGTCCAGCAACTCGATCCTTTCGACCAGCGGCAGGTCGAGGACATCGGACCCATCGAGATGAAGCAGGTCAAAGAAGAACGGCGTCAACTCAACGGAGTGAGTCTCAGTCTCGCTTCCGAACCGGGCCATGGTCACCTGGAACGGGAAGGGTCTACCGTTGGGCTGCAGTGCGATGGCCTCGCCGTCCAGTAGGACTGAGCTTGCATTGAGTTGCTGGACCACGGCCACGATCTCGGGCAGTCGATCGGTCACATCGTTGAGGTTCCTCGTGAAGATGCGAACCTCGCCTCCCGCAAGGTGGGCTTGGATTCGTGCTCCGTCGATCTTCCGTTCCACGGCGGCCTCACCGAGGGTGTCTAGGCCTGCGGCAGCACTTCCCGCGGTCTTGGCCAGCATGGGAAGCACCGGACGGAAGATCCTGAGGCCGACACGCTCCAGCCCCTCCCGGCCATCTCGCCGGGCGATGGTTGCCACTTCACCCAGATTGCCGGAGAACATGACCGCGCGCCGCACCAGCGTTGCCGGCACCCCGGACGCCTTGGCAACCGCGTCCATCACGACCTTCTCGCTAGCTCCCTGGCGAAGGCCCCCGACCAGGAGCGCAGCCAGGAATTCATGTTCATCGTCCGTGGCTCGACCGAACAGGCGATGCAGAGCCTCCTGGCGCCTCGCGGTGGAGCCCGGTCCCGAGAGGTTTGCCAGTTCGGCGATAGCGACCTCGACGTCGGTGACGGTCAGCTCCGGCTGGGCTGCAGGGGACGGAAGGTCGCGCAGCGTTGCATACCCCACCCCAATTGACCCCTCGGGCAGGACTCCGGCCAGGTAGGAGACGCCGCTCGCCAACTCGGGCTCATCGAGGGCTGCAACAGCATCGGCGAGCAGGGCGATCTTCTCGTTTCGTGCCGCAGCGGCTGCGACCGCATTGGATACCACAACAACGTCTTTGAGCAACATGACCGAACCGAGGTTATCCCACACCTTGTGAGAACGCGGTCGGCGGCATGGCTGCTAGGTTGCCGGTCCAGCCGATTGGCCGGCCGGTAGTGGTCCCACCACAGGTATGCGAGGCGTTCGTGAACAAGAGTCGAGGGCTTAGGAAGCGCCTGCCCGCAGGGGTCGTCGATGCTTCGTTTGCCTCTTTGGCAACGTTTGCGGTTGGGCTCGCTGCAATCAACCTGCTGCCCGATGCGGAGCGTGGCGTCTATGAGCTCTTCTTCACAGCCTTCCTACTGGGAACAGTTCTCCCGAGGAATCTGATCTTCACTCCCGCCGAAGTCGATGCGGTTGGGTTTCCCGTCGAGAGCCGGCTTCCGCTGATCCGGAGAACCCTGACCCTCGGGATGGGCCCCGCGGTCGGATCGGCCGCTAGTGCGCTACTTGCGGCAGCCGTGGCGGCACCACTCAGCACATCCGACGTCATAGTCCCGTTCACAGTGACTGCAACCGTGGCCGGGTTCCTCTCCCCACTTCAGGACCACGTCCGAAAGATGCTTCACATCGGGATCAGGTCCTGGCTGGCTGCTGCCATCTCGATTGCGCAGTTCGTTGTCGCGATCACGGCAATTCTCGTGATGATGGGCCTCGACGTTCCCGTACCGTGGATCCCGTTCGGAGCGCTTAGCATCGCCAATCTCGTTTCGCTCACCTTTGGCTGGGTCGTCACCAGGGAGGTCCACCAACACGCCCCGGGCGAGGAGACCATTCGGTTCAAAGGTCTCATCAAGAGGGGGCGGTGGTTGGTAGTTCACGCGGCTGGGCCGTCCGTCGCCGGATTCCTCGCCGCCACGATCATCACCCGATTGGCCAGCCCGGAGGCTCTCGGATTCGCCGGGGCTGCTCGAGTCGTCGCGCAACCGATCACGGTGTTTGCGTCGGGGCTGACCGCAGTACTTGCCCCCCGCATTGTCGAAGCCGCAATGAAACGAGATCGGGCTCTAGCCCGACACACCAACACCGTCTACCTGGTCGCCATTGCAGTTGCCGGAGTAGCGTATCTGGCCGTTGCCGGATGGTCGTGGATGCTCAATCCGATGACCTGGATCGTGCCGTCAGCCTATGAGATCTCCGGCCTCGTCGCCCTGACCATCGTGGCCAACATCGCAACGGCGGGCATATTCCTGCAGGTGAACGATCTTCTCGGGGCGAAGCGCGAAACAACCCTGGCCAAGGTGTCGTGGGCGGTGTCCCCAGTGCTCCTGATCGGCGCGGCAACGGCGGGGGTCACCGACGCATTTGCCCGCGCCATCGGCCGACTCGGCGAGGCAACTATCCGCTTCTTCGTGCAGCTCCGCGTGATCAAGCCGCAATACGAGGATCCCCGCAACCAAGAACCTTCGACCAGTCCCTAGATCAGGAACTCTGCCTTCACTTTGGCTTCGTGCGGTTGCAGATCATCGTTCCGGACCACCCTTTCCAGCCAGATCGCGTGCGAGATCGCTACCCAGGTGGTAGCTATCGGCCGGGCAACCAACTCGGCGCGCTGCTCGCTATCAAACAGATCCGGGACTTCGTACCGCTCCCAGACATCTTGGAGCGGCCCATTCTCATAGAATCGCCGCCAGGGCAACGCGGTCGCCTTCTTCCGCTGGTTCACCGGGTAGTCCGGGACCTTGCGCGTGAGCAGCTCCTTGAGAATCCACTTCGCAGACAGCCCGCGGATGTACCGATCGCGCACCGGGATCGTGGCCAGCGCATTGAGCACATTTGGCGCGCAATATGGCGCGAACGAGCTCTTCCCGGCAGCCTGACATGCGGCATTGGCCGACCTCACCGGATTCACCATCACGACATGCCAGTGCGCCAGCTCGATCTGGGAGAAGAACCGGCTCATCGGATCGGCGGTGAGCACCACACGATCGACGGCGTAGTCAAGGCTGGCCTGGTTTGCGGCGTCGATGGCTTTCCGGCCAACAGCGCGCTCCAACAGGGGCGTGTCACCCGATGCGCGCGCAGTAGCGCCATAGCCCCGCCTGTCCAGAAGCGGGCGGCTGAACCGGTTCGCGATCGGGCCCACCTGGCCAAGTCGATAGCCGAGATGACCGGGGATCGACTTGGCGCCGATGTTGACGGCTTGTCGTATTCCCGGCCACCGGAACCAACTCGAGAAGCGGGCCAGCTTGAGGCTCATCCCGAATGCAGAATCTGCGCCCTGGCCGAAGACCAATCGACCATATGGCTGCGCGAAGGTAAGCCGGGTGAAGTACGGCGAGGAGTCATCGAAGCTCGGAGTACCGAGAGTCTCGGTGTTGAACTCGAGCATGGTGAGGAAGTCCCGCTCGGGTGTGGGGACCTCAGTAAGGCTCGCTCCGAGCATCGCAGCGGCTGTGCGTGCGTATTCACTCTCGGGGGCGAACTCAGGCGTGTCCGGCACGAACGTGACGGTCTGTGTCTCGGCACCGAGGTACGCAAGGAGAAGCGTCGAGTCAACACCACCGGAGAACAGCAACGCGGCACCGTCGTCGCGCGGCACAACCTCGGTCGCCTTCTGCAGCTCAGCATCGACCATGTCGAGGTATTCGTCCGCAGACCGTTCCACGATGACGCTGTCAACACGATCAAACATCGACACGGAAGTGGATCGGTTCCGCAGATCGATCGCAAACTCCTCGGCCTGACCCACCTTGAGAATCCCAGCCGATACGGTCAGATGCCCGTAGGGACGCCGGTACAGATAGTGCTGCACAAGTGCCTCGTCGCTCGGGTAGCGGTCTGCGCGAGGGATCCGAGCGACGACATTCTGGAAATGGTCGCTGACAACGACTCTGTCCGCCGGCGCCAGTGAGTAGTAGAACTCAGCGAACGAAAACAAGCCTCGCCACACCCGTAGCGAATGCGCCCCGCCCTCGTCGGCCTCGACCTTCACGATCAGCGCACCGCGGTTTCGCCTGCAGAAGTCCGCAACGTCCCCACCGGCCAGCAGAACACTGATCTCGCTCTCCGGTACCTGTTCACATCCGAGCAGGTAGCAAGAAGCGTTGCCAATGTCGGCGACCCGAGCGCCGGGACTCAAGAACTCGAGGGTGAGCTTCGATCGGCGTTCGGTCATTGCTTCCTCGCCTCCGTGTAGAGAGCGGTCCATGCCTTGAGTGCCCGATTGCCCGAGTAGTCCGCTTCGTAGCGGCGACGACACGCTTTCCTCATTGCTGAGAGCCGTTGCGGATCCGCCACCAACGAGCGGATCCGATCCACCAACGCAGTGACGTCGCCCGGCGGGAATAGCAGACCCGTCTGACCGTCGCTGACTATCTCGCTGAGGCCTCCGTGATCGGCAACCACCGCCGGAGTCCCCTTGGCAAGGGACTCGGCGGCCACTCGCCCGAAGGTCTCGATGCCAAGCGTCGGCACCACAGCAAAGCTCGCCCGCCCCACCAGCCTCGCGTAGTCGGCTTCGTCGAGCATGCCGACGTACTCGATGTGACGATTGCGAGTGGCGATGGCTGCCACCCGCTCCTTTAGCGGACCGGCTCCAGCGATCTTGAGCGGGTACTCGATTCCGCCTTGTTCCCATGCCGCCAACAGAGTGTCGAGGCCCTTGACCGGATCGAGCCGGCCGGCAAACACCGCATAGCCGCCATCTCCAGGGCCTTCTCCGGGATCCGGATAGATGAAGTTGGGAATCACCTCGATGGCTGTTGAGTCCCAGCCGGCATCGACGTAGATGGAGCGGGCATATTGGGAAGGGGTGACATAACGCCAAACCCGTCTATTCCAGGTTCCGGCCCACCGGTGACCGGTGGACATGGTGGCTATTACGGCTGTTCCCGGTGCGCTATTCCGGTAGCACCGGTGTCTGACGCCGGGCCAGGCCACCGATCGGCCGACGCAGTCGGTGCATACGCCTCCATCCCGAAACAACATGCCCTGCGGACAGACAAGCCGGAAGTTGCGCAATGACTGGACCATGGGCACACCAGCTCTGTGGGCCGCGTAGTGGACGGAGGGCGACAGCAGCGGGAACCAGTTCTGAACGTGCATCACATCGAACTTGGACTCTTCGAGGATGCCGGACACACGCCGGTACGATTCACGCGACCAGATTGCGCGAGAGGCGGTCCTGGCCTTGCCGATTTGGGCAACCCGCTCGTTGGACTCCTCCACGAGCACGACCTCATGTCCGGCGTTGCGCAGCAGCTCGACCTGAGCTTCGGTCGAGACGTCCTCTCCACCGTGAATCAAATACCGGTTGTGGAGCATGAGTATGCGCAGCGGTTCTGCCATCTCCTACCTCGCCAAGAAGCGGCTGTGGTTATGCCAGCCGGAGACCATGAACAGTGGAACCAGGACGTGCCATATGTAGGGCCGGCGGTGAAGCCCGGCCAGCCATTTTGTAAGCATCGGTTCGATCGCAGGTTCCCACATCTCGCAAGATAGGATCTCCTCGCGGACGAAGTCGGTGTTCTCCTGGAGAAACGAGATTCCGTCGAAACTGAAGTACCCGACACCAATCTCGCTCGGGTCGTAGCCGACCTTCTCCTTCAACAGCTGCCGAAGCAGCATCTTGTTCGTCCGCGTCGACTCGTCGAGACGAGCTGCTGCCGGCAGGTGGAAGTAGTAGTTCGCTAGTTCTCCATCGCAGAACGGGAGTAGAGCGGCCATATCGAGCGACTCAGCGACCAGCCTCACCTTGAGGTTGCTTCGCGCCCCTTCCGTCTGGCGAATGAGCGCCAGAGTCATGACATCCATGAGATCGCGGTCTTCGAGGCCCTTGCTCAGGTCGTACCAGTAGTCGTCGCTATTGATGGCATCGGGATAGAAGCGTCTCGTTTCGTGGTGACGAAGACTTCGGCCGGGCAGAGTCGCCCCGGCGATGGAGCGCGCCAGGTAGTTGACCGGCGAGTCGACCCTTACCGTGCGTGCCACCAAGTCGGCAAGTCGTCGGTTCCTGATGCGATACCTTTGCTTGAATCGCTTGGCCCGATCCGCGACGTAGCCCATCCATGCATCGTTGCCACCGCCATCAATGATGCCACCCGCCGCAACGCCACTTGCCGCCACCGCAGCAATCATCGGAATGGCGGCGTGATCGCCTGATGGCGCTGGGGAGTTCTCGAAGAAGTTCGTGAGATGGTGCCTAACGACAGTGGGGTCTCGGGGCATTTCCACCGTTGTGTGTTCCAGGCCAAGCCTCTGGCAAAACTCGGCGGCGACCCGGTGCTCGTTATCGGTCGGGCTCGACTTGAAGGTGAAGCATGGGATCGCCCGGCCCGCTTCGGCCAGCGCGATTGCAAGCGCAACGGAGTCCTTCCCCGAGCTCATCATCAGCAGCCCCGACCCACCGCAACTATCGAGCTGGCGTTCGGTACTGGCAACTATCAACTCATGCAATCGTGCTGTGCTGGGCGACTCGTCCTCACGCGACTTGGCGGGCAGCCATGGGTAGTCGCTCTTGACTTCCGCATGGACCCTCCCCGCAACGGAGGTCGCAACGATGCTGTCGCCACTGGTGACGCGGTAGATGTCCCTGAACTCCGTGTTGGGAAGCGGAACGAACCCTGTATCGACAAGGTGGGTAACGCCGAAGGGGTCTATCGATGCGGGCATTCCGGCGGAGCTGAGGGCAGGGAGCAACTCTGACAGCTTATTTCCCACTAGCACCTGGTCGCCTCTCGGAGCGACGAATGTCTCCCGGTAGCCGCCATCGTCGCCGACGATCTCGAGCCCGGAAGAGCGCGGCTGAATCCACGACGGCGCCACGTCCGGAGGCGTGCCGGACGTGATGTCATCCAAAACGAGGTCGTAGATAATGGCGCTCCCACCCTTCGGCCGAGCCTGGCCGGCGCAGCTCGGGAAATGCTAGCTTTGTCCGAATCCACCGCCGCGACGCCTAGACCAATATTGGCTCTTCGATGCTCTCCAGCCGCTCCTCATGATCACGACACAACTCGGCCAGACGAATCATGCGGTCACCCGCATCGGGCTCGGCCTCGCTGCGCTCGGCCGCCCCGGCTACATCAATCTCGGACATGCAGCCGACCTGACGGGCCGCACCGGACACACCGACCTCGAACACCATGCGCACTCGGTACTCGATGCTGCCTACCGGCACGGGATCCGCTACTTCGACACGGCGCGGTCATACGGGGACGGGGAACGATTCCTCGGCCGGTGGCTGCGCAACCGGGCTATTGCGGCTAGCTCGACAATCGCATCGAAGTGGGGCTACCGCTACGTCGCCGACTGGAACATCGATGTTGACGTTCACGAAGTCAAGGAGCACAACCTCCCCGCTCTGAACCGCCAGTACGGGGAGACCCGACAGAGGCTCGGCAGCGACCTTGCCATCTATCAGATTCATTCGGCGACTCTCGATTCTGGCGTGCTGGAAAACAGCGAGGTACTCGATCGCCTCGCCGAGATCCGCAGCGAGGGGGTGACGATCGGTCTGAGTACGAGCGGTCCCAACCAGGCCGAAGTCATTCGGAAGGCCCTGTCGATCAAGCGCGGAGGTGCGCGCCTATTTGACACCGTGCAGTCAACGTGGAATCTGCTGGAACCGTCGGCGGGGCCGGCCTTGGCCGAGGCGAGCGAAGAGGGCCTGGGGGTCGTTATCAAGGAGGCGGTGGCAAACGGCCGGCTCACCGGGCGCGACCCGGCCTCCAGTGCCCCCCTGCGAGCGGCCCTGCCCGGACTCGCTCCCGATGCAGTTGCCATCGCTGCCGTCCTGGCCCAGTCATTTGTCGATGTCGTGTTGAGCGGAGCCGCGACCCGTCAGCAGCTGGAGTCCAACCTCGCCGCACTGAAGGTCGATGCCGAACATCTTGCGGATCTGGCCGACATGGCCGAAGACCCCAATGCCTACTGGACGCGGCGCAGCGGCCTTAGCTGGACGTAGCCACTCCCCAGACGGCGCAGATTCCTACAGATCGAGCGCTGCGCGGAGAATCGCCACCCGATCCGGCTCAATGCGGAACCACGCCCATTTGCCCCTTTGGTCCCTGCTCAGTAGACCCGCTTCGGTCAAGAGAGTCAGATGGTGGCTGACGGTTGGCTGACTGCGACCGAGCTGGGCGGGCAGGTCACAGGCACACAGCTCACCGGCCGGAGCGTTGGCGACAAGGCTGAGGATCCGCAGCCGGGTCGGGTCGCTGAGCAGCTTGAATCCCGCGGCCAACCTATCGGCCTGGCCGGCGCCGAGTGGCTCATTGAGCAATGGCTCACAGCAACGTTCGATGGTGCTCATAGCCACCCATCTTATACATTGACGTTCATCGATACGACTACTACAGTCATATCGATTGATGTCTATATGAGGAGAAACGGTGTCCGAGCCCACTAGCGACATCCAGGAACAGGTGAGAGAGCGATACGCCGACGCGGCCCGCAGCGCATCTTCGGACTGTTGTGAACCGACCTGCTGCGGACCCGACGTTGCGGAGGCCTTTGAGACGGCCGATTCGGGAGATTTCGGCACGTGGCTCTATGAGGCAGATCAACTCGGGACGGTGCCGGACAGTGCCGCGCTCGCATCCCTGGGCTGCGGCAATCCGACCGCAGTCGCCGATCTGCGCGCAGGGGAAACCGTGCTCGACCTCGGGTCCGGAGCGGGACTCGACGTTCTGCTCTCGGCCAAGCGGGTTGGACCCGACGGGTTCGCCTACGGGATAGACATGACGAACGAGATGCTCGAACTGGCCCGCAAGAACCAGACCGAATCCGGCATCAACAACGTGGAGTTTCGCAAGGGCATGATCGAGGACATCCCCGTCGCCGACGGCGAGATCGACGTCGTGATATCCAACTGCGTCATCAACCTGTCAGCCGACAAAGATGCTGTGTTCTCAGAAATCGCCCGGGTCCTCCGACCGGGCGGCCGAATCGGCATAGCCGACATAGTTGCCGAGGACTCTCTCGATTCCGCAGCGCGCCGCGAACGCGGCAGCTGGGTGGGGTGCATCGCCGGCGCCCTCAGCTTCTCCGAATACGAGCAAGGGCTGCGAGCAGCAGGCTTCGCAGATGTCACCGTCCAAGCCACTCACCAGGTAGCCGATCAGATGCACTCCGCCATCGTGCGGGCGGTAAGGCAGTAGTCGGTGGGGCACCGGCCAGGCGCCCCACCAAACTCACTCCATGACTCGCAGGGTGCCCGGCAGGTCCATCCGCCTCATGCGGCGGACGGTGAACACCGGGGCGAATGCAACTGCAGCAACACCGAGGACTATCACCGTGACCAGCGTGGTCGGCGACATCTCGACGACCAAGCCAATGTCCGGCATCGTCTCCGCTGCACTCACATTGACCACCCACCAGATCATTCCCACACCGGCGACCAGGCCCATGGCGGTAGCGACGATGCCGATGATCGTGTTTTCGACGATGGCCATCCGCAACGCCTTTCGGACGCGGACCCCGTAGGCGAACATCGTTGCGTGCTCCCGCTGCCGCTCTTCGAACCCAATCGAAGCCGAGTTGAATGCCATCAGAACGGCGAGCAGCAGCACGAAGAACGCAATGCCCTGCAATACGCCCACGAACTGCCCGATGAGCTCGTCGAGATCATCGGCTGAGGCTGAGGCCGTCACCACCGAACCAACTGCATCGAGGCTGAACAGCTCACGCTGCACGTCCTCGGGGGTGCTACCCGGCGCCGGCTCGGCATAGACGACGTTGGCCAGACCAACGGCGTTAGCCAGGTCGAGGGCCGCATCGTCCATGTAGGCAGCGAACCGCAGCGGGTTGTTGTGAATCGCAACGACTGTGACATCCGACTGGGCAAAACCGAAGGTCGTCGGACCGGTTCGCCTCGGGTGGGTCAGCAGTAGTGACTCCCCGACATCGACGCCGAGGTCCTCTGCTGCAGCCTCAGCCAAAATGATCCCGGTTCCGGAGTCCTCGATGGTCCCGGCGACGACTCCGGGCTGCCATAGATCATTGTCGAGATCCAGTATCTCAACGAGGAGGTTGAGATCCTGGTCTCCTGCCGCGCGCATTCCCAGCTGGAGAATCGGTTGAGTACGGCCAACGCTGTCGGCGTTGTCGATGGCGGCGACTCCCGGAGCGTCGACGGGCAGAACCGTCTCGAGACTCACTACCAGTCGATCCGGGGAGTCCCCCTTGATCGCATCCCCGCCACGATTGATTGCACCCACGAAGGAATCTATCGAGCCGAGGAAGCCGACGAGGACCGCCATAACCGCGGCGATACCGAGCGTGGTGAGTACAGCCCGCCGCGGCGCCCGCAGCAGGTTGCGCAGCGGCAACTGGGCGAAAGTGTTCCCGGGGAGCGGAATCCGCTTCAGCAGTGGAGCGAGCCCCCCACCGCGGGCGGCGAGGTGACCGGTGCGGATTGCCTCGATCGGCTTGACCCGAACGGCACGCCAGACCGGATAGGCAGCGGCCAGAAACGGAACCACGAAGCCGATCACTGCGACCCAGAAGAACAGGCTCCATTGGAAGTCGGTCTCCCAGATCGGCAGCGGGATGAAGCTGATCATCAGATCTCGCATCATGTTCCCGATGAGCACGCCGACGCCGACACCGAACACAACCCCGAGCAGAGCGATCTGAGCGCCGACCAGGAGCGGCCGCAACGCTATACGCAAGGGCTTCACTCCAAGCGCCATCGCGATTCCGATCTCACGACGTTGTGCCTCAGACAGCCTCGTGATCAGGTTGAAAGCACCAAGCACGGCGCCGCCGAAAATCAACACGGCAAACACGGTCATGTTCTCGGCGTCGTTCTCGACGTCCTCGAACAAGACCCGGTACGACGGATCGTCCTCCTTCAGGGTCACATCTACGCCAACGCCGAGCGCGCTAATGGCGTCCTCTATTTCGTCGGTGATGACGCCGCGGTCGGCGTCGTCAGTGATCGTCACCACCAGGTCGTTGACCACATCTTCCAATCCGGCCAGACCCTGTGCGGTCTCCAATGAGGCGAAGACACCGGCGTACGTTCCCTGAGCGAATGAAGTGGTGTTCTCTGGGACCACCATGAAGAACTCAGGCGTGGTCGCACCACCGGTGTAGGTCAACACCTGACCGCCGCTGACAACTACCTCGCCCGAAGACGGGAGATCGTTGTGCATGAGGAAGCTGTACTCGAGCATCACCAGCGGCTGCCCTGCGTCGGCCGCAGCCAGCCCGGTTCCGGCCTCGACGTGCCAGGTGTTGATGGTCGGACCGCCGGCGGCCAGATCACGGCCCACAATCAGCCCGGGAACCAGAATCGTCGCATCGTCGGTCGAGGCATCGACCTGGATCGAGCGTACCAGTCTTTCTTCCGCCGCCACTACAGAGCCGGAGCTCGGGATGCTGGCTACGGCCGATTCCAGATCGCCACGCGGGACAAAGCTGTCCCCGGCGAGCTCGAATCTCATGTCGTACATGTTGAGCAAGGCGACGCTGGCGTTGTTCGAGTCCCGACGCCAGTTGGTCATGCTGGTCATGCCCGCATAAGCACCGGTGCCGATGCCGATCACAAGAGCGATCGCAACGACCTTCACCCAGTATTTGCGGAGGTCACGCCACGACCAGCGAAGAAGCAGAAACCAATCCTTCATCATGTCACCAGTGCAGATCTTCGAGGCGGGCTTTACCTTCGGCCGGTGGACCGTCGCTGACAATCCGTCCGCTGCTCAGCTCGACCACCCGATCGGCAATCCGGGAGATCTCCCGGTTGTGAGTGACGACCAGGACGGCCTTGCCGTCTGCCGCCTGCTGCTGAAGAAGCTGCAGGATCTGAACGCCGGTCGTGAAGTCGAGTTCACCCGTCGGCTCATCGGCCAGGATCACCGGATTGCCCGTGGCAAGAGCGCGGGCAATGGCCACCCGTTGTTGCTCACCGCCCGAGAGCTCGTGCGGGAATTGGTCGACACGATCACCGAGGCCCACAGAATCGAGAACCTCCGCCGGGTCGACATCCTCGCGATCAGCGGCGTCGGCACCGAACTGCACGTTCTCTGCTGCTGTCAAGCCCGGGAATATGTTGAAGCTCTGGAAGATGAAACTGACCGTGGCGCGACGGAAGTCGAATAGCTCGCGACGCGACGCCTCTGATATGTCGACACCGCCGACGGAGATACTCCCGGTGCTGGGGTTGTCAAGAGCCCCGATCATGTTGAGCAGTGTCGTCTTGCCACTACCGGATGGACCAAGCACAACCACAAACTCGCCTGCGTCTACGCGTAGATCCACGTCGGCAAGCGCCACGATGGGTACGCCATTGCCAAATGTCTTCGACACCTCGTGGAGTTCGATCATCTCTGAGCCTTCCTATTTGCCAATGTGAGGCATGTCACTATTATCAACCATATCAGTAACTACTGAAATGGTTGATAGGGGCGAAAGTCCCTATCGGAAAGGATCGGATTGAGCGACGTACACGACCCATCACCATTGGTTCCCGAGGAGCTGCACGAGCACGTCGAGGCGTTCAGCCTCATCTTCGAACGCTTCGGATTTCAACGAATGGGCGGACGCATATTCGCCCTGATGCTGCTCCGCGACGATACCTACGTGACACAGGCGCAACTCGCCGAGGAGCTGAAGGCCAGCCAGGGCTCGATCAGCACGATGATCCGATTGCTGGAGCAGCTGGGCTTCGTGGAAAGGGTCTCGCTCCCCGGACATCGGCGAGATCGTTTCCGGCTGACCGACGATCCCTTGGTCGAGATGACCATCCGCCGCCTCGAAGGAGCCAGACAGATCGTCGGAGTCATCGAGTCAGCCCGCTCGAGCGACCATATGGGCCCTAACGCCGATGCCCGACTGGCCCGGGCTGTCTCGTTCTACGAGTTCTTCATGGAGGAGATGGCTCGCTCTCTGGCCGAATGGCGCAAGAAGGTCGATTAATCGGCAAAAAGCGCGAAAAAACTCTTCGCAAAGCCCCCGCAACCATGCATACTGGATCCAGGTAGGAAGGCGATCGCCTCGGTAGAACGGAGGTGTGCATGCTCGCCGGCGATCTAAACCGCTGTATTGCCTTCCCTTGTAGTGACGTCCGTCACGCCGGGTACGCAAGACCAGACCCACCCGTCCGCCGCGACACTATCCGTGTCATCATGATCTCGGCCGCGCCCCCGACCGATGCTGCAACGATCAAGCCGGGGTACCGCGAACCGATCGACAGGAACGAGACGATCCAGGCATTCCGGTCGGCCGGCTTCGATGTCAACACTATCGAGGACATCCGTAGCCTCGGCGTGTACGTCACCACCGCAGTCAAGTGCCCAAAGGTGGGCTTTGGGCTGAAGCAAGACACGGTCGAGGCGTGCTCCCATCTCCTGGAGGAGGAGCTCGACCTGTTCCCCAACGTGAAGTCAATCCTGCTGATGGGCAACACTGCGATCCGAGCCATCAATGCGGTAGCCGAGCGGAAGCTGGGAGCGCCGGTCATCCCGACCGGGTCGGCGTACAAGGTAAAGGGTCACGAGTACCCGTTCGGAGACATCAGCCTCTTCCCGTCCTATCCCGAATCCGGGAGGAACCTATCCGTGGAGGGGAACCGACAGGACGTAATCGCAGTCGATATCCGCAATGCGATCGAGGTGGCCGGTGGGCCGGCTACTCGACCACATCGAACACGACCGATTCGTGAACGACGCCATTCACCTGCGCCTCCACCGTATGCTCCCCAGGGAGGATCCGCCGAGTAGTCATCTGCTGCAAGCTGATTTTGCGCCGGATGTGGATTTCTTCGCGGGCTCCCAACTCTGCGGTCAGGCCTTTGAATACCTTGCGTGAACCTGTGCCCGAGGCATTCTGGTACACGACTGCGTAGTCGACCATGACGGATTGGGCGGCATCGGATCGGGACCGGACCAGGAACTCGACGTGGACGCTCTCCCCTACCTTTCCCACGTTGGGCGACACCGCCATGGCGTCAACCGTCACGTCGGCACCCCGAGCAAAGCCGAGCATCTCCATTGCGGCAGCATGGCCCTGTTTCAAGAGGGTCCGCAGCGCGTGCTTGCGCAACGACGGCGGCGTCGATTCCCCCCAGCGGTCCAACACGGCTACGGCCAGGTCGGGGTGGTCTTTGCTGATGTCGTTGAGGTTGTTGGCCACGCTTCGCCGGACGACTTCGTCCGGATCGTTTCGCAGTACGTCGAGAACGGCGATGACCGGTGACGGATCCTGCTTGATCGCCGGTATGCCCATCCCCCACGGCAATCGGGGCCGATATCCCTCTGTGGCGAGACGGCGCACTGCCGGATCATCGTTGGTGGCCCACTCGAGCATCTGGCCGGCCATCCGGTCGGGATAACGTCTTATGAACGGGCGCACGGCGAACTCCGAGGACGCAAGCCGGGTGAACTGCTCGAGTGCCGGCAGGGACAGATCGGGAGATTCGACGCCGTACTCCTCAACAAAATCGTTGAAGCACCAGACCGGGATGCCGGTCACCGACAGATCCCCGACTGCGGCGCGAAGAACCTCGAGCTTGGCCGAGTAGTCGCCGTCCAGTCGATCGTGGATGCACACGGCGATATGACGGATTCGCTGCTTGAGCGCACGACCATCCCAAGAATCGTCGAAGACAGCCTCGGTGAAGGAGGCAACGTCGAACTCCCGAGCAACTCCTGCAATCGCCTCGCCGATACCCTCGACCGAAGCGGCGTCAACCAGATCCTTGAGCAGTGGTGGGTCTGCCATTTCCGCGAGGGTACACACGACGAACTGTCGAAACGAGGCGAAGAACACACTCGACGTTGGCAGACAATCCATCGACAATGTGAGCACCGAACCCTCAACGTCAAGGCTTGGTTGAAATGAGAGTCGCAGTAGCAGGAGCAACCGGATACATCGGCGGACGTCTCGTACCCCAGCTTCTCGCTGCTGGTCATGAAGTCGTCTGCTTAGCGCGTACCCCATCCAAGCTCGCAGACCGTCCGTGGACGGACAACGTCGAGGTCGTCTCATGCGACGTGACTATTGCGGAGCAAGTCAACGCTGCCCTCGAAGGCTGCGATGCCGCCTACTACCTCGTTCACTCGATGGGAGATCCCGCCGACTTCGCCCAGGTAGACCGGCTTGCCGCCGAGAACTTCCGCTCGGCTGCGGCACGCAGCGGCCTACAGAGAATCATCTACCTCGGAGGGCTTGGCTCTGGAAGCGATCTTTCCAAGCATCTCTCCAGCAGGCAGGAAGTCGGCGATGTTCTCGCTGATGGCCCGACGCCGGTCACTGAGCTGCGGGCGGCTGTCGTTATCGGTTCCGGATCGGTTTCCTTCGAGATGCTGAGATACCTCACGGAAGTCCTCCCCGTGATGGTTACCCCTCGCTGGGTCGAGACGAAGTGCCAGCCAATTGCCATCCGGGACGTGCTCGCCGCGCTCGTTGCTTCTCTCGATGACTCCCCCGGCAGCCACGTCCATGAGATCGGCGGACCCGATGTGGTCAGTTACAAAGAGATGATGCGTTGCTACGCGCGGGTAGCCGGTCTGCCCCGCCGCCTGATCCTGCCGGTACCGGTTCTCACTCCTCGCCTGTCGTCGCTCTGGATTGGGCTGGTGACCCCCCTCCCTGTTGGGGTAGCGCGCCCGCTGGTCGACTCACTACGCAATGAAGTCACAGTGGCCGGTGATCCAATCCCGAAACGCTTCGGGATCGATCCGATACCGCTCGACGACGCCATCCGGCGAGCCCTGAGCAGCGATGTGACCCTCGACATCCCGAGCAGGTGGTCCGATGCCAGCACCAGCCCGGCTCAGGTATTCGCCTGGGATCCTGACTGGGCTGGAGGCACCTTGTTCATGGACCGCAAGGAAGTCCGATCGAAGGCGCCGGCGACGGACCTCTACTGGGCCTTCGCCCGAATCGGCGGCAGCGTCGGCTACTACACCCAGAACTGGGCCTGGCGAGTGCGTGGAGTCATCGACACCCTGGTGGGCGGGGTTGGATTGCGGCGCGGACGCCGCCACCCCGAGGAGGTCAGGCTGCACGACACAGTCGACTTCTGGAGAGTCGCGGACGTTCAGCCCAACGAGCATCTCCAGTTGTCCGCCGAAATGAAGCTTCCCGGCGACGCCTGGCTCGAGTGGCGAATCGAAGACGAAGGGTCGGAGCGGCAACTCGTTCAGACTGCCTACTTCCGGCCTCGCGGGCTGCTCGGGCGTTTGTACTGGTATTCGCTGCTCCCCGCCCACCGGCTGATCTTCGGCCGGATGGTCGCCCGGATCGCACAAGCCGGCGAGCAGCGCCACGCCTCATCCGCGTAGAGATGCAGTTGGGCTGATTGCCCCCTTGGAAACACCCGTCTCGAGGTGCATGCTGTAGACGCGATCGCGGGCAGGAGGCACATTGGCCGGGGAATCCACCACACGTTTTCGAGCGATCGTGAGACGTGCCCTTCCCTGGGCAATCGTGGCGATTGCTCTCGTCCTCGGCTACCTGCCGATGCTGGCTCCACCAACAGTCGACGCCGACGCCGCACCCGATCGTTTTTCGGCCGAGCGAGCCGCCGCCCATGTCGACGTCATAGCCGGCAAGCCCCACCCCCTGGGCTCGGCCGCCATTGTCGAGGTCAGGGAGTACATCGGGGACCAGTTGGACAGCTTCGGGATTGCGTTCGAGACGCAGGCATTCCTTCGCCCGGACTCCTTTGTCCCGAACAGAACGGCTGAGATCGTCAACGTGATTGCCCGAATCCCCGGTACCGACAGCACCGGAGCGATTGCCCTCGTTGGACACCATGACACCGTGCCACAGACGCCGGGCGCCAACGACAACACGTCTGCGGTCGCGGCTTTGCTGGAGGTAGGACGCGCGCTCAAAGCCGGCCCCCAGCTGCGCAACGACGTGATCCTCCTGTTCACCGACGCTGAGGAGCCGGAAGTACGCTACGGCGCCACAACCTTCGTCAACGAGCATCCGGCGTTTCCCGACATTGCGCTGGCAGTCAACCTGGAGGCCACCGGTCGCTCCGGCGCCTCTCTGCTTGCCGAGGTGAGCGGACCGGAGAACTGGATGGTCGGCGAGCTGGTCGAATCAGGAGCCGAGCCTGCGGCGTTCTCGTTCATCACCCAAACCTCGCGATGGGTCGGCGACTTCGGAACTGACTTCGACAAGTTCCGCAATGCGGGCGTGGCGGGCTTCCACTTCGCCTATCTCCACGGATCGAGCATCTATCACACCGATCGCGACAACGTCGATGCGTTGAGCGTCGGCTCGCTGCAACACCACGGCAATCAGGCTCTTGCCATCGCCCGCCACTTCGGTGCGCTCGATCTCAGCCAGGCGCCTCCGGAGGGAGGAGCAGTGTTCTTCCGTGCGCTCGGACAACACGTCCAGTATCCCGCCGCGCTTTCGCTCCCGTTGCTGCTGCTTGCGTTGGTTGCAGTAGCTGTGGCCTTCATGCAGCGCCGGGTTGCGCCGCCAACCCGGCTGGGAGCCGGCCTTGGTTTTGGCGCCGCCGGCCTGGTTCTCGCCACCCTGGTGTGGGTAGCCGCTACCGGCCTCAGAACGACACTTGGGCTCCTCGAGGGCTACGTCTACTACGCAGCGCTCGTTGCCTTGATTGCACTTGGCATCACCCTCGCCAACCGCCGGTTCCGGCCGGCAGCATCACATGGCAGCGGGAGCCTGATCGTCCTGATCGTGCTGGCGCTGATCACCTCTCTGGCTGCCCAAGGCTTCAGCTACCTATTCGTGTTGCCGGCGCTGGCGATTGCGGTCGCTCTCTTTGTGCCGAGCCGGGAGGATTGGCAGAGGGTTCTGCGATTCGGGATCGTGGCCTCTGTCAGCATCGTCGTGATCACACCCGCCGCCGATGTCTTCCTCCAGTTCGCTCACCCGCGACCGGGTAATCCTGACTCCGATCTGGCGCCTGCGGTCTTGATCCCGATTGGATTGGCGTTGGTAGCCATCGGAGTGCTGCGTCAGTTCTGGCCGGCCGCTCCCGCCGACTAGCGCGGCTCGAGAACAACGACTGGGATGGTGCGCTCCGTCTTGGTCTCGTACGCAGCAAACTGGTCAGCCTCCGCCGTGATCTTCTCCCATAGCTCGTCACGAGCCGGACCGGCGTCACGGGCGGTGACTGGGATCTCTTTGCCCTCGACCAGCACCGTTGTGTCGGGATTGGCGAGGAGGTTGTGGTACCACCCCGGGTGGTTCGGAGCACCGCCGGCTGAGGCGACAATCAGGTAGTTGTCGCCGTCGGCGAAGTACATCAGCGGGGTATCCCGCACCTTGCCGCTCTTGGCTCCCTTGTGGGTGAGCACGAGGGTCTTGCCGGCCAGCAACCTTCCCCGACTCAGCTTGATGATCTTGGCGTGGGCTCCGGTGAAGAACCTGAACAGAAACTTGCCCAACTAGGCCTCCTTGCTCGTGGGCCTATTCAAGCTGAGCGCCGGCTATGCCGTGACATAGCTAGGAAGGTCAACGCGGAAGATCGCTATGGCCCATGAGGAACTGGTCTACTGCTCGGGCGCACTGGCGACCCTCCTTGATCGCCCAGACAACAAGCGACTGGCCCCGCCTCATATCGCCGGCCGCAAAGACGCCGGGAACTGTGGTTGCATAGTCATCGGTGTCGGCCGCAACGTTGCCCCTGGCATCGGTGGCCACGGCCAGTTCCTCGACAAGGCCGTCGTGCACTGGGCTGACGAAACCCATCGCCAGGAGCACGAGATCGGCCTTCAAGTCGAAATGGCTGCCGGCAACCTCGGTCATCTCCCATCGCCCATTGACCTGAGCCCACTCCACTTCAACTCCGCGCAAACCAGAGACCCTGCCGTTGGCGCCGGTGAACTCGGTGGTCGAAACCGACCACAACCGCTCGCAACCCTCATCGTGGGACGTCGAAGTTCGCAGCCTGTTCGGCCAATTGGGCCAGGTGAGCATCTTGTCGGCTTGCTCGGGTGGCCGGGGCAGCAACTCGAGCTGAGTCACGGAAGCAGCGCCCTGCCGGTTGGCCGTACCGACGCAGTCGGCGCCGGTGTCTCCACCGCCGATCACAACAACGTGCTTGCCTGCGGCGAGGATATCGGGCTCGGTACCCGTTGATTCACCGCCAACCCGCCGGTTCTGCTGGGCGAGATAGGGCATGGCGAAGTGAACCCCATCGAGGTCGCGGCCCGAAACGGTCAAGTCTCGCGGTTGCTCACACCCGGCCGCCAGCACCACGGCGTCATAGCCGGCGACAAGTTCCTCGACCGGGATGTTGGCCCCGACGTGACTGTTGACCCGGAACTCAACACCCTCGGCCTGCATCTGGGAGAGTCGCCGATCGATGGCATCCTTGGCCAGTTTGAAGTCGGGGATGCCGTACCGAAGCAGGCCGCCGATCTTGGCGTTCTTCTCAAACACCTTCACGTGGTGACCGGCACGAGCCAGTTGTTGCGCCGCAGCCAACCCGGCAGGCCCGGAACCGACAACCGCTACCCGCTTGTCTGTTCGTCGGGTAGGGATCTGCGGCTCGATCCAGCGGTTCTGCCATGCCTTCTCGATGATCGAATACTCGATCGTCTTGATGGTCACCGGGGCATCGTGCAAGTTGAGGGTGCAGGCTTCCTCACACGGAGCGGGGCAAACCCGTCCGGTGAACTCGGGGAAGTTGTTCGTCGAGTGCAACACCTCGATGGCTTCGCGCCAGTTGTCTCGGTAAACCAGATCGTTGAAGTCCGGGATGATGTTGTCGACCGGGCAGCCGGAGTGACAGTAGGGAATGCCGCAATCGATGCATCGGGCCCCCTGCTTGGCAACCGATTCGTCGGTGAGCGGGATGGAGAACTCGCGGTAGTTCTGCTTCCTCTCGGCAACCGGCAGGTAGCCGCGATCCTTGCGCTCGATACTCTGGAAACCGGTTGGGGATCCCATCATTCACCCCCCTGGGACTCGGTCAGGGCCCGTCGGAACTCATCGGGGGTCACCTTGTAGAACCGGGGCAGGTATTCATCCCACTTGGCCAGGATCTCCTCTGCCCGCGAGCTGTTCGTGAGACGGGCGTGGCGGGCGATGAGAGTCTTGAGCCGCCAGATGTCGTGACGCAGCGGATCCGCCAGAATCTCTTCGTAGGTCGGATCGTCGGAGACCCCGGCCGGGGCTCCGTCGTCACCTTCGATACGCTCGATCTGGACCATCTGGTGATTGACCCGTTGGTGGAAGTCGCCAGCGTCGTCAATGACGTAGGCAATGCCCCCGCTCATGCCGGCGCCGAAGTTCCGCCCTGCCTTGCCGATGACGACAACACAACCACCGGTCATGTACTCGCACCCGTGGTCGCCGATGCGTTCGACGACGGCGATCGCTCCGGAGTTGCGGACGGCGAACCGTTCCCCGGCTCCCCCGTTGAAGTAGCAGTCACCAGAAATGGCGCCGTAGAGCACCGTGTTACCGATGATGATGTTCTCCCGCGGGACGATCGGCCCTGCCGGCTCGGCCTCGATGATGATGCGCCCGCCCGACAGGCCCTTCCCCACATAGTCGTTGGCATCACCCTCGAGATGAAGGGTCACTCCGTGGGATAGCCAGGCTCCAAAGCTCTGCCCGGCAGTTCCGGCAAGCTTGATGTGGATGGTGTCCTGCGGCAACCCGGCGTGGCCGTAGCGGCGCGCTACCTCGCCGGAGAGCATCGCACCAACGGCGAGATTCGTGTTCACGATCGGGGTCTCAATCCGGACTGCCTGACCGTCCTCCAGAGCCGGCACGGCCTTCTTGATCAGCTGGTTGTCCAACGCCGTATCGAGGCCGTGTTGCTGCTCCTCGGTGTTGGAAATCGCAACGCCCGCAGGCGGGTCGGGTTTGTAGAGAACCCGGCTGAAATCGAGGCCCTGCGCTTTCCAGTGATCAACGGCCGTCTTCATCTTCAGCCGGTCGCTCTGCCCGATCATCTCGGAGTAGGTCCGGAACCCGAGGTTGGCCATGATCTCGCGCGCTTCCTCAGCAATGAACATGAAGAAGTTGACGACGTGCTCGGGTTGGCCGGGGAAGAGCTTCCGCAGCTCAGGATCCTGGGTGGCCACACCAACGGGGCAGGTATTGAGATGACACTTCCGCATCATGATGCAGCCCTGCGCAATCAAAGCGCCGGTCCCGAACCCGACCTCATCTGCCCCGAGCAGCGCGGCAACGACGACATCGCGCCCGGTACGGATCCCGCCGTCGGTCTGAACTGCGATACGGCCCCGAAGTTCGTTGGCCACAAGAGTCTGATGAGTCTCGGCGAGCCCCAGCTCCCAGTGTGACCCCGCTTGCATGACGGAAGTCAGCGGGCTGGCGCCGGTACCCCCTTCGTTGCCGCTGATCAGGACGTGGTCGGCGTATGCCTTTGCCACTCCGGCGGCAATCGTTCCGACCCCGACCTCGGACACCAACTTGACGCTGATCCGCGCCTGCGGGTTCACGTTCTTCAGGTCGAGGATCAGTTGCTTGAGATCCTCGATGGAGTAGATGTCGTGGTGCGGTGGCGGGGAAATGAGGCCCACGCCGGGTGTTGAGTGACGTACCTTGGCAATCCACTTGTTCACCTTGTGCCCTGGCAACTGCCCACCTTCACCGGGCTTGGCCCCCTGGGCCATCTTGATCTGGATGTCGTCGGCGTTCACCAGGTACTCGGTGGTGACACCGAAGCGTCCGGAGGCCACCTGCTTGACGGCAGACCGCATTGAGTCACCGTTCTCCATCGACTCGAAACGGCTGGGCTCCTCGCCACCTTCACCGGTGTTCGACTTGGCACCGATGCGATTCGTAGCGATGGCAAGGTTGGTGTGGGCCTCCCAAGAGATCGACCCGAACGACATCGCACCGGTGGCGAACCGCTTGACGATCTCACTCGCCGGCTCGACCTCATCGAGGGGAATCGGCTCGGGCAGGTAATCCAACTCAAAAAGACCGCGGAGGTTCTTCAGCTTCTGCGACTGGTCATCAACAGTTGCCGTGTACTTCTTGAACAGCTCGTAGTCACCGGCGCGAACGGCGTGCTGCATTGTCGAGATCGTCTCGGGAGTCCACACGTGCTCCTCGCCGCGCAGCCGGTATGCGAAGTCACCTCCAACCTCTAGCTCCGGACGGCGGTAGGCCTTCGCACCGAACGCAGAGCCGTGCCGGCGCACCGTCTCGGCGGCGATCTCATCCAGTCCGATGCCCTCGATGAGTGACGGAGTGCCGGTGAAGTATCTCTCGATGAAGTCACTATTGAGACCGATCGCGTCGAAGATCTGAGCTCCGCAGTAGGACTGGAACGTGGAAATGCCCATCTTGGACATCACCTTGAGCATTCCCTTGTTGATTGCCTTGATGTAGTTGGTCTGAGCTTCCTCAACGGTGATCTCGGGCATCTCATGGGCAAGCGAGTCAATGACATCGAAGGCCAGATACGGGTTGATGGCCTCGGCCCCGTAGCCTCCGAGCAGGCAGAAGTCATGGACCTGACGAGCTTCACCGGTCTCAACGACCAGCCCGACTTCAGTGCGCAGTCCTTCACGAATGAGGTGGTGATGGACCGCGGCAGTGGCCAGCAGAGCCGGGATCGCGACCCGCTCGACCTCCTGACAGCGGTCGGAGAGAATGAGGATGTTGTGGCCGGTTCGCACCGTCTCGGTGGCCTGCTCGCATAGTCTCTCGAGGGCACCCCGCATCCCGGAAGCACCGTCGGCGGCCGGGTAACAGATGCCGAGCTTCTTGGTGGCGAAGGCATCGTCGACGTGGTTGTGGATCCTCCGGATCCGCTCGAGATCGACGTTGGTGAGAATCGGATGGGTGACCTCGAGGCGCTTGTGCGTACCCCCGGTGTTGAGATCGAGCAGATTCGGGCGGGGGCCGATCAACGACACGAGCGACATGACCGTCTCTTCTCGAATCGGATCGATCGGCGGATTGGTCACCTGAGCGAAGCGCTCCTTGAAGTAGTCGTAGAGCATCTTGGGACGATCGGAGAGGACTGCCGGCGGGGTGTCGCGACCCATTGAACCAACCGGATCCTGACCGCCGCGGGCCATTGGCTTGAGGAAGAACTCGACGTCCTCTCGTGTGTAGCCGAATGCCTTCTGGGCACTACGCAAGGTGTCGGCATCCGGCCCCATGGCGGCGACTTCCTGCGGGAGATCCGCGATGTGGATCTGTGTCTCGTCTAGCCACTCGCGGTAGGGCTTGGCCCCGGACAGACTGTCCTTGAGCTCGGCATCGTCGATGATCCGGCCCTCTTCCAGGTCGATGAGCAGCATCTTCCCGGGCTGCAGACGCCATTTCTTGACGATCTTCTCTTCGGGTATGTCGAGCACACCCATCTCCGATGCGAGCACCACGAGATCGTCATCGGTAACGAAGTACCGGGAGGGGCGGAGGCCGTTGCGGTCGAGGGTTGCGCCAATCTGCCTGCCATCTGTGAAGGCAACAGCGGCTGGCCCATCCCAAGGTTCCATGACAGCAGCGTGATACTCGTAGAAGGAGCGGCGCCCGGCATCCATCAGCGGGTTGTCCGCCCAGGCCTCAGGAATCATCAGCATCATCGCGTGGCCTAGCGAATAGCCACCGGCGAGAAGCAGTTCGAGTGCGTTGTCGAAGGTCGCTGAGTCCGAAGAGCCGTCGCCGATCAGCGGCCAGAGCTTCTCCAGGTCGTCGCCGATGATCTCGGACGACATGTTGTGCCGGCGCGCCATCATCCAGTTCACATTGCCTTGGACTGTGTTGATCTCGCCGTTGTGACAGAGATAACGGAATGGCTGCGCGAGTCGCCACGACGGTGAGGTGTTCGTGGAGAAGCGCTGATGAATCAGAGCGAGGGCCGACTCGACCCTGGAGTCGGCGAGGTCCCGGTAGTAGACCGCTAGATCTGCGGCGAGCATCATTCCTTTGTAGGTGATCGTCCGGGCCGAAAGAGTGGTGATGTAGAACTCACCTTGCTCAATGAGGTACGGGGCGCGCTTCCCGAGCTGAATGTGAGCCTGCTTGCGGATGACGTAAAGCTTGCGCTCGAAGTGATCGGCATCCGATGTGCCCTCGCCGCGTCCGACGAATACCTGGCGGATCACGGGCTCAATGGGCTTGACGCTCTCTCCGAGGCAAGAGGGATCGACGGGCACGTCTCGCCACCCCAGGAGTGTCTGACCTTCCCGAATAACCAGCTCTACAAGGAGGTTTTCGGCAACGATCCGGTCCACCGGATCGCGGGGCAGAAAGACCATTCCGACGCCGTACTCGCCGGAGGGCGGAAGCTCGACACCCTGCTCGGCCATCTCGTCACGGAAGAAACGGTCCGGGATCTGCAACAACATGCCGGCGCCATCACCGGCGAGCGGATCCGCTCCTACGGCACCGCGGTGGGTGAGGTTGGCAAGCACGGTGAGACCTTGCTGAATGATCTGGTTGCTCTTGCGGCCCTTGATGTCTGCGACAAAGCCGATACCGCAGGCATCGTGACCCAGAGCCGGGTCGTAGAGCCCTTGTTGCGACTGTCCCATTCCTGTTCCCTTACCTCTCCCGCACCGCTGCGAATGGCAGCGGGCAGCCCGTTGAAGCCAGGACCATAGACGTTCTCCAGCGGAAGTTGGCCGCGATTTGCGAATATGCGTATATACAGGCCCAGCTGCCGCAGAATCGGGGGCAATCACGCCGCGGCTCGCCCCGACCTGCCGCTCGCCCAATGGGTAGGATTGAGTAGACGGACGAAAGACAGGAGTAGCTGCCATGAGTCCCGCCAATCCAATCGAGAGATTCCTCCACGGTCATATGTATGACAAGCGGGACGCTTCTTTTGCGACCCGGCTGCGGCCGTTCGTGACGATCTCTCGTCAGGCCGGTGCGGGCGGGCTCACTCTGGCCAAGACGCTGTTGGACCGGTTCGAGCACGAGGACGACAAGGAGCTCTTCGGCGAGTGGGACATGTTCGATCAGAAACTCGTTGCGATGGTCGCCGAGGATCCTGATCTGCGAGTTTCCGTCGAGGCTCTCCTGAGTGAGCAGTACCACAAGGCAGCTGAGGACTTCTTTCGACAGATGTTCACATCGACCACGCCGCAGGACATAGTCACCGACCGGATGTTCCGACTGGTTAGGACAATCGCCGAGGTCGGCAAGGCCGTCATCGTCGGTCGGGCCGGTTCCGAAGTGACCCGGGGGTTGGGCCCCTCAGTTTCGGTGCGTCTCGTTGCTCCCGAGCAGGCTCGGATCGCCCACATGATGGAGATGTACGGACATACCGAGAAGCAGGCTACCGAGGCGATCTCGCGGCTCGATTCGGGTCGAGCCCGGATGATGAAACGTCACTTCCGCGTGAACATCGACGATCCGCTGCACTACGACGCCGTCTGCAACACCGGCCGGGTTTCCTACGAGGAGATCGCCGATTCGATCGTTATCGTGCTCAAGGCGCGAGCCGCGGCGGCACGAGCCTAAGTATCGAACACTCGCTCTGGAGAAACTGATTTCGATCCGGCAGGTCTAGCTCACTAGCCTTGCCCGTAGTTCAGCGGGTGGAGACCACGAACGGGTCCGGTTCTTCCGGGCCCGTTCGCTTGCACGGGCAGAGTTTCCGCAGGAAACTCCAAGCTGCCGGAACGGCAGCCGGAGACCAATGCGAGTGGGTCCGGTTCTTCCGGGCCCACTCGTTCTTTCCAAGGGTCGGAGTTCCCACAGGGAACTCGAAGCTACCGCTTCGGTAGCCGGAGACCACGAACGGGTCCGGTTCTTCCGGGCCCGTTCGCTTGTGTGTATCAAGTCGTGATGCGCAAGTGCCGATGCGAGATAGATTTCCGGACGGAGGTCTCCGCAGATGCGAAGGATCATTGCTACTGCCATCGTTGTGCTCGCGCCTGTGCTGGTCTCCGTCCCGGCCGGGGCAGCGGGCGGCCCAGAGCCATTCGCCGACGAACGGGTGCAGCCTCTCGAGACAGACCTCATCGTCCCACCGCCCGTCGCCAACCGTCGCTCACTTGCGGCGTTCACCGAGTTCGACGGAGATCCGCTTCGGATCATCGTCTGGCCAAACGACACGAGGCGGTACTCGCTCGATACAGACGTGATTGGCGTCTATGTGTGCACCTGGGCTGGCGCCACGGGAGGAATCGACCTGAGCGACGCCACGCTGACCCTCAATACCGAGGTCTCGGCCTTCTACTACGGGATCTCCGGAGGGGCCTACCTTCCCTCTTTCCAGGCCCGCGACACGCTGACCATCGGATCTCCGCACTCCTTTGATGCGTGCCGTCAGGAGCTCCTCGACGAAGCATCTCCCGGCGATGCCGGCGTCATCGCAATCCTCGACAACAGCCTCAATGCCGGGCTTGCCAGCCCGGGTATCAGCTGCTCCAACTGCCAGAGCACATTCGAGACCTTCCCCGAGAACGGGCGATGGGCGATCGTCGAGGGTGAAGCCGTGAAGTCATTCGGGATCTACGACGCCCACATCACGACCGCGGCCCACGAGATTGGGCATACGATCAACTTCCCCCACTCCTACTCCGGCGTAGTCCTGTACGACCCGTGGGGCGAGCCGTACGTCGACGAGTACGACAACCCGATCGACTACATGAGCGGGAACATGCCCTCCGCTCTGATCGGGCGCCGTGTGGAGTATCCATATTCAACACTGGCTTTCAATCGCTACCGGGCCGGCTGGGTCGATCCCTCCGATGTGGTGTTCTACATCGGCGGCGTCGTCGACTACACGATCGCTCCTGTCGGAGTTGACGGGATCCAGATGGTGATCTTGCCCACCGACTACGAGTACTCGCTCGTCACGCTCGATGCTCGCACCAACTCTGCGCTCGACCCGATTCCGGCCAACTTCGAAGGGATCTCGTCCCACTACATCGAGCAGTGGTGGAATGGGCCTGATGGTCAGGATCCGGTCGTCTCTCCGGTGGGTGGCGCCCTCTCCCGTGTGTATACCTATCCCCCGTCACCGGATTCGATCGATCACGTAACCGGCGTCGGCGACCAACTCCTGCTCGACGTCGACAAGGGAGAGGATCTCCTCGCCCAAGGGACACTGCTCAAAGTCCTCGGAGAGACCGCAGACGGCTTCCAAATTCGCCTCATCGGTTTTGATGACACCGTAGGAACGGTGTTCCTCAACGACATACTCTGGCTGGCCGAAGAGGGCATCACCAAAGGCTGCAACCCCGCCGCAGGCAACACCAGCTTCTGCCCCAACGATTACGTGACCCGGGGACAGATGGCAGCGTTCCTGGTCCGGGCACTGGGGCTAACCGACAACGGGGGCGGCAACCTGTTCACCGACGATGACGGCAACATCTTCGAGGACGCCATCGACAAGCTCGCCACCGCCGGCATCAC
>JASJDZ010000024.1 GCA_030065575.1 Acidimicrobiia bacterium
ATGTTCCGGATCAAGGATCTTCGCAACAAGATCCTGTTCACGTTGATGATCTTTGCGATCTACCGGTTGGGAGCAGCCATCCCCGTGCCGGGCATCGATCTCGACCAGCTCGAGGTGGCACGGCAGCAGGCGGAGGAGAGTGGTTTCCTGAGCCTGCTCAACCTATTCAGCGGCGGTGCCATCGAGAACCTCTCGGTCTTCTCACTCGGCATCATGCCTTACATCACTGCGTCCATCATCATGCAGCTGTTGGCTGTGGTCATTCCCAAGCTCCAGTCGCTGCAGGATGAGGGGGAGACGGGCCGCAAGGTCATCACCCAGTGGACGCGGTACCTGACGGTGGCAATTGCGCTCATCCAGTCGACCAGCTTCACGTTCCTCTTCCACAACGGGAGCTTCTTCAACGGGGTAGACCTGGTGCCCGACTACACGTTGCGCAACGTGCTCACGATCATCATCACAATGACGGCCGGTACTGCGCTGATCATGTGGCTCGGAGAGTTGATCACACAGAGAGGTGTCGGCAACGGTATGTCGCTGATCATCTTCGTCAGCATCGTGAGCCAGCTGCCGAACCAGCTCAGCATCCTGTGGGTGAACTCACAAACGTACGAGTTCATCATCATCACGGGTGTGATGTTGGCGCTGACCGTCGGCATCATCTTCATGGATCAGGGCCAGCGGCGGATCCCGATTCAGTTCTCCCGCCGGGTGCGCGGACGCAAGGTTCTGGGTGGGCAGAGCACGTACATCCCGCTGAAGGTCAACATGGCAGGCGTCATTCCCGTCATCTTTGCGACCTCGATCATGTACTTCCCGGTGCTGGTTTCCTCTTCGCTGCCTTCGTCTGGCTGGGGCGAGACCGTGCGCAACTGGATCAACGACAACCTTCTGTCGAGCGGGGCAGGCGGGCTTTCACCAACGCTGCCGTACATCCTGATGCTGGGCCTGCTGGTTGTGTTCTTCACCTACTTCTATACGGCCATACAGTTCGACCCGGAGCGGCAAGCCGAAACGATTCAGCGCCAGGGTGGCTTCATCCCGGGCATCCGTCCGGGTCGGGCCACGGTCAAGCACCTGGAGCACATCCTCAACCGGATCACCCTGCCCGGGTCTCTCTACCTGGCCAGCGTCGCCGTGCTCCCATCGTTCCTCGGCTACCTCTTCAACGTACCGGTCGGCCTCAGTGGTATCTCGATCCTGATCGTTTCCGGCGTTGCCCTCGAAACGATGAAGCAGATCGAGAGCCAGCTGATGATGCGGAACTACGAAGGCTTCCTCTCCTAATCCCAGAATCGAGGGGGTCGCGGAGTCTTTAGGATTGCGGCAAGCGTCTATTGAAGGAGCACTAATGGGTCTCCGACTCATCTTCCTTGGCCCGCAGGGGTCGGGAAAGGGAACGCAGGCATCACGCCTCGCTCGTCTCATGGGAGTACCGCACATCTCGACGGGAGAGATGCTGCGCCAGGCTGTCGCCGAAGGAACTGAGCTCGGCAAGAAGGCCGATGCGATCATGCAAGCCGGCGACCTCGTGCCGGACGACCTCGTTGTGGCCATGGTCGGCGAGCGGCTGAGTCAGCCCGACGCCGCCTGCGGCTACATCCTCGATGGGTTTCCGCGCAACGTGGCGCAGGCGAGGGCTCTCGATGCAGTTCTCGAGGTCCCCCTCGACGGTCTCGTGCAGCTGAACGTTCCCCACGAGGAGCTGATGAAGCGAATGCTGCTGCGCGCCGAGCAAGAGGGTCGGGCCGACGACACCGAGGAAGGCATATCGCGCCGGCTCGCCATCTACTGGGAAGAGACAGCACCGCTGTCGGATTACTACCGCGAGACGGGCGGCAAGGTGTTCGAGGTCGACGGTTTGGGCGGTATCGACGAGGTCTTCGGCAGGGTCGCCCTAGCGCTGGCAGTCGACTGATGACCGGACGCTTCATGACGATCAAGTCGGCCGCCGACTTCGAGAAGATGAAAGTCGCCGGCGCAGTGGTGGCTTCGGTACACGCTGCCATCCGTGAGGCTGCAGTCCCCGGCGTCACCACACTGGAGCTCGACACCATCGCTCATGAAGTGATTCGAAAGGCCGATTGCCGTCCTTCATTCCTCGGCTACCACGGATTCCCGGCATCTATCTGCGCGTCGCCCAATGAAGTGATCGTCCACGGCATCCCCGACCGATCCAAGCTGCGGGACGGAGACATTCTCTCCATCGACGTCGGAGCGATCTACGAGGGCTGGCACGGCGATGCCGCATTCACGATGGCTATCGGTGACGTAACACCGGAAGCCCAACAGCTCATCGAAGTCACCGAGCAAGGGCTCTGGGCGGGCATTGCCGCAGCCCGTCCCGGCAACCGGCTCGGTGACGTCGGTGCCGCTATCTCCGCAGTGGCCGCGCCGTATGGTTACGGCGTGGTCCGCGAATACATCGGGCACGGTATCGGAAGGCAGATGCACGAGGCTCCCGATGTTCCCAACTACGGCAAGAAGGGCCGCGGGCTGAAGCTCAAGGCCGGCATGGCTATTGCGATCGAGCCGATGTTCAATATCGGTACGGCAGAGACGAGCGTCCAGGACGACGGCTGGACCGTCGTGACCCAGGATGGGAAGCTCTCTGCCCACTGGGAGCACACTGTGCTCATAACCAAAGAGGGCCCTGTCGTATCAACGCTTCCTGAGCCAAAGCTGGTTTCCTGACGCGGTCCTCATGGCGCCGGTGACGGCGTGGATCTAGCGGAGCTTCAGCTCAGCGACTGGGCCAGCTTCGCCCCGTCGACTTGCGCTGTCTCGAGCAACTCGGTGGCGCTCTCGGGATCGAGCCCGAATGTCGTAGAGAGCAATGTGGCCGCACCGTCGATGACCTCGGCTTGCGGCAGGGGAGCGCTCAGGCAGGCCACCGCCCTCACTACCGGGTATTCAACCGTCACCTCTGGCGGCTCACCGCTCTCGGTAACCGCGTCTCGCAGCTTCTGGGGAAATCCCCATTCGTCAAACAGCCATCCGGCAACCTCGTAGTGCGTCCAGCCGAACGTGTCCCTCTCCAACTCGATCAGATCCCCGCCTCCGCCTTGCCAATCGGCAAGCACTGCTCTGTAGCGAGGATGGCCGGAGACCAGAAGCGGCACGGCAATGTCCTGGAGGAGGGCGGCGGAGAAGTTCTCGCTGCTACGGGCTCGATCAAACCGGCGGGATAGAGTTCCTGCGGCCGAGGCCTTCCAGGCGGCGATTTGCCAGAAGCCGCCTAGGTCGAATCCGGGTGTCGTTACCTGGCTGGTTGCCCGGCTGGCGGCGAGGGAGATCAGCATCGACTCGAGGTGATTCTTCCCGAACATGGTCACAGCCTGGGCCACGCCGACGATCGGGTTGCGGGGCGCGTACGCAGCTGAGTTGACCACGGAGAGAATCCGCGCCGATAGGCCGGGGTCACGACTCACGGTCTCGGCGACCTGGCGCATGTCGCATTCCGGTGCGGAAACCTGCTCGATCGCCATCGTGACGACGCCGGGAATCGTCGGTAGTTCCATGCCGCCAAGCACGCGCCTCAGGTCGGACCCGGCGTCCTTAGTGCGGGACTTCTTCCTCAGCATGTGGCGCTCGTCATTCTGCCCTTCTTCCCATCTTGGTGGCGAAGATGCTCAGGACTCCACCGAGCATCACGTAGCCAATCACTACCTGTGTCATCGCCACAATCTGCCCCGAGGTTGAGGCGGGAAGTACATCGCCGTAGCCGAGCGTGGTCATGGTGACAACGCTGTAGTACAGCGGGGACAGACTGGTTTCGTAGGCCCCGTAGTCGATGTCGACGAAGCCGTACAGGAAGGCAAATAGCACTGCGATGGCTCCGGTCCACAGCACCCACCGGCCGAAACTGCGCCCGCAGTCTGACGTGAGCCACCACAGCCTGTAGACATAAGAGTTCAGCTTGTTCTTGTGACGGAACTCGTAGAGGTAGTTCTGATCCATGATGGCTCGGCGCACGATATAGGCGCCGGCAAAGTCGGCATCGAGGATGTCGACGCCGATCCAATCGGCCGTGCTGTACCCGGTGACGGCTTTCACCCGGGAACGGGTGATGTCGGTGTCGCGGAAGATCGCTCCGTCGACGTCGGCCTTGGTGAGGTCGACACCCGACATGTTGGCCCGTGACATATCGGTGTGCACCAAGGTTGCCTCCCGGAATCGCGCCCCTTTGAGGTTGGCCGTCCGGAGGTCGGCTCCGGTCAGGTCGGCGTGGGAGAAGGTTGCGTCGTCGAGTTGGCCATTGAACAGGATGGCGTCGGTGAGGTTTGCTCGCCCCATCATGGCGCTGAACCCGTTGATATTGGTCAGGTCAGCTCCGGTTAGGTCTGCCCCCAGGAGTTGAGCCTCGTCGATGGTGGCGTCAACCAGGATTGCGTCGCGCAGGCAGGTACCGATCAGGCGCGCCTGGCTGAGGTTGGCCCCGGACAGATCAGCGCCGGTGAGATCCTTGCCCGACAGGTCGGCACCGGCCAGATTGGCGCCTCCGAGGTAGGCACCGACCAGGTCGCCGTCGATGTCGATGTCGGGGTGTTCGGGCGGAAACTCGGGCGCGTCAGACTCCGGATCCGGAGGACCATCCAGCGAATTCAACTGGGACAAGCTCATGCTGCGCGATTCCTGCTTGGTACGCCGCTCCTGTCGGCCAAAACACCGGCAAATTCAGGCGTCGTGGGGGACGGATATGTCGCATCTCATCCTGTGTTCGCCCTCAGCGGTTTGAGCTGATCCGGGTGACCCTTGAATACGGGCCGGAGACCCTTTACATTGTGTCTACGGCAACTCGCCTTGAGTCGCACGTGGTTCTTCGCGTGCGATTTGCTCACGTCCACAGGAGTTTCTATAGTTGTCGTCCGGCCCAAGTCCGGGCCGGTAATTTCTTGTGGCTAAAAAAGACGACGTAATCGAGGTAATTGGCACCGTCGTCGAGCCTCTTCCGAACGCAATGTTCAGGGTGAAGCTCGACAACGGTCACGAAGTGCTGTGCCATATCTCGGGAAAGATGCGGATGCACTACATCCGAATCCTCCCCGGGGACAAGGTACGCATCGAGATGTCGCCATACGACCTCGAGCGCGGCAGGATCATTTACAGGTACCGATGAAAGTCAAAGCATCCGTCAAAAAAAGGTGTGAGAAGTGCCAGGTCATCCGCCGGCACAGGCGCGTGTTGGTGATTTGCTCCAACCCGCGTTGCAAGCAGCGTCAGGGGTAATTGAGTGGCTCGCATAGCAGGAACCGACCTTCCCAGAGACAAACGTGTTGAGATTGGCCTCACCTACATCTTTGGTGTCGGTCTCACCACATCGCACATGATTCTCGATGATCTCAAGATCGATCGGGGTACAGCCGTGCGCGATCTCACCGACAGTGAAGTAGTCAAGATCCGCCAGTACATCGATGCCAACCTGACCGTTGAGGGTGACCTCCGCCGCGAGGTCGCACAGAACATCAAGCGGAAGATCGAGATTGGCTCCTACCAGGGGTTCCGTCATCGTCGTGGTCTCCCGGTACGTGGGCAGCGCACCCACACCAATGCGCGCACTCGCAAAGGCAGGGCAGTTGCCATTGCGGGTAAGAAGAAGGTCACCAAGTAGGTCGCGGAGAGGTAGCAAGTGGCGAAGCCCCAGCAACGCAGCCGGCGCAAGGTCAAGAGGAATATCTCCCACGGCCAGGCGCACATCAAGGCGAGTTTTAACAACACAATCATCACGATCACCGATCAAGAGGGTCGGGTCCAGGCTTGGACCTCCGGCGGCTCGGTCGGGTTCAAAGGTTCGCGGAAGTCGACACCATATGCCGCGCAGGTCGCTGCCGAGCAGGCTGCCCGCAAGGCAGGCGAAATGGGCATGCGCAAGCTCGACGTCATCGTTGCCGGCTCCGGCTCCGGTCGTGAAACCGCCATTCGCACCCTGCAGAACATGGGCATCGAGGTCACAGGAATCAGGGACGTAACCCCGATTCCGCACAACGGTTGTCGCCCCAAGAAGCGGAAGGGTCGTTAGCCATGGCTCGTTACACCGGACCTCGTACCAAGGTCAGCCGGCGCGCCCGGCAGCTTCTCGATGACAACAAGGCCAAGTACTTCGACCGTCGTCCCTACCCACCGGGTGATCACGGACGTGGCCGCATTCGCGAGTCGCAATACCTCATCCAGCTGCGTGAGAAGCAGAAGCTGCGCCACATCTACGGCGTACTCGAGAAGCAGTTCCGCCGGTACTACAAAGAGGCGAACCGTCGTTCCGGCATCACCGGTACAAATCTGCTTCAGATCCTCGAGTCCCGCCTCGACAACGTCGTCTACCGGGCCGGTTTTGCGCGAACCCGCCCCCAGGCCCGCCAGCTGGTCAACCACGGCCATTTCCGCGTCAATGGCAAGAAGGTGGACATCCCCTCGTATCAGGTGCGGGTCGGAGATGTTGTCACAATCAAAGAGCGCAGCAAAGAGACGTTCGCCGTTCAGCACGCCATCGATACCATCGACCGCTCCGCTCCGGAGTGGCTGGATGTGAACGTCGATAAGCGTGAGGCCGCCGTCACGGTGATGCCAAGCCGCGAACAGATCGATACAGAGATCAAAGAACAGCTAATCGTCGAGCTCTACTCGAAGTAGGCCCAAGCAGAGTCGGAGGAGCAGAGCGTGCTCATCGTCCAGCGTCCCCATATTGAAGAAGAGCAGGTCTCAGACAACCGATCACGGTTCGTCGTTGAGCCGCTCGAGCCCGGATTTGGTCACACGCTGGGGAATACCCTGCGTCGGGCTCTACTGGCTCGCATCCCCGGTGCCGCCGTCACCTCAGTGCGAATCGAGGGTGTCCACCATGAGTTCTCCACCATCGAAGGTGTTGTCGAGGACGTCGTTGATTTCATCCTGAATCTGAAGCGGGTGGTTCTCCGGATCGAGGCTGAGGGATCGCAGACGCTATACCTTTCGGCCAAGGGCGCCGGCGAGGTAACCGCAGGAGATCTGAAGGTTCCTGCCGGTGTTGAGATCGTGAACCCCGACCTTCACCTGGCCACACTTTCGGCCTCCGGTCAGCTCGAGGTCGAGCTCACCGCCGAGCGAGGTGTCGGCTATCGCAGTGCCGAGCGCAACTCTAAGAGCGACACCATCGGCGTAATCCCCATCGACTCCATCTTCTCCCCGGTGCGCAAGGTCGCCTTCCGGGTCGATGACACCCAGGTCGGGATGGTCACCAACTTCGACAAGCTAGTGATCGACGTCGAGACCGATGCTTCCCTCTCCCCGAGCGAAGCAGTGTCGTCAGCAGGCAAGACCCTTCGTGAGCTGCTCGGTTTGTTTGCCGACATGGACGAGGGTGAGGGCCTCGAGCTGGGCGACATCGTCACCGCCGAGTCCACCTCACCGGACCTCGACCTGCCGATTGAGGCGCTCGATCTCTCCGAGCGTCCCCGCAACTGCTTGCGTCGTGCCCAGATCCAGACGGTGGGTGAGTTGGTCGAGAAGACCGAGGAAGAACTGCTCAACATCACCAACTTCGGTCAGAAGAGCCTCGAAGAGGTCACCGCCAAGCTCGATGAGCTCGGTCTCTCGCTGACCCACGCCGGTGAGATTGTGGAGGGGGTCTGATGCCGAAGCCAAAGAAAGGGCCCCGTCTCGGCGGAAGCCCCTCTCATCAGCGCAAGATCCTGGCCAACCTGGCCGCATCTCTCATTGAGGAGGAGCGGATCACAACCACGCAGGCTCGGGCCAAGATGCTCCGCCCGTATGTCGAGAAGATGGTTACCAAGGCCCGCCGTGGTGACCTCCATTCCCGCCGTCTCGTGCTGCGCAAGATCCAGAACAACGATGTCGTAACCAAGCTGTTCGACGATGTTGGCCCTCGCTACGAGGATCGCCAGGGTGGCTACACCCGTATCGTCAAGCTCGGTCCGCGGCGCGGTGATGGCACCGAGATGGCCATCATCGAGTTCGTCTAACTGATCATCAGTCTCTCACCGCACTGTGAGACAGTGCGGTGAGTCGCGTCCGGGACCTGCTCAACCTGCTCGAGGCGTACGAGCCAACCTCCGGTGAAGCCGAAGCGATGGCTGAGATTCTCGATCTGCTTTTCGATGAGGGGGATGCGCTGTCGGCGGATTCTTTTGTGCCGGGCCACATCACCGCAAGCGCGTTCGTCGTTGACTCCAGCCGATCGAAGCTGTTGTTGATCCACCACGGGAAGCTCGACACGTGGTTGCAGCCCGGGGGTCACGTCGACCCGGGAGAGGATGTGATGGCTGCGGCTCTTCGCGAGGTCGAAGAAGAAACCGGTGTGACGGGTGCCGTGGTTTCCGACGGCATCTTCGACATCGACGTGCATCCCATTCCTGCGCGGGGCGGCCGTCCTGCCCACACCCACTTCGACATTCGGTTTCTCGTTGAGGCGCGGTCGACGGAGCTGCGCAAGAGCGATGAGGTGCGTGATCTCCGCTGGGTACCTCTGGCCGACGTGCCTGACCTGGTGACCGATCAATCCGTATTGCGTGCGCTGGGCAAACTCACGATTTGACCGTCATGCAACGAGTAGTAGAGGGGGTCGGGCGGGTAAGCTCGTCCGGGCCTAGAAAACGGAAGTGATGATGGGCGAGATCTTCAAGAGATTCCTGCAGACGCTGCGACTGGAACGCGACGCCTTCGTATGGATGGACTTCAACGACCGCGCCACGGGTGATGCGCTCATCCTCGTCGCGATCACGGGGCTGTTGAAGTTCGCCGGCTTCTTTGGTGGGCTTCGCTCGCTCTTCAACGTCGGCGCATGGGCTGCGTTGCTGGAGTTCGCTCTCTCTGCGCTGATTGTCTGGTTACTCTACTCCGGCATAGCCTGGGCTCTGGTGCGGTATGTGGTGCAAGCCGGCGGGGAGTACGCCACCTATTTGCGATTCACGGGTTTCGCCTATCCGACAACTCTGCTCGCTCTTGCCGCGGCCTATGTACTGAACCGAACCGGCATCATCACCTTCGTCCTCGGATTCGCCTGGTTCGTCTTCATCATCGCCCGCGGTATCGAGTACGAGAGCGACCTGCCGCGTGACCGCGCCCTGCTCGTAGCCGTTGGCGCCCTGGCCGGCCTGATCGTCGTCAACGCCATATTCCGGTTCTCGCCGATCGTCTGACGCTTCGATCCTGTACTCTCACTCTCCGTGAGCGGACCAGTGCTGAAGAACGACCGAAGGACCATCTTCGGTTGGACCATGTACGACTGGGCCAACTCGGCCTACTCGACGACGATTGCCGGAGCCATTCTCCCGGCCTATTTCACGGGAACGGTGGTCCCGGACGCCGGGTACGAGATCTTCGGGCGGACCGTCGACGGCCAGACCCTGTGGGCCGCCGTGGTGGGCTTCGGAGCCTTTCTGCTGTTCCTGATCATGCCGGTGCTGGGCGCCATCGCCGACTTCTCAGCCTCCAAGAAGCGCTTCCTCGTCGTCTTCGCCTACGGCGGCGCCGTGTTTTCCTCGGTGCTCTTCTTCATGACCGAGGGCGATGTGATGCTCACTCTGGGCATCTTCCTGCTCGCCCAGGTCGGCTTCGTTGCCGCCAATGTGTTCTACGACGGATTCCTGCCTGATATCACCACTCCAGATACGATCGATCGGGTCTCGGCTCGTGGATTCGCCCTCGGCTACTTCGGGGGCGGCCTCCAGTTGCTCCTCGGCTTCCTACTCATTTCCTTCCACGAAGCGGTGGGTATAAGCGAAGCCATGGCCGCCCGCATCGCGATCTTCTCGGCCGGCGTCTGGTGGGCCTTCTTCTCCTGGTACTCCTTCCGGTACTTCCGCGAAACCGGGACGGCTCAGGAGCTTCCCGAGCGCTATGCCGGCCGTCCGCGCACACTCGCCTACGTCCAACTCGGCTACGGGCGCACCCTGGCGACGGCGCGGAAGCTGATCAAGTTCAAGCACCTCCTCTGGTTCCTCATTGCCTACATGCTGTACAACGATGGCGTGCAGACGACGATCAACATGTCGTCTGCGTATGCCGACGACACGCTCGGATTGGAGACCGCAACCATCGGACTGGCATTCCTCATCGTGCAGTTCATCGCGGTTGGCGGCGCGCTCTTCTTCGGGAGGCTGGCCGATCGCTACGGAACCAAGGAGGCCATCCTCGTCTCGCTGGTGATCTGGTCGATAATCGCCGTGCTCGCCTACTTCCTTCCCGAAGGTCAGGCATTGCCCTTCTTCGGGGTTGCCGCACTCATCGGGCTGGTCCTGGGTGGTATCCAGGCGCTAAGCCGGAGCCTCTATGGCTCGATGATCCCTGAGGAGGCTTCAGCGGAGTTCTACGGCTTCTATTCGGTCTTCTCCAAGTTCTCTGCCATGTGGGGCCCGCTGCTGTTTGCGTTGATCAGCGGCGCTACGGGATCGGGGAGGCCGGCCATCCTCGCCATCATCATCTTCTTTGTCGCCGGCTTCCTCGTTCTGTTGCGGGTCGATATCGAGGCTGCCCGCCGGTCTAAAGACCGCTGGGTATTCACCGGCGCCGAGGCCGGCGTTGTCGACGGCGATCTCGGATGATCACGTACCGACTGGACTTCGCATACGACGGCACCGGATTCCACGGTTATGCCCGTCAACCTCAGGTTCGAACGGTTCAGGGCGAGCTGGAAGACGCCCTGTTCAAGCTCACCGGGGAGCTGGAGACGGCGGTGGCGGGTCGCACCGACAAGGGGGTACACGCCACGGCCCAGGTGCTCTCCTTTGCAATCGACGAGGAGCTCGACTGCGGCCGGGTCGTGCGCTCCCTGAATCGGCAACTTGCGCCGGAAATCGCCGTCTCATCGCTGGTAACCGCCCCCAAAGGGTTCAACGCCCGGTTCTCCGCCATAGGGCGGGAGTACAGCTATCTGATCCTCAATCGCAGCACCCCAAACCCGTTCCTGGCCAGTACTTCCTGGCACTACGAGACACCGCTAGATGTCGGGTCGATGAATCGCGGCCTGCAGCATCTGATTGGTGAGCACGACTTCGCGGCTTTCTGTCGCAAGGCGAACAGTCGAAGCACTGTTCGTCGCCTCGACTCCGCCGAGTGGAGCGCGCGGGCCGACGGAATCCTGGATCTGGCGGTTGCCGCAAGCTCGTTCTGTCATCAAATGGTGCGCTCGCTGGTTGCTCTTTCCGTTGAGATTGGTCGGGGCCGGGTCGATCCGGATCTAGTCCCCGGAATCCTTGCGTCGCGCGATCGGCAACGGGCAAAAGGAGCGGCCCCTCCCCACGGTCTCACGCTGGTTGGGGTCCGCTACTAGCCCGGATGCCCTGGGGCGTGGCGCCGGGTTGGCGCGCGAGGCCCGGATGCCTTAAGATGCGCAAGCTCCCGTTCCCCACGGGGGCTCCTCCGTGCGCTTTTTCTTGTTTGAGGACTGTCTAAATGAAGCCGAAATTGCAGAAAACCTACTCGCCGAAGCCGGGCGACCTGAGCCACGATTGGTTCGTCGTCGATGCGGCCGACATTCCCCTTGGCCGTCTGGCTTCGAATGTCGCCCAGATTCTCCGGGGCAAGCACAAGCCGACCTTCGCACCCCATGTTGACGGTGGCGACTACGTGATTGTCGTCAACGCGGAGAAGGTGGCGGTCACCGGGCGCAAAGAGGAAGAAAAGGTCTACTACCGGCACTCGGGTTACCCGGGTGGGCTGCGCGCCTCATCGCTGCGCCAGCTGCGGGAGACCTATCCGGATCGTGTCATCAGGAATGCGGTCAAAGGAATGCTCCCCAAGAACCGGCTGGGACGGCAAGTCCTCGGCAAGTTGAAGGTTTATGCCGGTCCCGACCATCCCCACGCTGCGCAGAATCCGCAGCTGCTCGACATCAGAAAGGTAGGAGCCTGATGGCAAAGCCGCTCGTTCAAGCTACCGGCCGCCGCAAGAGCTCCATTGCCCGAGTCCGGCTGTATCCGGGCTCAGGGGAGATGTCGCTCAACGGTCGTCCGCTCGAGAACTACTTCCCCCATGCCGCACTGCGGCAGCGGGTCATGGAGCCGCTCCGTGTGGTTGAAGCTGAAGGTCAATACGACGTTGTGGCCAAGCTCGAAGGTGGCGGTACCACCGGGCAAAGCGACGCGCTCCGACTCGGCATTGCCCGCGCTCTGGTCGAGGTCGACCCCGAGTTCCGTCCCACGCTCAAGAAGGGTGGCATGCTCACCCGGGACGCCCGCCGGGTCGAGCGCAAGAAGTACGGTCTCCGCAAGGCCCGTCGCGCCCCGCAGTTCACCAAGCGCTAGGGCCGATGGCAGGCGTCAATCGCCTCTTTGGCACCGATGGTGTGCGCGGCCGCGCTAACACCGATCTCACCGTCGACATGGCGTTGGATCTAGCGCGGGCGGCCGGAGAGAGCATGGAGGGCCCGGTGGTGGTGGGGCGTGACACCCGCCGCTCCGGTCCGATGTTCACTACCGCGCTGCATGCCGGCTTCAGCTCGGTGGGGGTCGACACGATCGACGTCGGAGTGCTGCCGGTTGGGGGCGTGTCCCGGTTGATCCGCCAGCTCGAGGCGCCCTTAGGCGTGATGGTCAGTGCTTCCCACAATCCTGCGCACGACAACGGCATCAAGTTCCTCGGGCCGAACGGTGGCAAGCTCGATGATGAGCAGGAAGCGATCATCGAAACGCGATACCGGCGGGGAGCCCCGTGGAAGCACCCGGATGGAGCACTCATCGGCATGCGGGCCAAGATGCCCGAAGCCATCGATCGTTACGTCGACAACCTCGCCGAGAACACGGAATACAGTCTCCGCGGGTTGGAGTTCGTTCTCGACTGTGCCAACGGCGCAGCTTTCGAGGCAGCGCCCCGGCTCCTCGAGAAGCTCGGTGCCTCGGTTGAGGTTCATGCGGCCAGCCCCGATGGCCTGAACATCAACTCGGGCTGCGGTGCGACGACACCCGAGTATGTCGCTGAGTTCGTCAACGGCCGGGTGGGGCTGGCGTTCGACGGCGATGCTGATCGGTTGATCGCTGTTGATGAGAACGGCGAGGTCGCCAACGGCGACGTGCTCATGGCCATCTTTGCGAAGCACCTGAAGGATGCCGGCAAGCTGCGCAACAACACGGTGGTCAGCACCGTCATGGCGAATCTGGGCTTCCGAAAGGCTATGGAGCAGCTCGGCATCGACGTCGAGGAGACCGCGGTAGGCGACCGCTACGTGTACGAGCGGATGCGTCAGGTCAAGGCTGCGCTCGGCGGCGAGCAATCCGGGCACATCATCTTCTATCGCGGGACCACCGGCGACGGGCTGCGTACTGCGGTGCGGCTGGCCGAAGTGCTTGCTGCTACCGGCCAGCCTCTGGCCGAGCTGCGCAAGATCATCACCGAGTACCCGCAGGTTCTGCACAACATCGTCGTTGCCGACAAAGGCAAGCTCGAGGCATCGGAAGCCATCTGGGGTGCAGTCGGCGACGCCGAGCGGAAACTGGGCGACGACGGGCGAATCCTGGTGCGGGCATCGGGCACCGAGCCTCTCGTGCGGGTGATGGTCGAAGCCCCAACCGAAGAGGTCGCCGAGGAAGTCGCCGGCGATGTCGGGGCTGTAGTGACTGTCGCCCTCGGGTAGCGTCGGCGGTACTCCCTAGGCCCTTCCCTCCCTCGTTCTGGCGTACACAGCGACGACATATTGGCGTCAGATCCGCCAAAACCGGGGGTTCGGTTAGGCTGTCGCCCACAACAGAACACCGACCGGAGATAACCAGAAGCGCCAGCCCTCGCGGAACTCAATTCCCTGAGGTGACGAGGTGGAGGGTGATCGATTAGTCGGCGGGTGCCCTCTCGGCCGTCCACGGCCGTGACGAAGCGGAAAAGCCCGGGAGCGATCCCGGGGACAAAGCCGCTTCCAAGTGGAGCAAGGTTCCTTGCAGCACACCTCCGGTCCAGCACCAGGAGGTTCCCGCATGTGCGGAATCATGGGCTACGTCGGCCCGCAACAGGCGGCTCCCGTACTTCTCGATGGCTTGCGTCGTCTCGAGTACCGGGGTTATGACTCGGCAGGAATTGCCGTCACCAACGGCAATATCGATGTCCGCAAGGCCGAAGGCAAGATCGATCGCCTGGCCAGCCTGCTCGATGAGCAGCCCCTACACGGCACGATCGGCATCGGCCATACCCGCTGGGCGACCCACGGCGTTCCCAGTGATCTGAACGCCCATCCCCATACCGATCCCTCCGGCGAGTTCGTGGTCGTTCACAACGGGATCATCGAGAATTTCCAGAGCCTGCGCGAGGAGCTGCAGGAAGAAGGGCATGACTTCACCTCCGATACCGACACCGAGATCCTGGCTCACCTCGTTGCCAACGAGTACGAGGGTGATCTCGAGTCCGCAGTGCGGCAAGCCGTTGCCCGTGCCGAGGGAGCATATGCGCTCGTAGTGATGACCATGCGGGAGCCGGGCAAGATCGTTGCTGTACGTCGCATCAGCCCGCTCATCGTCGGCCTCGGCGACGGCGAGACCTTCCTCGCTTCGGACATCCCCGCCGTGCTCCACCGCACCCGGGACTTCCTGATCATCGAAGACGGGGAGATGGTTGTCGTAACCGAGGATGGTGCCACCATCGAGACAATCGATGGCGATCCGGTGGCGCGCGACGTACTGCACATCGACTGGGATGCCGAACAGGCCGAAAAGGGTGGCTTTGACCACTACATGCTCAAGGAGATTCATGAGCAGCCTGCGGTTGTCACCGAGACGTTGGCAGGGCGGTTGGACGAGGACGGTACTGCCTGGCTCGAAGATGTCGTCTTCTCCGATGAGTTCGCCCGGGAGTTCGATGAAGTGTGGATCACCGCTTGTGGGACGGCATTCCACGCCGGTCTGGTCGGCAGGGAGATCTTCCGACGCCTGCTGCGGATCCCGACATACGTCGAGTACGCCCACGAGCTGCGGTACAAGGACCCCCTCATTTCGTCGCGGAGCCTGACTGTTGCGATCAGTCAGTCGGGCGAGACGGCCGACACTCTGGCGGCAGCCCGGTTGGCCAAAGAGCGTGGCTCGCGTCTGCTGGCGTTGACCAACGTCGTCGGCAGCACCCTGGCGCGAGACTCCGACGACATTCTCTACACCAGAGCCGGGCCGGAGATCTCGGTCGCCTCAACCAAGGCATATCTGGCGATGCTGATTGCTCAGTATCTCCTGGTGCTTCGGATCGGGCGGGTGCGCGGCGTTGTCGATGAAGATCTGGCCAGCCGCGTGGCCCACGGGCTGAGCCTGCTACCGGGCCAGGTCGAGCAGTTACTCCATCGGGAGGAGGAGGTCATAGCGGCAGCCGAGCAGATTCTGCACGCCGAGGATGTCTACTTCATCGGCCGCGGGCTTGACTACGCAGTGGCAATGGAGGGTTCGCTGAAACTCAAAGAGATCAGCTACCTGCACTCAGAGGCAATGCCGGCCGGGGAGCTCAAGCATGGGACGCTGGCTCTCATCACGGAGGGGACGCCGGTGATCGTCGTGCTCACCCAGCAGGCGCTGTACGACAAGACGATCTCGGCGGTGCAGGAAGTCAAAGCTCGCGGGGGCAAGGTTCTGGCAGTTGCCTATGACGATGACGAGCAGATCCACAAGTTCGCTCACAGCGTGCTGCGGATCCCGCGTGCCGATGATCTGCTCGGCCCCGTCGCCGCTGTGGTCCCGCTACAACTCCTCGCCTATCACGTGGCTCGGCTTCGTGGGCATGACATCGACCAGCCGCGCAACCTGGCGAAATCGGTGACCGTGGAATAACCCGGAACCTGTCGGATTGGACGGTACGTTTAAAGGTGGGAGGAGCGGTTCAATCCGTCCTGCCGGAAACGACGAAGGGGAGCCCATGTCACAGGTGACACCGCAATCCGATCCGAGCCCGGGACGCGGCCTTCCGCTCAGCGCCGCGACCGCCCTGGTCCTTGCCGTGGTGCTCAGCCTCGGCGTGTTTTGGCTGACGACCAGCGGGGAGTCGCCGGTTGGCGTCGATCTCAACCTCTCGCCGGGCGATGCTGCGGCCCTGGTCGGGAACGATGGCCAGGTTCCCGTGACGACACGCGCTCCCGCGCCGCCCGCCGATGACGGCATGTCTGCAATGGAGGAGCCGGGCATCCTCGCTGCACCGCCGACGACCGTTGCCCCGGCCGCAAGTCGTACCGGGGCTGGTGGAGAGGATTCCATGTCCTCTGCGTTTTCCGTGCTCGCCATGGCCAGTGAGATCACCAATATGGGACCGACCGAGGTTGGCTTTGTCACCAACTTCCCGGAGGTCGCCTACGAGTGGCAGCGGGTCGAGATCACGCTGGATGGGCCATTCGATGTCATCTGGCTCGGGGAGCTAAACGGCAATCTGGTCTCGGTCGGCAACGTGTGGAGCATCGAATCTGAGGGCGCCGAGGGTCACCGGGTCGTCACCGCAGAATCGCCGAACGGTCTCGACTGGCAAGTTGCCGGGGAACTTGACCTCCCGAACGGAACATGGGTTTCGCGCGTTGTTAGTGACGGTGAGCGGATCTATGTGCTTGCCGACAGCTGGAACGAGGCGGACGGTACGAACACGACCCTTCTCTACTCAAGCGACGACGGCGTGGTTTGGGACGAGCGCCGTCTCGATCTTCGTGCCGGATCCGATGAGCATCTGCATGTGCAGAACGCCGCGGCAGGGCCGGCCGGGTTGGCAATAGCAGTGTCTTTCGATTCCTACCCGGAGCAGGAGCCATCCCTGCTCGACTTCGGTGACGTGCAACTCGAACTTGATCATCGCTCTGGCACCTACAAGCTGTTTGACGCAGCTTCAGGAGACGAGTTGCTCAGTGGCTCGCTTGACGACATATACGGCTCCAGCGCGGACGGGCAGACGATCTATCACCCGGAGACCGGCGAGTTGCTGACCACGGTCCCCTGGGAGATCTGGGAGAACGCGTTCAATCGGTTCTACGAGGGGCGCGGCGTCGGCTCGCCGTTGCCGCTGCCCATCTCATCCGTTGAGCCTGAGGATCCGCCGGTGATAAGCATCGAGCACGATGGCTACGTGATCGTTATCGACGAGTATGCGTATGAGTTCTGGGTCGCCGATGCCGAATCGGGAGAGCAGATTGCATCGGGATCAATGGAGTTCGTCTACCAGAGTCCGCCACCGCAGTTCGTCGATCCAGATTCCGGCGAGGTGCTGCTGAGCGTCACCTGGGACGAGTGGTATCGCGCCGAGGAGGAGTCGTATCGGCTTCTCGGAACCTATCACTACGAGTACACCAGCAGGACCGAGCTGCTGACATCTACCGACGGTGTCAGCTGGCAATCGACCGAGATCCCGGCGCGACAGGGTGCCCACGTGTCCTCTCTGGTTCCGACCGAGTCGGGCTTCATTGCCATGGTCAACACTTACGGAGAGTTCGGTGACCAGCGGTCGGTGTGGTCGTTGCGGGATGGTGCCTGGACGAGCACCGAGGCCGAGTCTGCCGACCTCTGGCTACATCAGGTGGCGATGGCCCAAACCGGGTTCTTTGCTGTCGGAGACGGTTCCGGTGGGCCTGCGCTGTGGTCCTCCCCGGATGGTGTGAGCTGGGTCTCCGAGTTCGCCATAGTTCCGCAGGATGACGGATCCTACGTGTCGCTGAGCGCAGTTGCGGCCGACGAGAGCGGCACGGTGGGGGCTCTTGCCCGCCGCGAGAAATGGAACGAGTACGAACCACTTGTCATCGAGAAGGATGGGTACACGTTGCGGTTCGAAGAAGCCGATATCGCCCTTCGGGTCGTCGACGCAGCCGGGGTCGACGTCTTGGTGCTCGACTGGTACTCCTTCGAGGAGGACGCTTTTTCGGACGTTGCAACCTGGGACGATGGCGTCACCTACATCAACTTGGACAATGGCGATGTGATCGCCATCCCCGACGAGGAGGCCTACGCAGCCATTGAGACCCGATGGGAGGATCAAGGCGCGATGGGGCTCAGCGTCTTCCTCAAGGACGGCGCGACCTGGTCTGAGGCAATTGTCGAGGTTGAAGGCGGGATGAGTGGTGGCAACCGGCTTCTCATGATCGACGGGCGCATCATCATCGGCGGTTCCTACTGGCAGGGGGGTGAGGAGCTGTACCGCTCTGAGGTCGTAGAGACTGGATCCTTCGTGGTCATCGTAGGTACGCCGATTGGTGGGTGATCGGGAAGTAGCGCGGCTGCACTCGGTACTCTGATCCCATGGAAATCATGGGTATGGGAGTCGATCTGGCCGAAGTGAGCCGGGTGCGCCGCCTGCTCGGCCGAGACGCGGAGCGTTTTCGCGAGCGATGCTTCACCGACCACGAATGGGCATATGCCCAGCGGTTCCGCGACCCGTCTGAACGGCTCGCCGCCCGCTTTGCCGGCAAAGAGGCCGTGATGAAGAGCCTCGGTGTCGGATGGCGCCACGTGCCGTGGCGTGATATCGAGATCACCGGTGGCGGAGCGCCAACGGTGAAGCTCTCCGGAAGAGCAGCGCGGCGTGCCGAGATGCTCGGCGTCGACCGCGTGATGATCACGATCACCCACACCGGCGATCAGGCCCTGGTTATGGCCCTCGCCGTCGCCGACTAACCCTGTTCTTGCGTAGATCCGTCGGCACTGAGACGACGGATCTACGCATGTTCGGAAGGGATACGGAGATACAATCTCCCGATGCGCCTTGTGATCACACCGGAGGAGTCGAACCGGCTCGATGCTGCTTCCGAGGAGCCGGTTGAGATCCTGATGGAGAGAGCCGGTCTCGGGGTTGCGCTGGCGGCGGCAGCCATGGGAATCGGGTACGGGTCGCGGGTCGCCGTCCTGGCCGGCCGAGGCAACAACGGCGGTGATGGATACGTGGCGGCCCGCTATCTGAAGAACCGTGGCGCACAAGTTACGGTGCATGCTCTGGGATATCCCCGGGGCGACTACTCACCGGCCCGTCTCGCGGCGATCCGCGCCGCCGCCGCCGGTGTGAAGATCGTCGAGCTTGGTGACCCCGAACCGGCAGATCTGGTTATCGATGCACTGTTTGGTGTCGGCTTCCGCGGCGAACTGCCGGGAGCCGTCTTGCCGTGGCTTGATCACGACGGTGCTGTGCTCTCCGTCGACGTCCCCAGTGGTCTGCAGGCGGGGACCGGGACAGTTGCCGGCGAATCCTTCACCGCAGATGTCACCGTCACTTTCCACGCACTCAAGCCCGGCCATCTGCTCGGCGGAGGCCCGGAGAGGTGCGGTTTCGTCGACGTAGTTGATATCGGCCTGAAGGGCGGGGTGCCCGAACTGCGGTTGTGCGACGCGGTTGATGCCCCGGTAGCCAATCGCTCCCGAACCGCGCACAAGTGGTCGGTCGGTTCGGTCGCCGTGGTCGGCTCGAGCAGGGGAATGGTCGGTGCCGGAGTACTCACGGCGCAGTCCGCTCTCAACGCCGGTGCGGGAAGCGCATCGGTGGTTTGTCCGGCGGGAACGCAGGCGCAGGTTGCGGCAATGACTCCCGGCCTGCTCACCCACGGGTTTGGCAACGACGATCGCTTCGATTCCGACGATCTACCCGCAGTCCTCGAGTACACGGACAGGTTCGATGTTGTTGTGCTCGGCCCCGGGCTCGGTTCGGACGATGGGTTCACCGCTGAGTTCGTTGCCCGAAGGGAAGGCAAGCTGCTCATCGACGCCGACGGCCTCAACAACCTCGGCAGCGTGGACACACTCGCGTCCCGCAAGGACCCGACCATCATCACGCCGCATGCCGGAGAGTTCCGCCGACTGACGGGGCGGGACGCTTCTCACGAGGCCGCATCGACAGTCCACGAGGAGACGGGAGCCGTTGTCCTGCTCAAGGGCAACCCGACCTTCGTCCTCGGCTCCGAGCGCTGGGTGGTTACTTCAGGAGGGCCGGAGCTGGCAACAATCGGAACCGGCGATGTCCTCGCCGGCGTTGTCAGTGCGTTGTGGGCCTGCGGGCTCGACGGCGAGGTGGCCGCTCGTTCCGGTGCCTTCTGGCACGGTGTCGCCGGCTCGGATCTGGCCTCCCGTCGTACCGTTACCGCAACCGAACTGATGAGCGCAATCGGGGAGTTCCTTTGAGGCCTTCGCACGTTGAGGTTGACCTAAACGCCATCTCTCACAACACATCGGTGATCGCCGGTGCAGTCGCCCCCGCCATGCTGTGTGCGGTCGTCAAAGCAGACGGCTACGGCCACGGCGACGTGCCCTCTGCCGAGATGGCGCTCGACGGTGGCGCACAGTGGCTGGCGGTTGCGCTGGTCGAGGAAGGCATCCGGCTTCGCGATGCGGGCATCGATGTGCCGGTTCTGCTCCTATCCGAGCCCACCAAGGAGGAAGCCCCTCTCGCCGTGAAATGGAACCTGGTTCCGACCGTCTACCGGCGCACCTTCACTGAACTGCTGGCTGCTGAGGTTGACGAGGGCACCGTGCTCCCCGTTCACCTGAAGATCGATACCGGGATGCATCGGGTTGGAGCCTCACCAGAAGCCGCGCTCGACCTAGCGGTATTCGTCAATGAGCATCCCCGCCTCGAGCTGCAGGGCGTGTGGACCCATTTTTCCGTTGCAGACGAGGATCCCGTCTTCACCAAGGTGCAGATCGATCGCTTCGACGCGTTCGTAGGCGAACTCAGTAGGCGCGACATCGATCCGCCGCTACTTCATGCTGCGAATACCGCAGGCGGCCTGATGTTCGATTCCGCTCGCTACTCGATGGTTCGCGCCGGCCTTGGCATCTACGGTCTGCGGCCGGCCGCCGACACCGCACCGGAGCTCGATCTGCGGCCGGCGATGCGGGTCATTTCGGCGGTGTCATTCGTGCGCGATCTACCGGCCGGCGCCCGCCCGTCTTACGGCCGGCGGCGTGCCATGCCCGCCGCAGGCCGGGTGGCCACTGTGCCGATCGGATACGCCGACGGGGTATACCGCCAACTGTCGGCGGTGGGAGGGGAGGTTCTGATCAGGGGCAAGCGCTACCCATACGCGGGCACCGTGACGATGGACCAGATTGTTGTCGATGTCGGTAGCGATGACGTTGCGGTCGGTGATGAGGTGGTGGTGATGGGTGCGCAGGGCACCGATGCGGTCACCGCTGAGGAGTGGGCAGGCTGGATGGATACCATCAACTACGAGGTTGTCTGCAACTTCGGGCCCAGGCTGCCCCGGCACTACCGGAGGGGCTGTGGTCTCTAACCAGACAATCACTGCCGTACCCGGTGTACTCGTTGGTCACTGGACTGATCTCGATGCGGCCACCGGGGTCACCGTCATCGACCTTCCCGAGCCCAACCTCGCGGCTTTTGAGGCGAGAGGAGGTGCCCCCGGCACGCGGGAAACCGCCCTGTTGGCTCCGAGCATGAAGCTGGAGACGATTCAGTCGATTGTGTTCTCGGGCGGATCGGCCTTTGGCCTGGCTACCGCCGACGGGGTGATGCGCGAGTTGGCGGCCGACGGCCGCGGTCACCCCACCCCGGCCGGGCCGGTCCCGATCGTGCCGGCAGCGATCCTCTATGACCTGTTTGTCGGAGAGAACAAGCCGCCCACCGCAGAGGCAGGTGCCGCGGCCTACCGAGCCAGGACTGCAGATCCGGTTGCCCTCGGGTCGGTGGGGGCGGGGACCGGAGCCACGGTCTCGAAATGGTCCGGCTTCGAGAAGATGCGCAAAGCAGGCATCGGATCGGCGGCGACCCGCGTCGGCACGGCGAGCCTGGGCGTGTTGGCGGCGGTCAATGCCGTGGGTGATGTCGTCGATCTTCGCGGGAACTGGCTCACGGGAGGTCCGACGCTGCAACCACCCGAAGTCTCCGGGTCCAGACAGAACACCACGCTCGTCGCCGTCGCCACCGATGCTGCCCTGAGCAAGTCCGACCTGCTGCGCTTGATAGTGCGCAGCCATGATGCACTCGCGGCCACGCTTCGTCCCGCCCATACCCGCTACGACGGGGATATCGTCTTCGCAGTTTCTTGCGGAGAGGAGGCCGTCGACATGGACCTGCTGGGCGAGGTCACCTTCAACACGACCGCAGCAGCAATCGTGAGTTCGGTCACCAGCGCAACCAGCCTTGCCGGTATCCCGGCTGTCGACGATGACTGACATACGGCCCGCCGAGGAGCGAGCGGCCGAACTGGCCGAGCTGGCCGCCAGAGTGAATGTCTGCACTGTGTGCCGGCTAGCCGAGACTCGCACCAACGTTGTCTTTGGGTCGGGGAATCCCGACGCGGACGTCATGTTCGTTGGAGAGGGCCCCGGCCAGCAGGAGGACGAGCAGGGATTGCCCTTCGTGGGTAGGTCGGGCCAGCTGCTCGAGCAACTTCTCGGTGAGATCGGGCTTACGCGGGAAGACGTATACATCGGGAATGTTGTCAAGTGCCGACCCCCGAAGAACCGCGATCCCCGGCAGGATGAGATCGATGCCTGCAAGAGCTACCTGCGAACGCAGCTCGAGTTGATACAGCCAAAGGTGGCGGTGACGCTGGGCAACTTCGCTTCCAAACTGCTCTTGCGGACCGATACCGGGATCACCCGGTTGCGCGGCAACGCGTACGAATGGTGGGGGAGGTTGTTGGTGCCCACCTATCACCCGGCGGCTGCGCTCCGCGGCAGCACGCGGGTACTGGACGAGATGCGGCAGGATTTCCGCACGATCGAAGCCATCATCGCGGGTAAGCTCACGAGGCGTCCGCCTCAACCGGCCGCCGAACCGGAGCAGCCGGAGCCTGATCCCCAACAATTGGACCTGTTCAATTGATCGAAATCGCCACCTCCAACCCAGCCGAAACGCTGGCACTCGGGCGTCGCCTCGCCGCAATGCTGAGTGCCGGTGATGTCGTCTTGCTCGCCGGGCAGCTCGGCGCCGGCAAGACCATGTTCGCCGCTGGTGTCGGCGAGGGCCTCGGGGTCGAGGAGCAGCTGACCAGCCCGTCGTTCATCCTGGCAAGGGCGCATCAGGGATTCATGCCGCTCGTCCACGCCGACGTGTATCGGCTCGGCACCAGTGCAGAGTTCGAGGACCTGGATCTTCCCGAGCAGGCTCGTGACGGTGTGTTGTTGATCGAGTGGGGTGATGCCGTTGCCCATGGTGTCCCCGATGACCACCTGCTGGTGAAGATCGACATCACCGGAGAGTCAGAGAGGGTGTTCCGGTTCAAAGCTTGCGGAGCCTGGTCAGAGCGGCCGCTAGAGGAGCTGACGTCGTGAGGATCCTGGCGATAGACACTGCGACGAGCGCGTCCTCGGTCGCCCTCGGCGAGGGAGACCAGCTGGTAGCCATGTCGGTTCGCGTGGACCGGCGCGGGCACGGCGGATTCCTCGTCCCCGCCATCGATTTTGCGTTCTCCAGCGCAGACTGGAAGCCGCGGGACATAGATGTCATCGCGGTCGACGTTGGCCCCGGCCTCTTCACCGGCATCCGGGCCGGAATCTCCACGGCACAGGCGATCGCCGCGGCCATCGGTGCGCCGCTAGTGACTGTGAGTTCGCTGACGGCGCTGGCCGTTCGGGCTGCGACCGGGCACCGACGAATCTGGCCCGTTGTTGACATCCGGCGCGGGCAGTACGCCACCCGTCCGTTCCGCCCATTCCCGGGGGGCGTGGCCCCAGACGGTCCCGCGGAGATCGTTTCCGCTGAGGGGCTGCGCAGCCTCATTGAGTCGGACGCAGATGACACTCTGATCGTCGGCGACACGGCCGGATTTCCGGCCACTGTGATGAGGGGTCTACATCGCACCAAGATCGGTCGGCCTCGCTACCCATCGGCCGACGTGCTGCTGGAGATCGGTGCCATCAAGGCGGATCGTGGCGATTTGGTCAGGCCGGAGGATGTCCGCCCGCTCTACATGCGGGAGCCCGACGCCCAGATCAACTGGAGCGACTTCCGCGAGGAAGGCGTCTGGCCGGGGGCTGCAGAATGATGGCCGCAACCCTCTCTATCTCGTTCCGCCCGATGCGGGTAGGCGATATCGCCACCGTGCTTGACATCGAGCGCCGCACCTATCCCGAGCCTTGGAGCGAGGGCGTGTTCCGGGATGAGTTGAATCAGCCGAGTCGCGTCTATCTCGTTGCTGAGGCGGAGGGCGAGATGGTCGGCTTCGCAGGGTTGATGCTTGTCGAGGAGGATGCGCATGTGACGACCCTGGCCGTCGACTCTGCCATCCGGCAGCGCTCCGTTGGCACACAGCTGATGTTGGAGTTGATCGCGGCCGGGCTCGACCGAGGCGCCCGCAATCTGACGCTCGAAGTGCGGGCGACGAACGAGGGAGCACAGCGCCTATACAGCCGCTTCGGCATGTCTGCGGTGGGCGTGCGCAAGCACTACTACCGGGATGATGATGCGGTGATTATGTGGGTGACCGATATCGACCAGCCCGAGTACGGCGAGCGGCTCAACGAGATCCGGGCCCTTGTGGAGGAGAGGCGATGAGCAATCCGCTGATCCTGGGTATAGAAACCAGTTGCGACGAGACCGGCGTGGCCGTAGTACGCGGACATGAGGTCCTGGCCTCGGTGCTGTCCTCACAGGTCGATGCTCACGCCCGCTTTGGTGGTGTTGTGCCCGAGGTCGCCGCCCGGGCCCACGTCGAGGCGATCCGACCGATGGCCCATCTCGCTCTGCGTCAGGCCGGTGTGCACTCCGACCAGCTCGACGCAGTTGCTGCGACTCGCGGGCCTGGTCTCGTCGGTGCCCTCATGGTCGGCTACTCATTTGCCAAGGCGCTGGCCTGGACGCTCGAAACTCCGTTCATTGGTGTTGATCACATGGAGGGTCACCTTTTTGCACCGCGGCTGGAGCACAACGAGTTTGAACCACCGGCAGTTGTCCTGCTCGCTTCGGGCGGGCACAGTCAGATCGTCCACGTTCGCAGCTGGGGTACCTATGAGGTACTCGGCTCTACGATCGATGATGCCGCAGGCGAAGCATTCGACAAGATTGCCCGCTTCATGGGTCTTGGCTTCCCGGGCGGGCCGGCGATCGACCGCGCAGCAAGTGACGGGGACCCCACGATCGTGAAGTTCCCCAGGGCTTTGCGTGATCGCCCCTACGACTTCTCCTTCTCCGGATTGAAGACCTCTGTTGTCACGTTCCTCGAGAAGGCCAAAGCCTCCAACACGGTGCCCCCTCTTCCCGACGTGGCCGCTGCAGTGCAGGAGGCCATTGTCGACGTTCTGGTCGACAAGACCTTCAACGCCGTCGAAGCCACGGGTGTCGATCGGGTTGCGGGAGGTGGCGGGGTGCTGGCCAATCGCCGCCTGCGAGCCAGGCTCCAGGATCAGGCGGATCGCCGGGGTGTCGCCCTACATTTGCCCTCTCCCGCGCTGTGTACCGACAATGGGGCGATGATCGCCGCGGCGGGGGAGTTCCGGCTCGAGCGCGGGGACCTGACGCCCTGGGACATCGACGTCAGTTCATCATTGCGCCTCGCCGACCTGTGACGGCCGGCTAATGCGACGCGGTTTCCGAATCGGTTCGGTGCGGGGCATCGAGGTAATCGCCGATCTGTCGCTTCTGATCATTGCCGGTTTGCTCACCTGGTCGCTTTACGTCGATTTGGACGCCGCCTTCCCTTCCACCAGCTCAAATGCCCTGCTGATCGCGGCGCTTGTCGGTGGCGGATTGTTCTTCGGCAGTGTCTTCCTTCACGAGCTGAGCCATTCCCTGGTTGCGCTCCGCCGGGGGCTGCGAGTACGACGCATCCGGCTCTTCATCTTTGGCGGCGTGTCGGAGATCGAGGAGGAAGCGGAAACTCCGGGCGACGAACTAGCAGTGACGCTGGCGGGACCCGCGGCATCCATGGGTCTCGGCGTTCTGTTCATTGCGATTGGCTGGCCCCTGGCGTCCACTCTGGAGCTTCCGGCTCGGATCGCGTTGATCATCGGCGTTGCCAACGTGTCGATCGCCCTGTTCAACTTGCTTCCCGGATTGCCGCTTGACGGCGGGCGGATGCTGCGGGCGCTGCTCTGGCGGCGCAGCGGGGACCGCAGCCGCGGTACCCGCATTGCGGTCCGGACGGGCCGGGCCATGGGCGTTCTCCTGGGTCTGACCGGTATCGCTCTGGTCGCGGTACTCGGCAATTTCACAGCCATCTGGTTCATTGCGGTGGGTTGGTTCCTGTACGAGGCGGCTTCGACTTCCGCCGTCCAGGAGCAGTTCATGTCCCGGATCGAGGGTCTTTCGGTGGCCGATGTCATGCGCCGAACCGAGCTGGCCGTCGATGGTGACATGTCCGTCGGTGCTGCGCTGGAGATGCACGGGTGGGGCGACAAGCTGCGGTCCCTGCCGGTTGCGGTTGACGGCCGGGTGCTGGGAGTGCTCGGTACCCGCGAGGTGCGGCGAGTTGACGACACCTCTCGGCAGGGGACTCTGGTGCGGGATGCGATGACCCCCATCGGCCCTGGCGACGTGGTCGCCGCCGACACGCCGCTTCGTGAAGCGCTCGCGATGCGCGAGGGAGCAGCCGGCGTTCTCGTGGTCGTCGCAGAAGGCGAGGTTGCCGGGGTCCTCACCGCTGAAGAACTAGCGACCGTGTTTGGAGATCTACGGAGACGGCGCTAGATCTGAGCGTATAGGACTCAGATGTCCTGAACCGTTTCGGTTCACTTACTCTTGTGCTTTCGGTGTGAATTACCGCTAGCACTTGCCTGGGGAGAGTGCTAAGCTCTAGCAGTCGAAAGATCAGACTGCTAACCCTCGGAAGGAGGAAGTCGGATGAATCTCAAACCCCTGGGTGACCGGATCGTGGTCAAGCCCGAGGAAGAGGCCGAGTCGCGGACTGCCAGTGGACTCGTGATTCCCGATACCGCCAAGGAAAAGCCCCAGTTGGGCAAGGTACTTGCGGTAGGCCCCGGCGAATTCAAGGACGGGGAGCGGATTCCGCTCGACGTCAGCGTCGGAGATGTTGTTTTCTACTCGAAGTACGGCGGCACCGAGGTCAAGGTTGAGGGTACTGATTACCTCATCCTCTCTGCCCGCGACGTACTCGCTGTTCTGGCCTAGGAGGGCTGCTACCAAATGGCTGCAAAAGAACTGAAGTTCAATGAAGAGGCCCGGCGCGGCCTCCAGGCGGGCGTAGACAAGCTCGCCAACACCGTGAAGACGACGCTCGGTCCCAAGGGCCGCAACGTTGTCCTCGAGAAGAAGTGGGGTGCTCCCACCATTACCAACGATGGTGTGACCATTGCCAAGGAGATCGAGCTCGACGACCCGTACGAGAACATGGGTGCCCAGCTCGCCAAAGAGGTCGCCAACAAGACCAACGATGTCGCCGGTGACGGCACCACGACCGCAACTGTGCTGGCTCAGGCCATGGTGCAGGACGGGCTTCGTCTCGTCGCCGCGGGTGCCAACCCGATGGAACTGAAGATCGGCATCGAAGAGGCCGTCGCCAACGTCGTCGAGTCCATCGCCGACGTCGCCATCGAGGTTGACTCGAACTCGAAGGACCAGATTGCCTACGTGGCCGCCAACTCGGCCGCAGATCGCAACATCGGTGAGCGCATCGCCGAGGCGATGAAGAAGGTCGGCAACGAGGGTGTCATCACCGTCGAGGACAGCCAGACTTTCGGCGTCGATCTCGACTTCACCGAGGGTATGCAGTTCGACAAGGGCTACATCTCCCCGTACTTCATCACCGATCCGGACCGTCAAGAGGCCGTGATCGAGGATCCGTACATCCTGATTGCCAACCAGAAGATCTCCTCGGTGCAGGATCTGCTTCCTGTGCTCGAGAAGGTCATGCAGACCGGCAAGACCATCCTCATCCTCGCCGAGGATGTCGAGGGCGAGGCTCTCGCCACGCTCGTCGTCAACCGCCTCCGTGGCACCTTCAGCTCGGTAGCCGTCAAGGCTCCCGGGTTCGGTGAGCGGCGCAAGGCCATGCTGCAGGACATCGCCATCCTCACCGGTGCGACCGTCATCAGCGAAGAGGTCGGACTGAAGCTCGACGGCGTAACGATCGACATGCTCGGTCGGGCCCGCAAGATCGTCGTCACCAAGGACGACACCACGATCGTCGAGGGCGCCGGCAGCCACGCTGAGGTCGAGGCCCGGGTCAAGCAGATCCGCCAGGAGATCGACAACTCGGACTCCGACTGGGATCGGGAGAAGCTCCAGGAGCGCCTCGCCAAGCTGTCCGGTGGCGTCGCCGTCATCAAGGTCGGTGCGGCTACTGAGGTCGAGCTCAAGGAGAAGAAGCACCGCATCGAGGACGCCATTCAGGCAACCCGTGCGGCCGTTGAAGAGGGCATCGTCGCTGGTGGCGGCGTCACTCTGCTCCGCGCCGGTTCTGCGATCAAGAACCGCGGCGGCTCTGACGACGTCAAGGCCGGCCGTGCGCTCGTTGCCCGGGCACTCGAAGCCCCGCTGCGGCAGATCTCCGTCAATGCAGGCCACGAGGGTGGCGTTGTCGTCGAGCATGTGCGTGCAGGCGAGGGAAGCTTCGGCTTCAACGCCGCAACCGGTGAGTACGAGGACCTCATCGAGGCCGGGATCATCGATCCCGCCAAGGTGACCCGTGCCACGCTGCAGAATGCTGCTTCGATTGCTGCTCTCCTCATCACCACCGAGGCGCTCGTCGCCGAGGAGAAGGAAGAGGAGCTCCCCGCCGCTGGTGGCCACGGCCACGACATGGGCGGCATGGGCGGCATGATGTAACACGGAGTTTCGGCGACTCCGTCGCCGAATCGTACCGATACGAGTTCGGGCCCCGATAGGGGCCCGAATCTCGTTGAGGCCACCCCCGCCGCTGGCGGCGGGGGAGCAGAGTGCGCGACATTGGCCTGCAAGGCAGGCGAGTCCTACCGATGCGATTTCGGGCCCCGAAAGGGGCTCCAAATCTTTGAGGCCACCCCCGCCGCTGGCGGCGGGGGAGCAGAGTGCGCGACATTGCCTGCGACTTCGCCGATGCAATCCGAGAAGGCTCTGGAGCCTCGAAAGGGGCCCCGAACTCATGAGGCCCCCGCTGCCGCTTGCGGCAGGGGAGCCAAGTGCGCGGCATTGCGACACGAAACCCGAGTCTGGCGTAGATAGCGGCGTAATAGCGCCGGACGCTACGCCAGACGCGTCTAGCCCAGCTGGGCGCTCCACTCGGCCCGGGTGATCGGGTCGCACTCCTCGGCGCCGATCTGCTGCCAAAAGGCGTCGCAGGAACCGTTCAGCCGGTACTCGACCGCGCTGATCGAGCTGAACTGGAACACGTTGGCGTTGAGAGTCGACAGGAAGACCTGCGCACCCTCGATAGTTGCTACCCCGGGAGGCAGGATGTCGTTGCTGCCGAACTCGATGTAGGCCGTGCCGTCGACGATGCTGACGCCCTGGAACGAACCGTCGGCGCTTGCCGGCAACGGATTGCGGAAGCCGAGTTGCGTCTCTTCGAGGTCCAGCCCGGCAGTCATCTCCCGCATGGTCGTAGTGAGGACGAGATCTGTAGCCGGGACAACCCGGTAGACGTAGGTACCCCTGGCTAGATCCGTGCCACCACACGGGAAGAACACACGCAGCACAGTCGTGCCTTCGTTCTCCTCGGGAGGCTCTTCGAGGCAGACTGCGGGGATGGCGACCGCGGCTGTAGTGGTTGTCACCGTATCCTGGGTGACGTCCGATCCGTCCTCGCCGGATCCTGGTTCCTCGACAGTGGTCTCCGTCGGGGTTTCATCAGTGTCACCGGCGGCGGCAACCGGTGCCGTCGTACTCGGTGCTTGGGTGGCCCCCGGTGGCTCCAGCAGGTTCCGGAACGACGTGATCACAATCAGCGCCAGCACAACACTGACGGCTGCGGTCAGCCCGCGTTGGATCATCTGCAGTGTGCGTCGGTCCATACCGGCACCCTAACGAGTGTTGCTCCAGATGAAACGCTTTGCGGACGCCCCTAGGTTCCCGCCCTGCCCGCGTCTGAGTGCAGTCAGACCCAGGCTTCGGCTTCGTAGCGGCGCCGTTCGTATCTCCACTCCCGATCAAGTAGGCCCCAGACCGTGTGGTCCAACCACTCGTGTCCCACCTTGACCTCATCGCGGAGGGTGCCTTCTTTCAGGAACCCGAGCTTCTGAACAATGCGCTCTGATGCCAAATTGCCTACGGCAATCCGGGTGACTACCCGGTGCATTTTGAGCTCTTCGAAGGCAATCTGAAGTGCTCGCGCCGTGGCCTCAGTGCCAAACCCCTCGCCGGTCGCGTCGCTGCGAATCCAGTAGCCGACCTCGCCGATCGAGTTGACTCGTGACGTGAACCAGACCGAGACATTGCCGAGGTGATGGGCTTCGTCATCGAGTGCCCGAATGGCGAAATCGAAGGCACGCCCGCTTGCCCAGGCGCCGATCGAGTCCCGGACGAACTGGGCGGTAACGCTCCTCTGGTAGTTGACTGCCCAGGGGAGGTACTCGGCCAACTCGGGCAGAGATGCGCGCACCGCTTCGTGCACCGGTGTTGTGTCCTTGCGCCGAAATGGGCGAAGTACCAGGCGCGGTGAGTACCGCGGATCGTGACCAAGTAGCTGTGCCATCGACCGCAGCTTATCCAGCTATCCCGTAAGGTGCGTCCGTGCACGACATTTGGACCCGTCTTGAGGCATTGCCATCGGTCCAGTACCCAGCCGAGGCTAAGTCGGCGGTATTGGTGCCGCTCTATCGCGATCAGCACCAGCGGGTTCGAGTGATCCTCACCCGACGCCCCGACCATATGCGTACCCATCCCGGCGACGTTGTCTTCCCGGGTGGGCGGCTGGAACCGGGAGAATCACCGGAAGCGACCGCAATCCGGGAGGCATGCGAGGAAATCGGGTTACCTCCCGATGGTGTCGAGGTAGTCGGTGGGCTCAGCCCAACTACGACGCGCAGCCGGCGCAACTTGATCGTTCCGGTCGTGGCCAAGGTGCGGCGTCCAGATCAGTACGTGCTGCAGGAGGAAGAAGTCGCAGCCGTAATCGAACCGACCATGATGGAACTTCTCGATGACGGCCGGTGGCGGACGTCCTTGTGGTTTGGCCGCCGCATGTGGTTCTACGACTTCCCCGAGGGGACCATGTGGGGAGCCACCGCCTTCATGATGCGTGAGTTCCTGGGCTGGCTCCGCGGCGAGTCCGACTAGAGGGGTCCCTGGGTCACGGCGTAGAGCGTCGCCACGATGCTGGCGCCGAGGGCAGCAAGCAGCATCACCATCTGGGCGGGAGTCAGCTTGCTCAGGAACCGGTAGATCGCGGGCTGGCGGGGATGCGGGCTTGGCTCATCGGCCGCATCGGTGGCGATGATCTCACGAGCCTCATCGGCCACCGCCGTCAGCACGAGCACCTTGTAGCCACCCGTGATCATCTGCATCATCGGAAAGGCGCCACCCAGGTTGTCGGCCGTGACCAGAGCGTCGATCCCGGCTTCGTCGAGGATCGCCACAGCCAGGTCGGCTTCGAGTCTGGTGTTGAATGCGGCTACTTCAGATGTCGGTTCCATCGCCTGCATTATCGATCATCTCCCACAGTGCGTTGACGTGGGTGGATGATGTCGTCGTTTGCCCGATGGAAACCCGAATTGCGCTCTGTTCTCCCAGGGTTGTTGGCGTAACTGCGACCCTCCCCGACGCGTTGAGTCGATTCGCCAGATCTGTTGTCGCTTCGTTGCCATCTACGTGCCTGAAGACAACGAGGCCAAACGGGTGCGGGGCCACCACCTCAAACCGGGGATCGTTGTTCAGACGCATGGCGAGATCCTGGGTCAACTGGATGTGCTCCCGGATGTGATAGCGAATCCCTTCCGCCCCATAGTGACGCAGAACGAACCAGAGCTTGAGAGACCGGAACCGGCGCCCCAGCGGTACGTGCCAGTCGCGATAGTCGATCACCTTGCCCGACAGAGTCGCTTCGTTGCGCAGATACGGAGGCAGGATGCTCATGGCGTCGAGCAACGGGCGGCGGTCGGCCACGTAGTAGAGGTTGCAGTCGAAGTTGGTGAACATCCACTTGTGTGGGTTGAACGTGTAGCTGTCGACCAGCTCGAGGCCATCCTGGTGGCGGCGAAACTCCGGGCAGATCATGGCACTGCCCGCATAGGCTGCGTCGACATGTGCCCACATGTCGTTCTCCCGGGCGATCGTTGCGATTGCCCGCACCGGGTCGACGGCGGTGGTCGCCGTGGTCCCGATGCTGATGGCTACGAACGCAGGGTGGAGCCCGTCGGCGCGATCCGCCGCAATCTGGGAAGCCAGGGCTCCAGGATCCATGGCGTATTCGGCATCGGTGGGGATGATGCGGACATGCGAGAACCCGGCGATCCGTGCTCCCTTCTCTACTGAGGAGTGGGTCTGATCGGATGCGTAGACGACGAGCTTGTCCAGGGGTGCGTGCTGCGTGGCAACCTCCCGGGCCGTCACCAACGCCACGAGCGACGAATCGGACGCGCTCATCTGAATCACGCCGCCGCCGGGCCCTGTTGTCTTCCACTCCTCAGGCAGGCCGAGCAGATCGACGAACCAGTCGACTACCACCGTCTCGAGTTCGGTTGCCGCCGGAGATGTCGACCACAGCATGCCCTGGACACCCAGACCGGCGGCCGCCATCTCGCCGAGCAGCGAGGGCCCCGAACTGTTGGCCGGGAAGTAGGCAAACCAGCTCGGCGATTGCCAGTGAGTGACACCGGGCATGATGATCCCGTCGAGATCCCGCATGACGTCTACGAACGGTTCGGGGTGCTCCGGCGCGGCCGCGGGGAGTGCGTCCCTGATTGCCCCCGGCTCAACGTGCGAGTTGACCGGATACTCAGCGACGTTGGCAAGGTAGTCGGCGACCCAGTCGACCATCTCGTACCCGCGCCTGCGGAACTCGTCGGGGTCCATGTGGTACGAAGTCACGGCGTTGGCCCGTTTCCTATGTAGCGGTCCAGCCAGTCGAGGAACTCGTTGTACCAGTGCACCGAGTTACCCGGCTTCTCGATCCAGTGGCCCTCGTCGGGGTAGTAGACGAGCCTGGCGTCGACGCCCTTCTGCTTGAGGATCCCATAGAGAACCAGGCCCTGGGTGATGACAACCCGGTAGTCCTTCTCGCCGTGGATGACCAGCGTTGGTGTCTTCATGTCTTCAGTGTGGGCTACCGGACTCCAGCGCAACACGGCGTCGAGGTCCTCCCATGGGGTTCCGCCAACGGCGGCCTCGCGTCCGGCGGTCACGTCGCTGGCCCACTGTCCGAGCAGGTCGGTGACGCCGGCATGGCAGATTGCTGTCGCAAACCGGTCAGTGTGGCCGATCAACCAGCTCACCAGGTAGCCGCCGTACGATCCTCCCGCAATCGCCATTCGGTTCTCATCGATGAACCCCTGAGCCAGCAAGTGATCAGTGGCAGCCATGATGTCTTGCATCGGCTTGTCACCCCACGCCCCCCGGATTGATCGGGTGAAGTCATCACCGAATGAGTCGGAGCCGTGGAAGTTCACCGTTACAACGACGTAGCCGGCTGCGGCAAACGCTTGGGTGTTCCACCGCCAGTGCCACGAACCGCCGGAAGCGTTGTGCGGTCCGCCATGGATGTTGTGGAGCAGCGGCCACTTTCGCGAGCCGTCGAACCCGGGCGGATAGACAACATGAGCCTGGATGGGAGTTCCGGCGGCACCATTGAAGGTGAACTCGGCGGTTGGTCCCAGCGCCAGATCTTCAAGGGCCGCGTTGTTGAAGCCACCGACCGTGCGGATCCCGCTTTCGGCGAGGATGGCTACGTCGGCGGGACGAGCCGGCGATTCTGTGCGGAGCCAAACGGGTCCCCGGGTTGGGCGCGGACCGTGCGAATAGTCCTCGGCGGTCAATTGTGTCGGCGTGTCCGTGCCGTGGGGGAGGAGGAACACGGCCATGCTGCCCTCATCTGTGGCGTGGAGCACCAGGTCGGAGTCGACCGTGTACTCCCAGCCACCGGCAGACCTGTCCCACCACGGGGCCAGATCGCGCTTCTGTTTCGTCTCCCGGTCAAAGCTGACCAGCTTCACCTGGTCGGCGTAGTAGTCGGGTTCGTGTTGTTCTCCGAATGCGATGTGCCTGCCGTCCGGGCTGTAGCGGGGACGGAACTGCTGGGCGGGGAGCGAATCTCGGGGTTCGAGGAGCTGCGGGCTCGGGTCGGCGATCGATACGGTATGAACGGCAAAGCGGACCCGGCGGCGCGGGTCGGGCTCGATGTCCACGGTGAAAGCCACTTCACCGCCGTCCGGCGAGACGTCGAATACCGCGCCGACGTCATCAAGAGCAATCAGCCGATCCAGTTCGGGGGTCAAGTCGGTGAGGATCTGGGAATCGACATCGAGGCGGAACAGGTGGTGGATCTCGCCTGCAACAAGCCAGCGATTCCAGAATCGATAGACGGTTCTTTCCGTTGCCACCGGCTCCGTTCCTGCCTCGTTGCGGCGCTCGAGCTCCTCCGCAGTGGCAGCGATGCTGGGGAAGCCGTCGAATAGGGGGGCGGCAACGACGAGGCCCTGGCCGTCGGGTAACCACTTCGCAGCAGCGACGCCCAGCGGCAGATCTGTTATGCACTCCGGTTCGCCTCCCGCAAGGTCCATGAGGTGCAGCTGAGGCTTGGCGTCGGCTTCAGGCTTGCGAATGAAAGCCAGGCGGGTGCCATCTGCGGACAACGCCGGCTGCGAGCTCGAGCGGGCGGAGCTGGTAATGGGTCGCTTCTCACCGACATCGGTCACCCGCCACAGGCGGGTTGTTCCCTCGTTCTCGTCGAGGTCGTAGGTAGTGACGGGAACGATGGCGAAGTGGCCGTCGAGATGCGGCTCAGGCTGGCCAACTCGAGCCATGTTCCAGAGATCGATCGCAGTCAAGTAGCTCATACCGGCAAGTTAGCCGTACTCGCGGGTCCGGCCGAATAGGTACGAACTGCCCTGGGCGACGGGGCAGATCACCGGTAGAAACGGTGTATGCCAGGAGCAACCACGAATCAGTGCGACCGGGCCCGCAAGCCGATCCGTATGGGCGCAAAGGCTCTGTAGCGGTGCTGCGGCTTCCCGATCTCAAGCAGGCACGTGAGTACCTCGCTGGATGCGACAACCCGTTCGTGGCGGTGCATCTGGCCCGGCTGGAGGATTCAGAAGCCGATGTGACGCGACTGCAGGCTGCGATCGCCGAGTCTCCGCCGGTTGTGGCCGCTTTGGCCGCCCAGCGTGCCGACGGGAGTTGGGGAAGTCACAACCGGGAGCTGAATCGGCTCCTGCCCACGCTGTGGATGGTCAAGACACTGCAGGATCTCGGTCTGTCTCGGAACTGTGATCAGTCGCGACGGGGCATCGAGTTCCTCGCGGCCGTCGGCCATACGGATGAGGGGGCCTTTTCGATATCAGGTAGCCGCGACGGTGTACTCAGCTGCTACGTAGGAATCGCAGCTCTGGTCTATCTCGAGGGTGGGTTCGCCGAGCACGCACACAGCCAGCTGCAGTGGATTCTGCGGCATCAAGAGATCAGGGTCGCCGGCGCAGATCGACGCCCTACGCCGGCAGCCGAGTGGGGTGGCTACCTCAAGACGAAGTACGGGGGCTGCCTGGCGGAAACGACCTGTCTCGTCGGCCTCCTGCGTACGTCACGCGCTCTTGCCGCTGCCGGACACGCTGATGGTGAGCCCCTGATAGCGGAGACCAGGCGAGCGTTCCTCGAACGTCGCCTCATCTACACCTCAGGTGGCGAGGTGGTGCCGCTGGCGGTCAACCCGGCCAAGGCAGAGACCTGGCTGGCACCAACCTTCCCGCTCGACTGGCGAGTGGATCTCATCGAGGTCATCGACTTCGTTGGCCGCACCGGACCTCCCGATGATCGCATCCAGCCCGCCGTTGACCGACTGGTGGAGTTCCAGCGAGAGGACGGAACCTGGCCGTTGCTGCGGGCATATCCCCCGGCAGGCCTTCCCGGACTGGAGCGGCCGTCGACCCGCCGGCCCAGCGCCATGGCCACCATGCGTGCAGTTGCCGCCTTGGGGACTCTCGAGTCGGTGCCCTAGGACACGGTGGCCGGTGAGCGAGCTTCCACCCGACGGGGGAGGCCGATGCGAACATCCACGCCATTCGAGTAGTGAACGATCGGCTCCGTGGTCCCAATTTCGTAGCCCGCGGCGGCGACGAGCTGGTCGTCCAAGTGAACCAGCGCTGCCTTCTGCAGCGGCCAGGTCGGATGATCAACGGGGGCATAGGCCAGCCGGGAGCCCAGCATCGTGTAGAGGCCCCAACGAGCCGTCAGGAACCGCTCGAGAGGGCTCTGCGCGTCCTCGGGAATTGCCGGACCCGGCGTGACCGACAGTCGGCTCGACGCGTTCTGCGGTCCCGGCCAGCGCCGTCGCGTCTGGTACTCGGTGCTGTCCCCTGTTTCTCGGATAGCCATCTCCGCCCACATGTAGGGCAGCCGATATGCGGTCCGGGCCACCGCCACCGGGAGCAGGCGGGTGATGTCGAGGGAATCGAACCACACACCGGGACGGCCCGAGGAGTCCCGTACATAGGTGCGAACGTTCGTCTCCGGGAACGTGCCGAAGTATGGGATCGCCGGCGTCCGGGGAATGCGAATACGCTGCATCTCGAAGGCAACCAGACCGACCCAGGCCGAGCCCTCAATGGTGTCGGCCGTCAGCCCGGCGGGCAGGTTCCGATCGACCTGCTCGGGGGCTACAGGCCAGTGAACGTAGGTGAGCCGCTTCCACGACTGCAGCATCACCGGGCGGCGCACCGGCGCAGGCGTGGTGAGGGGATGGAGTTTCGTCGCCATGCACTGGATTCGGCGCCGGACCCGCTGCGAGATGGGGTTTGGGCTAGCTGTGTGGAGTTCGATTGCATCGCCCCTGTGTGGAGTTCGGTTGTACCGAACTCCAAGCTGATTGCATCAGCCCACACCGTTCCGCTTGACGTGACGCAGCAACCCGATGACCAGGCCTTCAACGACAGCCTTCCAGGAGGCATCGATGATGTTCTCGTGCACGCCAACGGTGCCCCAGCTCGCCTCAACGTCTGAGTGCTCGGTGAGGACACGAACCCGAGCGCTGGTGCCATCACTGGAATCGAGGTCGCGCACCCGGTAGTCGGTCAGGTGGATGTCTGCCACCTCCGGGAACGTTCTGATCAGAGCCGCACGCAATGCCCGGTCGAGGGCGCTCACCGGCCCATCGCCCTCACGGGTTGTGACGACGCGCTCATCGCCGACGTGAACCTTGACTGTTGCCTCAGCTATGACCTGTTCGTCTCGGTGCTCGACGAACACGCGGTACGACTCGAGCTCGAAGAAGTCCTGTTCCCAACCCTGCGCCTCGCGCAACAGAAGCTCGAACGATCCGTCTGCGGCCTCGAACTGATAGCCCAGATGCTCGAGCTCCTTGATGCGGTCAACGACCCGCTGCGCATCCTGCGATGACAGCTCGAGGCCTTGCGCCTGCGCCTTGGCCAGGACCGTAGACCGGCCGGCAAGCTCCGAGACGACGACCCGGGTGGCATTGCCAACCGAGTCCGGGCTCATGTGCTCGTAGGCATCGCTGCGCCGGGCCAGGGCCGAGGTGTGGAGACCCGCTTTGTGAGTGAACGCAGAGCTTCCCACGTACGGGATGTGTGGGTCGAGAGTCAGATTCACTAGATCGGCCAGGTGATGGGAGACCCGCGTCAGCCGGGGGAGCCGCTCCTCCGGGATGGTCTCGAAACCCATCTTCAGCGCGAGGTTCGGGATCAAGGAGCAGAGATCTGCGTTCCCGGTCCGCTCGCCGTAGCCGTTGATGCAGCCCTGCACCTGATAGACGCCTTCGAGGACGGCAGTGATCGAGTTGCCGACGGCCATGCCGGAGTCGTTGTGGAAATGACAGCCCAGAGTTGCATCACCCAAGGCCTCTCCCACTTCGCCGACTATCCGCTGTACCTCGTGAGATAGGAACCCACCGTTGGTGTCGCAGAGCACGAGCCGCTCCGCCCCGGCGTCGTGGGCGACCCGAAGTGCGTTGACGGCGAAACCCGGATTGGCCCGATAACCGTCGAAGAAGTGCTCGGCATCGAAGAAGACCCTGCGCCCCTGAGAGCGCAGATACTCGACGGAGTCACCGATCATCGCCAGCGCTTCGTCGTTGCTGGTGCGCAAGGCGTGCTCGACGTGATAGTCCCACGTCTTTCCGACGAGGCAGATGACATCTGTGTCGGCTGCAAGCAGGGCGGCGAGCTGCTCGTCGTCCTCCGGTCTGGCGTTGGCCTTGCGGGTTGCGCCAAATGCCACCAGCGTTGACGACTCGAGATTGAGCTCGGTCTTGGCCCGTTGGAAGAACTCATCGTCCTTGGGGTTTGCTCCCGGCCAGCCACCCTCGATGTAGGCGACTCCCAGGCTGTCCAGGAGAGATGCCACCTTGAGTTTGTCCCGCGCCGTCAGCGAGATGCCCTCCTGCTGAGTGCCGTCGCGGAGAGTTGTGTCATAGATCTCGACGGATTGCTTGCCCATTGCCGCTCCCGATAAGGAAAACCCCCCGCTCTTGCGGAGGGTCGCAGGGGCGCACACGCCCATCAGTGGGGCGTGGCGCCTAAGTAATGATGATCACGTTGCTGTTCATTGGCCGCGCAGTATGGACTAGATGGTTTCTGCGGTCAAGCCTGGTCTTGCATACCAGTTTCTGGCATGCCGGGGGCCTAGGGACCTCGGTCCCGCCGATGGGTCCTTTGGTCCTCGTTTTGGCGGGACTTCCGCCTCAGGCCCTTGGTCCCCGGCAGAGGGACATATCGGCATCTGTATATGGCTGAGGGCGAATGCAACAATCGGATTCGCTCCGTCGCATATGCGGCGAAGCGAATCGTTCGAAAAAGAGGTCGGAATCGTGGCACGGGTAAAGCTCGACATCACGCGTCGTGCGTTCCTCAAGGGTGGCTTGGCTACCGGTGGGCTAGCAGTAATGGCTCCTACGGCCTCGATCGGCGCCGTCAACGGGATGCTCAACGCACAAGATCCCTGGTACCGCGAAGGCGCGATCGAGACCACTTACAACGTTTGTGACGTATGCCCATGGCATTGCGGCATCGTTGTGCAAACTGTCAATGGCGTCGTTCGCAAGATCGATGGCAACCCCAAGGACCCGAAGAGCAGAGGCATGCTCTGCGCCCGCGGCCAGGGTGGCGTTTCGTTCATGTACGACCCCGACCGACTCCAATCGCCGATGATTCGAACCGGCGAACGTGGGTCGGGCCAGTTCAGAGAGGTCACCTGGGAAGAAGCTCTCGACTACACGGCCGCGGCGCTGCTCGACATCAAAGACAAGTACGGCGAAGAAAGCCTCGCAGTCTTCGCCCATACATCCGGTGATCACTGGTTCGCCGATCACTTTGCCCAAGCCTGGGGGACCCCCAACGCAGCCAAGCCATCATCCTCGCTCTGCCTCAGCCCCCGTGATGAGGCGGCAACTCTGACTTATGGGTCGGCCGTCGGCGGTCATGAACCGGTCGATTGGGATGGCATCCAGGCGATGACCCTCATCGGCAGCCACATCGGGGAGGATGCGCGCAACACGGTGATGCAGGACTTCGCCAACGCTCACGCCCGTGGCGCCAAAGTGATCGTGGTAGATCCGCGGTTCTCGAGTGTTGCGGCCAAGGCCGACTACTGGTTGCCCATCAAGCCGGGCACCGACACTGCGCTGATGCTGGCCTGGATGAACGTTCTCATCGCCGAGGATCTCTACGACAAGGCCTATGTCGCGGAATGGGCCGAGGGCTTTGACGATTTGGCGGCTCATGTCGCCGAGTTCACTCCCGACTGGGCGGCCGGTATCACCGACCTCCCGGCCGCCCAGATTCGGGAGACAGCTCAGGTCATGGGGGCAAATCTACCGCGCGCCGCGGTCATCCCCGGACGTCACACGGTTTGGTACGGCAACGACAGTCAGCGGATGCGGGCTACCTACCTGGTCAACACGCTTCTCGGTGCCTACGGCCGGGAAGGCGGGATGTACTTCAACAAGAGCGCTTACCTGGAAACGTACCCGCACCCGCCCTACACCGTCGCCGGCAGCTCAGGCGGTTGCTCTGCCGAGCCCGGCGAGGAGACTGCGGAACTGCCTCTCGGCCCGACCGGCAAGGCCCGGGCCGACGGGGTACGTGAGTCGTTCATGCGGGGCCCAACGGCGATGCAGGAGCTCATTGATCCAATGATTTCCGGCGATCCGTATCCGATCAAGGGCCTCATTGCCTACGGGGTCAACATGCTCAACTCGATCCCGAACCCGCAGAAGACGATTGAGGCTCTCAAGGCTCTCGAGTTCGTGGTTGCCATCGATGTTCTGCCCCAGGAGCACATCGCTTGGGCGGATGTCGTGCTGCCTGAGGCGACCTACCTGGAGCGGTACGAAGACCTGTTGACCGTCTCCCATAGGACACCGTACATCGCGCTGCGCGAGCCGGCTGTTGATCCTCTCTACGACACGAAACCCGGTTGGTGGATCTCCCGTGAGCTCGGCACCCGGGTCGGTCTCGACGCTTTCTACAAGTGGGAGAACATCGAGGAGTACATCGACAAGCGGCTGATTTCGGTCGGCTCCAACATCGAGGGGCTCAGAGAAGAGGGTGGAATCATCACCCAGAACGGGAAGCCATACCTGGAGGACTTCGACGGGTCGTCGCCCTTCGGCACCGGGTCCGGGAAGATTCAGCTGTACTCACAAGATCTTGCCGAGGCCGGCCACGAAGCGATGCCGGTATACGAGCCCGTCGACGAGCCGCCGACCGGCTTCTTCCGGCTTCTGTACGGGCGCAGCCCGGTGCACACTTTCGCCAAGACGCAGAACACACCGGTCTTGCATGACATCGATCCGGAGAATGAAATCTGGGTGAATGCCGACGCTGCGGAGCAGCTCGGTGTGGCCGATGGTGACTACGTCATGCTGGAGAACCAGGACGGTGCTCGCAGCGGTCCGGTCAAGGTGAAGGCAACCGAGCGGATTCGCCGGGACGCCGTGTACATGGTGCACGGATTCGGGCAGAACGCACCCGGGCTCACCAACGCCAATGGCAAGGGTGCCAGCGACACGAAGTTGCAGACCCGGTACAAGCTCGATCCCATCAGCGGGGGAGCGGGGATGAGAGTCAACTTCGTCAGACTCGACAAGGAGGGAGTGTGACATGAGTCAATACGCATTCCTCCTCGATCTCGGCCGCTGCATCGGATGTCAGGCATGTGTGGCCTCGTGCAAGGTCGGCAACGAGCTCGGTATCGGGCAGCAGTACATCGAGCTGATCGAAAAGACTCATGGCGAGTTCCCCAACCTCACCGGCGGGTGGGACAACCACCGCTGCTACCACTGCGGTGACGCCGCCTGTATCGCTGTGTGCCCCACCGGTTCCCTGTTCAAAGAAGACGGTCTCACTCGTCTCGACCGCAGCACCTGCAGCGGATGCTCGTACTGCACCGAGGCCTGCCCCTATGACATCCCGGTGATGTGGGAGGGCAAGTCGAGCAAGTGCGACGGCTGTGCAGACACAGTCAAGGCCGGCGGCAGCCCTTGGTGCGTGGGAACCTGCCCGAGCATGGCGCTCGAGTACGGGCCCCGCGAAGAGATCCGGGCCGAAGCACATCGTCGTGCTGACGCTCTGCGCAACCGCTATCCGAACGCTCAGGTGTACGGCGAAACGCAGGCCGGCGGGCTCGGGATGCTGGTCGTGATGCCAGATGATCCCGAGCTGCTTGACATCCCGATCGACCCGAAGACGCCGTTCATGGCGCAGGCATGGCAGAAGATCGTTCAGCCTGCCTCCGTCGGCATCACCATCGGTGCTGCGGTTGTCGCCGGAGCTGCAGCCGTTGTCGCCAGGCGACGGCACGAAGAGGAGCTCGACGAGCTCGAAGCGGCGGGCGTGATCAGCGGGCACGGAGATGAGAAGGAGCAGGAGGAGGACGAATGACCACGCAGAAGGTTCCACTCGGCGATCGTGAGGTCCTTCGCTACCGCAAGCGGCCCAGAATCGTCCACGCCATCCTCGCCAGCTCGTTCCTGATCCTCCTCCTCACCGGCTTGGTGATCCTGTGGCCGGCCCTGTCGTTTCTCGCCCCGGGTGGGGCGACACGGTGGCTGCACCGGGTAGCTGCCGTCGGGTTCATGTCGGTGCCGATCGTGTATCTGATCGTCGATCGTGAGGGCGCCAAGGAGCTGATGGTTGACTCGTTCAAGTACGACCGGGACGACTGGCGCTGGATCAAGAGGTTCTGGTCGTATGCCTTTGGGCACACCGCCAACATGCCCAAGCAGGGGCGCTTGAACGCAGGTCAGAAGATGCATCACGCCCTGGTGATGCTCCTCTCGGCCTCAATAGTCGCCTCCGGATTGGCGCTGTGGTTCTTCATGCCATCGCTAGGTCCGACCGGACAGGCATGGGCTGCCGTGATCCACGATCTTTCGATGCTGGCACTGACGTTGCTGTTGGTGGGGCATCTCTATTTCACCTTCGTCTACAAGGCGCTCTCGGGTATGACCCGTGGCTACGTCGATATCGATGAAGCCCGGCTCGAGCACGCCAAGTGGGTGGAGGAACTCGAGCAAGAAGCAGCCGAAGAGGCTGCAGAGGAAGACAAACAAGCAGTTTGACACAAGAAGGGCTCGCAATGCCGAGCTCGCATCAAGAAAGGGAAAGCAATGAACATGCTCCGTCGCATGTCTCTGATAGCGCTGGTCCTCGCCTTCGGACTCATCGCCGCCGCCTGTGGTGGCGACGACGACACAACCGATGCAACCCAGGGAGACGCGCAGCCGCTGGAGACAACCACCGAGGCTCCGGCCGAGACAACCGAGGCTCCGGCTGAGGAGACCACAACGACCGCAGCTCCGGAATTCGATCTGGTTGCCGCCGTCCAGGAATACGAAAGCACCATCCCCGACGGGTGGATGAACGTCGGTGACGTCACCTCGTTCAAGGATGCACTTGCTGCCAGCGGTGGTCTGGTTATCGATGTGCGTCAGCCCAACGAGTACGAAGAGGGTCACATCCCGGGCGCAATCAACATCCCGCTGCGTGAACTCGCCGCCAATGTTGACAAGATCCCGACCGACAAGGCCGTCTACGTGTACTGCCAGTCCGGCTTCCGTGCCGGTGTTGCGGTTTCCGCAATCCGCCTGATGGGCTACGACAACGCATTGGCGTACAAGGACAGCTACCTGGGTTGGACCGAGGCCGGTGAAGAGGTCTCGACCGACCCCGTCGAGGCTGAGGTCTTTGGCGATCCCGGGTTTGCTCCCGAGCTCGTTGCTGCCGTCGATGACTATCTGTCCACCCTTCCCGATGGATGGGGCATCATCCGTTCCGTCGAGGATGTGCAGGGCGCTCTCGACGCCGGTTCCGTCATCCTCGATGTCCGCAGCGACGGCGAGTTTGAAGAGGGTCACATCGAAGGTGCGATCCTGACGCCGCTGCGTACCATCTCCACGGCGGAGAACACCGCCAAGATCCCGACCGACACGCAGTTCATCATCCACTGCAAGTCTGGTTGGCGGGCGACCATCGCCATGCCGGTAATCGGGGTCCTCGGATTCGATAACTGGAAGGTCTTCCCCGGCGGCTGGAACGCCTGGGTCGATGCCGGAGCGCCTGTCGTCACCGGCTGATCTCCAAGATCGGTAACAAGAGAGAAGGGGCCGGTTCGCCGGCCCCTTTCTCGCGTCTTGCGTAGCGTGCGGCGTAATGGCGCCGGTATCTACGCCAGAGTGATTCACGAGATTGTCCGAGACCCTCTGCGGATGTAATGTCTGCCGCATGACATTGAGCAACAGCTGGTGGTGGTCGAGGCGGTAACTGCCTTCGCGCGCCATTCAGCAACGCCGGAGGCACCAGCCCCGGCGTTTTCTCTTGACGAGAGGATCGAAAGTGGATAGGCAACGAGTCTTTTCCGGGTTACAGCCCACCGGTAACGTTCATCTGGGCAACTACCTGGGAGCGTTGCGCAACTGGGTGAAACTGCAGGATTCGTACGACTGCGTCTATTGCGTCGTCGACCTCCACGCGATCACGGTCGACTACGACCCGAAGCAGTTCGAGCAGGACCGCATCGAGGCGGCCAAGGTGCTGCTGGCTTGCGGCATCGACCCGGACAACTCCCTGTTCTACTTCCAGAGTCAGGTCCCGCAGCACAGCGAACTGGCTTGGATTCTCGGTTCGATGACGCCGACCGGCGTGCTCAACCGAATGACGCAGTACAAGGACAAGGTCGCCAGAGGTGAGGCAGCCAATCTCGGTCTCTATTCGTACCCGGTGCTGATGGCCGCTGACATCCTGCTCTATCACGCCAATCTGGTTCCGATTGGTGACGACCAGCGGCAGCACCTCGAGATGACTAGGGATCTTGCGGAGCGGTTCAACAACCGATTCGGAGACGTCTTCCCGGTTCCGGACGCCCTCATTCCTGAGACGACCGCCCGGGTTATGTCGCTTGCGGACCCGACCGCAAAGATGTCCAAGTCGGATCCCAATGAGAAGAGCCGTGTGCTCATCCTCGACTCCCCAGACGTGGTCCGGAAGAAGATCAAGTCGGCGGTGACTGACTCCGATCCGGAGGTCCGCTTCGATCCCGAGAACAAGCCGGGCATCTCGAACCTGCTCGAGATCATGTCCTCATGCACGGGCGGGACGATCGACGATCTGGTGGGCGAGTATGCGCACGGCGGCTACGGGAAGTTCAAGGAGGCCGTTGCCGAGGCGGTCATTGCTGAGTTGGCGCCGATTCGGAGCGCCTATCAGAACTATGACGACGAGGAAGTGGCTCGGGTAATGCGTCGCGGCGCTCTCGACGCCCGTACCCAGGCCGAGGGCTTCCAACAGATGGCCCGCGAAGCCACGGGTCTAGCTGCGATCTGAGGCACACTCCACCCCCGTTCTGGCGTCCGAGAGCGGAACATATTCCGATTTGGGACGCCAGAGTTGTGGGGGAGTCTCACCGTCGCGTGTCGCTGCCTCCGTGCCAGAGGGGTCAGCTCTGATCTCCTGATTCCTTCGCCCTTTCCTCGGCGAGGAACTGCTGGTACTTGCGTCCCTCTCGACCGCTTGTATCGATGTAGTACGAAGCGACATGGAAGGCGACGCCGAGCCCCCATCCGATCGTGATCCAGTACGCCCAGTCCACTCCGCCGACCCTCAGGTCGAGGAACCAAAGGAAGGCGTTGATGATCACGAACGTGGCCACATGCCACATCATGTCCGAGTACTCCTTGGCGCGCTGTCGTGCTCGCTCCTCTGGGGTCGTTGCCTTCTGGCGGGCCATTGCTCCTCCTGTTCGCTCGAGGCTCACGTCCTGGTTACATTGTGCATGGCTCTGTGAGGCGGGTCATCGATCAGGAGATGGTACGCCCGATCAACCGATCAGTTGACTACAAATCGCCACTCGGTCGATACCGCTCGGGATACCGGTGGTTCACTCTGTGGAGAACGAGAAAGGAAGGGTGATGGCGGTAATCGAGGTAGAGAACCTCATCAAGAACTACGGCGGAACGAATGTTGTCGACGGCATCTCATTTGGCGTCGAAGCAGGAGAGATCTTTGGGATTGTCGGCCCCAACGGTGCCGGTAAGACGACAACCGTTGAGTCGGTCTCCGGCCTGCGTGTTCCCGATGGCGGCTCGATCAGTGTGCTCGGCCTGGATCCGCAGCGCGACCACTACGAGGTGGCGCAGCGAGTGGGTGTGCAGCTGCAGGAGAGCAGGTTGCAGGACAAGATCCGGGTCCATGAGGCCCTGGAGCTCTATGCGTCCTTCTACGACACACCTGCAGACTGGGGTTCGCTCCTCGATCGGCTGGGCCTCGAGGGCAAAGCCAACGCCGGCTACTCGAGCCTCTCAGGCGGGCAGAAGCAACGCCTTGCCATTGCCCTCGCCCTGATTGGAACGCCCGAGATTGCAATACTCGACGAGCTGACCACCGGCCTCGACCCCCAGGCTCGTCGCGACGTGTGGGGCACGATCGAGCAGATCCGTGACAGCGGGGTGACAGTCGTTCTCGTCACCCATTTCATGGAGGAGGCGGAGCGGCTGTGCGATCGCATCATGGTCGTCGACCAGGGTCGGGTGCTCGCCCTCGACACGCCCAGCGGTCTCATCAAGCGCATCGGAGCGGGTCAGGTCATTCGATTCCGACCCTCTGCGGAGGTGGCCGACTCAGAGTTGTCCGCACTTCCCGGCGTCGAAGGCGTTCTCCGGAAGGGGGAGATGGTCGAAATCGCGGGCACCGACGATGCGGTGCATGCCGTCACTTCGTTCCTGGCCCAGCGTCAGATCATTGCCCATGAGCTTCGGATAGAACAGAACAGCCTCGAGGATGCCTACCTCGCTCTGACCAAGGAGGGCAAGTGATGTCGTCGTCAGCCACCATGAAGCTTGCCCAATCTGAGACCAGGCTCTTTCTCCGTGACCCTATAGCGCTGTTCTTTGGGCTGGTCTTCCCTTCGGTGTTGCTGCTTGCCCTCGGCTACTTCTTCCCCGGCTTCGGCGACGAACCGGCGGCTGATCTCGGCGGATTGCGGTATATCGACACGTACACCCCGATCGCAATCGGCTTGGGCCTGGCCACGTTGGGGCTCGTGACCTTGCCACCCATTCTCGGGACCTATCGCCAGTTCGGGATACTGCGGCGTTTGCGTACCACCCCCGTCCATCCGGCCCGGCTGCTGTGGGCGTTGATGGCTCTACACATCGTTGTGGCCGTCCTCGCACTCATTGCGGCGATGACTGTTTCGATCGTCGCTTTTGATGTCGTGTTCCCCGAGAACTTCGTTGCGTTCGTGCTTGTCTTCTTGCTGTCGGCCGCATCCATCTTCTCGGTTGGGCTGCTCGTCGGAGCCATCGCAAGGACGACTTCGTCGGGCGCAGCCATAGGAATGTCGATCTACTTCCCGTTCCTGTTCCTGGGCGGCGTGTGGATCCCCCGCCAGGTCATGCCCGACGGTTTGCGGTTCGTCAGCGATCTGACGCCGCTGGGAGCTGCTGTGGGGGCCATGGATGATGCGTGGTTCTCCGGCACAGTGGATGTTGCCCACCTTCTGGTCATGGCCGTCTACGTCGTCGTTGTTGGCTTGCTGGCGATCCGGGTATTCCGCTGGGAGTGATGCTCGTTGGAGCGACGAGCGGGAGCTAGGAATGGCAGATAGCCCGACGCTGGGGTCGTGGGAGACCTGGATGGACCGATTCTTCGTCTGGTCTGCCTACGTTGGCCTGGCCATTTCATCGGCAATTGCCCTGATCGGGAGATGGGATGAGAAAACGGCCGGACTGGCCGTGCTCGCGGCGCTTTGGACATGGCTTGTGCTCAGCCGGGCGGGAAGACCCACAGAGCTCAGCCAGTGGGCGCTACGGATATACCTTGTCGGCTTCTTTGCCTTCGGTATGGCCCTCATGTGGCAAAGCCCCGTGTTCCTGGTCTACGGCATCTCGGGCTTCTACCACGCGGCTCTGCTGCGACCCTGGTGGACCTCTTTCGTCGGCGTTACCGCAGCGAGCCTCGTGGTGCACGCCACCATCATCATCAACGATCGGCGGCTCAGCGCCTGGTTGATCTACGGCGGAATCGTTGCGATTCAGACGGCGGCGGTGTGGATCGGCCTATACGGCGGGGCGAGACTCACCGACGTAGCCGACGAGCGAAAGCGCACCGTGCAGCAGCTCGAGGAGACGCTCGCCGAAAATGTTGGGCTCCACGCTCAGCTTGTTGCCCAGGCCCGTGAGGCCGGTGTTTTCGATGAGCGGCAGCGAATGGCGCGTGAGATCCACGACACCATCGCGCAAGGGCTGACCGGTGTCATCACCCAGATAGAGGCGGCAGAGCAGTCGTGGGGAGACGAGAGCGAGCTGAGGAGGCATCTCGATCTTGCGCAGGGTATTGCCCGAGACAGCCTCGAGGAGGCGCGGCGGTCGGTCCAGGCGATCCGTCCGGGGCCGCTGGAGCGGAGTCGGTTGCCCGACGCCATTGCTGAGGTGGTGGCACAGTGGTCGGATGCTGAGGGTGTCGAAGTCGAGGTCCACACGACTGGTGAGCCGCAACCCCTGCACCCGGATGTCGAGGTGACCCTGCTTCGGGCCACTCAGGAGGCATTGGCGAACGTTGCCAAGCACGCAGGGGCCACCCGGGTGGGCGTGACCCTGTCGTTCCTGGGTCGGGCTGTTGCTCTTGACGTTCGCGACGACGGCGTGGGCTTCGATGCCGGTAGGCCGACAGCCGAAGGTCACTACGGTCTGGCCGCAATGCGGCAGCGCGTCGAAGACGTCAAGGGCGTGATGGAGGTGGAGTCTGCGCCCGGCGAGGGAACGGCGATCGCCATTACCATCGAAACCGAAGGTGCAGTAGATGAGTGAAACCCCGATTCGTGTCCTGATCGCCGACGACCATCCGGTCGTCCGGGACGGGTTGCGCGGCTTGTTCGCCGGGGATCCCGGCTTCGAGGTTGTCGGCGAGGCGGAGAATGGGCGAGAGGCGGTTGACCGCATCGCAGTCTTTGAACCCGACGTTGTTCTGATGGATCTGAGAATGCCGGTGCTCGACGGCGTCGGAGCCACGCGCGAGATCGTCGACCGTGGCCTGAGCGCCCGTGTCCTCATTGTCACGACCTACGACACGGAAAGCGATGTGCTTCCTGCCATCGAGGCAGGGGCAACGGGCTATCTGCTGAAGGACACACCCCGAGACGAGTTGCGCAAGGCCGTGCGAGCTGCCGCAGCTGGTGAGTCGGTGCTTTCGCCCCCTGTGGCGAGACAGCTCCTCGGGCAGGTTCGTCAGCCGTCCAGAGACACGCTCAGCGATCGTGAGCTGGAGATTCTGGCGACAATGGCGAAGGGGGCTACAAACAAGGAGATTGCGGCGCAGCTGTTCATCAGCGAGGCCACGGTCAAGACTCACCTGATTCACATATACGAGAAGCTCGGGGTCAAAGACCGGGCGGGGGCGGTCGGCGCCGGGTACGAGCGCGGCCTCCTGACTCCAGGCGAGCGCTAGCGGGTGACGATTTCTTCGACCATGGCGACGGCTTGATCGACGCCGATGGCCGTCATCGGCGTCAGCTCTATCCCCAGCCCGATGTCGGTCACCGGAATCGAGATGGCCACAGCCTGCGACGGTGGTGTACCTACTGTTGCCGTCATGGCGAGCAGCCTCTCCGGGGTGCTGTAGTGGCTCATTGCCGACTGGACCTCGGGGTCGGGCACCACCCGGGTAGCGGTTGTCTCGCTCACATCGACGCTGGCGTCGACAAAGACCACGGTCTCCGCTTCTGCCATCTCGAGCGCGAGTTCGGGGGTCAGCTGCATCACCGACCGAACTGACACGCCGGGCAGTTCGAGGGCGCTGATTCGGTCGGCAACGACACGACCTGCGCCGTCATCCGAGCGCAGGTCGTTGCCGTAGCCAATAACCAGTGAACGCAAGGCCGCCTCTCAGCCCCGCCTCACCGAGGACAGCACGGTGCCCTCATGGTCGAGGAGAGTCACATCCAGCGGCATCTTGCCGACGGCATGCGTCGAGCAGCTCAGACACGGGTCAAAAGCCCGAATCCCGGCTTCAATGCGGTTGAGGATCCCCTCCGGGATTTCCGGCCCGTCGACCCACTCCTTGGCAATCTGAAGAACCGTTGCGTTCATCGGCAGGTTGTTCTGACCCGTCGCAATGATCATGTTGACGTCTTCGAGCAGGCCGGACTCATCCACCGAGTAGTCGTGGAACAGAGTTCCCCGGGGTGCCTCGGACACTCCCACCGCATGGCGATGGTTCACTCCGGCCGTCGCACGGACATTCGCATCGAGAATCGAGTCGTCCTCGACGAACACCCGCATCAGCTCGGTAGACGCCAGAATCTCGATCAGTCGGGCGTAGTGATAGAAGAACGACGAGTTAGCCGTTCCCCCGGCCCTCTCCCGATACGCCTCGAGCGCTTCGTCGGCCAAAGGCGACCCCATTGTCTTGCAGACATTGAGCCGGGCCAGCGGCCCAACCCGGTAGATGCCCTCGTTGACGTTGTCGCCGGGTGCAACCATCGGCTTGAAGTACGGGGACTTCAGGTACGAGTCTCGCCTAGTGGCCTCGCCGATGAGCTCCCGGTAGTTGGCCGGGTCGACGTTGTCGGCGACGACGTTGCCGTCGGCATCGACGAACTTCAGGTGACCGTCGTAGTTCTCCCACGTGCCCGCATCGTTGGCAAGGCCGAGATGCAAGCTGGGGAAGAGCCCGAAGTTATTGATCTCCCGCTCGAACTTACCGATCATCGAGATGAAGATCGCAAGCGCGTCCTCAGCGGTCTGCTGTGCCTCGTCGAGGCCGGCGAGGATCTCGCTTCGCACCTCCTCGGTCATCGGGTTGGCTATGCCGCCGGGCACTATTCCCGGTGAATGAACCTTGCGGCCGGCAATGGCCTCGAGGACCCGCTGGCCAAACCCGCGCAACCTGATGCCGCGTCGCGCCAGTTCGGGCTCGGCGCTCATCACGCCGAACACGTTCCGCGTTGCGGGATCGTGGTCCCAACCCAGCAGCATGTCCGGAGAGCTCAGGTGGAAGAAGCTCAAGGCGTGACTCTGGATGAACTGGCCGAGGTTGACTACCCGGCGCAGCTTGACCGCGGTGCTAGGAATCCGGACACCCATGATGGCGTCGCCGGCCTTGGCGGAAGCGAGCAGGTGGCTGACCGGGCAGATACCGCACGTGCGTGCGGTCAGGCTCGGCATCTCCCAAACCGGCCGGCCCTTACAGAACTCCTCGAATCCACGGAACTCCACTACGGAGAACCGGGCTGAGTCGACTGCGCCGGCGTCGTCGAGTTCGATTGCGATCTTGGCGTGACCCTCGATTCGGGTCACCGGATCAATGATGACTGTGTTACTCATCTCTTACCTCAACCCCATCGGATGGCTTCGCCCCGATTCGGGGGAAGGGCGCCCTCGAGCAGGGCTTCTAGAGCGGCCTGGATACGGTCTGCGGGCGGAGGGCAGCCGGGGAGGAAAGCATCCACCCTGATCGCCTTGTGCACCGGCAGGACCCGAGGCAGTAGCGGAGGAACGATTCCTTCCTTCTCCGGGATCTGCCCGTCGCGGTCGGGGGCGTCCACATAGACCGCCTTGACGATCTCGATTGGATCCCCGAGCGGGTTGCGCATGGCGGTCACATTTCCGGATACAGCGCAGTCGCCGAAGGCAACCACCAGGCGGGAGTTCTCCCGGATGTGAAGCGCTTCCCGGAGGTTGTCCTCGTTGGCGAGCGCTCCCTCGACGAAGGTCACATCGACGTCCTGCGGGAACTCCTTGACGTCGGCGATCGGGCTGTAGACCACGTCGGCGACTTCAGCCAGCTCAAACAGCCATTCGTCCATGTCCAGGAAGGACATGTGGCATCCAGAGCAGCCTCCTAGCCACGCGGTGGCAATTCGTGCTCGTGTCACTTGGCCTCCTCCGGGTAGAGCCATTCGTGGCGATTGCGGGCAAGCGCAAGGCGCTTGATCATGGCCGGGTCATGTTCCATCTCGCCGACGGCGCGGCCCTGGTAGGACAGTGCACCGGTCGGGCACACAGCGACACACTTGCCGCACCAGGTACATGACATTGACTCGCCCCACGGCTTGTTCATCTCGGTGATCAGATGAGCGGACTCTCCGCGGTAGCTGATGTCCCAGACGTGAGCGCCCTCGATCTCGTCGCACACCCGCACACAGCGTGTGCAGAGGATGCAGCGGTTTGGGTCGAACACGTACTTCGGGTGGCTGGCGTCAATCTGGCGCTTCGGCGACTGGGGGTCGTACCGAACGTGATCCATGCCGGTCTGCACTGCCATGTCCTGCAGTTCGCAGGCGCCGTTGGAGACACAAACCGCACACACGTGGTTGCCTTCTGCGAAGAGCAACTCCAGGACCGACTTGCGATAGGCCCGCAACCTCGGAGTCTCTGTCTTGATCTCCATGTCGGCAACGCAGGTGGTTGCGCATGCCGGGCGTAGCCGATGGTCCTCGGCAACCTCGACCACGCAGACGCGGCAGCCGCCCCAAACGGAGATTCCTTCGAGGAAGCACAGCGACGGGATGGGAATGCCGAGGCGTCGGGCGCACTCCAGCACGGACTCGCCGACGAAGGCTTCATGCTCGACGCCATCGAAATGGACGGTGACTGTTGGTCGTCTATCCATGAGCGACCTCCTTGGCAAGCAGCGCTTCGTATTCGGATCGGAAGTACTGGAGCGTGCTCAACACGGGGTTGGGCGCTGCCTGTCCCAGTCCGCAGAGGCTGGTGTCCCGGACAACCGTGCACAGGTGCTCGAGATCACGTAGGTCTCCACGAGTCCCGTGGCCATCGACAATGCGTTGCAGGATGTTGTGCATCTGCACCGTGCCGGCTCGGCACGGGGTGCATTTCCCGCAGCTCTCGTCCATGGAGAACTCCATGAAGAACTTGGCGACGTCGGGCATGCTCTGGCTGTCATCCATCACGATGAGACCGCCGGAGCCCATGATCGAACCGAGCTCGCGCAGGCTCTCGTAGTCAACGGGGGTATCGAGGAACTTGGATGGGATGCAGCCGCCGGAGGGGCCTCCGGTTTGTGCTGCCTTGAACGTCCCTCCGTCGGGTACTCCACCGCCGATCTTCTCAACGATGTCCCGCAGCGGCGTTCCCATCGGAACCTCGATCAGCCCGGTGTTAGTGATGTCGCCCGCAAGGGCAAACACCTTCGTCCCGGTGCTCTTTGCGGTGCCGATCGACGCAAACCATTCGCCGCCGTTGTTGATGATGGGGGCGATGTTGGCGAGGGTCTCAACGTTGTTGATCATCGTTGGGTGGCCCCAGAGACCGGAATCGGTCGGGTAGGGCGGCCGTAGCCGTGGCGTGCCCCTCCGGCCCTCGATGGATGCCATCAGCGCTGTTTCCTCACCACAGACGAAAGCGCCGGCGCCAATTCGGATCTCGACGTTCAAGCTGAACTTGGTGTCGAGGATCCTCCGGCCCAGCAATCGGTTGCGGCGGGCCACACGAATGGCTCGATCCAGCCGCTCGATGGCTCGGGGATACTCGGCGCGCACGTAGATGTAGGCATCGCTGGCACCGGTCGCGTAGGCGGCGATGGCTATGCCTTCGATCAATCGGTGCGGATCGTCCTCCATGATGGTGCGATCCATGTAGGCACCGGGGTCACCTTCGTCACCGTTGGCGACAACGTACTTGGTGTCACCGGCGGCAGCGCTGAGGAGCGACCACTTGCTCGCAACCGGGTAGCCGGCGCCTCCGCGGCCCCGGATACCAGCCGTGCGGATCTCGTCGATGACCGCCTTCGGCTTCATCGTGGTCAGCGCCTTCTCGAGGGCTGAGTAGCCGCCGTGAGCGACGTACGACTCGATGCGGTCCGGATTGATGATGCCGCCGTTGGCGAGGACGATGCGCTCCTGGCTGGTGAAGAACGGTATGCCGGTGTCGAGTTGATGCTCGGGCAGGGGCTCCTCGTTGATCACGTGGCTGCGAACGATTTCCCTGCTGAGCTCCGGAGTCACCTTCTGGTAATCCGTCTCTTGTCCACCGCGCCGCATCATGCGCATCAGCGGGCCGGCGCTACATAGGCCCATACAGCCGGTCGGGATGACCTGGACCTCCAGTTGCATGTCCTCGCGCTCGACCATGTCTTCTACCGCGTTGATCACCGCCCCGGCGCCTGCCGAGATACAGGCCGTGCTGCCGCACGCCTTGACTCGCCAGCGGGTTCGGAAGCGCGCTTCGCGCTCGCGCTCGGAGACTTCGTGTAGATCGATTGGTGCAGCCATCAGCTACCCCCTCCCACCGCAGCGGCGACCAGTTCGAGCGTCGACTCTGTGTTCTGGTGGCTGAGTACCTCGCCGTCGAACACGACGACTGGAGCCAGGCCGCAGGATCCGAGACATCGAGCAGTCTTCAGAGTCAGGCTGCCATCGGCGGCCGTCTCTCCGGCGGGGACGTCATATGCTTCGCTGACGCCCTGCACGATGTCATCTGCGCCCTTGACGAAGCAGGCGGTTCCGGTGCAAACGGTGCACGAGTGGTCGCCTGGAGGGTCGAAGGTGAATAGCTCGTAGAAGGTGGCTACCCCATAGACCATGCTCGGCGGGAGCCGTAGAGCCCTGGCGACGTAGACCAGGATATCCTCCGACAGATTGCCGAAGACGTCCTGGGCGACGTGCAGGGTCTCAATGAGCTGATCCTGGGAGTAGCGACCTCGCTTCAGCTGCTTGTCGACGAGTTCGAACCTGTTGTCACCAGAAGGATGGTCCCCTTGCTGACGGCCCGAGGTCTCGGCGGCACGGCGCGTTGTTGTGTCGCTCATTGAACCTCACTTGAGTGTCTGCCCCACCATGGTCTGTATAGGCCCATTTCTCCAGGGGACAATGGCCCAACGGAAGGTGACTGATGGAGCGGAAAACCCTGTGTCTCGCAAAGGATATGCAGTAGCCCGCATGTAAAGAGGGAGGTCGCAGCAGACCCCTGCCGAAACCGCCCTATTTAGCCGCCGGCTCCCGGTGGAATCTCCCCGAAGAACTCGACCAAGCGACGGTCGGCATCGTCTCCGAAGAGCATCTCGGCTACCTCGCGGATACCCTCGGCGTTGCGCACGTCTTCGGCGGGCACCACCTGGGTGATCTTCGACCGGCGCCGCATGAAGTCCTCGAGTTTCGTGATCATCTCCGTGCCGGCGGCAACGTGAAGCTCCACTCGCAAATAGTCGGCATTCTCCATGATGTCGGTCCCCATCGACGGGTCGAGCCGGATCTCGTCGAGCATGTCGAATGCCCGGCGTCCGTAGCGTCGCCACAGCCGATCCGACAGCGGCTCCACGTCGGGCTTATGCCGCAGATCGTCGAGCTTCATCAAGCGAGCCTGCCGGTAGAACTCCTCACGAGTTGGCTTTGCCGGCTCGCCGTACCAAGTGTGGGTGTCCTCCTCCAGCGGGATACCGAGCTCTTCGACCGCCTCGGCAACCTCCTCGCCAACGTTGAGGCAGTCGGTCAGCTTGCCACCGAAGATCGATATCACCCGGCGCCCGAAGTCGACCTCGATCTCGTGCTTGCGACTCAGCTTGGTCCAGTCGACTTCGCGCATGTCGTCGCCACCCGTCTTCACGACCAGGGGCCGGACTCCGGAACGATCGGCGATGATGTCGGCTTCGGTCAGCGGGTTCTCGAGATCGAGACGGGCGTTGATCTGTCCGAGTAGGAATTGGCGGTCCTCGTCAGTGACCGCTGTGTAGGGATCGTCGACTCTCGTGTCGGTCGTTCCGATTACAGAGCGGCGACCCATCGGGATCACGTAGAAAAGGCGGCCCGTATCGTCGAAGAAGGCCAGCACCCGTTCGCTCTTGGTGATCTTGGGGACAATCAGGTGGATGCCCTTCGAATAGACGACGCGGTGCTTCGTCTTGAGCCCGAATTGGCTGTTGAGCCCGTCAATGAACGGCCCGGCAGCGTTGATGATCATTCGGGCGTTGCAGGTGAACTCCCGCCCGTCGCCATCGACATCACGCAAGGTGGCCTTCCACCCGGCGTCGGTGCGCTCGGCATCGACCAACTCGACATAGTTGGCTGCGGTGGCGCCAACATCCATTGCGGAGCGGACGAAGCTGAACACGAATCGTGAATCGTTGTCGGGAAGGTAGGCGTCGTAGTACTCGATCCCGCCGCGAACGCCGTCGATGTTGACGACTGGCTCTTCCTTCTTGATCTTGTCGGCGCTCAGCAGCCTCGGCCCGTGAGTCTTGAAGCTCCCGATTCCCCAGTACGCGGTGGCGCCCATGATGGCCAGCCAGGGCGGGAAAGGGGAGCTCTTGTCGAGGGCGGCCATGAACGGTATCGGCTTGATGTTGTCGGGATACGACTTGATCAGGCGGTTCCGGGAGACACAGAGTTTGCGAACGAGGAAGAACTCATAGCTCTCCAGGTACTTGAATCCGCCCCATACCAAGTTGGACGACTCCTGGCTCGTGAATGCGCCGAAGTCGGCGCGATCGATCAGGGCTACCGAAGCGCCGCGACCGGCCAGAACGGCCGCCGATACGGCGCCATTGATACCGCCGCCGACGATCAGAACGTCGAATGATCCGTTGTCGAGCTTGCTGAGACTTTGGGTGCGTAGTGCCATAACGGCGAGTTTACTCGTGCAGAATTGGTACCGGTTCCATTCCTGGGCCTCCTCGGGTGAGCTTGGTGGTTACTGCTCTCCTGTTACGCTGCCGCGGGCTGGCATCACCGTGGAGGGATGAGGTGGAGATCGACATCGGTATTGCGAAATCGGGCCGGCGCGCCTGGGGCTTCGACGACATTGCGATTGTACCTTCGCGGCGCACGCGCGACCCGGAAGACGTAAGTCTCTCCTGGGAGATCGACGCTTTCACTTTTGGGCTGCCCATGATGGGCGCAGCCATGGACTCGGCGGTGAGCCCGACGACGGCCGTTCAGATCGGCAAACTGGGCGGTTTGGCGGTGCTCAACCTCGAGGGGTTGTGGACCCGCTACGAGGATCCGACTCCGATCTATGAGCAGATCGGTGCGGCTCCGGCTGCCGAAGCGACCGCACTCATCCAGCGGCTCTACGCCGAGCCGGTGAAGCCGGACTTGATTGGCAAACGAGTTGAGGAGATCAAGGCGGGCGGGGTGCTCGCCGCAGCCAGCCTCACCCCACAGCACGTTGAGGATTTGCATCATCATGCGCTGAATGCCGGTCTGGACATCCTGGTCGTGCAAGGCACCGTCGTCTCGGCCGAGCACGTTTCCACACGTGTCGAGCCGCTCGACCTGTTCAAGTTCATCGCCGAAGTGCCGGTGCCGGTGATCGTCGGGGGAGTCGCCTCCTACTCGGGCGCACTACACCTCATGCGCACCGGCGCAGTCGGCGTCCTGGTTGGAGTCGGTCCCGGGGCGGCATGCACTTCGCGTGGTGTCCTGGGTATCGGTGTTCCGCAAGCGACTGCTATCGCCGATGCTGCCGGGGCGCGGACCAGGTACCTCGAAGAGACCGGTCGGTATGTGCACATCATTGCCGACGGGGGCATGCGCACCGGCGGCGATATCGCCAAGGCCATTGCCTGCGGTGCCGATGCGGTGATGCTTGGTTCCCCCCTCACCGCAGCTGCCGAGGCACCCGCCAAGGGCAACCACTGGGGCATGGCCACCTTCCACCCCACCCTTCCTCGCGGGACCAGGGTCAAGACGGGGGAGTTGGGCAGCCTCGAGGAGATCCTGGTTGGGCCTGCGCACGAGAATGACGGCCGGCTCAATCTCTTTGGAGCGTTGCGCGTCTCGATGGCAACAACCGGCTACGCCGATGTGAAGGAGTTCCAGAAGGCGGAGGTGATGGTTGCCCCCGCCCTGCAGACCGAAGGCAAGGCGCTGCAGAAGTCTCAGCAAGTGGGGATGGGCTAGCTCATGGTCGGCTCCGCTGGGCACGCGTCGACCGGGGACTTCGACAAGGTCCTCGTATTGGACTTCGGGGCGCAATACGCACAACTCATCGCCCGCCGCGTGCGCGAGGCCCATGTCTTCTCAGAGATCGTTCCCCGCACCATCACGGCAGCCGAGGTGATGGAGCACGAACCGGCAGGGATCATCCTCTCCGGCGGTCCGGCGTCGGTGTATGCGCCGGAGGCATATCAGATCGACCCGGAGATCCTCGACCTCGGAGTACCAACGCTCGGCATTTGCTACGGCCATCAAGTCATCGCACATGAGCTCGGGGGAGAGGTAGCAAGCAACGATGTCGCCGAGTACGGCCGAGCCCACCTGACTGTTGCTGCTCCGTCGCTGCTGCTGCGGGGGCTGCCCGAGGAGCAGGTCGTGTGGATGAGCCATCGTGACGCTGTGGTCACCCCTCCAGATGGCTTCAGCGTGGTAGCCGCCACACCGGACTCGCCGGTCGCAGCGATGGAAGACCGCCGCCGCAACATATACGGCGTTCAGTTCCATCCTGAAGTAGCACACACCGACCGGGGCCAGGAGATACTGAAGCACTTCCTCTATGAGGCCTGCAGAGCGCGACCTCTCTGGACCCATGCCAGCATCATCGAGCACTCTGTAGATGCGGTGCGAGCCGGAGTTGGTGACGGCACTGTCATCTGTGGCCTGTCCGGGGGAGTCGACTCATCGGTGGCGGCGGCGCTCGTCCACAAGGCCGTCGGCGATCAGCTCGTGTGCGTGTTCGTCGACCACGGTTTGCTGCGCAAAGACGAGGCGATCCAGGTCGAGGACACGTTCAGATCCAGCTTCCATATGAACTTGATTCATGTGAATGCCGAGGATCGGTTCCTCGATGCGCTTGCCGGGGTCGTCGATCCGGAGCAGAAGCGCAAGATCATCGGGGAGACCTTCATCCGGGTGTTTGAAGAGGTCGCGGCCGAGGTCAGCGATGCCCGCTTCCTCGTTCAGGGGACGCTGTATCCGGATGTGATCGAATCGGGCACAGCCGACGCGGCCAAGATCAAGAGTCATCACAACGTTGGTGGCCTTCCCGAGGACATGGAGCTCAGCTTGATCGAGCCGCTGCGGGATCTGTTCAAGGACGAAGTGCGGGCAGTCGGAGAGGAATTGGGCATCCCTGAGGAGATTGTGTGGAGGCAGCCCTTCCCCGGCCCGGGGCTGGCGGTCCGGATCATTGGCGAGGTCACCCGGGAACGGCTCGACATCTTGCGATCCGCCGACGCCATCGTGCTCGAAGAGGTAAGGCGAGCCGGCCTCTACAACGACTTGTGGCAGAGCTTTGCCATCCTGCCGGCTATCCGGTCGGTCGGGGTGCAGGGTGACGGAAGGACCTATGCCTACCCGATCGTGATCCGGGCGGTAACCAGCGAGGACGCTATGACCGCCGACTGGGCCCGCCTGCCCTACGAGGTCCTGGAGCGGATTTCCTCCCGGATCATCAACGAAGTGCCGGGAATCAACCGGGTCGCCTACGACGTCTCATCCAAGCCGCCTGCCACCATCGAGTGGGAGTGAAACCGCGGCGCCGGGGGGAGCAACACCTCAAGTGACTAGTCGGTAGGGTCGATACCCAAGCAATGCGGGCGCCAGAAGGGCAACACAGGTGAGTTGGAGCGCAGACCCAGAGCTTCTTCAGATGTTCCTCGATGAGATCAATGAGCGCTCCGCGCGACTCATCGAGGGCGGCCAAGCTATGAAGGCCGGCAACGTCGATGACGAGATGGCCGGAGTGATGCTGCGCGAGGGCCATACCATCAAAGGCACGGCGCGGGTGATGGGATTCGAGGCAATTTCCGACGCCGGCAAGATGATCGAGGATCTGTGGCGCGGTGTGAAATCCGGCGAGATCGAGCCGTACCCCAATCTGGGACGCAGTCTGGTGACCCTGTGCGAGACGCTCGAACCGGCAACTCAGGCCGACCCCGACACGGGTAGCCCAGACATGATCGAGGCAATGGAGAAGCTCAATCGTGCCACCGGCTACATGCTCGGTGCCGAAGCTGCAGCAGGTGGTGGTGCGCCGGATTCCTCTTCACCGCCGGCCGCCGAACCGGCCCCTGATGGCGACCTCGCCGACGTCGTCCAACTGCCGGGAACGGTGGGAGTAGATGACGCGCCTTCCTCCGAGCCGGAGTCGCCGGCACCGGAGCCGGCCGCCGAACCGCCTCCCCAGCCCGAAACCGCCGAAACACCGCCAGCGGCTCCCGAGCCCGAAGCCGAGCCTGCAGTCAGGGCGGAGGCTCCAGCTCCGCCCCCAGTAGTCGCTCCGTCCACTGCACCTGAGCCAAGCCCAACTGTTGCGCCCGTTGAGCGTGCTCCCCAACCGCGATCGGTGCCCCTCGACTCTACGCCGCGCCAGGAGCTCATCGGCTCCGTGCCGGGTGATGACCCTGAGATGTACGGGCCGGACCTGGGAGGTCTGCTCGGTGCCCTCGAGAACTGGGCGTCGGGACAAACCATCCAGGTCAGCGCCGGTCGTCTCTATCGCCTCATCAACTACGTAGCCAGCATGCGCGTCGAGCTCGACAGCATGCTCGGCGAGATGCGATATGCGCCGAAGGTCACCATCGAAATGGTCGAGCGAATGACCGACCTGGTGCGCGCCACCTCGGCGCTGGAGATGAACGCCATGGAGCTTGGCGCGGTTCCGGTGCGCCAGATGACGAATACGCTGCCGCAGCTAGTGCGCTACCTCGCCAAGAAACTCGGCAAGGAGGTCCGCTTTGAGATCGCTGCGGCCGATGACCTGGACATCGACCGACAGGTGCTCGACAAGATCTCCGATCCCGTGCGCCAGCTCATTGTCAACGCCATCAACCACGGCATCGAGCTGCCGGCACAGCGGGAAGCAGCCGGCAAGCCGTCCACCGGGGTCATATCCGTGTCGCTGGCTCGACACGGAGGCAGTTTTGATGTCGTTGTGCGAGATGACGGCGCGGGTATCGACTATCAGTCCGTGCACCAGCTTGCGGTTTCGCAGGGTCTGATCGACCCCGACTCGCCGCTCGATGTCGACACGCTCCGCCCGATTCTGTTCTTCCCCGGATTCACCACCAAGGCCGGTGACGAGCTCAACAGCGTGGGTGCGGGCCTGTCGAACGTGGCCGACGCCGTCGAGTCTCTCTACGGACGGATCCGCATCGATTCTGAGGCCGGGATAGGCACAACCGTCACCCTTGTTGTTCCAACGGTGCGCGATTTGCAGCGGGTACTGATTGTCGATTCGGGTGGCACGAGATGGGGTATCCCCGAGGCGGTCATCGATGCCATGATCCCGATCGAGGACGCCAAGATGACAACAACAGGGGATCGGCAGACCCTCTTGCTGGACGGCTCAGAGCTACCGACGGCGCCAATCGCCAATGTCGTTGGCGCGACCGACGGTCGCCCGCCGGTTCAGGTCGTAGCTCTGTCTCACCGTGCGGGCAAGGCGGCGGTAATCGTCAACGAGGTGCTCGGTATCCGCGAGGTAGCGGCGAAGGAGCTCGGCCCCGTAGTTGCAGGCCCATCGCACATCACCGGTGCTGCGCTGATGGGTGGCGGAGAAGTGGTGCTCGTACTCGACGCTGGGGCAGTGGTTCAGCTGTGCCAGGCGGTTCCGAAGCCGGTAGCGCCTCGCTCCCGGATCCTTGTTGTTGACGACTCGCAGGGTGCCCGTGCCGTCATCGCCGGTTCGCTGGCGTCGAGCGGTTTCAGCACCAGCGTCGCGGAGAGCGGTTTTGAAGCGCTCGAGGTGCTCAACGAGCAGCACATTGATGCGCTTGTCGTCGACTTCTCGATGCCGGCGCAAGACGGTGTCGAATTGGTGCGCAAGGTCCGGCAGACGGGCAACCAACTGCCCATTGTGATGCTGTCGGGTGTCGCCAAGACCGAGGATCAACAGCGTGCGATCGAAGCTGGGGTCAATGCCTTCTTCGAGAAGGCCGACTTCCGCGAAGGTGCTCTGGCCGCCCAGCTGCGGGAGCTGCTCGGTACTTCGTAGGACAGGCCATTTCAACCCGCACCGGCCGGTTTTTCACCGTTTTGGCGTAGACCTGGTTCATATGTGAAGCCTAGATACGCCAGAACCAAGGGGACGATGCGGTCGGTAGGCGCGCAAGAATGACCGCGGTCAGCGGCGTTGCACGGTATTTGCCCCAACCTTGCCTGAGTTCGGTCAGCCACCCACTAGATCCGGCGCCCGTGCCCGGGCCCTGACGAACAGCCGCTTCTGCGGTGGGGATTCCGGGTCGATGCGCAGCCCCATGCCGTGAATGACGACGTGATGATGGAACCAGCACAGCGTCGTCAGATTCTCCGGGTCGTGACTGCCTCCGTCGGAACGAGGCGTGACGTGATGTGGCTGCAGCCGGTAGCGGCTGTTGCAGCCGGAGATTGTGCAACTGCCGTCCCGCCACGCAACGAACCGGCGGGTTGCAGGAGGAATCGAGCGGGTAGCGGGGGAGTGGATCACGGGCCTGCCCCGCTCGAGCCCGACGATCTGAACCCGGCCGACACAGAGGATCCTCTCCAAGGTTCGTGGCCCGACCCGATGCCCGTAGGCAATCTCAGCACCGGCCTCGCCCTTCGTTGGCCCGGCCAGGGAAGCATCTACGAGCACGGTCGCGACTGGTTCGGACCGAGTACTCGACCCGGCCGGCTCATATCCGTCGAGTGAATCCTGTGCGATGGAAACTGCGGCATCGGCCATCCTCTGCCACTTGGCGATCGCCGGGCCGGGGAGATCGTTGAACATGTCAGCTCGCTGCTCGAGTGCCTTGGTGAGGATGCGGTGCTCAAACCCGGGCAGTTCCACGACCGTGCGCCCGCCGGAGCCGTCAAAGGTGTCTTGGATGAAGAGGCGGCGGTCGCTGAAAAGGTCGGTCTCGTCCAAAGCTGTGATGTTCCGCTGGCGATGGCGGAGACGGGCGACGCCGCTGATGTCATATCCGAAAGAGCGTTCCAGTGTGTCCTCATCCGCTCCTGAGTTGGCGAGGCGCGAGGTAGCGACGATTCGGTCAAACGCGTAGCTGCCTTCCTCGGCTGCTTTCTGGAGCTCTGGACGGTCGGGCAGGCAGCGAGCAGCGTGGACGAGATCGCGGGCGGTGGTGTCGGAGACATCCAGCCGGGCCCGCACCCACTCCTGCAGCGACCGGGCCCCATCAACCATCCGAACCTGTCGGCGATCCAGCTCCCGCAGGCTCTCTGCCTGGCGGGCTCGGAGCCTGGTGACCAACAACTCACATGCCAGAACATCCTGTTCCAGCTGGTCGGTTGTGGTGTCGAAGTCGGTATCCAACATGCCGACAACGTATCAACCGGGTGTGACAAGAAACCCCTGGCTACGATCGGCCCGGATGGATAGTTGGAGCCAAGTTGTCGAACACGCTCGCCGCCTCGGGCCGGACTGTTTCATGGCCACCGTTCGACCCGATGGCCAGCCCCATCTTGCCGTCGTGTCCCCTGGCTTCACCGATGACTCGCTTGTCGTTGCGACGTGGGAGACATCTGTCAAGGCCCGCAACCTGCGTGCCGGAAGCGGCGTCATGTTCCACTGGGTCGTAAGGGAGGAAACCGGCAACGACATGCTGTTGGCTCGCGGGAGACCCGGCCTTGTCGATGGCGGTCGTCGCAGGCTGGAGCTTTGGGAGCGTGACTGCCTGCCTTACGACCCGAGTGACTGGTACGACGGACCTGATGACCCCCGGTTGCTCTGGATCGAGGTGAAGCCGACCTATGCGTCCCTCCAGCGCAACCTCGGTCAGGACGGCACCTCGGTCTGGCGCGCATGAGTTCCGGACCGCGACTGATCATCGTCTGCGGGCTACCCGGATCGGGAAAGACCACCCACGCTGAGCAGCTCGCTGCGCTTCATGGTGGCTTCCGGCTCTCGGCAGACGATTGGATGGGAGTTCTCGACATCAACCTGTGGGACGGGGATGCCCGGGATCGGATCGAACGCCTGCAATGGGAGCTTGCCCAGGATCTACTGCGGCGTGGCCAGACCGTGATCATCGAGTGGGGGACGTGGGGGCGATCGGAACGCGATGCCCTGCGGGAGGGAGCCAGAGCCCTGGGTGCCGCCGTCGAACTGCACTACCTCGATGAACCAATCGAGGTTCTGTGGGAACGGGTCCGAGACCGAGGTCTGGAAGACCCGCCGATGACGCGAGAACAACTCGAGTCCTACGCCGATACCATCGATGTGCCGACCGACGAAGAGCTGGCACTGTACGACTAACCCTGACCTTCGGTGCCTTCGGCACACCCCGGGTTCCGTTGCATGGAACTCGACGGCGATTGCATCGCCCCCCTTATCTGAGTGGTGGCGCGTGTGTCAATGGGTGTGTGCTGTTGTTTTCCTTTTTGGTTGTTGGGACGTGTCGGTGTCCGGCCTTATCTGGGTGCGCGAACTGGGTGGGTTCGGCGACATGATGTTGGTGGGGTCCCCGTTTCGGGTGCGGCCGTTCGATCTACCAGGGTGCTCCGCAGTTGGGGTGCGGGCAACAGGGGGGTTGCGGGAACCGGCCGCGTGACTATCGGCGATGTTCGGATGCGTGACACGTCATAGCTTTCGGGTTTAGTTGTTAGTTGGGTGGGATCTCGGTCCAGGCGTCGTCGCCGAGACGCTGCAGGATGTGGTGGATACGTCGGGTGTGTTTGCGGGCCACGGAGAGCGCGGCGCGTGAGGCGCCGATTCGGCGGCGGGCCGCTCGGTAGTACTGGTGGTCGGGGGATTGACGTTTAGAGGCATGTTGGGCGGCTTCGACTAGGGCCCAGCGCAGTGTGGGTGAGCCTTGGCGGGCGAGTTTGCCGGGTGGGCCGTGCCCGTCGGAGTCGTTGACGGTGATGTCGAGTCCGGTGAACCGCACCGCTTGTTTCGAGGACGTGAACCGGCGGGTGTCGCCGATCTCGGCCCAGATGATGGTGGCCAGCAACGGTCCGATCCCCCACAGGGTCTGGAGGGCGATGCAGCCTGGTTGGTGTCGCCCGATACGTTTCAGGTCGCCACGGAGTGTCTCGATACGGCGGGTGAGGTCGTCAACGATCCCGATTGCTTCGGTCACGTAGCGGTGTCCTGCCTCCGATAGGTCCGCGGCGGCGAGGAGCTGATGCCCCTCGTCACTTGTCAGCGCCGAGATTGATGGTGCACCTTGGTGGAATAGTTGCGCGTGGATGCGTTGGAGCCAGCTGCGCCGTGTTGTCATCAACTGGTGGTATAACCGTGCCAAGGTCCGTACCTCGAGCACATGGGACGGCGGGATCCACGATTCCGGGATCCGGTTCTCCATCAGCAGCAATCGCAGATGCGCCGCATCGGCTCGATCCGTTTTGGCGCGTTTCTTCGGACTCTTCAACCACGCCGTCTCTGCCGGCTCCGCGACATGCGCTTCGATCCCGGCCGCGGCGAGCTCTTCAACCACGTACCGCCATCCGGTGCAGCCTTCCACTGCGAATGCCACGTTGTCGTCGCTGTCAAAGCATGCCAGCCAGGCCCTCAACTCGGCTCGCGTCCCTCCAATCCGGCCCCGCGTCAACTCACCCGTGGCCGTATCCGCATACTCGAATGTGTTCTGAGCACGATGCACATCCAATGCTCCTACGATGGACATCGAGACCTCCCCTCGATAGCTCCGCCCCAACACTGGGGCCACTCACACAGAATTGTGTCTGAGCCGAGAGGAGGTCTCACTCATCACATCTACCCCCGCACTTCGTGCGGCGGTACTTTGCCCCCGCTGCGCGGGGGGACTGACAATCCGGTACCTTCCCCCCACTGCGGCAGAGTTCCATCGCATGGAACTCCAAGCTGCCCGCAGGGCAGCCGCTGTTTGCATCAGCCGGGGATTGACACCTTGGCCTAGCTCTCCGGGACGATACGACCGCGGAGGCGGGGGAACTTGGTCGGGGCGTGGGCGTAGCAATACTCACGCTTGTTGTATCGCGAGAGCGTGGTGTCGCAATCTCGCTTGGCGCAGGTACGTAACTCGTCGGTCGCTTTGGGCGGCCGGGCAGTACCCAGAATCCTCTTACCTTTGAGTGTGCTGTCAGACATCTTGTGCGATTCCTTTTCTCAGTCCGCGTCCCCACGAACCGGTGAACACAGCCGGTCAGTTTTCCTGGCCGCCGGCTGCCTCTTGCTCTATAAACGCACGGATACGGTCTAAAAGTTCCTGCGGTGGTTCATCTCGACCGCACTCTTTGATCCGTTCTTTCAGGCGAGACTCGAAATCAAACGCATCCATGCAGGGACCACATCTGCGCAAATGCCATCGAACCCTGAGGCGGCGTGACCAAGTGAGTTCCTCGTCGATGTACTGGTAGAGGTAGTCAACCGCGTTGGCGCATTCGGCTTTCATTGGCTCGGTCCCGTGAGTCCGCGTTGTTCAGCTAAAGACCACAACTTCTTTTGCAGCGCTTTTCTTCCCCGGTGCAGCCGCGACATCACAGTCCCGATCGGAACCTCGGTGATTTCGGCGATCTCCTTGTAGGAGAAGCCCTCGACATCGGCCAGCAGAACGGGCAGGCGGAAGTTCTCCGGTAGCGCCTCGATAGCCTCCTTGATGTCGCTATCGACCATCGACTCGAGAACCGATTCCTCCGTGCTGCGCTCGGCACCGGATGCCTCACCGAGACGCTTGAAGAGATAGAGATCCTGTAACTCCCCTAGCTCGACCTCCGCCGGGCGCCGCTGCTGCTTGCGGTATCGGTTGATGTACGTGTTGGTGAGAATCCGATAGAGCCAGGCCTTCAGGTTGGTGCCTTCCTGGAAGGTGTCGTATGCGCGATAAGCCTTCAGGAAGGTCTCTTGAACGACGTCTTCGGCATCTGCAGGGTTGCGCGTCATGCGCAGCGCAGCCGAATAGAGCTGTTGCGCGTGCTGCATTGCATCGCGTTCGAAGTTGGCCTGGTCAGCCATGGACGCTCCTGAGATCGTCACCGGGCAAGTTAATGGCGAAGTATGAGAGATTCGTAAGCGGAGCAGGAACAGGATCGGTTCCCAGCAGGGCAATCTCGAATCCAACTGCTTGTTGAGCCGGAGACGTACCACACAGCGCCGGCCGTTCCGGCCGGCACCTTGGAGAGCTGCGTCGGGACCGAATAGGGCCCGAGAGCTGCTCGACCGTTCCCCGCAGGGGAACCAAACGACTTCCGGGGGTGATAGGCATAGGAGGATTTCCCATAGGCGGAGCGAGATCCGAGCTCACAGTGTGAGGAGGATCGAGCGGAGCCGGAGACGGGAATCGAACCCGTGACCTACGCATTACGAGTGCGTCGCTCTACCGACTGAGCTACCCCGGCAAGAGGGCAGGGAATAGTAGCGCAGGTGAGCCATCACGAGGAAAGCACCGACCGTAGTGCCGACTCGATATCCGAATGCTGGAACTCGAACCCGGAGTCTTCGAGTTTGGCAGGCAGGACTCGGGCCGAGGTGAACAACAGCGCCGCGGCCAATTCCTTGCCGAGAACGACGTCGAGAACAAAGCGCGGCACCGGGAAGAAGGTAGGTCGCCGGAGAACCCGACCCAGAGCCTTGGTCAATTCTGTGTTTTGGACCGGAGCAGGCGCCGTCAGATTGACGGGCCCGGAAACCGGGTTGTCGATGAGGTGGCGGATCGCCCCGACCTGATCGTCGATCGAGATCCAACTCCACCAGGTGTCCCCAGATCCGAGCTTGCCACCGAAACCGGCCCGGAACGGTATAAGCAGCTTGCGTAGCGCCCCGCCCTCGGCCGAAAGAACGATCCCGGTGCGAATGAAGACGGTGCGGATACCCGCTGCCTCGGCCGGAGCAGCGGCCTCCTCCCAGGCGACGCAGATCTCGGATAGGAAGTCGAGGGGATCGGCCGGGCCATCGGCCTCGGTGACCGGTTCATCACGGTCGCCGTAGAAGCCGATGGCGGAACCGGAGACCAGTACTTCAGGCCTGTTCTCAACCGACGCAAGCGCATCGGCAAGCAGCCGAGTTCCATCGACTCGGGAGTTGAGGATCGTTTGCTTCCTTTCCTCCGACCAGCGGCGATCTCCAATGCCGGCGCCGGCGAGGTGCACTATTGCATCAAAGCCTTCGAGATCACCGGGGTTGAGTTCGCCAGCGGCGGGATCCCAGTGCAGCTCAGAATCTTGCCGGGGAGCACGGCGGACCAGGCTGAACACCTCGATACCGTCGCTCTCGAAAGATTGGGTCAGGGCACGACCGATCAGGCCGCTCGAACCTGTGATGAGAACTCGCATGTCACTCCTCGCGCTTCCAATGACCGATCCGATCGCCGATCGCTGCTGCCCAGTCATCCATCATTGACCCCAGAGGGTCCTCTCGTTCAATATACGAGTCGGGGTAGATCGGCGGATGTATCGAAAGGCGCACCGCCGGGGCGTGGATGCCGGGCTCTATGAGGCTCAGCGTGCCTTCACTACCGCTGATCGAACAGGGCACCACCGGCGCCCCCGTGGCGATCGACAGCCAGGCTGCTCCGCGCTTGATCGTCCGCTCTCCCCAGTACTCCGCACGTGCCCCCTCGGGAAAGATGCCCACTACATCGTCCTCTTCCAGGATCTCCAGGGCCTGCTTGATTGCACCAAGCGGCGGACGGTCCCTCGACAGTGACACCGAGCCGAAGTAGAGCATCAAGCGATCGAGCACCTCGTGCTCGCCGAAGAGCTCGTCCAGCGCAAGAAACCGGATGAGCCGGCCCACCGCCATCGTCACCAGGACCGGGTCGATCAACGAAAGATGGTTGGCGGTCACGATGTATGGACCCGATGGGGGTACGTGCTCGCGGCCTTCTACAGCGCCGGAGAACACGCGCCGTACCACGAGCGACACAGGCGGGCTCAGTGCGCTGACCACCGCATAAGCGCCGGATCCCGGGCGGCTCTTCACGTTACGCGCCACCGATGTCGGAGAAAAGCGCAGCCAATGCCAGCTGCGGGCGCTGATTGGCCTCGATCGAATCGATCGTCTCGAGAACTCGATCAGCGTTCTTCACCGCGCGACGGGGGGTCAACCGGGTGAGGGCGGGCGCCGGGATGTCGGGATTCCGCACCGGGGCACCAAGCTGGGCCGCGGCCGCATCGCGATAGAAGCCGGCAAGAATCTCGAGGCCGGAGACGTGCAGGGCAATCGAGGCTCGCTTCAACTCCCGAGCCTGCCTCTGCTCGACCGCTTTGCTCAACGCCCCTTCCTTCTCGAGCGAATCCGCCTCCTCGGCCTGGCGGTCCTTCAGAGCTGCGAGCAGCGGATCGGCGGCGGCTGTTACCTCGTCTGCGAGCCGGTACCCCTCCCCCGGGTGCTCGGAAAGGCGCAGCGGGACGCTCAACCATATGTTGCGAAACGCAGCAACGTCGGCCCGTGTCGCCAACGAGATAGCCAGCCCAGGGCGGCCGCCCGAGATACGAGAAGCTTGCGCCGCACGCTCGGAGTCGACCCCGCGGGCAATCAGTCCGGTAGCGATGTCCTCCTCGGGGACTCGACCGAAGACCACCGTGCGGCAGCGGCTGGCGACAGTCTCCGGAAGGTCATCTTCCGACTCGGCTACGACAATGAAGATGGTTGATGCGGTCGGCTCTTCGAGTGTCTTGAGCAGGGCGTTGGCGGCTTCGTCGTTCATCGCACCGCCTTCCTCGAGGATGAACAGCTTGCGGTCGCCCTCGACCGGGGCCAGGTTGGCCATCGCGATGGTGTTCCTGGCCTGTTCAACCGTTATCGCAGACCGCCCGTCCGGCTCAACCAGCGCAACATCTGGATGCAACCCCCGCAACACCCTGCTGCGGCAAGCTTCGTCAGAACCGCACAGGATGCCGGCGGCAAATCGGCGCGCTACCGCTGCCTTGCCTACCCCCATCGGACCGACAAACAGGTAGGCATGCGCGGGATTGGCAACATCGCGCAGCAGCACATCGGTGAGGTTTTGGTGCCCGATCACTCCGGCGAAGAGATCACCCATCGTGCCTCCACGTGCTCGAGAACCTCCGCCCAAACGTCATCTATGCCTTGAGCCGCATTCACGGTGACAAACCTATTGGGCTCAGCCTCGGCTAGCGCCGCAAAGGTCTGACCCACCTTCGACTGGAATGCCACGCCCTCTCCACCAATCCGATCCGGATCCTCCTGCCTGGCCAAACCTGTTGCTGCGTCCAGTTCCAACAGGATGACCATCTCTGGCCACACGTCACCGAGACCGGGAGCGTTCACAGCCCGCACCCGTTCCACGCCGAGCCCGCGTCCCCCTCCCTGATACGCCAGAGACGAATAGACAGATCGATCGCTAACCACCCACTGCCCGGCCGCTAGAGCCGGCCCCACGATCTCATGGGCCAGCTGAGCCCTGGCGGCAGCGAAGAGCAGGGCTTCGGACCATGGGGCGACGGTCCCATCGGGATCGAGCAGAACACGGCGGATTCGCTCCCCGGTTGTCGAACTGCCCGGTTCGCGCACATACAGCACGTCGCAACCGACGGTCTCGAGATGAGACGCCAGCCGCGCCGCCAGCGTCGACTTGCCGGTGCCTTCGATTCCCTCGAAAGCGATGTAACGCCGGATCACGTGTCCTTCTCGCCTTTGCTCTCGTCCTTCTCCTTGCGGGCCATCCGTGTCCTGCGGGCGCGGCTGGCGGCCGCGATGATCTCTCTGGTCTCGCTTCCGAGCGATGGACGGCGAAACAGCGATCTCAAGGTCACGATAACCACCAACCCGGACAGGAAGATGGTGACGCCCCCCAGGAACAGAACAACGCGGGTCGGATCATCGAGACGCCAAACGTCGACCCACCTGAAGACATCGACAAGGGGCACTGCAAGCGCCATCGCCACAAATAGGCCAATCCTCATCAGTGCGAACAGCGTGGCAAACACCCGCCCCCGCAAATCGTCATCGACGTACTCGTGCAGGTGGGTGAGACCCATCAGGTAGGCGGCTCCCGCACCTAGGCCCATCACGAACATCCAGGCACTGGCCCCGGGAACGGTCGTCACCATCGCTGCGGCGCAAAGCGCAAACCCGGTGACTGCGGTGGCGATACCGAAGGCAAGATCGAGGTGGACCAGCCGATACTCGTTCAGTGACAGCACAATCAACCCGACGGCGGCGCCGACGCCGAGCATCGTGATGATGGCGAAGAAGCCGGCCTGATCCGCATTGAGCACGTTCTCGACGAACTCGAGACCAAGCACGATGATTGTTCCCCCACCGAACAGAGCAGTGGTCATCCCGGTAATGACCCGCCGTACGGACGGGTCCTTGGCCAGAAACCCCACGCCCTCTTTGAAGTCAATCCACGAGCTCTTTACATCGACGGGCGTATCCGTCTCCTGGGCGAGCTGGGTCTCTATCCTCGGCAACGACGCAACGAGGAGTCCAGAGACAATGAAGGTGAGTGCGTCAAAACCAAAAGCAACGGCGAGACTCTCGTTACCGGCCGGGATCAGCCCGCCCAGAGACACATCTGGGAAGCCCTGGAGGATGAGCAGCATCATGGAACCAACCGGGATCGTGCCGTACGCAGCGGCCAACATCAGGCTGTTCGCCGAGACAAGGTTCTCGGGCCTGACCAGTCGCGGCACGATCGCAGCTCGTGGCGCCTGGCCGAGCAAGCTGAGGAACTCGAGAACGAGGGTGATCGCAACCAGGACAGGAAGACTGTCTGCCAGGGCAAGGAACGGAACCAGCAAACCCCGCCCAATGTCGGCGAAGACCACCAGCTTCCGCCGATCCATCCTGTCGGTGATAACGCCGACCAATCCACCCACCAGGAGCCCCGGGAGGATGCGCGACATCAATGCAATGAGGATGCCCTCCTGCGAGCCGATGCGCCCGGCCAGGGTGATCATCGCAAAGACCGTGATCCAATCCCCGGTAGACCCGATGACCGCAGCCCAGAAGAAGCGGGCGAACGGCCCTGAAGTCATCATGGACCGGATTGAACGAGGGGCGGTTTCTGCGGTGGCCATCAGGCCGAACCCTAACGGAAGCCTTGCCGAGACCGGCGTCGCCGCGCTGCTCGTTGTGCGACCCGTGCAGTTCGATGGCATCGAGCTCCAACCTGCCCGCAGGGCAGGCGCTGTTTGCATCAGCCCTTCTTCTTGCCCTTCTTGCCCTTCTTGCCACCCTGAGCGGCGACACGCTCCCGGCGCAGCTGGAGAAGCTCGGCAGCGCGATCGAGAGTCATCCCCTCGATGGTGTCGGCTACTCGCAGCGAGGCATTGGTCTCACCGTCGGTCACGTACGGGCCAAAGCGCCCTTCTTTGACGACAACGGGCTTCCCCGAGTTGGGGTCGTCGCCGAGCTCCTTGAGCGGTGGTGCGGCCGCACGGCGACCCCGCTTCTTCGGCTCCTTGAGGCGCCGCAGTGCATCATCCAGATCGATAGTGAAGAGCTGCTCTTCCTCTTCCAGGCTGCGGCTTTCCTTCGCCCAGGTGATGTACGGACCGTACCGCCCGTTTAGGGCAACGATGTCGACGCCGTCGTCTGGATGCTGTCCAAGAACTCGCGGAAGACTGAGCAGGCGGAGTGCGTCCTCGAGGGTCACGTCCTCTTCGCTCATCGACTTGAACAACGAGGACCGCTTCGGCTTCGCCTTGCTGTCGGGCTCCTGCTCCCCCAGCTGCACGTACGCGCCGAACCGGCCTTTGCGGAGCGACACCTCGAGCCCGGTATCCGGGTCGACGCCGAGGATGCGATCGCCGTTCGGAGCCTCGAGGAACTCGACAGCCTTCTCCACCGTCAGCTCGTCCGGGGGCAGGTCCGGCGGGATGCTTGCGGTTTCCTCACCGCGCTGGACGTACGGGCCGAACTTGCCGGACCGGGCAACCACCGGGTTGCCGTCGACATCGATACCAATCGGAATGGCGTTGATCTCCCTGGCATCGATGGCCTCGATGTTGGCAGACACGAGATTCTGCAGGCCGGAGTGGCCGTTCCCGAAGTAGAAGGTGCGCAGCCATGGGATGGAATCCAACTTGCCGTTGGCTATCTGATCCAGATCGTCTTCCATCCGGGCGGTGAACGCATAGTCGACCAAATCGGTGAAGTGCTGCTCCATCAGGGCGACGGTGGCAAACGCAGTGAATGTGGGAACCAGGGCCGAACCCTTCTTGTACACATAGCCGCGATCCTGGATCGTGGTGATGATCGACGCGTAGGTCGAGGGTCGCCCGATGCTCAGTTCCTCCAGCCTCTTGATGAGCGAGGCCTCCGTGTATCGGGAAGGGGGCTTCGTCTCATGGCCCTTCGGCTCGACGGCAACCGGAGTCGCCGGGTCACCCTGCACTACTGCCGGAAGATGGGTCTCCTGGTCGTCCAGCGCGGCCTCGGGATCGTCGGTGCCCTCGACGTAGGCACGGAGAAAGCCGGGGAAGAGGATTGTCTTGCCTGAGGCGGTGAACTCGCCCACTGCGCCCCCCTCGGCGGTCACGGCGACGGTCACTTTGACGCTCTCGCCCTTGGCATCCTTCATCTGCGAGGCAACGGTTCGCTTCCAGATGAGGTCGTAGAGACGGGCTTCGTCGGATTTCGGACCGAACTGGGCGGCGATGGTCTTCGGAGACTTGAAGCTGTCGCCTGCGGGCCGGATAGCCTCGTGGGCTTCTTGCGCGTTCTTGACCTTGGATGCATATCTGCGCGGCTTGGCAGGCAGGTACTCGGCCCCGTACCGGCCGGCGACCAGCTTCCGCGCAGAGTCGATCGCCGCCGCCGACAGGGTCAGCGAGTCGGTGCGCATGTAGGTGATGAACCCACCCTCGTAGAGGCGCTGGGCCGCCGACATCGTGCGCCGCGCCCCGAACCGGAGCTTGCGACCTGCTTCCTGCTGGAGCGTCGAGGTACGGAACGGCGGGTAAGGCTTGCGGGTGTACGGCTTTGCCTCCACTCCGGCAATCTGTGCCGGGGCACCCGCCATACGGTTGGCCAGGTCGGTAGCGGCGGCCTCATCGAGGATCAGCTTGCTGTTGCCCTTCGCCTGCCCCCGATCATCGAAGTCGCGTCCGGTTGCAATCTGCTTGCCATCGACGGTGACCAGAGTCGCTTCAAACGCACCCTTGTCCGTATCGAAGGTACCGATCAGATCCCAGTAGGAGGCTGCAACGAAGGCCATCCGCTCCCGCTCCCGATCGACGATGATCCGGGTTGCCGGTGATTGGACTCGCCCGGCCGACAGCCCGCGCTTGATCTTCCGCCATAGGACCGGGGACACCTCATACCCGTAGAGGCGGTCGAGGATGCGGCGGGCCTCTTGCGCGTCGACTAGACCCTTGTCCAGCTTGCGGGGATGGGCCGCCGCCTCGGCGATCGCAGCCGGGGTGATTTCGTGGAAGACCATACGCCGCACGGGGACCTTTGGCTTGAGAGTCTCGATGAGATGCCAGGCGATGGCCTCACCTTCGCGGTCTTCATCGGTTGCGAGGTAGAGCTCGTCGACATCCTTGAGCAACCGCTTCAGCTTGGTGACTTGCTGCTTCTTGTCGGGGGTGACGACGTAGATCGGCCTGAAGTCGTTATCAACGTCAACGCCGTACTTGGTGCGTCGCCACTCCTCTTGAAGGCTCTTGGGAGCGTCTGCGGCTTTGGCGGGGATATCACGGATGTGCCCGATCGAGGACTCAACAACGTATTGGCTGTCGAGGTACCCGGAGATGGTCCGGGCCTTGGCCGGCGACTCAACTATGACGAGTTTTCGTGACATTGCGTGTTCGGGACGCGGTCCCGCGACCTTTCGAGTACTTGGAGCGGAGACGATATATACGGATCGTCTCGCTGTCTGTCAAGACCGGAAGCCGCTCTCCAGACGGTCAACGACCCGGTCCCACACGTATTCCTCGGTGACGCGACGACGGCCTTTAGCTCCCATTTCCCTGGCCTGGGCGCGGTCGCAAAGAATGAGCTCCATGCCTTCGACGATGTCGTCGACCGAGTGAACGACAAACCCGGTTTCCCCCGGCACCACCGTCTCCGGCGACCCACCTGACGATCCGGCGAGTACCGGAAGACCGGCCGATGCGGCCTCGAGAAAGACCAGGCCGAGACCTTCGACTTCGAGCCCACCCCAGCGGCTTCGACACGGCATACAGAACAGATCCATGGCGCGGTAGAGGTCGGCCAACTCTCCCCAGGGCACCCCGATCTCAAATCGAACATTGACATCTGATTGCCCGGCAAGCTTGCGGAGCTTGCCCTCCATGCGACCGCTACCAACGAAGAGGAGCTCGACTTCGGTACCTCGATCCTTCAGCTTCTCGGCGGCGGCGAGGAGGCGGTGCTGACCCTTGCGTGGCACAAAGCGGCTGACACACCCGACCACAGCCGGGTCATTCTCGGGCGGCCTGTCGGGGGGTGTGAACAGGTCGACTTCGACTCCGGCGCCGATCGGCACCACATCACGGCCGGTGAGTCGAGACACCTTGTGCTGGGTGAAGCGGCTAACCGCAAAGAGCGAGTCCGCCTGCCGCAGAGTCCGACGCAACCATGTACGCAGTCCCGGGACTGCGGCGGGGATCGTCACCTCGGCGCCGTGGCAGAGAACACCGACCGGAACCCCCAGCTCGGCCTTGAGCCGCCGGGCCGCCCCGGTCAGGGGATGCGGAGCTCCGAAGAACACAGCATCGGCCTCGAACTCGCGGGCCTCCTCGACAAACCATTCGACAGTCCTACGTGTAGGCCACATGAACCGCCGCTTCCCACGCCGCACGATCTCCTCGCCCTTGGCGGTACCTACCGCAGGCCCGTCGGCCGGAGCAAGCACCCGCACCGGGCCCGGATAGGCATCAACCAGATTGCCTAGATAGGTCTGGATCCCGCCCGACTTCGGTGGGTAGTCGTTGGTGATCACCAGTAGCCGCATCGGCTAGTCCTTCTCGAGATGTGGCGCCATGTTCCAGCTGTACAGACTGGGCCTGCGCCGTCCGAAGATAATCCTGGCGTAGCCGGTGTTGCCGAGAATCGTGAGCTTGCTGCGATCCTCGTACGACAAACCAAGCACCTCAGTGACCCAGGCTCGGGTAGCCCCCCCGTGAGAAACGACACCGATGGTCTCTCCGGGATGTTGCGCAGCGATTTCGGCGAGCGAGCGGCGCATGCGATCCCGCACCTGGTCGAACGTCTCCCCGGTGCCGCCGCGGGGGACGTCGATTCCGGCGAAGAACTCACTCGCCTGCTCGGGGAAGCGATCCATGATCTCGGCCCGGGTCAGACCTTCCCAGGCTCCAAATGAGATCTCCTTCAATCGCTCGTCGTCGGTTACTTCGAGACCTTGCGCGTCACCGATCGCTCTTGCGGTATCAGCGGCGCGGACCAGCGGAGATGCGTAGATAGCCGATAGCTGTGGAAGGTGGGCGGCGAGCAGTTCGGCCTGCCGGCTTCCCTCACCGTTGAGATGGCCATCCTGATGCCCTTGCCAACGGGATTGGGTGTTGGAATCAGTCTGCCCGTGGCGAATCAGGAACACCTGGGTATCACTCGGATCCTGACCGAAGAACGGCTTCGGTGTGTTCCCGAGATGGGTGTCGTCGTTGTAGCGCGGTGTCCAGATTCGATCTTCCTCAAAGACCAGGTCAGCAATTGCGGCGTTGCCGAGGAGCCGCAGCGGGCTCGGGCGGTGTGTGCCAAGTAGTGCGCTGAACAGGGTTAACAGCGTCATCCCGTGGCTTACCACTGCAGCCGAACCGTCGCCGTCGAGCCTGGCGACCAGGTCACGCAAGGCCTCATTGGCCCGCAGGAAGACCTCGGACAACCGCTCACCCCCGCCGAGCGAAACGTCCTCTCCTGCCATCAGCGCAGCAAGACCGCCGGTACCGTCGGCGGCTATCTCGGCGGTAGTGAGATCCTCCCAATCACCGAAGTAGGGCTCACGCCAGCGCTCATCGGTCTCCAACGGACGACCCAGCGCTCCTGCCGTTTCCACGGTGCGGTCGAGGTCGCTGGCAACGACCAGATCAAACGGGGTGTCGGCCAACCGTTCGGCGAGTCGCGCAGCCTGGCCGCGTCCCTTCTCTGTCAAAGACGAGTTGGTGTGGCCCTGCCAGCGGCCGGCGGCATTTCCGTCGGTTTGGGCGTGGCGAATGAACGTGACTCTGGCAGGCAACTGCGACTCCTCTGGCTACACGGCGTAGGCTAGGCGCCATGCTGGAGCTGCTGATCGTCCTAACCGATTCCGATGCGATCCTCCCCGAGGAGACTTCGGCTCGCATTCTGTGGGTCGTGATTGCGGTGATGATCCTCGGCCTCTACTTCCTCTCCAAGGCTGCCCGTCGCAAGGCATCCCAGGAGTACTGGGATCGGCGCAAGGCCGAGGAGGAGCGAATCGCCAACGATCCAGACATGCGGAAGGATTGACCGGTGGATCCGTACCGGGACGTCGTCAGCCACTACGAGGAACGGTACGACGAGCACACCCGGTTGGAAGCCGACGCAGTGGGGAGACTGGAGTTGATCCGGACCCGAATCCTGCTCGAGCGGTATCTGCCCGAGCCGCCGGCAACCATCCTCGATGTCGGCGGAGGGCCGGGGGTGTATGCCACTGAGCTGACCGAAGCCGGCTACGACGTCGAGCTGATCGACATCGTCCCGCGCCACATCAGAGAAGCAACTGAACGCGGGGTGCGGGCGCAACTCGGGGACGCCCGCGAGCTACCGACCGCGAGTGACAGCCAGGATGCTGTGCTGCTCATGGGCCCGCTCTATCACCTCCAGGGAAGGGACGATCGCATTGCAGCATTGAGCGAGGCAATACGAGTGGCCCGCCCCGGCGCGCCTGTGTTCGCTGCCGCGATCTCGCGCTATGCCCCCGCAATCAACGGTCTCGATGTCGGATTCATCGACGACCCCGCATTCGCCGGCCTACTGGGGGACGTCACTGCAACCGGTCGGCATGTGAATCCGACCGACAACCCCGACTATTTCACAACCGCCTACTTCCACCTCCCTGCCGATCTGGGCAATGAGGCTCGGGAGGCCGGGCTGGAACGGGTCGAGGTCTTCGCCGTCGAGGGCATCGGGTGGGTGGCAGATGACCTCGGCGAGCGACTCGACGATGTCCCCAGCCGGAAGAAGCTGCTCGGGCTGCTCGAACAACTGGAAACCGAGCCGGCCATTCTCGGCGCCAGCCCGCACCTACTCGCCGTCGGGGTCGTACGGGGGTAGTTCGAACTCGGGCCGAGGTGGCCTTCGCCCACCGCCGAGCGACGGCATGATGAAGACAACCAGTGCGACGGCGGCCATCAGCCCGGCGATCACAACCAGGGCACCGCCGAGGAGGCCGGGTCCGGGATTGCGGAAGACGATTGGCGTGGCCGGGTTCACCGCTTCATCGAGCCGCAGCGTCAACTCCTCGGTGCAAGGGCCGCCGAGGCACTCAGCGAGACATGAGAAGTCGCCGACCAGGGCTTCGATCCAGAGGTAGAGCGTGCCCCCGTCGAGGTCGTAGAGGACGTCGTGCGTCCTTCGGGCACAGCCTCCGTCATGGGGTACCTGGATGCTGACGATCGAGCCGGTCTCGTCGAGCGATGCACTCACGGGGTCGATACGGCGGATGTCATCGCGACCGATATTGGCGAGGAAGAACCAGGCGAGTAGCAGGGAAACAAAGACGCCGAAAGCGAGAAGCTTCTTCATTTGGCTAGTTGAACCCTACAGCGATAGCTCCGAGGAGCGCCCGCAAGAGGAGAGAAGCTGGGGGGCCAGGTTGTGCTTTCCCCCTACCGCCGAGACTGTCCCTGACATACGCTGGGAGCCGGACACAACTCCTCTGAGAGCGTCCAAAGGAATGCGATGCAGACCGATCTCGCCGAACAGCGTTTCCAGGAGATCTACCGGCAGCATCAGCGCCACGTTCTCGGCTACTTCCTGCGCCGCACCGATGCGACCTCGGCGCGAGATGGTGCCGCCGAAGCCTTCCTGGTGGCATGGCGCCGTATCGAAGATGTTCCTGCCGGACAAAGCACCTTGCCCTGGCTGTACGGAGTCTCGCGTCGGGTACTCGCCAACCAACGCCGGAGCCGGGATCGCCACACCGCCCTCGGGCGGAAGCTGACCGGGATCGGAGCACCCGACGAGCCCTCCCCCGAGGTGGTCGTCCTGCGTCGGGCAGAGGAAGGCGAGATGCTGGACGCAGTCGGCAAGCTGCGACCCGAAGACCAGGAGATTCTTCTCCTGACGGTGTGGGAAGAACTCCCCCACGCCCAGGTCGCTGAGGTTGTTGGCACCTCAGCTCATGCGATCGCGCAGCGATTGCACCGAATAACTCGTCAACTCGCCCGGGATCTACGGCGGCCCGTACACCACTTCGGAGAAGGTGATTCAGGATGAACACGCACGACGAAGTGCTCGACCAGATGAGCGGCGCGAACCCCCTCCCCGACGTCGAGATGATCACCGACGGCCAACTGACCGAGATGACCGTGCAGGTCGAAGACGCGCTGAGGACAGCGCACGGAATATCACCGTTGACCCTAGAGCCGGCCAATCCCAGGATCACCTGGTGGCGGCCTGCGGCGGTGTTTGCCGCAGCTGTGATCGCGGCCTTCTTCGTGATCGGAGTCGTGTCGCTGGCCACCGGCGGGGACGGCGACGCTCGCCCTGCCGCCACCGTGCCGACCATTGCGGCGGGACCGGCAGAGCGAGAGTGGAGCGATGTCCTTGCCGTGACTCAGGCGAGGTCGCAGCCCCAGGTCGCTTCATGCAGGACCGAGCCGACCGTAGGTCCACCCATGCAGGAGAAGCCGAGCCATGGCTGGAAGGGGCCCCTCGCCGGCGTGTTCGACAGTCGGCGTGGCTCGATCCTCTACGTTGACTCGTTGCAGGAGACCTGGGCATTCGACATCTGCAACAACAAGTGGTCTCCGCTGAATCCTGAGGGCAGACCTGTCGAGCTTCCCAGTGGAGGCTTGGTCTACGACGTCGACTCAGACGTGAC
>JASJDZ010000059.1 GCA_030065575.1 Acidimicrobiia bacterium
CTGGTCACCGTATCGATGGTGGTCGGCGGGGCGGAGGTCGCCGGACCGGGTGTGGAGGTGGTCGTGCTCGAAGTCGCCGGTGGGGATGCAGTGGTGGTCGTTGCGGGATCGGGGGCGATCGTGGTCGACGGCACCGTGCCCGGGGGCTGGGTCGTATCCCCGGAGCCTGGCGTCGTGGGTGGAGTGGGGTTGGGATCAGCACTGATCGGAATCTGTGGCATCTCGGCAACCGAACCGTCATCGGAGACGATGAAGAAGACAGCCGACGGATCTCCCATACGCTGCGGATTCTCGGCATTTGTGACGTCGACGATCTCCATGACGAATGCATAGGTCCCGGCGGGAAGCTCCATGGCTAGCGGTGTGAAGTCCCCGTCCTGAACAAACGCCGGCCGCTGCTGCCGCTCGAACTCCCGTCCAACGAGGGCGCGTCCGGTCATGTCTGTGTAGGACGTCACGTCGCCTCCTGCGCCGGTGAAGGTGATCTCCTGACCGACGACGGCCATTGGTTGCCCGTCGACCGGTACGTAGAGCCCGGCTCGATACATCGCCCGGGTCTGTGGCGGGACAATCCAAGGATCTACGGTCTTGGCAGTGATGGCCACCTTGTGAGCGATCCCGGGTTCAAAGCTATTGAACTCATAGAAGTTGAACATGAGAGACGGCTGGAATAGCGGGGCGGAGTAGATCGATCGGTTGATGTTCAATCGGCCATCGGAAGTGGCCAGGCCCTGAAAGGCCGTGATGCCGTCATTCGGGCCGTCGGATCGGTCGAGTAGCGCTCCTTTGACCTCGGCATAGCTTGCCTCGGGCGTTGCCGCCCAAAGCAGTGCCGCCGCACCGGAGACCATCGGTGCTGCCATTGATGTGCCGCTGTACACCCCGTAACCACCCGGGACGGTGCTGATGATGTGCTCGCCCGGGGCGTATAGGTCAACGCTGGAGGCCCCGTATGCAGACCAATCTGCTGGTTCATCCAGAGCGGTGGATGCCCCAACAGTGATGACGTTGGCCAGGGGCGACGCGGCCGGGAAGACCGGCTCACTGTCGATGTCGTCCGGCTCGTTTCCTGCCGCAGCCACAACGAGTATCCCGGCGTCTCCGGCTGCTGCGATCGCCGTGTCGAGGAACCCGGCCGCCGCCGGATCATCGACTACCCACGAGGCATTGATGACGCTTGCGCCGTTGTCGATTGCATACGCAAAGGCTTCGATGGCGGCGGAAAGGGTGGGGGTACCGTTGCCGATCTTGAGGATCATGACCTGTGACTCGTAGGCCACTCCTGCGACTCCTATGCCGTTGTTCGCCTTTGCCGCGATGATCCCCGAGACGTGGGTGCCGTGCCCAACGAAGTCTGTGAGATCAGCCGAGCCGTTGGCAAAGTCCCAACCGTGGCAGTCATCCGCATAACCATTGGCGTCGTCGTCTACGCCATTGCCGCACTCCTCCTCCGAGTTGCGCCAGATGTTGGAGGACAGGTCGGGATGGTCGACATCGGCACCCGAATCGATCACGGCAACAACGACCCCACGGCCGCGAGTTCGATGCCATCCTTCCGGAGCGTCGATGTCGGCATCGGCTGCGGTAGGCCAGGGATCGGTGGATTCTCCGTCGTTGTCGAGGCCCCACTGCGACGGGTAGTAGGGGTCGACCGTTGCTGCTTCCAGACCGGGATCGGTCGCAACTCTTGCCACGCCGGGAAGGCCGGCCAGTTCTTCGGCGGTGACCGTACCGGCAACGGCGTAGATCCCGAAAGGAAGCGACTTCACGGTCACAACACTGGGATGGCGCGCGATCTCGTCGGCAATCTCGGCCGGAGTGAGCGTTGCGGTGGCTCCGGTCACTGCGTCGGCGATTTCGTCGGGAGCAACCTGCCCAGGTGGCGAATCGGTGGCAACCAGTCGGTCTTCGTCCACCTCGAGCCAGGTTGGCTCCGGCGCTGCCTCGCTGAGCTCGATCAGATAGTGGTTGTAGCCGTCGCCGTGGGGCTCGCCATCCCAAGTGAGGAATTGCGGCTCGGCTATCGCCGGTACTGAGCCGGCGGGGGCACTCGTTGTGACCAGGGCTCCAACGAGGGCGGTCACGGCAACAACGACAATGCTGAGATGTGCTCTACCGAACGGTGTTGACCTCATTGGGCGCAATCCTTTGCTAGGTCGGAAACCACTCCATTGGTTCCCTTCCTAGATCGGCAGAAGCGCCTGTTTTCTTGAATCTGGAAGCCCGGTGACGTCTCGAGTGACTAGACACGGCAAAGAACTACAGAATGGTGCGACTTTCGCATCAAGCGGCCTCTGCCATCGCCGATAGAAACCCTTATGAACAGCGCAAATGCCCCAGGTGGCCCGAAGCGGCCCAAGTTCTCGACGGCCCGACGCGGCTTCGAGAAGGAACAGGTCGAAGCCTATCTAGACGAGTTGCGGGTGACTCACGACAAGCTCGCGTCGTCGGCCGCACTCGCCGAACGTCGACTCACAGATGCTTCGACGCGTCTCGAGGAGGCCGAATCGCGGCTCGAAGAAGCAACCACAAGGATTGCTGATCTCGAGAGTCAGGTCGGAAGCCAACCGGGTGCGAAGGGCGATGACGACGAGCAGATGAAGTCGATGCTCGCAGCCAAGGAGCGCATCATCGATCGGGCCAATGAGCGCGCCCGCAAGATCGAGGATGAGGCCCGCAACGCGGCTCTAGAAACCGTTGCCAAGGCAGAGGCTGAGGCCGCGAAGCTCCAGGAGGAAGCGGCCAAGGTCGATCCGCCGCAGGAGCCGGAGCGGAAATCCGAGGAGCCGACCATCGCTGCACCGACTGTCGCTGATTCTGTCTCCTCCCCGGAGAGCGTTGTTCTTGCCAAGAAAGAAGCCGCAGTCATCGTTGCCCGCGCTGAGCAGAGGGCTGCGAGCATTCTTGCCGATGCCAAGCAAGCCGAGTTCGAGGCGCGCCAGGCCGGGGTCGATGGGGCCGACCTCGATGAACTGGCTCGTGGGACTCTGGATGCGGCAAACGCCCGAGCGGCTTCAATTACCGCTCGCGCCGAGGCGAACGCAGCGGAGGCGTCACAGGACTCTGCCCGCCTTCGCGCCGAAGCCGCGGCTGCCGCCGCCCAAGCTCGGGAGAAGCTGGCCGCCGCCCGCGCTGAGGCGACCCAGCTGAGCACCGAGGCAAATCAACTTCTGACCAAGGCACAGGAGGCAATCGCGACCGCCCGTGAAGAGGCGGACACTGCCACAGCCGAGGCAGAGGCTCGCGTGCAGATGTTGACCCGGACCGCCGACAACTACTCGGCGAGAGTCCGCTCCGAGGCAGACCAGGCTGCCAAGCGGGTCCGCACCCTCGCCGATGACGACGCAACCAAGCTGCGCTTGCAGGTCGATGGAGAGGTGGCCGAGACCCGGGAACAGGCCGAGACCATGCTCAGCGATGCCGCCGCAGCCCAGGAGGAAGCGGCCGCAGAACTGCGACGTGCCGAGATCGAGGCGAAGAGCCTGGTCGATGACGCGGTGCAACGCGCCGACGAGACTGCCGCCAAGGCAGCACAGGCTGCTGAGGATCAGGCCACCAAGGCCGAGGCCGAGGTCGCCGAGTTGCGTTCGCAGGTCGAAGAAGAGGTTCAGTCGCTGGAGCGCAAGGCGAAGCGAGCGCACAAGGAAGCCCGCAACCGCGCCAACCGTGCCCGCAAGGACGCAGAGAAGGCAGCTGCGTCGGTGGTTGAAGCCGAAGCAACGGCCGCCGGGATTGTTGCTGCTGCGGAGCAGGTTGCTGCCAACCGGCAGGCCGACCTGGAACGACAGGCAGTGAAGGCCAAGGAAGAGTTTGCGGTTCGCATGGCGGCCATCGTTGAAAGCGAAGAGGCCGTTGCGGGAAGCGTGCAAGAGCTCGAGGAGCAGCGGGAAGCTGTCGCCGCCGAGGCCGCTGCTGCGCAAGCCGACGCCGCAGCGCTCCGCGAGAAAGCTGCCGCTGAGGTCGAGAAGGCCGAGGCCAAGAGCACCTCGATAGTGGAGAGCGCCAGGGCTGACGCCGCGCAGGTCGTTGCCGATGCCGAGAGCGAAGCCCGAGAGAAGACTGCGCAAGCGGAGAGCGCCGCTGCCGAACGAATCGTGGCCGCCGAATCGAACGCTGCCGGCATCGTGGCTGCCGCCGAGGAAGCCAAAGCCAAGCTGATTGCTGAAGGTGAAGCTGCTCTCGCCACTGCCCAAAGTGAGGGCGTCGAAGCCCGGCGGGTCGCAGGCGAGGCTGCGGGAGAGATGCGCAGCTCGGCAGCGGCTGAGTGCGACATGATGAAGGCCGAGGCTCGCCGCTATCTGGCAGATGCCGAGCAGGAGCGTCGCCAGGCCCGTGACGAACATGCCGAGGCGACTGCAGTGATCGACCGAGCTCGTACCGATGCCGAAGCTATTCGGGCTGCGGCTGAGCGTGACTCGACTGAGGCAGCGCTGGCCAACCGGGCCGAGCAGGAGCGTATTGCGAAGCTGGCAGAGCAGCTGGAGACCCAGCGCACGGAGATCGGAGTCGAGAAGTCGACGATCGCTGCAGAGAAGTCGCAGACCGAGGTTGCCCGTCGCGAAGCCGAGGAGGCACTGTCCCGTGCCCGTGCCGACGTCACCCGCATGCTGGACGAGACGAAAGCGCAGACGGCAGAGGAGAAGGCTCAGCTCGACTTGCGTCGGGAGGAGATCGCCCAGGAACGCGAGGCAATCGAAACCTGGCGGACCGAGCTCGCCGGGTGGCGCGCTCAGCTCGACAAGGAACGAGCGGCACTTGATTCCGCGAAGACGTTGGTGGAACAGGATCGTGGCGAGGTCAAGAAGGAGATCGCTCGCACCGAGGCGCGGTGGACCGAGCTGGAACGCAAGGGCACGCAGTTGCTCGAGGGTGCGCAGCAAGAAGCCGACGCCATCATTGAGCGCGCTTGGTCCGAGGCCCGTCGGGTCATGGGGCATGCCGACGAGAGCGATCAGGCCGACCGACTGGCCGAGCTTCGCGCCGAGCTCGAGAAGCAACGGGCCGACTTCGAGAAGAGCCGGGCCGATTTTGAGAAGAGCCAGGCCCAGCTGGAAATCGATCGAGCCGAGCTTGCCGCCGAGCGGGAATCCTTCGCTGCCGAGGTTGCAGCTCACGGCGAGGCCGACGGGGCCACGATCAGCGAAGCTCTCACGGAGCTTGAAGAGGAGCTCCGCCGGTTGGACGCTTCGGCTCCCGACTCCACGAAACTGGAGCCGGCCGAGCCCGCCGCGTCGGGCGATCCAGCCTCATCTCTGGGCAATTGGAACATGCTGTGGTCGGAGGAAGAGGCAGACGCAAACAAGGACACCGAGGTCATTGAAGAACTGACCGATGCGCCCGTCGCCGCTGAGTCGGATGAGAGTCCATCGGGCGAGGAAGAGGACTCAGATAGCCAGAAGTCTGACTCCAGCGATGACGGATACGGCGAAAGCCGGTACGCACGCAAGAGCCGGCATCTTCCCCACCTGGAGGATGGAGCCGAATCCCAATCCGGTAGCGGATTGAGAAACGCGATCATCGGCGTGACCAAGCGAGGTGGCTCCTCCTGAGGGGAGCCACCTGAGTCAGCGTGATGAAGCGAAGCCGACCGGTCGACAAGCGGCCCGAAGCCGAACCGAATCACGCTGATCGCGCCCCGGGAAGCAAACGCAGACGCCGCAGCAAGATGGATGCCGAGGTCACGGCCGTCGAGCCGGACGCGCCGGCACCGCCGCTGACCGACTCCGAGCTGGTCGAACGCCTATTCGCCAACGCCGATGAGGCAACCCGGGATCTGCTCGCAGCCGCTGAAGCGCGCGCCAGCTCCATTCGTGCCCGCGCCGAGGTAGAAGTAGCTGAGGCCCTCGCCGCTTCGGCCAAGATGCGATCGGAGGCAGCATCGCTCTCGGCTTCTGCCCGTGAGGCAGTGGTCGCTGCTACCACCGACGCCGAGGAGACACGGGAGAAGGCACGCACTGCGCGCGAAGAAGCCGAGGCTCTTCTCGAGCGTGCTCGCACTGATGCTCCAGAGATCGTCTCCTCCGCCCGCGCCGAGGCAGCAGCGCTGCTCAAGGAGGCGCACAAGCGCGCCACAAAGGCCGAGCTGGAGGCTCAGCTGGTTGCGACCGAGCAGCTCGACATCGCCCGCAACGAGGCTGCAGAAATCGTTGCTATTGCGAAACAGTCCGCAGACGAATCAAGAGCCCAGCTCAGCGAGGAGCTCGAACGTCTCCGTACCGACACGGAGCGAGAGCTGGCCGAGCGGCGGGCTGGAGCAGAGGAAGAGGCTGCGGAGATGTCTGCGGCAGTCGAAGCCGCTCGGGGCGACCTGGACGACGCCGTCCGCCGGGCTGCCACCGAGGTGGCCGTTGCCCATAGGGCTGCCGAAGCTGCCATGTGCGACGCTGAAGCCGCTGCCGAGACCATCACCGCGCAGGCCGAGGCCGAGCAGGCTCGTGCCCAGATCGAAGCGGCGATCGCCGCGGAACGCCTCGAACTGACACAGCGCCACCTCGAGGACCGCCTGGCTGATGCTGCCGCACGCGAAGCGGAGGTAGCCGAGCTCCGCGTTGCGACTGAAGAGGAACTGGAGCAGCTTCGCCTCCAGACACACTCTGCGCAGGAGGCCGTTGCCCTCGAGTTGACCGAGATGCGGCGCGAGCGTGATGAGGTGGCTGCGACCGCTGCAGCGGAGGTGGTGCGCGCCGCGGATCAGATCGCCCAAGCGCAGGTGGAGGCGCACGAGATCATCGCCGCTGCCCGTCAGGCGGCGGAGCAAGCAGAGCAGGCAGCTGAGTCTCGGGCCGGCGAGCTCATCGCCGACGCAGGCGAACGGTTGGCTGAGGCAACCCGAAGACTTGCAGAGAGCGAACAGCGAGAGCGTGACTCACGTCAGGTTCGAGAGGATGCCGAGGCCGAGGCACGCCGTCTTCGGCACGAATCGGACCTCGCCTCGATCGAACTGGAGCGAAGTCGTACAGAGGTAGAGCGAGTAACTCAGGAGGCCATCGCTACTGCGAATGAGACCAAGGCCGGTGCCGAGCGAGAGGCTGCAGAGATGAGGGAGTCGGCCGCGGCCGATGCTGCAGAGATGCGCGCCGAAGCAGGACAGGAGCTGGAGGAAGCGCGGCGCGAGGCAACCGTCGTGCGGGCGGCGGCAGAGGAACACGCGCTTGTTGTGGCTACAAGTCGCCGAGAGGCTGCCGATGACTACGCCGAGTCGAAGCGGGCCGAAGCGGTCCGGCTGGCCCGAGAGGGTGAGCAAGAGGCGGCCGGAATCGTGGCCGCAGCTGAGCAGGCCGCCTCCGAGCATCGGGATGCCGAGCTAGGCAGGCTTGACAAAGAGCTTCGTGCGAAGAGGGAGCGTGCCGAGGCGGAGGTCTCTGCAGCAGAGACCCGCGCCGGCGAGCTGCTGGCCGATGCGCAGAAGCGCGCCGAGGAAGTCGTGGCAGATGCGTCGAGTCGGGCTCATCATGAGGCCGAGTCGATTCTGGCCACTGCCCGCGACGAGGCGGCCGCGGCGGTGGCCGAGAGCGAAGCCGCTCGTAGGGCAGCGGATGAGGAAGCCCGCTTGCGCCGCCAGGAATTGATCGATCGTGCGGAGGAAGAGGCCAGGGAGCTCCTGGGTGCCGAGCGGGCGAGGTTTGCGGAGATGCGTGCGGACGCCACCGCTCAAGCCGTTGAGCTGGTGGAGCGCGCCGAATCTGAGGCCGCAGAGATCGTCGCAGCCGAGAAGGAGAGCTCGACAGCCCGGGGGGAGGATGCTGCGGCGCAGGCGGTCGAGTTGGTGGAACGCGCCGAGGTCGAGTCCGCCGAGTTAAGGGAAACTGCCCAGGCCGAGAGCAATGCCGCAGCCCTGAGGGCAACGGAGCTCGTAGCTCGGGCAGAGGAGGAGGCCGCGGAGTTGGTGGCAGCTGCCCGTGCCGAAAGGGATGCCGCTGCCCTGACAGTGGCCGAGTTGGTGCAGCGTGCTGAGGAAGAGGCAGCCGAGATCGCGGCCGCCGAGAAAGCGCGGATCACGGCCCTCGGTGAGGATGCCGCAACCCAGGCAGTCGAGCTGGTGGAGCGTGCTGAGGCCGAGGCTGCGGAGTTGGTTGCGGAAGCGGTGGCAGAGCGTTCAGAAGTAGCAGCTCGCGCCGTGGAATTGATCACCAAGGCGGAACTCGAAGCTGAGGACCTCGTCGCAGCTGCCGGGGCCGAAGCTGAGGCCAAGCGAGGCAGGGTCCTAGAAGCCAAAGAAGAGCTTGCCGCAGAACAGGACAGCCTCGAGGTGCAGCGCGAAGCGCTCGAGGCCGAGCGAACAGCCCTTGCCGCCGAACGCGACCAATTGACGACGCGAGACTCGAAAATCAAGGAACGGGAAACTCGAATCAGCCGCAAGCAGGACATCCTGGATGAGGCTCAGGAAGCCTTTGTTACCGAACGCACCGTTCTCCAGCGGCGTTGGGCAGAGGTGGAACAGCAGGGAATCGAGGCCATTGAGCGCGCCCACGAACAGGCCGAGACGATTCTGCGCGAGGCACGGGAACGGGCCGGCCGGGTGACGGATGTCCCTCCGGATGAGTCCGCCGAGCTCGAGGACGGCAGTTCGACGGCCCAGGAGGCGCTGGCCGAGCTTGATTCGGCTCTGGACGCCGCCCGTGACGTGATGGCGCAGCGAACCTCTACGGAGGAGGAAGAAGCTGCGGTCGACAACGACACCGCCGTGTCCGGCGTATGGGACGAGGCGGCTAAAGAGACTTCTACGGGGACCGCACCGCCGCCGTCAGGATTTGAGGTGCCGAAAGAGCCAGGTGCAGAACGAGGGCAAGGCAGCCAGTAACCCTTGATCTTTGTAGCGAGTATCGTGGCTCCTCGCACACCACACTTCCCGAGGTATCCACTTGAAGCGTCTACTCCCCGCCCTCTTGCTCACTCTGCTCGCCGCCGGTTGCTCCGGAGGCAGCGATGTTGCCGCCACCGTCAACGGTACCGACTTCGAATCGGACACAGTTCGTGGTTTCGTCAGCTCCTCCGCCGACGATGTGACCGACGAGCAGTTCCTCGATGCTCTGACCGCCGTCGTCCAGATAACGGCGATTGGTGACGCTGCCAAAGCAGAGTTCGAAATCGATCCGACCGACGATGAGGTTGCGGAGTTCGCCGACCAGATCTTTGCTGCGCAGGGGGCGGGCCTGTCCAGGGAGCAGTTCCTGGAGACCCAGCAGGTCTCCGAGGAGGGCTTCACCTTGTTTGCGGGCAATCTCCTCGTCGTCGAGCAGGTCCTTGCTCAGCTGGAGGAGCGGGTAGAGGTCCCAACGCCTGAGGAAGCTCAGCAGCTCCTCGTTGATGATCCCCGTGCTTGGACGCTGGTATGTGCGGCACACATCCTCGTCGCAACCGAGGAGGAAGCGCTCGCCATCAAGGCGCGCCTCGCCGACGGTGAGGACTTCGCCGAATTGGCGACCGAGCTCTCCACCGACACCGGCAGCGGTGCCAACGGGGGTGACCTCGGATGCACGCCGCCAAACCGTTGGGTTGATCCGTTTGCCGAGGCGAGCCTCAGTGCCGAGCTGGGTACGGTCACCGATCCCGTGGAGAGTCAGTTCGGATTCCACCTGATCCGAGTCGACAGCCGCACCGAAGCCACCACCGAGGAGCTGCAGGAGGAACTGACCAGCATCCGTCTCCAAGAGATCTCTTCGAATTGGTATCTCGCTGCCGTGGTTGACGCCGACGTCACAGTCTCCGCCGAGTACGGGACCTGGGAGACAGATCCAGTTCCAACCATCGTTCCGCCGGCGTCATGAGCGAACAGCCGGGCGTCCATGGGATCTCCGGCACCATCCTCGACGCGCCCGAACTCGGCACGCTTCGGGTTCGCGCCAACAGCCTCGTTGTCGTCGGCAGTGACGGCGCGATCGCCGATGTGGTCGAGCCACATGACGCCGCCTATGCGACGACCCGGGACGACCTCGAGCGACGCAGCCGGATGGTGGAGGTGGCGGGATACCTCCTGCCCGGATTGGTGGATTTGCACGTACACGCACCTCAGTGGCCCCAGCTCGGTAAGGCTTTGGATGTCCCTCTCGAGGACTGGCTGAACCGTTACACGTTCCCGTTGGAGGCCAGATACGTCGATGTTGGTTTTTCCGCCGGCGTCTACCGGTCCCTCGTTGCGGCGTTGCTCGCCAACGGCACAACAACAGCCGTCTACTTCGGAACTGTGCATCGCCCGGCCACGCAGGTCCTGGTCGACGAGTGCCTCGACCAAGGGCAGCGAGCCTTTGTTGGGAAGGTTGCCATGGACCATCCCGAAGCTTGCCCGGACTACTACCGGGATCAGAGCGCCGCTCAGGCGCTCGAGGAGACAGCGCGGTTCGTCGAGTACGTGCGTCGCCATGACGACAACGAACGGTCTCTGGTCCAGCCGGCGATCACGCCACGTTTCCTCCCAAGCTGTACCGATGAGCTGCTTGCCGGACTCGGGGAACTCGCCGCAAGTACCTCAGCGCTCGTCCAGACCCACTGCTCGGAGTCTGATTGGGCGCATCAGTATGGGCTCACTCGATTCGGGCGCACCGATACAGCCAGCTACGCGGAGTTCGGGCTATTACGGCGGGGCACAGTGCTCGCCCACTCCAACTTCATAAGCGACCCGGACATGGATCTCATCGTGGATGCCGGCGCGGCGGTTGCGCACTGCCCCCGGTCGAATGTGTTCTTTGCCAACGCGGTCTTCCCGGTTGTCCGGGCCCTGGCCGCAGGCGTCCATGTCGGTCTCGGCACCGACATCGCCGGTGGTCCGAGCCCGTCGTTGTTTGATGCCGCGGCCGACGCCGTTGCGGTGTCACGCCTGCTCGAAGATGGTGTGCATGCCGGTCTCGCTGCAGAACAGCGCGGGGTGGCGGGCTCGCGGGTCTCGTTTGCCGATGCCTTCTGGATGGCGACGACCGGCGGCGGGCAGGCTCTCGGGCTTCCTATCGGCCTCATTGAGCCGGGCTATCAGCTTGATGCCGTAGCCGTTTCCCCGGACGTACCGGGGACCAACCTCGACATTTGGCCCGATGATGACAGCGCCGACGATGTGCTGCAGAAGATCATCCACAATGTGAGCCGGGCCGACATCACCGGAGTCTGGGTCGACGGGCGCATGGTGGTTGGCTGACGTCGGTCGGCGAACCCCTGCCATCTGTCGGTGCCAGCCTGTAGGTTGTCCGCATGAGCAAGAGATACTTCACCCCCAGTCTGTTTGGCTTCCTCCGGGAGCTCGCCGAGAACAACGACCGCGACTGGTTCAAGGCAAACCAGGATGCATATGAGCAATACGTGCGCGAGCCGGCGCTCGAGTTCATCACCGACTTTGCTGCGCCGCTGAAGAAGATCAGCGAGCATTTTGTCGCAGACTCGCGCACCGTCGGCGGCTCGCTCTTCCGCATCCAGCGTGATACCCGGTTCAGCAAAGACAAGACCCCCTACAAGCTGAATACCGGCATGCAATTCCGCCACCGGGCGGGGAAGGACGTACATGCGCCCGGCTTCTATCTGCATATCCAGCCGGGCGAGTGCTTCGCCGGGGTAGGTCTATGGCGCCCCGAGAGCAAGGTCGCTTATCAGATCAGGGATGCCATCGCCGAAGACCCGACCCGCTGGAAGCGAGCCACGAGGGGCAAGCGCTTCACCGAGGTGTTCGCGCTCGGCGGCGACTCCCTACAGCGTCCGCCGCGAGGTTTTGATGCCGAGCATCCGCTCATTGCAGACTTGAAGCGCAAGGACTTCATTGCGTCGACCGGGATAACCCAGAAGGCGCTGACCTCAGATCACTTCATGGAGGATTTCACCGACCTCTGCAAACGGTCGACACCCTTCATGCGATTCCTCTGCGAGGCAGTTGGAGTGCCCTTCTAGCTCCGCAACAGTCAAGACGCGCTTTCTCCTGTCGATAGATGGCTATGGAATGGGTTGCCATCCCTGTGGCCTGCGTCGCCCTTGCTCTGTGGTGGAGGGAACGGCGCCGAGCGCGTCGCGTTCACTCCGAGCCCGGGGTTGCAAACGCCGCCACAACGGAGGACCGCTTCACCAGGTTCTTCGAGGAGATCCCCCTCCCGATGTACCGCTCGAGACGGGACGGCACCATTGTTCACGCCAACCGTGCTCTGGCCAGGATGCTGGCAATCGAGGATGCAGGCGAGCTCGCAGGCACCAACGCTTCCCGGTTCTACATCGACCCGGCCGAACGTGAGGCTATCGCAGCTCGGCAGGATGAGGTTGGTGCTGTGGAACACCAGATCACGGCGCTCCGGGCGACCGACGGTCGCACCATCTGGGTCCGTGATTCAAGCCACACGATCGATGATCAAGGAGGCCCGATCTTCGAGGGGGCGATCATCGATGTCACCAGGGAGTACATCTCGACCCAGGAGCTGCAACTCCGCGCCACCCAGCAGGAGGCGCTCGCCTACATCGCACAGGTTGCGTTGCGCTCGTCGGACGTGGGCGAAGTGCTCCAGGAGGCAGTCGAGCGCATCTGTGCGGTGGTCGGTGCCGATTGTGTGGTCATCGCTCAGGAGCAAGAGGGTGACCGGCTTCCGCCGGCAGCGGTTGCCTACGGGCTCGACTCGGCCGCCGAGCGCGAGCGGGTCTACGGGTACATCTCCAGGAATCTGAGCGTCCCGGAGCACGAGGAACCGGCCGCGCTGCCCAATCACTCTGATCTGGGTGGTGTTGCTATCGGCCTGATGAGCCCGGACCGAGCCTACGGCGTGCTCGTCGTCGCTGGATCGGCCTTCACTCCCTCCGCAGAGGATCTGAGCTTCCTCGAGACAGCAGCCGCCACTATCGGCTCTGCGCTTCTCAGGTGGTGGGCCCGAACTCAGCTTGACTCGCTGGTGCGCTCCAAGGACGAGTTTCTGGCTTCGGTGTCACACGAACTGCGCACTCCGCTCACCGTGGTGGCGGGCCTGGCATTCGAGCTCGAGCAGAAATGGCGCGAGATCAGCCAAGCGGAGCTAGCCGAGTTCATTTCGCTGATAGCCGATCAAAGCCGGGAGATGGGGGACCTGATCGAGGATCTGCTCGTTGCGGCGCAAGCCGACATCGGGAAGGTCCCGATCTATCCGGAGCTCACCGACCTGCGCGCGTGCGCAGACCAGGTAGTTGCCTCGTGCAGCCTGGCCGACCGGGCTCGGATCTCCGTCGTGGGGCCAAACACGATTGCCAATGTCGATCCGGTGCGGTGTCGGCAGATTCTGCGCAACCTCGTTACCAACGCCATCCGGTACGGCGGGCCGAGCATTCGGGTTGGCCTGCAGTCAGACGGCGAAGACGCCATCCTCTCCGTGTACGACGATGGTTCCGGGATCCCTGAGGAGGACCGGGACAAGATCTTTGCCCCCTACGAAAGGGGGCATGTTGCCGAGGGCGTGCCGGGATCTGTTGGTCTGGGCCTCACCGTATCGCAGAAGCTCACCGAGCTCATGAACGGGTCAATCGACTACCGCTTCGACGGCGGCAGCCTCTTCGAGGTTCGACTCCCCGTACAGGCCTCTACAGGCGGCTGATCTTCTCGTTGACCGTGGCTAGTAGGTCATCGAAGGAATCCGCAAAGGCCTTGACTCCGGCAACCTTGAGCTCTCTGGTGATCTCATCGAAGTCGATGCCGAACTGGCTGAGCACAGCGATGTCCTCGCGGGCAACGTCTACGTCCTTGGTGAGGGCCGCGTTTTTGACATCGCCGTGATCGGCATACGCTTCGATCGTTGCCGGGGGCATCGTGTTCACCGTGTTCGGCCCGATCAGGGGCTCGACGTAGAGCACGTCGGAGTAGGCGGGGTTCTTTGTTCCGGTGCTTGCCCAGAGCACTCGCTGCGCTCGGGCGCCGCGTTCGACCTGATCGGCAAACGCCTCACCTTCGAAGATTTCGCGGTACCGGGCATAAGCGAGCTTGGCGTTGGCAACAGCGGCCTTGCCGCGTTGAGCTAGGGCAGCCTCGGAGCCGTCCTTCTCCAGTGCGGCGTCCGTGCTGGTATCGACGCGGCTCACGAAGAAAGACGCAACCGAAGCGATGTGCGATGGATCGGCGGCACGCCGAATGCCCCGCACGTACGCCTGGGCTACCTCCTCATAGTCCTGGAGCGAGAACATCAGGGTCGCGTTGACGTTGATGCCGGCGGCGATCAACTCTTCGATTGCGGGTATGCCTTCGGTGGTGGCGGGGACCTTGATCATCAGATTCGGTCGGCCAACCCGACCCCAGAGACGATGTGCCTCGTCGATCGTTCCCTCTGTGTCGTGGGCGAGATGGGGCGAAACCTCCAGGCTCACGTATCCGTCGCCTCCGTTGCTGGAGTCGTATACCGATCGCAGCGCATCCGCGGCATCCTGGATGTCGGAGACGGCGAGATGCTCGAAGACGTCGAGCGCGGACGCGTCGGGATCGTTGCTCACAGAGCTGGCGATGGCTCCGTCGTAGGCGTTCGAGCTGGCGATGGCATTCTTGAATATCGCCGGGTTGGAGGTGAGACCGCGGATACCGTCGGCAACCATCACACCCAATTCGCCGCTCTCGAGTATGTCGCGACGGATGAAGTCGAGCCATACCGACTGGCCTGCGGCATGGAGGTCATGCAGTTTTCCCATGATTGTCCCTTTTTGTGGTCACTGAAAATGAAGATCGATGACCGAGGATACCGTTCGCAGCCTTAGTCGCCGCTGTTCGACAGTAGCTCGGTGAT
>JASJDZ010000058.1 GCA_030065575.1 Acidimicrobiia bacterium
TTCCTTCTTGATCTGCTCGGCGAGCTCCCGAGTCGGGGCGAGGATCAAGCCTCTCGGCTTGTTGCGCTGGGCTCGCTCGATCCGAGCAAGCATCGGCAGGCCGAAGGCGAGCGTCTTGCCGGAGCCCGTTGGCGCCTTGCCCGACACGTCTTTGCCGGCAAGCGCATCTGGAATGGCTGCCTTCTGTACGGGGAATGGTTCTGTTATGTCCTTGGCGTGCAGCGCACGAACCATGGGTTCGGGCAGCCCAAGTTGGGCAAACGTAGTCATGGTCTCTCCTGACCAGGTTGGGAGGTATTTCGTTCGGTCTCGCTGAACGTGCGGCGCTGATCGCCCAGAGGTTCGAGCTTCGGCCGAAGAGGCGGTCCAACCGGTGAGAAGTAAATCAAGCCGTGTGATCACCGGGGAAGCGAGGTGAATCGCTGGCCTCCACCCGGTGCGGCGGCCCGGAACAGTAACAGGTATCGAGCTGAGAGCAACTACGTCACGGATGCAGAACGGCCATACCGACGATCCGGATGGCCGTTGGGTCATCAACCAGCGCTGCTATTGCCCCCGCCGTTGTGCGGTCGACCACGGGCAGGTAGACATCCACACGACCACCGGGTCCCGTGCTCGACGAATAGGCATCAAGGAGATCGGGAATGTCGCGTAGTAGCGGGTGGATCGCCTCGTGGATGGCACGTTGCTCTGCTGCGTTGCGCGAGACTTCGACGACACATGCGCCTCCCAGCTCAGCCAGTGCCTCGCGGTGTGGCTCGGGATCACCTACAACCTGGAGGACCAGCGTGCCGTCGTTGGCTACGTAGAGATCGCCGTTGCGATCACCGAGCGAGCGGGCGTAGTCGTCTAGCGGCCCTGCGCCCGCTCCCAGATCGATTCCCTGACACTCAGCGGGAAGGTCCTCCGTTGGTAACTCGAGGCGGGGAGGCGTGTGCTCGGAGTCGTCGATCAGTTCGACGAAGCCATCGGCAGGAGGCCACGTGACGATCACGGAGCGCTCACCCCAGCGGACTCCGTTTGCCTCCTCCGACCAGCCCTCCATGTCGAGCCCGATGGCAACCGGACCAGAGCATTGCGGGGGCAGGGAGTCGAGGACGATACCGGCGCAGAGCATTGGCCCGGCGCCCGAGTCGATCACCATCGTGTGAAACTCCACCCGGGTTGCCCGCTCAGGTAGTTCTGTCGTGAGGCTCGGGGTAACAACTTCGAGGCCGGCGACATCGAACACCCGGATCGCCAGGCCTTCTTCAGGGGCGAGGGTCGTGGTTGGCAGCGACGTATCGCTGGTTGCGGGAGGCGGCGGGGACCCATCACGCCGGAAGGTAAGCGGGTAGGACATGCCGTCGAGGTTGCTGCCGAACCACTCCATGCGATCGGTACCCATGATGACCTCGATGCCATCCGACGTGTTGAAGAGGGTGGCCAGCAATGCTTGCTCGGCTTCGTCCGGGTCGCATAGCCCTGCCTGAATGACGACCTCACCATGCTCGAGGAATCCGGCCCCATACTCGTAACTCGTCGGTCTGATCTTGTTACACCCGGTCGACCCCTCGAACGTCCCAGCGGTTCCTATGCCGGGCGAGCTAGCTATGAACTCGATCCAAGGCTCATCGGTCGCGTTGACGCCTACCACGACATCGATCCTCTGGCCCCCTTCGTCCCAGGCCTCGAGAACCCAACGACCTTCGATGGATCCTGCCAACCCAACCGGGTCAGTCGGCGCGTCGCTCGGTCCGGCCGCATCGCTGCCGCCACCCAGACGACCGGCCAGCAAGAATGAGCCGGCACCAACGAACAGGACGACCACAGCGGCCACCGCCGCAATCCACCAGCGGTTCGACCCGCCCGGCTCCGATCCCGATTCGAACTGGAGGGAATCCCAATCCGGGACGGGGGGCGTGCTGTCGACTACCGGCTCGATCCCCTCGATGAACACCCTGGCGATGTCTCGCTCATCACTCATCGGCGAACCTCCCGAGCTTGCCACGGACGAGGTGGAGGTACCGCCGGACGGTGCCGTCACTCCATCCCATCAGTTCAGCCGCCTCGGCTGATGTGTAATCGCACCAGTACACCAGGTAGGCCGCAGCCCGCTGCTGCGGCGGGAGACCCATCACGGCATCGGTCAGGTCGGAGCGGGCGATGTCGGCGGTATCTCGGATGTTCGGTGCCGGGCCGACCCGCACCATCGCACGGCGCCGGCGATTGCGGCCACGATGGAGTTGCCGGACTTCGTTCATGACCGCTTGCATCAGGTATGCCTCCGGCTTCTCCAGGGAGGAGAGCGCCCGCCTCCCGAGCACCCGAACCACGACCGCCGACACCACATCACCGGCGTCATCCGGGCCGACGAGGGCCGTAGCGAACCTCACCAGCCCCGGGGCGATGGCTTCGTAGACATCCCGGTCGGAGCTCTCCGCACCTTTCATGTCACCAGTTCAATGCCGCTCGAGCGCAAAACGTTGCACGACTTGGATTACAGCGCGGAGACTCCGGGACTGCCCATCACCTTGGCCAATGGCATGAGCGACAACCAGGATTGATCCTTGGGGCGATGCGCATCGGCCTCGATCAGGTTCGGGAACTCGCTGAGATCGGTGAATCGGATCTTGCCGTGCTGGAGACCCATGAACGCACTGGTCGGGGAGTCGCTGAGCGCCTGGTCGATCAGGTACTGGAGTGACTTCGAGGCAAACCGCGTAGCCTGGATTCGGTCGAACGGCGACGGGTCCCCACCCTGCTGGATGTGTCCGAGGATCGACTGCCGCACGCTGAACAGACCTTCACTCTCGCGCTCAAAGAGCTGCTTGATGAAGCCGCTGTTGTAGACAGGGTCTGCATGCTCGCTGGTGATGACCAATCCGAGTCGCTTGCCGAGCTTGAAACCGACCTTCAGGCTGCTGACATCCGCCTCGAGGTCCGCAAGACTGATGCCCTCCTCGGGCAGGTAGACCCGCTCCGCACCCGTGGCAAGCCCGCTCATCAGCGCGAGGTAGCCACAGTCGCGGCCCATGACCTCGACAACGAAACAACGTCCCGACGCAACCGCCGACTGCTTGATCTTGTCCACGTCGGAAACGATGTTGTTGAGCGCCGTGTCGGCGCCGATCGCCAGCTCCGAACCTGGGATGTCGTTGTTGATGGCAGCCGGAAGACAGACAATCGGCAGGTTGAGGATCGGGTATTGATCTGAGTGCTGGCTCATCTCGTAGGCAACGTTGTAACCGGCCCACCCTCCGATCATCAACAGACCGTCGATCTGATGCTTTTCGAGCGTCTGTGCGATCTGCGCGAAATGCTCGCCGCGGGGACGATGCCGGCTGGTGCCCAGCTCTGCACCGCCGCGCGACGCCCAGCCGTTCACACTCATCCAATCCATCTCGTGAACATCGCCCGCCTCGAGCCCACGGAAACCGTTGCGGACACCGAACATGATGTGGCCCTTGTCGATACCGACACGAACCGCGACCCGGACCGCCGGATTCATCCCTGGTGACGGCGCTCCGGCATGCATGATTGCGAGCCGCAGTCGGCGCTGGTCGGGGTCGGGTGCGTGAGGTTTCGCACGCACCATCGTCTTGATCATGCGGAAGGAGTCACCAAAGCTGCCCCCACGCATTTCCATCGCAGTCTCGTAATCCCGCTCGGCGATGCGGTCGGCTACCGCTCGTGTTTGCTCGACGCACTCCATGAGGGGGGAGCTGATGATCTGGTGCTCCTTGAGCCCGATGAGTTGCGCCTCGCCCCCCGGCGACGTGATCACCTGTTCTACGGCCGCATAGCCGAGCACAGTGCTGAGATAGCGATCGAAGGCACTGGGCGCCCCACCGCGCTGAACGTGACCGAGGCTGGTCAAGCGAGTGTCCTCACCGAGCCGATCGGCAAGCACGCTCCGCACGTGATCGGCGGTGATCGGGTTGCCGTATTTGTCCTGAGCACCCTCAGCGACGATGACGATGTTGAGCCGTCGCCCGATGGAGCGCCCGTCGCGGAGCGCATTCATCATCGACTCTTCCCAATCATCCTCCTCGGGTGGGTTCTCCGGGATCAGCACCCAGTTGGCACCTGCGGCGATTCCACTCATCAGTGCGAGGTATCCGCAGTTGCGACCCATGACCTCGACGACAAACGCCCGCTGATGGCTGGAGGCGGTGCTGTGGATGGCATCGATCGCCTCAGTGATGCGATGCAGCGCCGTGTCGGCGCCGATCGTCATGTCCGTGCCGAACATGTCGTTATCGATCGAACCCACCATCCCCACCAGGGTCAATCTGCGGTGAGCCTCGGCCATTTCCTTGTCGATCTCACCGGACTCGACGAGATCCTTCAGGTGGTCACGCCATTCCTCTTTGAAGAGGTTGGCGCCCGTGAGGCTGCCGTCGCCGCCGATGACGACAAGCGCATCGACGCCTATCTCAACGAGGTTCTTCGCCGCCCGGCGACGTCCCTCGGGGGTGCGGAATTCTTGGCACCGTGCCGTACCCAGCACCGTGCCGCCCTGGTGGAGGATGCCACCGACTGCTGCGGACGTGGCTCTCTTGATCCTCTCCCCGCCGTCGACGAGGCCCTGGAAGCCCTCGAACACCGTATAAACGGTGAGGTTTGCGTCGAGCCCGGCCCGGACAACGGCGCGCACCGCTGCGTTCATTCCCGCGGCATCACCACCGCTGGTGAGCACAGCAAGACTCGTTGGGCGCTGTGGCGTTCGTAGCATGAAAGACTCCTGGAGGTCGCAGAGAAGAGCTTGGTGGTCGCTTGTCTGTCGGCGGGTGCTTTTGCGATTGAACGTGGAACATCGTCGGCGATTGCGGGCCGTTACGCAACTCCACTTAGGGGCTCAGCCCCGAATTCACATAGAATTCATCTTTACCATACGGGACTGTATGGTATTATAACTTTGTGATGACCAAGACACCGACACGACGGGGCAGACCCCGCGACCCGGCCGTCGACCAGGCGATACTGGATGCGGCCCGGGCTGTCGTGGCGCGGAAGGGCTTCACAGGCACCTCCATGGACGAGATCGCCCGGCAGGCGGGCGTGGGCAAGGACACGCTGTACCGGCGGTGGAAGTCGAAAGAGGACCTGGTACTACATCTGCTCAAGACCATGTCGGAGCAGAGCGTGCCCGCTCCCGAACTCGACGACGCTCGGTATGCGCTGTTCGTCTTCCTGCAGGCGATCCGCAAGGTCAACCTCGACACTGACCTGGGTCCGCTGATCGCTGGTGTCGTTGGCGAGTCGGCGCGCAACGAGCGGCTCGCCGAAGGTTTCCAGGACTTCTGGAGCGAGCGTCGCGCCATCCCCGCCGCGCTCGTCCGCAGAATCGCTCCGGAAACGACTTCGGACGAGGAGGTCGAGACGATCCTGGACCACATCCTCGGTCCGATGTACTACCGCATCCTGCTCACCGGTTCCCCGGTTGACGACGAATACCTCTGGGAGCTGATCGGCACGATCCCCTGGTCCGATCCCCATTCGGACCAACTACATCACAGATCACCAGAAAACGAAGGTACATGACATGACTTCTCGAGAGCACACGATTGCTGTGGGTGAACCCACTCTCGACGGTGAAATGCCCGTCGAGTACGCAAGACAAGCCTTGGATCGCGGCGGTGCGGCAACAGTCATCCTGCTGATCGGCAAGGAGACCGTTGCCAACATCAATGCGTTCGCCAGGTCCGAGGACCTGTCCTTCCCCGACGGTCGCGAGATCTATCTGGAGCGGATCGCGGAGATGTACTCGGAGATCCTCAGCGGCCGCGATCACGTCACGATCGTCGCCGACGGCCCCGACGCCAACAAGGTCGTCTTCGACCGGGCCGCTGTCCAGGACGCCACGTCGGTCGTTGTGCCCCAGCGGCTCGTCAACCGGCGCAACTGGAAGTCGTCGGTCGCCAAATCGACAGTCCCCGTGGTCGTCGCTCCCCCGAAGGCCGCGTAGAACAGAGTTCGGCTCATCCTCCTCCTGAGCCGCATGAGACGGAGCCGCCGTTCCCGCCGGCGGCTTCGTCGCGTTCGCCCATAGCCGCGGCAGGCAATCGGCCGATGAGCATCCAGCTGTGACTCGCTTTTGATGTGGCGCTCTATGCCAACAGGGAATCAATGTCGAACCGTGACGGAAAGCGGGTGCCACTCGCGCTTGGGCTCGTCCTCGTCGTGATCGTCACCTTTGCGGTTGCGTCGGCAGTGGCGTTGGCTTCTGACAGCAGGCAAGTGGAGCACTGGACCTCGGAGCAGGCGGCTGTAGCCGAACGCGCCGTGCAGGAGGCGGTCGACGAGGTCTTCGCCGATGTTGAAGCGGTAACTGCGTTCATCGAGGAAACCGACCCGACTCCGGAGCAATTCGTGAGTTTCACCAACCGGATCGAGGGCTTCGCCGGCGCAATCGGGATCGGCTACTTGACGGCAGTTCCGGCAGACGAGATCGAGCAGTTCATCGCGACTCAGAAGGAACTGCACGGAGATTGGTACCACCTGTTCGAGTTTGTGGAAGGCTCGACCACCGCACCGGTCGACCTGTCCTCGCGCGACATGTTCTACCCCCTGGGAGCCTTCGCCGTGGGCGAGGCAATCCAATCAGTAGTGGACGCTGTTCCCGACTTTGGTCAGCTCGGCATAGGTCTCGATGCCGGATACGACCCGATCTGGAGTGAGGACTTGGCCGCAGTCATCGCACACGACGGTCCCCTGCTGTCACACTTCATCACGCTCGATTTCGACCTCGTCACGCTGGAGCGTGTCTTCTTCGTACTCGTGCCGGTCGGGGCCGAGGATGGATCCGGGCAGCGGATGGTGATGGCGATGATGCACGAGCCGCTGCTGACCAACAGAATGAGCGCCGAAGCGCTCCGACAAATCGATTGGGAGGTCGTCCCGCCCGGAGGGATCCCATCGCGGGTCGACTCTCCCCACACGTTGGTCTACCCGATAGAACTGCCCGGCACCACCTGGTCTCTCGCAGTAGCGCCAACCGAGGAGGCGCTTGCCGACATGGCCGGCCTTCCCTGGTGGGTCACTTCTGCTGCCGTTGCAACGCTCGCCGCTTTTGCCGCATTGGCCCTCTGGCTGTTCCTCGATCGCCGCAACGAGCTGAGACGAGTGCGACAGTTCCGCCAACTCGCCGACGACAAGGACCGATTCCTCGCCTCGGTTTCACACGAACTGCGCACACCTCTGACCGTGGTCTCCGGCCTCGCCTACGAACTGCACGACAAGCCGGCCAACTTCGCTGCAGAGGAGCAACACAGCCTGCTTGCGATGCTCCTCGAGCAGACCAATGAACTGACGGGCATTGTTGAGGACCTCCTCATCGCTGCTCGCAGCGACATCGGCAAGGTGGCCATCCACTACGAGCAGGTCGACCTCGGGGCGGAAGTCCGGAGCGCCATGGAAACGTCGGGAGTCAGCGGGCCGGTAGCAGGCAAGCCGGCCACTGCCCACGCCGACGCACAAAGGGTCCGCCAGATACTCCGGAACCTCCTGACCAACGCCAAGCGCTACGGCGGACCTGAGATACGGATCGAGTTCGCAGAAGGCATCGGTTGGGTGGAGGTCGTCGTCGCCGACAACGGGGAGGGCGTTCCGCGCACCAAGCGGGAGTCGATATTCGAGCCGTACCACTCGGCGCATTCTCCGGGTACCGATGTCAGTTCGGTCGGTCTCGGTCTGTTCATCTCCCGCAACCTGGCGGCAGCGATGGGCGGAGACCTCGCATACGCTCGGGACGGCGCGTGGAGCCGATTCCGGCTTCGACTCCAATCGGCAAACGGAACGCCCGTGGAGGAAGCGCCGGACGTCGAAGACCGGCAGACCCCGACCTCGAGCGTGTCCAACGTCGCCTAGCGGCGAGCCGGCCGCGGTACGCATCGGAAGCGGCATAGGGTGGTGAGGTGCTCGAAGTTGTGACAACCTCTGGGGTGACGCTCGACCTCGGCTCGCTGCCCGAGAATGCTCGCAGCGAGAACTACGACTTCGTTGCGCGCGCGGTCACTGAGTGGGTCACTGGGACCAACCGCTTCAACCGCCCCGGCGAACGCTTCTTCCTGGCCCGCGCCGGCAATGAGACGGTCGGCATGTGCGGTCTCAACGTCGACCCATTTGAGAACGATCCGTCTATTGGGCGGATTCGCCATCTCTACGTTGCCACGGCGCATCGCCGCACCGGGATTGGTCGCCGCCTTGTTGCCGCCTGCCTCGAAGCGGCAAGACCGGCCTTCGCCCGGGTCCGACTACGGACGTTCGATCCCGATGCCGCTGCGTTCTACGTCGCATTGGGATTCGCCGAGGTCGACGAGCCGGATGCCACCCACAGTCGTGACCTCTACTGAGTGCTCTTTCCCCATCCGATCCAGCCAAAGGCGCGCACCGCTGCATAGGCGGGGCGGCGCCGCCATCCCGGCACACCCTCTATCTCCATCACACGCTTGAACAGCTGGTCGGCCTCCTTGCGGGAGTACTGACGCGAGGGATCCAGCGACCCCTGCGGTGGATCGCCCTTGTATGCGTATAGGAAGTCGTGGAGCAACGGAGCCGCAACGGACAGCTCGAAAGGTGAGATGAGCCACCAGAAGACCCGTGGTATCGAAGCGAGATCAAACCTGAAGCCGGCAGGCACTGTGATGAGCGTGGGACCGTCCTGGTAGGCGTAGTCGGCTTCGAGCCGCCACACATTCCCGGGACCGATGTAGGTGACCACCGGCGCCGCAAGCGTTGAGCCTGCGACCGCAACGGACTCGTGTTCATACGATCGGACTTCTGCCTTCATGATTCACCATCCGGTTCCTCCCCCTACCGGGAACCCTATCCAACGACCATGACCCGCGGGTTCCATCATCCGGCGGCGAGGCGGCCTCCGAACCTTCGGTAGCATGCCGTCCGCTCGAGGGAGGGTGCAATGGCGGGCTCTTCAGCCGAACATCGTCGCTTGGCTGATCGTGATAGCGGATCTGCCGACTGGGATCACTGGGGTCCCTATCTGAGCTATCGCTCCTGGGGAACGGTTCGGGAGGACTACAGCCCCACTGGCTCTGCGTGGAGTCACTTCCCTCACGATCACGCCAGAAAGCGGACGTATCGCTGGAGCGAGGATGGTCTCGGTGGGATCAGCGATATCCATCAGTACCTCTGCTTCGCCGTCGCCCTGTGGAATGGCCGCGACCCGATTCTCAAAGAGAGACTGTTCGGCTTGACGGGCAAGGAGGGCAACCACGGCGAGGATGTCAAGGAGGTCTATGCCCACACCTCTGCAACCCCCTCCCACAGCTACCTCGAATTCCTCTATCGCTACCCGATTGCCGAGTTCCCCTACCGCGACCTGGTCGCCGTAAACGCAGCACGGAGCGCCGCGGAGCCGGAGTACGAGATCGAGGACACCAACGCCTTCACGGAGGGTTACTTCGATGTCCGCATCATGTATGCGAAGGCAGCCGTCGACGACATCTTGATCGAGGTTGAGATCACCAACAGAAGCGAAGCTGCAGCCACCTGTCACGTCTTGCCCACTCTGTGGTTCCGCAACACGTGGGCCTGGGGCTACCCGTCCGGACCGATGGGTGATGTTGCGAAGCGTCCCTCGCTGCGCCGCTCCGGATCAGCTGTCGTTGCCGACCACGAAGAGCTCGGTCGCTACTACCTCCACATCGAGGACCCCGATGAAGTGGTCTTCACCAACAACGAGACCAACAACGAGGCGCTGTGGGGAACTGCCAACGAATCGCCCCTCGTCAAGGATGCATTCCATCGGTACTTGGTACGTGGTGAGACTTCGGCGGTGAGCACCGACGGCCCCGGCACCAAGGCCGCCAGCATCCACGAGATCACGCTCGATCCGCAGCAGACGCATTCGGTCCGCCTCCGCCTGAGCACTGCCGACCATCCGGAGCCGTTTGCGGATCAGGCCGGCGTCATGATGGCGCGTCGCAACGAAGCCGAGGACTTCTACACGTCGATCGAGCCCGACGGAATCGACCAAGCAGCCCGGGAACTGCAGCGGAGAGCCTACGCAGGCATGATCTGGACCAAGCAGCTCTACTACTTCGACATCGAGCAATGGCTCGATGGAGACCCCGCCGGGCCCAATCCCCCGCTCTCCCGCAAGTGGGGTCGCAACCGGGACTGGCGGCACCTGAACAACTTCGATGTGATCTCGATGCCGGACGCTTGGGAGTACCCGTGGTATGCGGCTTGGGATGTGGCCTTCCACTGCATCCCACTTGCTGAGATCGATCCCGCATTCGCCAAGAATCAGATCGAGCTCTTCACACGGGAGTGGTACATGCATCCCAACGGCCAGCTCCCCGCCTACGAGTGGGAGCTGGGCGATGTGAACCCGCCGGTCCACGCCTGGGGCGCACGCCGGGTCTACGAGATCGATGCCGCCGCCAACGGTGAGCCTGACGTTGACTTCCTGAAGCGAGTGTTCCATAAGCTCCTCCTCAACTTCACCTGGTGGGTCAACCGGAAGGACGTCGACGGCAACAACGTTTTCCAGGGCGGCTTCTTGGGCTTGGACAACGTGAGCGTCTTCAATCGCTCCGAGTCCCTTCCCGGAGGCGGGCATCTGGATCAATCCGACGGCACGGCATGGATGGCCTTCTACACCCTCGAGATGCTGGCAATGTCGTTGGAGCTCGCCCGCTACGACGACGTATACGAGCATCTCGCCACCAAGTTCTTCGAGCACTTCCTCGGCATCGCAACCGCCATGAGCGCCGAGGACCACTGCCTATGGGACCCGACGGATGGGTTCTTCTACGACGTGATCCGCCTACCCGACGGCAGCTCCATCCCCGTACAACTGCGATCGATGGTCGGGCTGATCCCGCTGATTGCGGTGAAGGTGATCGACCAGGAAACCATCGACCGCATGCCCGAGTTCGCACGGCGGATGAAATGGTTCCTGGAACGCCGCCCGCATCTGAGCGGCAACGTGGCCAGCATCGAGGACACCGGTGAGGGCAGCCGCCATCTCGCCTCGATCTTGACGCCGGAACGCCTTCGGCAGATCCTCGGTTACCTGCTCGACGAGAACGAGTTCCTGTCCCCATACGGAATCCGGTCTCTGTCGAAACACCACGAGCAGAACCCGTTCTCGATCGACATCGCCGGCTATTCCGCACAGGTCGGATACGAACCCGGCGAATCGCTGTCGGGCCTGTTTGGCGGAAACTCCAACTGGCGAGGCCCCGTGTGGTTCCCGCTCAACCACCTCATCATCGAGGCACTCGACCGATTCCACTCCTACCTCGGCGATTCGTTCACCGTCGAACACCCGACAGGGTCCGGCAACCAGCTGAACCTGGCAGAGGTTGCAGCCGAACTGCGTGGCAGGCTCGTTTCGATATTCCTGCCGGACGAGAGCGGACAGCGCCCGTTCGATCGAGAAGTGGCCAGCCAGGCGCACGAGGATCTGGTCTTCTTCCACGAGTACTTCGACGGTGATACCGGTCTCGGCCTCGGCGCCATCCACCAGACCGGTTGGACGGGGCTTGTCACCGAGCTGATCAATCGACTCGCCTAGATAGGGGCGGACGGATCGGGGTCGAGCGGAAGCACCATGCGCATGACATTGGTGTTGGGAAGACCAAACCAACGGGGCGATTCTGATTCGGTGAACATGCCTCTCCTTTCGTAGAGCCTGCGCCCGCCCTTGTTCGTCGCAGCAACGTCGAGGACAAGTCTCTGCGAGCTACACCGCCGGGCAATCTCCTCCATCTCGTCGAGGAGCAGAGATCCGATACCGCTACCCCGTTCGTTTGCGTCGACCGCCAGTGCGTGCACGTAGAAGTCCCCTTCCGGCACGTTGCTCATGAAGTTGAAGAGGCGCGACATGAACCAGTTGTAGGCGCCCATCCGATGCGCCCGCCACTCTGCGACAGTGATCAGCGCATCGTCTGTTGACTTGGAGTGGTGGACCGACGAATAGCCGGTCGCCATCCCGACGATGCCGCCCCGGCGCTCGGCAAACACGGCGTGCTGAAAGGAGTGATCGTGATCGGGCTCCAGGTAGGCCTCAGCCACTATCCGGTCGTATCGGCGCCCCAACTTCAACCTGTACATGCCCGCAGCCGCCTCGTTGAGAAGTCGCGCATAGACGAGACCCTCGTCAGCATTCGGCGAGGCGGGGCGGAGTGACACTGCTTCTGCCATCGGCGACTCCCAAGTCGCTTCTTCAGATCAGGTTAAGCAGGTCTCGCAACGCCTTGATCTCATAGGTGATCCGATCCTCCGGCCCCGCAACCTTCCCATTCGGGTTGTACCAGCAGGTGTCGATGCCGTAGTCGGCACCACCCTTGATGTCCGAGCTGAGGCTGTCACCCACCATCAACACCTCCGCTTTCGCCGGATTGCCCAACCGCTCGAAGGCGATCGCAAAGATGGCGGCACCGGGCTTGGTCACACCAACCTCGGCAGACACGACAATCGCATCGAAGTACTTCTCGATTCCGAGGCGTTCGATCCGGGGGCGCTGCACCTCGCTGAGCCCGTTGGTGATAAGGCACAGCCGAGCCCGAGCTGCAAGCTCTTCAAGCACATCGACAACCCCTGGGTACAGATCGCCGTGAGTCGCAAAGCCGACAACGAAGTCGTCGGCCATCTGTTCGATATCGGCGGGCAGGCCTAGTTCTGCCATCAGCAGCTCGAATCGTTTCGCACGCACATCGGTCGGGAGCAGCTCACCGCGTTCCACCGCCGCCCACAGACCCAGGTTGATTCGCTTGTACATGGCGAAGTGGGCCATCGGATCCTCCACACCCTGATTGCGCAGCGTCAGCGTGTAGGCCTCGATCTCAGAAGTGTCCGAGTCGAGCAAGGTGTGGTCGAAGTCGAGCAGGACGGTCTGGTATCTCACTCGACGAGCCCCCTGGCCTCTTCGATCATCGTGTCAAGACCGAACGCAACAAGTGCGAACGACCGAGCGGCGATTCCGAGACCAATCGAGATGACCATCTCGATGCCGTTCCAACCGATCGTTGCATACTCGAGCCGCATCGCACGGGCTTCGAGCTTCTCCTTGACCTCAGACATGGGGCGACAGTGTTGCAGACGGCGCTCTACCGCGTCGGTAGGGTTTGGGAATGACTGCAGCCCTGTACCTCCTCACCGGGTTTCCCGGTACCGGCAAACTAACGGTGGCCCGGGCTATGGCCGCACAGCTCGAGGCTGCGGGTGAAACCGTGCGCATCGTCGATAACCACTGGATCAACAACCCGATCTTCGGCCTGGTTTCTCAGGACGGAGTGACTCCACTGCCGGCGGCCGTCTGGGACCGTGTTGGCGAAGTAGCTGCAGCTGTGGTCAGGACGGTCGAGGAACTGACTCCGCGCGACTGGCATGTGATCTTCACCGCATACCTCGACGGAGAAACCGACACCGGGACCGTTCCACGTCTCGACGAGGTAGCCGCGGTGCGTAACTCGATCTTTGTGCCGGTCCGTCTTCTGTGCGACCCCGCAGAGAACGCAAAGAGGATTGTGTCACTCGAGCGGCGGCAGCTGATGAAGTCCATCGACCCGGTCGAGCCGTACCGTCTTGCGGACAAGGGACAGCCGTACAACCCGCACCACAGGCATCAGATCGACCTCGACATCACGGCTGTGGCCCCAGAGGCGGCGGCTGCACAGATTCTGCGACACTCTGCTGCGTTGGGCTCCGACTAGCAAAGATCGGCTGGAGTTGGTCGCGGCTCTTGCCGCGTTTTGTCGCCTGCGCTTGTCAGGTTCCCGACGACTCCCGGCCCGATCGCATCGGGTCGCCGACGGCTGAGGCCAGACGACGTCGTCTTGCAAGGAACACCAGCGCAGCACCTGCGAGCAGGAGTACCAGTGCCGCTCTCCACATGTCGTCCAGGTTGGCTCCGGTGAACGGCAGCGTCTCGGGCGGGTCATCCGGATCAGGGTCATCGCCCGGTCCAGGCAGTGTTGTTGGGGTGACTGCGATGGTGTGGGTGTGGAGGATGCAGATCCGGGGATCATCGTCGTCGCACACCTGGACGACGACCTGATAGGTGCCGATCTCCGTCGTGAGTCCGTTGAACGAGCCGTCCGGATTCAGCGTGATCCCAGGCGGCAGCTCACCACTCACGTACGTGACTGTGACGACACCTCCGTCGGAGTCGAACACTGGTATCGGATCGACTGGATCCCCGACGACGACCGACTGGAAGGACACGTCGGGACCAGGCGGTTCGTTGACGTCAACGATCGTGACCGTGACCGTTGCGGTGTCACACAGACCTGTGGCAGGAATGCCGTTCACCTCGCCGTCCGTCTCACAGATTGTGTAGGTGAACGTGTCCACGCCCACAAAGCCGGGGTCCGGGGTGTAGGTGATGCTTCCATCCGGATTCACCTCAATTGCGCCGTTATCCGGGTCGGTGGTGTCGCTGACCGCAAAGCTATGCCCGTCCGGATCGCTGTCGTCGTCAAGGACCGCGATGGTGACAGGAGTGCCCTCATCGGTGACGTCCTCGTCATCGACTGCGATCGGAGGACGATTCCCCACCAGCGGGAAGTCCGCCGTGAGGTTCGTCTCGCCCGCTGCCAACGTCAGCGAGATCGGGGCTGCCGTACCGAGGTCGGACGGAATGGTGCTCTCATCGACCTCGATCAGGTAAGCACCGGGCGGAAGCTGATCAACCTGATACTGCCCGTTGCCATCGGTGACGGTGGAGATGACCAGGTCATCGGCGGTACCGATAACGCCATCTGCACCTGCCCAGGTGACGCCGACGGTGACACCGGCGACTCCGGGCTCACCGCCGTCGAAGACTCCGTCGTGATCGACATCCTCGAACACCTGGTCACCGATCGAACCGGATCCAACCAGCGGGAAGTCGACGTCGTCGCGTTCCTCTCCAGCGCCGAGAGTCACGGCCTGATCGAGATCGCCGGTCAGCCCGCTGGGCACGCTGCCGATCACAACCGTGAACTCGCCGGCGGGCAG
>JASJDZ010000008.1 GCA_030065575.1 Acidimicrobiia bacterium
CGACACGATCAACTTCCGCACACTCACCGGTATCTCCTTCGCACTCATGAGACCCGACTCTCGTCGGATCACCGCTAGGTGTTAGGGATGCCCCGCGACATGTGTAAGGGATGTGCTGCAACAAGACAGTAGGCGCTGACCCGACGTTTCTACGCAAGAACCAGGAGGGGACCCGCCCTTGCTTATCGAACATATGTTCGATAAGCTGATGTGCCCGAGGGCGAGGCGGAGACGGTGGCGGATGCGGTACGGCTGGAGCAGTTCAAAGGCAACGTTGTCGCGCCTGCCGAGCTGCTATCGCTGCAACCGGGACGGGTGACCGGTCTCGTCGGGCACCCCGGATTTGGTCTCACCAGGCTCGGTTTGACCATGCTGGCTTCCCGGGAGCAACTGGGCCCCGTTGCCTATCTGGATGTCAGGGGCTGGCTGAGCCCGCCCGCTGCCTGGGAAGCAGGGGTATCGCCGGAAAGTCTGGTTGTTGTCAGGTGTGATGATCCGGTGCGGTGGGCGCGGGTGGCCGCACATCTTCTAGAAGGGGTCAGCGCCGTCTACGCCGAGGTCCCTACCCGGATGAAACCCGCCCAGCTGCACAAACTGGTGGCACTCGCCCGCAATCGGAAGACACCACTGGTGCTGCGACCGCTGCAGGGTGATCTTCCTAGTGGGATGGCCCATCTCCGTCTCGAAGCCCGGCGGGTGATCTGGGAAGGAGCCGGCTACGGGCATGGCAGGCTCACCACTCGCCGGCTGGTCTTTGCGGCATCGGGCAAGGCAATGCGGGGCATGGTCCGGCTCATCGAGGTGGAGGACGATGGAACGAACGCTATGCGTTTGGTTTCCGGACTGGCCGCTGCGCCGTCCGGACGTGCCACCGGCTGATCCCTGCCAAGCCGTCGATGACAACAACATCGTTGTTGCCGTCAACCGGGGGGCGGTTGTCGCCGGTATCCAGGTAGGAATGCGCCGTCGCGAAGCCGAGGCGGTATGCCCCACGGTGATGACCATCGAGCACGATCCCGGGGCCGAAATGGCTCGCTTTGAGCGAGTGGCCGTTGCCGTAGAGACCCAGATCCCCCGTATCGAGGTGGTTGTTCCCGGGCTGATTCTGGCGCCGGTGACCGGTGCGGTGCGCTACTTCGGCGGAGAGGATCCGCTGATCGACCGCATCGCCAAAGAGATAGATGCGGTCACCGGGCCCGGGTTCCGTCTCGGTCTCGCTGCCGGCCCATTTGCGGCACGACGTGCTGCTGAGCTCGCCACCGATGGCGATCCCGTCCTCATTGTCGAGGACGATGATGCATTCCGTGATTCCCTTGACGTAGCAACGCTGAATAGCGAAGACATGGCTGCGGTCTTCCGCTGGCTGGGGATCAGCACCCTGGGAGAGCTGGCTGCGTTGCCGCGGGAGGCTGTTGTTTCCCGCTTCGGCACCGATGGCCTCCGGGCGCACCGGCTGGCCTGCGGAGAGGATCGGGACACGAGTGATCGAGTCATTGCCGATGACCTGAGCATCGAAGAACGGTTTGACCCGCCTCTGGAGAACCTGGAGCAGGTGGCTTTTGTCGCCCGGTCCATTGCCAACCAACTGTTGAGCGCCCCCGCCCTCGACGGGTCGATCCCGCATCGGATCGAGATCGAAGCCGAAGCGGCCGATGGAGCGGTGCGCACCCGCACCTGGCGCAGCGCAGATCCATTTGACGAGCGCATGCTGGGGGAGCGGGTGCGGTGGCAGCTGCAGGCCTGGCTGGATACGGCGCGGATGCGTAGCGGCCCCGGTATCCGTGGTGGTCTCATCCGATTGCGGATCATGCCGGCGGACCTATCCGACCGGGGACGGCAGCTGGCGCTCGACGAGGATGCGCAGTCGTCTGCTGAGGCGCAGCGAGCGTTTGCCCAGGCGCAAGCCATCGCCGGCAACGATGAGGTGCTGCAGGCGATTCCGCAAGGTGGTCGCGACCCGGGGGAGCGCGCTCTCTGGTATCGGTGGGGTGAGGCTCCGCCTGCCCCCGAGCGTGACCCGCGAGCCCCGTGGCCGGGGCAGATTCCCGCCCCGTTGCCGGCGCTGGTGCCTCCCGACCCCTATCCGCTGGAGGTCGAATGGGACGATGGCATCCCCACCAGAATCCGGTTGGGCAGTCGCTGGGTCGAGGTCCTGTCCTGGGCAGGTCCCTGGCGCAAGGTGGGGCGCTGGTGGGATGGGGAGCACCCGGCCGATCGCTACCAACTGGTTACCTCGGCCGGGGCATTCCTCTGTGCGGTCGTCTCGGGAAAGACCTACTTGACCGGTGTCTATGACTGAGGCTGCTGCAAGCAGCATCGAGTTCGATGCAATCGAACTCCATTAGGACTTGGGCTGCTGCCCGTGGAACTCGTGGAATTGCTCGTCGATGGTGGCGTACACCTGCGACCGCAACGAATCGATGTCCTTGACGGTGAGATCGGCGGTGAGGACAGGCTCGTGAATGACGACATTGGCATGACCCCGATAGAAGACCTTCGATCCCGGCGGCCACACACTCCAGGTTCCATGCACGGTGACCGGCACGATCGGCAACCCGGTCGAAATCGCCATCCGAAAGGCGCCCTTCTTGAATGGGTGCAGCTCACCATCCCGACTGCGGGTACCTTCCGCGAAGACAATCAACGAGTATCCGTTCTCCTTGGCCCGAGCCACCCCCTCGTTGATCGCTGCATACGAGGAGGCGCCCGCCCCCCGGTCGATCTTGACCATGCCCCCTATGTGCAGTGCCTGCGCAAACACGGGGATCTTGTAGAGCTCCTTCTTGGCGAGATAGCGGATCGGAGTGGGGATAGCCCGGAACAGCAGCGGGATGTCGAAGTTGGAAAGGTGGTTGGCGAGGAAGAAGTACTGAGTCCCCGGGTTGACGTTCTCAGTGCCTGTGACCGTGTAGGTCATCGGGGGAAGGAACAAGAAGACCCTGCTCCAGAGCTGGATGATCCATTCGCCGGCGCGGCGCAACCGCAGTGACATCATCAGAATGAAAGAGGCGGAAATGAGGATCGTGAAGACAAAGAACAGCGGAACCGCGATCGCGGTCCGCGCGCCGGTCAGGGTCTTTTGCAGCATGGCGGTAGCGTAGTGCACGGCATCGCGCGGAGGGAGAACGAATGCGGCAGTTGAGGCTCGATCAGGCGCGCCGGATCGCGGTCGCCGCGCAAGGATTTGCCGATCACCGTCCTCAGGGTCGGATTGATCGTCGTCACTTCCGCCGGGTCATCGACAAGATCGGTCTGCTCCAGCTCGACTCGGTCAATGTCCTGGAGCGTTCTCACTACCTACCGATGTGGTCACGTCTGGGTGCCTACCGGAAGGACGCTCTTGACGAGTTCACTGCCCGCAGCGGCGAGATGTTCGAGTACTGGGGCCACGTCGCCTCGATCCTCCCGGTAGAGACATACCCGCTCTTCCGGTGGCGCATGGACGCGATCACGCCGGGCCCGCGCACCCAAGCAATGCTTGACGATCATCCGGACTATCTCGAGTCGGTGCTTGCCGAAATCGCCGAGCACGGTCCGCTCACGGTTTCCCAGCTGTCCGACCCCGGGAGTCGAACCGGTCCCTGGTGGGGCCACGGGAAGGGCAAGGTGGCACTCGATTGGCTCTTCTCCAAGGGTCTGATCACGGCCTATCGCAACGGGAACTTCGGGCGTCTCTACGACCTGCCGGAGCGGGTGATTCCGGCGGAGCATCTGAACGCACCCGCCCTCAGCAAGGAGGATGCGTACCGCGAATTGCTTCTGCTCAGTGCGCGCCACCACGGTGTGGGCACCCTGGGTGATCTTGCCGACTACTACCGGCTGAACAAGGTGCTAACACGGGAGGTAATGGCAGAGATCGTCACCTCCGGCGAGCTGGTCGAGGCCGAGGTTGAAGGCTGGGACCAGCCGGCAATCCTCGACCCGGCGGCAAGGCTGCCGCGTCGTGTCGACGGCGCAACCCTGCTTACACCGTTTGACCCGATTGTGTGGGAGCGGGATCGGGCTGAGCGGCTCTTCGAGTTCTTCTATCGCATCGAGATCTATGTGCCCGAACCCGATCGGGTCTATGGCTACTACGTGCTCCCGTTCCTGATGGGCGACGCGCTTGTCGGCCGGGTCGATCTCAAGTCGGACCGGCGCAACGGTGTTCTGCTCGTCAAGGGCTCCTATCACGAGCCGGGGGCGGACCCGGACGAGGTCGCGGCGAAGCTTGGCCCCGAACTGCGGCAGATGAGCGAATGGCTTGGTCTTGGCGATGTCGACATTGCCGCCAACGGAAATCTGGCGGCGGCTCTCAGATCAGTTGGCTAGCCCGTTCAGCAGAAACACCGCCGCGATCCGACTCTCGAGCGGGACCCGGAATTCAGCGCCGGTGTTCCAGTTCTTGAAAATGAGATCGTTGGATCCATCCTCTTGAAGCACAATGATCTGATCGTCCCAAACGAAACCGACCACTGATGCGGCAGCATCGATCGAGCTGAGACGGGTGGAACGCGAGAAGACCGTGCGCGCCAGGACGGAGGTGTGCCCGTCGGCCTGGATGGTGATGGCGAACACCCATTGCCCATCGGCGGTGATGTGGAAGTCGCCCGCCCCGATGTCCAGGCTGGGCAGGTCGGTTATTGCGCCGGAGCTATCGAAGAGGAAGGGGATAACCGCCTCGTCGTCCGGCGCCCCGAGCAGCAGTGTCCCCTCCACCGATGCGTCGTAGAAGAGCGCGTCGGCCCGGCGGATTTCAAACCCGTCGGAGTCGAGTCCAACAGTGGTGCCGCCCGCGGTGGTGGCGAAGCCCCAGTCACCCCACGCCCGCAGGGTGTGGTTGCCTGCGACGGTGAACTCAACCAGCGGTTGGATAGCGGCGGCGCTCGCTCCGGTGAGGTCCGCCACCTGAATGATCGTGGTCCCCTCATCCTCGCCGCCGACATACGTACTCCAGGCGAACAGGCTCGGGTCTTCCGGGTGCCACGCTCCGCCGGTCACATCCTCCTGGATGTACACCGGACTCCCACCACGCGGATGGTCGATCACGACCGATCCCGACCTGACCTGGGTGTACACCGCAACCAGCGAGCCGTCGACGTTGTACTCAGCGCCTTGCGCTTGCGAGATCCTTGCGTTGTAGACGGGCGTCGCCGAATCGGGAGCCCACCAGCCAACGCTGGCCGAGGACGGATTGATGGCGACCAGCCGGAGCTCGCGGGCGACGATCGGGAGCATCTCGACGAGCTGGGGTGGAGGCGGGGGTCGCGTGGTGGTGGTAGTCGTCGTTTCCTGCTCGGCAAGCGTGGTCGGTGGTGCCGGTGTGCCGGCACCGACCGTATCGGGGTCACCTGCGCTTAGGCCGCGTGCAATCACGCCAAATGCGAGCGCTCCCAGGATGATCACAACCAGCGGCGCAATGCGGCGCCGCGGCTCGACGGGACGTCGCGGCGCATCGCCGTCGAGATCATCGATAGGGAGCGGTCGAATCCTCGACCCAGAATCCCTTGCCTCCATTGGCATTGACCCTACTCGGAGGTTGACCCTCCGTCGACGGATTCGGGTAGAGGACTATCGTGCGAAGCCGCAGAAGGGAGACGATGGCGATGTTGCCCTCGCCGGAAGCTGGGAAGCAGGAGTGGCGCACCTGGGCGCGCCGGCAGCGCGAGGCCGTGGATTGGACTGTTGTGTCCGACGCCGTAGTGGCCGGCTTGAAGAGCTGGGTCGTGCCGGACAACTATCAGACCGTTCTCGTGTTCCTGCCCATGGCCGGCGAGGTCGACCTCAACGGCTTGCTCGAGGCCGATAGGGAGACCCGATTTGTCGCCACGCGCACCCCCGACAGTGGGGGAGATCTCAGCGTGCACGAACTAGGAGGGCCGCTCGAAGTGCATCGGCTGGGCTTCCTCCAGCCGCACGAGAGCGCACGCCGCGTCGGCCCGGACGAGATCGATATCGCCCTGATTCCGGGGCTGGCGTTCGACCTATACGGGAATCGACTTGGGCGCGGCGCCGGGTATTTCGATCGGCTCCTGCCCACAACGCGCCCCGGGGCCAAGCTGGTCGGGGTCGTGCCGGCCGATCTCGTCGTTGATCGCCTACCCGCCGATCCTCATGATGTGGCGATGGGCTATTTGGCCACCGATGAGGGTGTCATCGAGACGGCGTGAGCAGCTAGTCGTCGACGGCTAAGATCTGCTGTGGCTCGATTCGGAACGAGATTGGATCGCCGGGTGCGAACCGATGGGGGCTGGTGGCGCTGAGGGTGGCGGTCCCAATCTCGAACTCGGTGGTGTACCGGCCGCTGGCAAAGGCGCTCTTGGTCACCAGGCCGCGAAGAGGCCCGTCGGCGACGATGCGGATAGCTTGCGGCGGGACAACGACCAGCTGGGTTCCATCCGGCAACGCCACTTCGGTAGTCGCCCACCCAAAATCGGCCAATCCGTTGGTAACGACCGCCGGATGCGGCGATCCGAACCCCAGCATCCTGGCGACGAACTCATGGCGGGGGTCGTCCCACAGGTCTTGCGGCGCTCCCTGGCGAACAACGCTGCCCCGATCCATGACCACGACTGTGTCGGCCATCGCAAACGCCTCATCGCGGTCGTGGGTGACGTAGAGGGCGGTCACTTCGAGCTTGGCGAAGATCGAGTGCATTTCCGCCGTCAAATCCTCGCGCAGCGCTCGATCAAGTGCGCCTATTGGCTCATCGAGCAGGATCAATCGTGGCGATGGAGCCAGCGTGCGGGCCAGCGCCACTCGCTGCTGCTCTCCTCCTGAGAGCTCGTGAATGGGACGGTGCTCGTAGCCGGCGAGACCGACCGTGTCGAGCACGTTACGGACGCGATCCTCCCGCCGTCGGCCATCAACCCCTTGCATCCGCAGCCCAAAGGCGACGTTGCCGCCGACCGAGAGATGGGGGAAGAGGGCGTAGTCCTGGAACATGAATCCGAAGCCACGCTCGTGGGGAGGAACCGCCTTCAGATTCCGTCCGTCCCAGGTGATCGTGCCACCGTCCAGAGGTTGGAGACCGGCCACGGCTCTGAGCAGCGTTGTTTTCCCGCACCCGGACGGCCCCATGACGGCCACCACTTCACCGTCGGGAACGTTCAGGTCGACGGAATCGAGCGCCACGGTCTCGCCGAACGCGACCGAGAGAAGCACGCACTGCAGCATCAGAAGTCCTCCAGCGAATCGGTCCGCAGCCGCTCGATGAGCAGGATGGTGACGGCAGTTGCCGCCATCAAAATCGTGCTCAATGCCATCGCGCCTGTGAAGCTCTCCGCTCCGGGGCGGCTGAGCAATCGGAAGATGGCCGTCGGGAGTGTTGGATTGCTCGGCAGGGCCAGAAACGAGGTGGCCCCGAACTCGCCGAGCGAAACAGCGAATGCAAATCCGGCACCGATCAGGCCGGCGCGGGCAACGAGCGGCAAGTCGATCTCACGCCACACCCGATTGGGTGGGGCTCCCAACGTCGCCGCCGCCTCGCGAAGTCGGTGGCGCACCGACCTCATCACCGGGACCGCAGTACGGACAACGAACGGGATGGCAACCATGGCGTGGGCGATCGGGATGATCCACAGCGAGGAGCGAAGGTCGACCGGTGAGTCGAGGGCGAGCAGGAAGCCAAACCCCAGGGTCACCGCCGATGTGCCGAGCGGGAGCATCAGCAGTGCGTCGAATGAACGGGACAGCCAACCGCGTCGATAGGCGATCACTGTTGCCGCGGCAAGGCCGATGGCCACTGCGAGCATTGTGGCAACCGCGGCGAATCGGGCAGAGTTCCAAATTGCGGTGGTGGCCGGAGCCGCCAGGCCCTCGATTCTCGTTCCGAGGTCGCGGTACGCGCCGAGGGAATAGCCGTCTGTGCTGCGCAAGGAGCGCTCGATCAGAACCAGGATCGGTGTTCCCAGCAGCGCAAGCATCAAGACGATGTTCGCTGCAATACGCCATCGTTCCACTCGTGTTGTCGAGGTGAAGGGTCGAGCGTGGGCCTGATGGGTGAACTGCACTGCCCTGCGTTCCTGGTAACGCGAATATGCAAACAGGGTCAAGGAGATCCCGAGGATCTGCAGCAGGGCGAGGGCTGCAGCAACCTCGAAGTTGATCAGTCCGGTTGCCTGCCTCCAGATCTCGACCTCGATGGTGGCGTGCTCGAGACCACCAAGAATGAGGATGATCCCAAAGGACGTGAAGGTGAATAGGAACACCAGCGAGGCGGCCGATGCGATGGCGGGCCGGAGCATGGGCAGGGTGATCCGCCAGAAGGTCTGGACCTTGCCCGCCCCGAGCATCTGGGCCGCTTCGGCGAGCGAGGGATCGATTCGTTCCCAGTACGTGGATACGGTGCGCACGACGATGGAGTAGTTGAAGAAGACGTGGGCGATGAGGATTGCCCATACGGTCTGCCGCAAGTCGAGCCGCAGAGGCCCGTCCGGGCCCAGCAGTGCAAGGAAGGCCGAGCCGACCACGACTGTGGGCAGGACGAAGGGGATAACAATCGCAGCCCGTACCAGGCGTTTTCCGGGGAACTCGTAGCGGGCCATCACGCTGGCCGCCGGAAGCGCAATCAGAAGGGTGAGCAGAGTCGAGGCAAGGGCCTGCCACAGCGTGAACCAGGCGACGTTGAGCAGAGCGCTTCTTCCCAGCACGGTCGCTATCGGGTCGAGGTCGATTCGCCCATCGGCCCAGAAACCGGTGACAAGCACCGTCAGGAGCGGGTACACGAAGAAGTACCCGAGGAATGCAAGGGGGATCGCTACAAGGGCGATCCCTCCGATGCGATTCAGCGAAGGATGTCCGTCCACTCGTTGATCCAGGTCTCTCGATTCAGTTCGATCTCGTCAACCGCTACCGCAGCAGGTGTCGCCGGGACAGGCGAGAAGGCGGTGAACACCTCGGGCAGGGCAGCCCGGGAGTTGGCGGGGTACACGAACATGTTCAGCGGGATGTCCTCTTGCACCGGCACTGAGAGCAGATGGTCGATGAGCATCCCCGCCGCTGCGGCATCAGGGGCGCCAGCAACGATGCCGGCGTACTCCACCTGGCGGAAGCATCCGTCGAGAAGCGAGGCTGTGGGAGCTTCTGCGGGTGGTGGATCTGTGAAGTAGACCCCAACCGCAGGGGAGGACGCATAGGAGACGACGATCGGGCGGTCGCCCTCGCCGCCACCGGCGCTGAACTCCGAGGTGTACGCCTCGGTCCAGCCCGAGGTAACGAGCACGCCATTGGCCTTCAGATCCGCCCAGTAGTCACGCCAGGTGTAAGCCGCGCTCTCGGGGAAGGTGCTGATCGTTGCCAGAAGGAACGCCAGTCCGGGCGAGGAGCTTGCCGGATCCTGTACTACGAGCATGTCCCGGTAGATCGGATCGGTGAGGTCGGCCAGAGTCACCGGCGGCGGCACGGAGTCGAAGGCAGCGCGGTCGTAGTTGACGCAGACATCGCCGAAGTCGATCGGTGTCACCCGCGGATCGATGACCAACTCGTCGAACACCTCACTGAGCAATTCCGACTCGTACTCGAGGAAGATGCCCTCGTTGAGAGCCCGGGACAGGAAGGTGTTGTCGACGCCGTAGATGACGTCGGCAATCGGGTTGTCCTTGGTGAGGATGGCCTGGCTCAGCATGGATCCGGCATCTCCAGCGTTCAGCACGTTCACGGTGATTCCGGTCTCGGCGGTGAACTGCTCGAGGATCCCTTCCGAGAGTGCAAAGGAGTCGTGGGTCATCAGCGTCAATTCATCGACAGCCGGTTCGTTGCTGTCCGAGCAAGCACTTGCCGCCACGGCGAGCACCATTAGCGCAACTAGAGCGCGAGGGATCTTCACTCCTGGTTCCTTTCGTGAACGGTCAATACCTGCCCACCCATCACAGACACCCGGGCAACATCGGTGACGATCTCGTTGCTGATACCGCGTGTGGAGCCCGGTTCCAGTGGCCGTCCGGTCAATTGCCAGCGCAGCCCCTCCGATTCGCATTTGGCCGGCCTGCCGACGGCGAGCACCGACAGGAGGGGGCCATCCGCTCGGCGGTAGGCATTTGATCCGCCTTCACGTATCGCGGTGATAGTGGCCCGCGAGGTTCTCCAGTCGAGGTCGATAGACCGCTCCTTGAGTAGCAGCAGCGCATTGGCGAGTGTGTGCGCCATGCGGCCGCCGGTACCGCCGATGATCGTTGCTCGTTCATATCCGGCCGCAGCGGCCGCATCGATGGCGAGCTCGAGATCCGTAGCGTCTTTGGCCACGGGATGACGCTCGATGGTTATGCCCCGGTTCTCGGCCCGCTGCAGCGCGTCGGTACTCACAGAGTCCATGTCGCCCACGACAAGATCCGGTTCTAGGCCGACACGGAATGCTTCGTCGAGCCCCGAGTCGGCGGCGATCACGAACGCAGGATCATCGAGCTGTTCGAGGACGACGGGTTTGACCGGATTACCGCCGGCAATGATCAGTGCCCTTTGGGGCTTTGTAGCGTCCACGCGCTTCCTCCGCTGGCATGACCCAGTTCAGGTTCCGCGGGTCGGTGACGTTCCGAGCACTGCTCGACCGGTCGCCCTCTCAGTTCGGCGTTCCCGAACTCCCCGGGGTGGGAATGCGGTCAGGATACCAGGCCGGAGAGGCCGTGTCGGTGATGACAAAAGAATGGGGTTGACAAGATGGTGTCTTCGTGACATCATCATGACATCAAGACAGTGTCAGCCAAGAGACATGGCGGAAGGAGCCAAGATGCTGTGGGCAAACAATCCTGAGATGTTGCGGGAAAGGCACAACGAGCGGGTACGGCAGGCAGAGAAGAGTTTCACCCTCAGGCGGCCACGGCTGAAGCTGGTTGCAATGGAGGCTGAGGGCGAGGCCGCTAGCGTCGCCTGAGAGATCGCTGTTTGAAGAGGACGACTCTTGAAAGAGAACGAGAGATGAACACGGAAGCTATTGCGGCCAAGATCGAAGACCAGTTGGTGGCGACGGGCCGGCTGGCGGCCAACGACCCCGCAACCGAGCAGGTAGTTGATGCGCTGGTAACCGCCATTGGCCCCGCCATCCGCCAGGGAGTGCTCGAGCTTGTCGAGCAGGCTGCCGCCGAGGTCGGCGCACAGCTCACTACCGGCCATGTGGATGTTGTGATGAGCGAGGGCGAGCCGGCGCTGGTAGTGCGCAGCGACGAGGCAGAGCCCTCCTTCAACACCGACGAGCTGGTCGCCCGGATGACTGTCCGGCTCCCGGAGCAGTTGAAGGCAGCGCTCGAAGAAGCCGCCGATGACGCGGGCGACTCGGTGAACAGCTTTGTACTGAAGACCCTGTCGACCGGCACGAGCCGAAGCCGAAAGGGCCGCAGGATCAGAGAGACTTTTGAGACATGAGCGATCGTAGAGAGACATTTGAGGTTGGTGGTTCCGTTCGGATCATCGCTTCCACCCGCAGCGGCGACATTGCAGTGGTCGGCGGCCCGGAGGGAGCGGTACAGGTTGCCGTTGATGGGCCCGGCGCCTCCAATTACGAGATAGACCAACTAGGCGACGTGATCTCGGTGGAGCCCCGTCGCAAGGGACGGTTCGTTACATCCTCTGCCGATGTTGTGCTGACGATCCCCGAATCAGCGAGCCTCGAGCTCTCGTGCACGTCGGGAGATATCAACGTGCAGTGTGACGTCGACGAACTGCGGGCTTCTGTTGCCAGCGGCGATGTCCGTGCGGCCACGGTGCGTGGGATGTTCCGGGTGAACTCGGCATCAGGTGATATCAAGGCCAACTCGGTGACGGATACCGAGGTCAATACGGCCTCTGGGACGGTCCGGCTCGGGCGCGTCATCCGCAATATGCGCCTCAACGCCGCCAGCGGCAACGTGTATGTGGACGAGATCGGGGAAAGCGCCATCTGCAAGGTGGCAAGCAGCGACGTCCGGGTAGGGGCGTTTACCGGTACAGAGATCCGGCACAAGTCGATGTCGGGTGACCTTCATCTCGGCATACCGCCTCGCCGTACCATCGAACTGGACTTCTCGAGCGTGTCGGGGCGGCTGCGTAATCGTCTCCCCAAGGGCGACGGAAACCCGAGCGAGAAGCTGCTCACCATCTCGGTGACTGCTGTTTCCGGTGATCTGACCCTGAAGGGCGCATAGGACGGTCTTCGCACCACCGGCTAGCATTCGATCCCGTGACAACGAGGTTCTCCCACAGCGACAAAGAAGCTCGAGCTCGGGAACAGGCCAATTGGCCGACCGGGGGCGAAGATCGCCCGGTCATCATCGGCATCGCCGGTGGTTCCGGATCCGGCAAGACCACCATTGCCGAATCAGTAGTTACCGCAGTGGGCACGGACACGGTTTCGTTGATCCAACACGACGCCTACTACCGCGACCTGCCTCATCTCGACTTCGACGAGCGATCCAAGGTCAACTACGACCACCCGGATTCGCTAGAAACAGAGTTGCTGATCGAGCACATCCAGCAGCTGCGGGCAGGTCAAGAGGTGCGACGACCGGTCTATGACTTCACGGAGCATCGCAGGACGACGGAGACGGTGCCGGTCGTGCCTTACCCGGTTGTCATCATCGAAGGGATCCTCGTGCTCAGCGAGAGCGATTTGCGTGACGTCATGGACCTCCGCATCTACGTCGATGCCGATGCTGATCTCCGCCTGCTGCGTCGATTGCAGCGCGACATAATCGAACGAGATAGGACCCTCGACTCGGTGATTGCCCAGTATCAGCAGACAGTGCGGCCAATGCATCTCCAGTTCGTAGAGCCGTCCAAACGCTATGCCGACATCATCGTGCCCAGCGGCGGCTACAACCCGGGTGCGGTCGGCACGATCACGCTGATGATTCGTGACGTGCTGTCTGCCGCCCAGGAACGCTCCTAGCCTCCGTCCCTGCGACTTGCCATCAACTCTTCGACTGCGGTCAGGGCTGCGCGAGTGTAGATACGGTGCCCGTAGGCGGATGCGTGGAACAGATCGCCGGCAAACACGTCGGTTGGATTCGTCCGGAATTCGTCGAAACCTGCTGCCCAGGTGTTGGTCTTGAGCACGCCGGGATAGTCGGCAACTGCACGCCGGATCGCTCGGTCGAACGATCGGCTGCGAATACGCACGATAGATCGGGCCAACTCAGGGAGGCGCGGTATCGATCCGAGGTCGCCGACCCCCGACACCGCAACATCGGGTACGTGCGAAGTGAGCCCGGCGAGTATCTGTCGGTATTCCCACTCAAACCGGCGGAGCGGAGTTGCCCGCAGCGCGTCGTTGGCTCCAACCGAGATGAAGGCGATATCGGGCTCAGCTGCGATCGCGGCGGGAACCTGATCGACGAGAACGTCGCGGGTCTTGGAGCCGCCGACGGCTACCGAGACGACCTGCACGTGATAGCGGTCCGACAGATGGCGGGCGAGGCTCAGGGGCCAGGCGGCGTCCACAGGCTCAACACCGGGAGCCGTCACGGAGCTGTCCCCGAGCACGGCGATGCGGAGGCGGGGGTAGTCGGGATCGCCGAACACGCCGGAGGGATCTTGGTTCTCGAACGAAGGCAGATCCTTGCGATGCCCGGCGCGGTAGACCTGGACAACCAGGAATGCCAAGCCCAGCAGGGGAGTCCTGAGGAAGCCGAGCCGTGACATAACACCTCCGATGGCACAAATTCTATCGGCGACTGCGCCCGTGCTGTCCTTACAATGCGCAGATGGATGAGCAGGAACGGATGGAAGAGCTGCAAGAGCTGTTCCACCGCATCGAGGACCTGATCCCGTTCAATCGCTACCTGGGGCTTCACGCAGAGTCGATCGATGGGGACGGTGCTGTTGTGTCGCTGGACATGCGTGATGAGCTGATCGGCAACTTCCAGGATGGGATCCTTCACGGCGGGGTCATCTCCGCAACTCTCGATGTGGTTGGGGGCATGGCTGCAATGGTGAAGGCGGTCCTTCGCGAGGGCTCGATCGAGGAATCGCTACAGCGGCTCCGGCCGGTCAGCACCCTCGATCTCCGCATCGACTACCTGCGCCCCGGGGCGGGCACCCGGTTCACTGCACGGGGCTTCACCCTCCGCGCCGGATCTCGAGTAGCAGTAACCCGCATGGAGCTGCACAACGAGAACGATGAGCTGATCGCGGTCGGGACCGGGACATACATCTACAACTACGTCTGAATGCGCAGCGCTCCCGGCGCATCCGACGGTACGACGGGACGTCGCGGTGGCACCGGCGCCACCCTCGCATAGGCTTCGCCAACGGCAGGCCTGGGGTCAGGCTCTCCCTTGTTTGGCCAGTAGGCCATGGCGCGTTCCGTCATGGCCGTGATGGTCAGAGCAGGATTCACCCCGAGGTTGGCCGGAACCGCTGAGCCATCGGCGACGTGAAGCCCGGCGTGGCCATGAACCCGGTGGTAGGCGTCGATCGCGCCATCGGTGCTTGTCTGCGCCATTGGGGTGCCCCCGATGATGTGGGCAGTCGTCGGTACGTCGAGGAGTACCTCGTTCACTGCGCTGCTCGGGACTCCGTCTATGGCCTCGGCGGCAACTCGCGCTGCCTCGTTGGCGATCGGGATGTAGGTCGGGTTGGGATTCTCGTCGTCCTGATGCGAGCGAAGCCGCTTACCCAACCAGCTTCGGCGCAATGTCAATCGCATGCTGTTGTCGAGGCTCTGCATGACGAGCAGGATGACCGTTCGTTCCGACCAGCGCCGCACCGACAGGCTTCTGGCAAACGTGATCGGATGTCGCACCACCTGGCCGAGGAAGCGAAGCTGGCGCGGGATCCGGCCGCCACCGTCGACCAGCACCGTCGCCAGCAGTCCCATTGCGTTGCTCCCCGGCGGGTAGCGCACAGGTTCCATATGCGTTTCCGGTTCGGGTTGGATTGATGAAGTTATGGCCACACCCGTCGAGTAGTCGTCTCCGATCCGCTTCGCAGTTGCGCCGAGGAGAGCTTCCGAGTTGGTCCGCACCGACCAGCCGACCTTGTTGGAGAGGTTCGGGAGAGATAGCTCGCGGAGATCGAGCAGCAGCCGGGTTGTGCCGAGGGCTCCGGCGCTGAAGACGACGTGGTCAGCGCGGAACGTGCGTCGGCGTTTCCGGATCCATGCCCCGGGGCGCTCGGTGACGACCTCGTACCCGCCGTCTCGCTGAGGAACAACGTCGACCACTTCGGTGTCGGGGTGCACGGACGCCCCGGCACGCTCGGCCAGGTAGAGGTAGTTGCGGTCGAGACTGTTCTTTGCGTCGAAGCGGCAGCCGACCATGCATCCGCCGCAGGTCACACATCCGGTTCGTTCGGGTCCCGCTCCGCCGAAGTACGGGTCGGGCACGGTGGTACCGGCCTCGCCGAAGTACACACCCACCGGGGTCGGCCGGTAGGTGTCTTCGGCGCCGAAGTGTGCTGCGACTCTCTGCAGCACGAGGTCTGCCGGAGTCGTGGTCGGGTACGGTGTCGAGCCGAGCATCCGCCGTGCCTGGTCGTAGAAGGGCGCCAGCTCCGATTTCCAATCGGTGATGTCTGCCCAGGCACGATCCTCGTAGAAGGCATCGTGCGGCTCGTACAGAGTGTTGGCATAGACGAGGGATCCCCCGCCGACGCCGGCACCGGTCAGAACCAGGACGTCGCGGAGCAGGGTGAGCCGCTGGATGCCTCGTAGTCCGAGGTGCGGCGACCATAGGAACTTGCGCAGGTTCCAGTTGGTGCGGGGGAAGTCGCTCTTGTCGAATCGCCTCCCGGCTTCGAGCACCCCGACGCGGTATCCCTTCTCAGTGAGGCGAAGGGCGCTTACGCTCCCTCCGAATCCGGACCCGATGATGACGACGTCGTAGTGCTGCACGGCCACAAGGTTGGCAGATCACTGCGACGCGTGCTCAGACGTTGAATCGGAAGAGGATCACGTCGCCTTCCTCGACGACGTAGTCCCTTCCCTCGAGGCGCCACTTCCCGGCTTCCTTGGCGCCGTGCTCGCCGCCGTTGGCCACGTAGTCGGCGTAGGAAACCACTTCGGCCCTTATGAACCCTCGCTCAAAATCTGTATGGATCCGCCCGGCCGCTTGCGGTGCCGTCATGCCGTGCCGGAATGTCCAGGCGCGTGCTTCGGTCTCATTGTGAGTGAAGAAGGTTCCGAGGTTGAGCAGTCGGTAGGCAGCTCGGATCACCCGGTTGAGGCCGGGCTCCTCTTCGCCGATGTCCGCAAGGAATTCGGCCTTGTCGTCATCGTCGAGCTGAGCTATCTCCGCCTCGATCTCGGCACAGATGACGACGACCTCCGCTTCCTCCTGCAGCCCTCGATGCCGGACGCTCCTCACGTGCTCGTTGTCGTGTTCGGCCGCCTCCGCGATGTTGGCCACGTACAGCATTGGCTTCAGCGTGAGGAGCTGGTATTCACGGATCTCCGCCAGCTCGGTGTCGGTCATTGCGAGCGTGCGAGCCGGCTCGCCCCGGTCGAGATGATCCCGCACCCTGGTCAACGTCGCCATCAGCTTCTTGGCGGTGGGGTCTCCGGCTTTGCCCTTGCGTTCGGTCCGCTCAATCGCACGTTCGATAGTGCTCTCGTCGGCTAGGGCGAGCTCGAGGTTGATCGTGTCTATGTCGTCCGTTGGGTCGATCTTTCCAGTGACGTGGGCGATGTCGGGATCCTCGAAGCATCGCACAATGTGGACAATCGCGTCGGTATCCCGGATGTGGCCCAAGAACTGATTGCCCAAGCCTTCACCATGAGACGCTCCGGCCACGAGCCCGGCGATGTCGACAAACTCCATCGTTGTTGGGACGACTTCATCAACCTGCGCAATGGCAGCGATCCTCCCCACGCGCGGATCCGGTACCGGCACCACTCCGACGTTCGGGTCGATAGTGCAGAACGGGTAGTTCTCTGCTGCGATTTCGGCGCGGGTGAGCGCGTTGAACAGTGTCGACTTGCCAACATTGGGAAGTCCCACGATGCCGCATTGCAGCGCCAAGCTCCGCCTCCGGGTTGCAGACCCACCGAGCTTAGATGCAACCGTGATGGCCGGGATCAGCTCAGCCGACGGCTGATGCGATTAGGTTGCCCCCGTGAGCGATCTGACGACACTGATCGAAGCAAGCGACCTGGATGGCCTGATTCGCCGTATCGACGGCCTGGTCAGTGCCCGCGAATGGGAAGACATAGTCGAACTGCGTGACCGCTGCCTCGAGGCGACCGAGCGAGGCAAGCAGCTGTGGGGCGTTGCCCAGTTCGCTGAGTACCGCTTGGCGCTCGATGCGCCGGGGGAGTACGCCGGGAGGGTGATCAAGGAAGGTGCGGGGAGGTTTGCCCTCGGACCGCTGTGGGAGGTTGCCGCCTCGACGCACGAATGGGACGAGATCGCCCCACACGTTGACGATGGCCGATTGCGGACCCTGATCGCCCACGAACGCCTGCTGCGCGGCGAGCCGGTTGACCTCGCCGAGGTCGACGCACATGTGCTCGAGGTTCCAATGCGGCTCGAGGCATGGGAGCCGGGCTACCCGGTTGCCGCTTACCGGACGGATCGGGCGGACTTCCCCGAGAACGAGTGGACCGGTCTCGATTGGGTGGAATTGCCCGCCCCGGTCGACCGCCTACCTGAGGACGATGCCCTCGAGGCGCTTGCGATCCTGGTGGCTCCGTGGACAGAACAGTCCAACGGTCGTGCCGACGGTTGTGTCGTCGCCGGATCGATGTTGGAAGCAGTTCGTACGCTGGGGCCGCACCGGGTACGAGCTGCCGAGATCGACGGCGAAGAGGCGCTGGCCATCATGGCCTGGACGGCCGCATCTGGCGGCGCTTACGGCCGTCGTCGCGGCAGTCCGGTTGGGCGAATGCACACCTGGTGGGCGCTGGCGGCGTTGCTCGGACTCGAGGACATCGATGATACGACTGCCCTCGGCGAGGGCGCAGCGGAGCTGCGCTGGCTGCGCTGGGATCCGGGCGATCAAATCGGCGGATGGGGATTCCATCTCGCCGCCGAGGATCCCGAAGACGGTCTGGCCTGGGCAATAAGCGCCGTCGACGCGGTCTGAGATTCACCACCTGATCAAGTCTGGCGTAGCAGGCGGCGTAATACAGCCGGGATCGACGCCAGACTTGATTGGAACCGCTCAGGCGGAGCGCTCTTTCACCACCTTGGGGATGCTGATGCGGCGGATGGCCCGCAGCCCGGGCACCTGTGAGATCAGCGCCACTGCCAGGATCGCCAGCGAGGCGAACAGGTATGTCGTCGGTTGGATGTAGAGCGTGAACGTGAACAGGTCGCTGTTGAAGCTGCCGAGCGCTGCGCTCGCGGCAAGAGTGCCGATGACCAACCCGAGGGGTATGCCCATCGCCGCAACCAGCATGTTCTCCGCCGTGATGTAGCGGGAAATGCTCCGCCGCTCGGTACCAACCGCAAGAAGCGTGGCGACCTCTCGTGTGCGCTCGGCGATGTTGACGCTCATGGCATTGAAGATCAGCGCAAATGCCATGGCTCCGCCGAACACCAGCATCACCCCGACGAATGCGTAGAAGAGGATCATGAACCGCTGCATCAGGTCGTAGAGAACGTTGGCATCCTCAAAAGCCGCCACCTGGGTTAGCTCGGTGATCGTGTTGCGGAGGGTGGCTGCGCTCGCCCCTTCGTCGTATGCGATGAGAGCCGAGGTGGCCGGCAGGGATGTCCCCGCCAGCGCTTCCGCCTGGGTGCGGCCGACGTAGGCCATCGTGCCCAATGGTTCGTCGACAAAGGCTGCGACCGGAGCTGCGACGCTGAGGCCGTCGGCCAGGGTCATCGTGACCGAGTCGCCAACCTCGATGTCAAAGAGGTCGCGAGTCGCTTGACCCAACACAACACCCCGCTGGGGGAGGTCGATCCATCCGTTGTCGACATCGGCGAACCTATGCAACTCCGTGTCGTCTGGAAGCACCATCAGTGCGGTCTCGTAGTGCTCCCCGTTGGCGCTCACCGTGACCGGTAGCGTCAGCGCCGGCTCGGCGGCGGCAACACCATCGATGGCGACGAGCGCTGCGACATCGTCGGTAGCGGTCGGGCCGGTGAAGAAGACAGTCGCATCCTCGCGCTGGATCTCGACGAACTGCCGGTCCATCAGATTGCGCACGGTGTCGATCATGCCCCAGGACACCAGAACCAACATCAGCGACAAGACCACACCGATGATGGTGTAGATCGTGCGCCGGGGATTCCGGCCCACACCCCGGAGGGTCATCCGCCACGCGGTCGGCACTCGGCGCAGCGGTGGAATCAAGCGCTCGAGCAGGCTCCGCCTCCCGCCGCCCGATGGTGTCTCCCCGCGCATCGCTTCCGCGGGAAGGACCCGGGACGCGACCAGAGCCGGAGCGAATGCCGCAAGCACGCTGGCAACGACTCCGAAGGCGATGGCACCGAGGAGCGTCGTCCAGTAGAAGTCGACGATGGTGAGCGGAATCGACAGGATGCTGGTGTAGAGGCGAGTGATGAGTCTTGCCAGCAACACTCCGACGATTGCCCCTGGAATGGCACCGAGCAAGCCGGGAATCAGGCCATAGCCGAGATAGTGGCGAAGCACCTGTCCCCGGGTGAAGCCGTTGGCCAGGAAGGTCCCGATGTGAGGTCTCTGGGCGTGAACGAGGCGGCTGATCATCACATAGGCCGCCATTCCAGCTGCGGCCAGGAACATCATGGGGAAGAAGACCGCCATCTCCTCCAGACCCTTGACGTCCTCGGTCAGTGCGTTGTTCGAAGGCTGCTCGGCGCGAGTGTAGATGTTTATTGCACCGAGCTCGCGGGCCGCGGTCGTCAGAGACAAGGTGGTCGCCTCGTCGGCCTCACCCCCGAAGTAGTAGATGACAACCTCGTTCGGGCCGGAGCCGGTGATTTGCTCGGCAAGCTCCTCGGGCACGAAGGCAACCCCGAAGTTGTCCGGTGTCGTGATGATGTCCTGTCGATCGCGGGCCGGCCAGATGTACTCGGGGGAGAGGGCCACCCCGCCCACGGTCACCTGCTGCCACGCGTCACCGACGAGGATGTCGAAGCTGTCTCCAGGCCCGAGCCCGAAGTGGTCGGCCATGTGGTCTTCGACCAGAAGGGTGGACGGGTCGCCGTTGGTCGGGTACTCGCCCGCAGAGACATCTAGCCGATTGACCGAGGGCTGCTCACTCGACGGAATCCCGAGCGCCCGCCCCAGAAGTTTCGTGTCTTCGATCCGGAAGGGGACATCAACCATCGTCCGCATTTCCACCGACTCGACCCGAGGTTCGGCTGCGGCCAGGTCGGCTATGGCCTGCGTGTCACCTCCGGCGACGGTCAAATTGGCGAAGCGGTAGTCGATGGCCGTCTGATCGTAGGAAGCGATCAGGTTCGTATAGGAATCCCAAGCAGCACCGAATATGCCGACGCCGAGGAAGATCGTGATGGTGATTGCGATGAACTGTGGCTTGTGCCGGCCGATGTCTCGCCACAGCTTGCGCTGCAGCGGACTCACCATGTCAGCGCACCGGCTGCAATCGGCGAGGCGTGGTGAGTGTCGTCAACAATCTCGCCGGAACGAAGTCGGAGCACACGATCTGCCATATCGCCGATGGCGGAATTGTGGGTGACCAGTAACACGGTCTGCTCCTGCTCGCGACTGATGTCCTGGAGCAACTGCAAGATCATCCGGCCCGTCTCGAAGTCCAACTCCCCGGTTGGCTCGTCGCAGAGCAGGATCGGCGGTTGCTTGACCAGAGCTCGGGCGATCGCCACTCGTTGCTGCTCGCCACCGGAAAGCTGAGCGGGGAAGTGGTGCATACGATCAGCAAGGCCAACCTTGGCGAGTACCTCGGCAGCCCGTGCAGCCCCGTCGCTGGCCGTCAGATCGGCAACGAGCTCCACATTCTCGGCAGCCGTCAGCGTCGGGATCAGGTTGAAGAACTGAAAGACGAACCCGACGTTTTCTCGTCGGTACCTCACCTGCTCATCGACACCGAGTTGGGCGAGATCGGTTCCGCCGACCTCGATCCGACCCCGGGTAGCGTTGTCGATGGCTCCGACCAGGTTCAGCAGTGTCGTCTTGCCGGATCCCGAGGGTCCCAGAATGACAGTGAACTCACCCTGTGGTCCTTTCAGATCGATGTCCTTGAGCGCGTTTACTGCGGTGTGCCCCTCGCCGAACGTCTTCCAGACGCCGGCCAACTCGATTGTCATTCCGATTCGCTTTCTCTGTTGAGGCCGGCGAATGCCAGCTCTATTTGGCGATCGACCTGTGCATACAGATCGCTATTTGTGAGGCCTTCGAAGCCGATGAACATGAACAGTTGGAGGACGAAACCAGAGAAGATCAGCATGGTGGCCTCGTCGACCTCCACTCCTTCAGCCAGAGAGCCTTCAGCGTGGAAGCCCGCCAGCAGCAGCATCATCTGCTCGATGAGCATCTGATCCATGCGGGCGAGCTCCTGGGTCAGCTCGAGACCGCCGGACCTCTGGAAGGCAGCACCCAGGACCTCGCGGAGCAGGCGCCTATCCCACGTTGTGACGTCGTCGAGGTAGATCCGAGCCAGTCTTTGTGTCGCTGCAACAACGTCCGGGCCGGGATCGTCTATGACCGCCTGGCCGGCAGCCACTATGCGCATTGCGTCCTCTTCGACGCCGGCGAGAAGGAGCGCACTCTTGGATCCGAAGTAGTTGTACACGGTGGCGACGGAGACGTCAGCCGCAGCGGCAATGTCGTCCATCGTCGTTGCGTCGAGTCCGTGCTCGGTGAAAAGGGTGGCGGCCGCCTGGATGATGCGGTGACGCTGCTCCCGTTTCTTGCGGTCCCGTAATCCGGTCATGTTCCTCAAACTTGTAGACACTCTAAGTTTAGAGAACCTATAAGTAAGGGCAACTCGAGCTAGGCAGGGGGTAGCTGGTCGATGAGCAGGGTCGCTATGTAGCCGACGGCAACTGCGAGCGTCCAGCTGGCCAGTGATCCAACAAGTACGTACTCAGGCTTCATCCGGGGTTTGTCGCCCGTGATCTCTGGGAAGCGCAGGATGCTCTTGGCGGTGACGACCAGCCCCACCGCAGTAGGCGCTCCGGCGATGAGCAGCAGGACGATCAGTGTGCGCTCAAACCGCCCGATCCAGCGGCCCAGCCCGGGGCGGGGGAGCGATTTGGTGTCGCCGAGATCAAAGGAAGCGAGCAGTCTCCTGATCATCGCTGCGCCCGGCCACCACACGAGCGCCAGTGCGGAAACGATGATCAGCACCAAACCCAGCCAGTGTGCCAACTCGTCACTCATGTTCTGATGCTGGCAGATTCGGCGAGGCTGAGCAGGCCGTTGCGGTGGATTCTTCGGGAAACTACTCCGGGCGTGATTCCGAGGTCATCGGCAATCATGGCCTGGCTCCGTCCTTTGATGAGCCCGAGGGTGATAGTGGCGTCGGACTCATCCAATCCCGCCAGGACCTCGTCACGCAGAATGGCGGCTGCCTTGAGCGGCGGTGAGTCGAAACCGGTGAAGACCGTACGACGGTTTCGCGCCACGCGCGCGGACGTCTTGAGTTCGGTCAGTGCGTCGCGAGCCGCCCACCAGGCAGGCCCGTCCTGGGCCGCAGCCTCGTCGGATTCGGGGAGCGCTGTCACCTCTCCCCAGGCAACGCTGATCCAGAGATCGTGGCCATGCTGTTGCATGAGGAGTCGGAGCCAAAGTGTTGCTTCCCATGCTTGCTCCCGCGAACCGTACGAGCCCTCGAACTCGTCCCCTCGGGTGACGCGCAGCGTGGTCCTGGGCGAGGTTGCCTCGTTGGCCTCCTCCAGCGCAGCGAGGAAATCCTGCTGGAGGGCGTTGCGTTCGGTAGCGGTCCTCGAACCCACTATGTCACCGATTAGTGCTGCCAGGTGCACGGGCACTCCCGTTGTCGCCTAAGGGCAATACAATATCAAATTGCCACAGAAAGACAATAGTGTTTGTCATTGCCCGTACAGGGCAAGGCCTAGCCTTGTAGCTGGGTCGAGGCGATGGCGTGGTCGTCGACGGCTACGGCGAAGTGGAGGCTGTCCCCATTGGCGTGGAGTAGGTACATGGCCTCGATGTTCACGCCCGAGTCGGCCAGCTTCTTGGTCATCTCTGCGAGCGCCTGCGGGTCGTCTCTGATGACCGTCTCGATCACGCGCTGTTCCTCAAACCGGACTCCCGCTTCCGAGAGCACCCGGCGAGCGACGTCATCGTCATTGGCCATCAGGCGAGCCATGCCCTCGTCGCCGTGGGCGAATAGGGCGAGAGCCTCGATGTGCACTCCAGCGGTAGCGAGCTGGCCGACAAGTGCGGCAAATTGCCCCGGCCGGTTCGAGAGGTGCACCGTGAATTCAGTCATACCCCACAGCCTACGCCGTGGGCGGGCGCGCGGCAATCAATCTGGTCGGGTTTGATCAGCTATCGGTACAGGTAGGAGTAGCCGAGTCGCGCCAGGGGCGAACGGTAGTGACGGTATCCACTATGGACGTATCGAACATATGTTCGATACAATGCACGGTCCATGGTCCGATACGCCGAGCTGCATTGCCACACCAACATGAGCTTCCTCGACGGAGCCTCACATCCGGCGGAGCTGGTCGCGGTTGCTGCCGAGCTGGGGTATACGGCGCTCGCAGTCACCGATCACGACGGCTTCCGAGGCGCCGCCAAGGTGCATCTGGCAGCTCGTGAGATCGGTTTGCCGGTGGTGTACGGCACGGAGATCGGGATGCCGCGGGCTGCTGCGCAGCCCGTTGGCAGTTTCCGCGTGCCGCAAGCGGCACCAGCAGAAACTGCAGCTCAAGAGGCGAAGCCGCGACGGGGGCGCATCCGCCGGATGCATGGGTCGAAGCCCACCAAGAAGCTGGAGACCGACCATGTCGTCTTGCTTGCCCCGGACCCGGCTGGGTATGCGGCCATTGCTCGTCTGGTGACCAAGGGCCAATACCGCGGTAAGAAGGATCAGCCGCTCTACAGCTACCGCGATCTCGAGGAAGCCTCCCGGCATGGGAAGTTGATCGCCTTGTCAGCATGCCGCAACGGTGCGGTCAACCGCGCCGCCTTGGCAGGTGATCTCAATAGGGCGATCGGAGAAGCCGAGCGTCTCAAGGATCTGTTCCCGGGTCGTTTCTATCTCGAAGTGTGGCACCACGGGATGCCTGAGGATGATCTGCGCAACGACGTTATCGCCGAGGTAGCTCGGATCACGAGAGTGCCTCTCGTGGCAACCAACAACGTCCATTACGCCCGGCGGCACGATGCCGACCTGGCTGAAGTGCTGGCGGCCATCGGCGGAAGACGAGATCTCGATGCTGCCGACGGCTTCCGTCCCGCTACCGACGAGCGGTATCTGCGATCTCCGGAGGAGATGCAACACAGACTCGGCCGCTATCGCAGTGCGGTCGAACTTGCGGCTGAGCTGGGAGAGAGCCTGGCGTTCGACCTCGATTTGGTTGCACCGGCGCTACCCGATTTCCCGATGCCGGGGGCATTCACCACCGAGATCGAATACCTGTCCCATCTGGCTTGCGAGGGGGCGAAGGAGGTGTACCCGGGAGAGGATGGCCGCATCGATCCCCGAGCCCGAGCCCGACTCGAGCACGAGCTCGAGGTCATCGGTGACCTGGGGTTTGCCGGGTTCTTTCTCGTTGCCTGGGACATCGTTCAATTCGCTCGCTCCCAGGACATCTACTGCCAGATCCGCGGATCCGGGGCCGACTCCGCCATCTGCCGTTGCATCGGGCTGACCCGGGTCGATCCCATCCGCCTCAACCTGCCGTTTGAGCGCTTCCTCTCCGCCGAGCGAGGAAGGCCGCCGGACATCGACATCGACTTCGAGGCTGAACGACGTGAGGAGGTCATCCAGTACTGCTACCAGCGCTACGGGCGGGAGCGGGCTGCGATGGTGGCCAATGTCATCACCTATCGGGCTCGGTCGGTGCTCCAGGATGTCGGCAAAGCCTTCGGTCTCACCCAGGCGCAGGTCAACGGGCTCACCAAGTACCTCGACACCCGCAGCCCGCAAGCTATCCGCAGCGAGGTCGAGCTCCCCGCCGGCTTGACCGCAGAGCTCATCTACGACGTATGTAACCGGCTCGATGGATTCCCCAGACATCTCGGCATTCACTCCGGCGGCATGGTCGTCTCCCAGCATCCACTGTGGAACGTCGTGCCGATGGAGTGGGGACGGATGGAAGACCGCTCCGTGCTGCAGTGGGACAAGGACGACTGTGCGGCGATGGGGGTGGTCAAGTTCGACCTGCTGGCGCTCGGCGCGCTCAACGGGATGCACCTGTCGGTGGACATGATCCGCGAGGTGCACGGCATCGATGTCGACCTTGCCACCATCCCGCAGGAGCCGATCATCTACGACATGATCACCCGGGCAGATACGGTCGGCATCTTCCAAGTGGAGTCGCGGGCGCAGATGGCCACCCTCCCCAAGATGAAGCCTCGCACCTTCTACGACCTGGCCATCGAAGTGGCCCTGATCCGCCCCGGCCCCATCCAGGGCCACTCGGTTCACCCGTTCCTGCGACGCCGCAACGGTTTGGAACCCATTCGCTATCCCCACCCGTCGGCCGAACCGATTCTCAAGAAGACCCTCGGCGTCCCCGTATTCCAGGAGCAACTGATGGAGTTGGCGCGGATCTGTGCCGGGTTTTCCGCCGGTCAGTCGGATCGGCTTCGCCAAGCCATGACCCACAAGCGCTCCGACGAGGCAATGAGCAAGCTGCAAGATGAGGTTTATGCCGGGATGGCGAGCAACGGCATCACCGGTACTGCCGCCGACGAGATTTGGGAGAAGCTCCAGGGATTTGCGTCATTCGGGTTCCCCGAGAGCCATTCCGTTTCCTTTGCCTACATCGTGTACGCCACCTCGTGGTTGAAGTACCACTGGCCCAGCGAGTTCTTTGCCGGGCTACTCAACGCCCAGCCGATGGGCTTCTACACCCCCAACACCCTCGTCCAGGACGCCCAGCACCATGGGGTCGTTGTGCTGCCTCCTGATATCAACCAATCGTGGTACGACTGCACTGTCGTTCCTCACCCCGTTACCGGCGAGAAGACGAGCGAGTATCTCGGGATGCAGTGGCGGCGGGGGCAGGGACCGGTCGACGACCCGGTGCGGATCCCCGTGGCGCTGCGGATCGGTCTTCGCTACGTACGCAACCTGGGGGACAGAGAGATCACCCGGATCGAAGCAGCCCGCCAGATCGGTGGTCCCTTCTCCAACCCGGAAGATCTGGCCCAGCGCACCGGGCTCGACGTTGGCGCCTACGAAGCGCTGGCCGCGTCTGGCGCTCTGGTGCCGCTGGGGTTGGGCAGAAGGGAAGGCATCTGGGCAGCCGGGGCACTGGCTGATCTCGGCCCCGGCAAACTGGCCTTGAGCGAAGGGGCAGCGTCGCCGGCACTGGCCGAGATGTCACCGCCCGAAGTGATGCAGGCCGAGCTGTGGTCGACGACGATCTCGCCGACGCATCCTGTTCAGTTCCTTCGTCCCGAGCTCGATCGGGCCGGCTGCCTCCGGGCCAGTGAGGTGCTGGCGCTACACACTCACGGCAAACGGGCGAGGATCGGGGGACTGATCACCCATCGCCAGCGTCCCGGCACGGCACGCGGGGTGCGTTTCCTCAATCTCGAGGATGAGACGGGGCTGATCAATGTTGTTGTCCTTCCCCAGGTTTGGGAGGCCAATTACGAGATTGCTCGCAAGGCGATTGGCGTCGTAATCGACGGTGTCGTGGAGTACGAGGACGGGGTCACCAACTTCGTTGCCCATCGCTTCGAAGACTGGCCGGTTGCCGGCATCAAATCTCGTGATTTTCGGTAGGGATCCCATCGAGAATCTGGAGTACTCGCTACCCTTCGCGGCATCAATCTGAGGAGAGGAACCCGTGCGTGTTGTGATCGTTGGTGCCGGTCATGACGGTTCATATCTCGCCGAACGTCTTGTCGCCGAGGGCCAGGAAGTCGTCATTATCGAGGCCGACGCGGAGAAGGCGACCCGCATTCAGGAGCGCCTCGATGTGCTGACGGTTGAGGGCAATGGAGCCAGTCCCGCAGTACTGCGGCGAGCCGGTGTGGATGGGGCCGGCCTGTTCCTTGCGGTCACCGACAACGATGGCGCCAACGTTCTTGCCTGTCGCAGCGCCAAAGCGTTGGGAGTAAGGCGCACCGTTGCCCGCGTTGAAGACCCCGACCTCCGCGAGGTGTCTCCCGGTCTCGGTGTCGACGTCGTCGTCGACGCTCGTGTCTCCACCGCACAACAGGCCGCACGGCTGGCCGAGCATGCCGGGGTCACGGAGTACGCCGACTTCGCCGGGGGCCGTCTCAGCCTTGTCGCAGGTGTGGTCACCGAGGGATCACCCGCAGCCGGCAAGAACGTTCTCGATCTGCGCCAGAACGTCTCCGGGTGGCATTTCATCCTTGCTGCGGTGGTCCGGGGGGATAAGACGGAGATCGGACGGGGAGAGACCCGGATCGAAGCCGGTGATCACGTTGTCGTGATGGTGGAAGCCACTCACGTTCCGAACGCCATCGAGATGTTCGGCATCGAAGTGGAGCCGATATCCCGGGTTGTCATCCTCGGCGGTACCCGAATCTCGGAGATGACCGCCGAACTGTTACTTGCCTCCGGCTACGAGGTGTTGATTGTCGAAGAGGAACGGGAGCGAGCTGCGCTGATGGCACGCCGCTGTCCGGCCTCGATTCTGCAGGCGGACCCGACTGATCCCGACTTCCTGACCTCGCTGCGCCTGGGGCACGGCGATGTCGTTGTCGGGCTCAGTGGTCACGACGAGTTGAACCTCATGGGCTGTCTGATGGCAAGTGCGGTCGGGGCCCCGAAGACGATTGCCCGTTTCGGCCACAGGTCGGTGGCGGGTCTGCTTCGCAACGTCGGGATCGATGCCACGCTCTCGTCACGAGTCGCAGTGGCCAACATGATCCTGCAGTTCGTTCGTCGTGACAACATCCTGTCGGTCGCCACGGTCAAGGACACCGACGCTGAAGCCCTGGAAATGGAACTCACCGCCGACTCGCCGTCGATCGGGGTCCGGCTCATAGACCTTGGTCTGCCCCGCGACGCTGTTCTCGGGGGCATCGCTCGGGGCGATCAGGTCATCGTGCCGAAGGGTGACACAGTCCTCGAGGTAGAGGATCACGTTGTCATCTTCGCCAAGAGCGAGGCAATCGACGCAGTCGAGAAGATCCTGCTGCCGTGATCGAGTCGGCCACGCAACGGCGCCTGCTCGTAATCGTCTCCGCAGTGGTCGGGGGCGGGGCCGTTGCCATGCTGCCAGCCATCATTACCGGCCTCATCTACCGGGAGTGGACCGACACCCTGGCATTGGTCGCCGCGGCCGCAATCGGCATCACCATTGGCCTGATCGGTAGGCACTACGGGACGGGGCGAGGGAGCTTCACGTCGAGCGAGGGTTTCGCTGCGGTCGCCCTGTCCTGGATCGTATTGATCCTGTTCGGCACCCTTCCCTACCTGTTCTCCGGCGCACTGCCCGGGCTGATCGACCCGCTGTTCGAGACCGCAGCCGGGTTCACGACGACCGGGGCGACAACACTGGCCGATCCCGGCGAACTGAGCCATTCGATGTTGCTGTGGCGAGCCACCAGCCAGTGGGTAGGGGGAATGGGCATCATCGTCTTGTCGATTGCGGTGCTTCCCATGCTCGGCGCCGGAGGTGTCGAACTGGCGCGCGCCGAGGCACCGGGGCCGGAGCCCGAGCGAATGACTCCCCGATTCCGCAACACTGCTGAACGGCTGTGGTGGCTCTACGTCGGCCTGACGGTGCTGCTGGCGATCGTCCTCGCCTTCGGTGATATGAAGCTGTTCGAGGCAATCGCACACGGAATGACGACCGTTTCAACCGGCGGGTTCAGTACCGAGCCAGGGTCGATCGGGGCGTTCAGCGCCTACACCCAATGGGTAGTCATTGCGTTCATGCTGATCTCGGCGACGTCATTTGCGCTCCACTTCCGCGCCTGGCGACGACCGCGCGCCTATCTCGAGAGCAAGGAGTTCCTCGCCTACATCTCGATCGTGGGCATCGCCGTACTCCTATTTGCCCTCGGTACCTGGTCACTGGGTGCGGGAATCGAGTCGCGGGTTCGTGATGCTGTGTTCACCGGGGTGACGATGGTCACCGGCACGGGCTACGCCACCCTCGATTGGGCGGCCTTTGCTCCCGGTCTGCTGCTCGTGACTCTCGTGTGCATGTTCCTGGGCGGCATGGCGGGGTCCACCGCCGGTGCCGTCAAGACCTACCGACTCGGAATCTTGTTCAAGACCATCGGCTCGAGTCTGCGACGGATCGTGTACCCGCGGATGGTGGCGGTACAGCGCTTCGAGGGGCGCCCGATCGAGCCCCGACTGGTGCATGGCGTGGTTGCCTTCTTTGTGCTCTACGTCGGCTTCTTCGTTGTTGGAGCGATCCTGTTGGGGTTCTTCGAGCCCCAACTCGATCTGGTGTCGATCGGTTCGGCATCGGCCTCAGCGATGGGCAACATCGGTCCGGCGCTGGGAGAGCTGGGGCCGACGTCGACCTACGCCGGCCTCGGAGCCGACAGCAAGATCATCCTGGCACTGCTGATGGTGGTCGGCAGGTTGGAGATCTACCCGGTGGTGATTCTGCTCACCCATCGCTGGTGGCGGCGCTGAGCACACCACCGGGCTACGTCCCGTCCCTCCGTCTGATCGCTAGGTCGGCTGCGGCGGGGTGATCAGCTGAAATACGCCACCTTGCGGGTCGGACACCACGGCAAGCCTCCCGGCTGAGGTGTCCATCACGCCCGCAAAGAGGCTTCCTCCGAGCTCGTCGAGCCGGGCTACGGCTGCGTCCACGTCGGCCGAAGCGAAGTAGACCGACCAGTTGGCCGGCATCTCCGGCGGGAAGTCCTCGGTGATGGTCAGCATGCCTCCGTTGTAGGGATCGTCGGCAAGAGGCGAGCTCTGCTCCTTTCCGGGCACCTTGATCAGCCAGTAGGTGAGGGCACCCGGGCTGTCGAATGGCTCGAACTCCCAACCGAGTGCCTTGCCGTAGAACTCCTTGGCGGCCTCTACATCGCGAGTATTGAGCTCGTTCCACGTCATCGCCCCGGGCACGTTGAAGATCTGGCCACCGACGTGCTCGCCTGCCTGCCAGAAGGCAATGACCGCCCCCTCCGGATCGGCCACAAACGCCATCCGGCCGGAATCGAACACGTCCATAGCCGGCATCATCACCGAGCCGCCAGCCTCTTCCCAAGCAGCAATTGCCTCATCTGCGTTGTCCACAGAAACGTATGAGGTCCAGAATGCCGGGATGCCCTGGCCGGCCATTGCCGGTGGGTGTCCACCGAGCCCGGCAACCGTATGGCCATCCTTGCTGAACAGCGTGTAGATGTAGTTACCGTCGGGGTCGAACTGGTCTTCGGCATCCCAGCCGAGCAGAGCCGTATAGAACCCCTTGATTGCTGCAGGATCCGGCGCCGCGATGTCCGTCCAGGTGAAAAGGCCATGCTGGTAGCCCATCGTCCCTCCTCCGATTGCACTTGGAGACGACCCTACAGATCGGGGGTGACAAATGGGCTGCTGCGCAGTCGACCGGGGTGTGCGCAATACCCGCTCAATCGACCTTCTGGGTTCCCTTCACCCAATCGGCGTACATGGCTGTGTAGACGCCGCCAACTGCGACCAGGTCGTCATGGGTGCCGCGTTCAACGAGTTGGCCCTGGTCGAACACCAAAATCTCCTCAGCTGCCTCGGCAGTGGACAATCGGTGTGCCACCGTGACGCTGGTTCTTCCCGCGATGAGACGTTCAATGGCACGACGGGTTTGTACCTCGAGCGCCGGATCGACCGCAGACGTCGCTTCGTCGAGCACCAGAACATCCGGCCCGGTGATCCACGCCCTGGCCAGAGCCACGAGCTGCCGCTCTCCGGCAGACAGCTGACTTCCGCGCTCTCCCACCGGAGTGCTCAGCCCGGCGGGAAGCTGGGCGATCCACGAGTCCAGCTCGAGATCGGTGATTGCGGCGCAGACTTCCTCGTCGGTTGCCTCCGGCTTTCCGTACCGTATGTTGTCGGCCACCGTTGCATCGAACAGGAATCCCTCCTGTGGGACGTAAGCGAGCCGCCGCCGTAGATCGTCGGTGTCGATGTCGTTGAGCGGAAGCCCGCCAACCCGGACTTGCCCGGCGATCGGATCGTGGATTCGGGTGAGCAACTTGGAGAATGTCGACTTCCCGGATCCGGTCTCACCGACGACAGCGATCCTCGATCCTGCTTCGATTCGCACGTTCAGGTCGACGAACAGGGGGGCCTCTTCCTTGTAGAAGAAGGAGACCTCATCAAAATCGATGTCCAGGGCCCCCTCGGGAAGCAGCACCGGTTGCTGCGGATCGTCGATCTCGATGGGCGTGTCGAGCACATCGAGGATGCGGCGCACACCCGCCCCGGCCGACTGGGCCTGGTTGAGTGTTTCGACGAGAGTCTGAATCGGCTGCACCAGCAGATTCACAAGAAAGAGGAACGCGAGCAACGTACCTGCCGTCATACCCGCTGAGGTGCCGGTAACGACACCGATTCCGATGACGGCTGCGGTGATGAGGCCGGCGAACATCTCGGCACTGGAGAACAGGCTCGCCCCGAGCAATGCGGTGCGGAACTCGCTGCGGAACTGTGCGTCGAGCGCATCGGCCACCTTGACCCGGGTCTCCTCCTCGGCACCGTAGGCGCGAATGGCGGGCAGGCCGGAAATAGCCTCGCCCATGGCGCCCAGGCTTTGGGCGACACGTTTGCGGACCCTGTCATGAGCCCGGGCCAGGATGCGCTGGATCCAGACCAGCAGGATGGTGTACAGGATCACGGCTGCGATCACGATCAATGCCAGATCGAATCGATATACCACCATTGCCAGCACGGCAAGGATGACCTGGGCGACGCCAATCAGCAGCCCCACGCCGCCCCAATCCATGAATTCCTGGATCGAGGCGATATCAGAGGTCACTCGTGCGACCAGGGCGCCGCGCCGCTCGGATTCGGTATGCAGGATTGACAGCCGGTGCAGGTGATTGAAGGTGCGCACCCGGAGTTCGGAGAGCCCGGTTGCCGACGCCAGCGCCAGGCGAACGAGTGCGAGGCGGCGGACCACAAACGCCACGGCCATGGCACCAAGAGCAATAGCACCCTTGGACAGAACGCTGCCAACGTCGACCTTTGCCGACCCGAGTAGGTCCTGGTCGATCACGGTCTGTATGACGATGGGGACAATGAGCTGAATGAGGGTCCCCAGCGCAGCGAGGAGGATGGTCAGCCAGATGCCTTTGCGCAGCGTAGGGGTCTCCGTCAACGCGCGGCGGAGAGCGTAGACCGTGCCGGATCCGCGGTACTCCCCGCTCACGTTTGCCGCCTTTCCTCAGCGTCCTCGGCGTAGGCCTCGACTATGCGTGCATAGCCGGGGACGTCAGTGGTGAGCTGATGATGCGTGCCGTGGGCGACGATTCGGCCCTGGTCGATGAAGATCACCTCATCGGCGAGCGCGATGCTCGAAGTCCGGTACGCCACGATCACGATCGTCGATGGCATCTCCGAGTCACGCAGCCGCTCCAGGATGCGCGCCTCAACGGAGGGATCAACAGCCGAGGTGGCGTCGTCGAGGATGAGCAGCCGCGGTTTGCGCACCAGTGCTCTCGCCAGCGCAATCCGCTGTCGCTGGCCTCCGGAGAGGCTGGTGCCGCGTTCGCCGAGCACCGTGTCGTAGCCATCGGGAAGCTCGAGGATGAACTCGTGGGCTCCGGCGAGCTTGGCAGAGGCGACAACTTCGGCGTCGCTCGCGATAACGCCGAAAGCGACATTGCCGGTCACTGTGTCGTCAAAGAGGAACGACTCCTGGGAGACGTAGGCAACTTCGCCGGGGAGAGCAGATCGGGCGAAGCTGCGCAGGTCGCGTCCGTCGATGGTTATGGACCCGGAGCTGGGATCCCAGAGGCGGGCCATCAGGGCGGTGAGGGTCGACTTGCCGCTGGCGGTCGGGCCGACCACTGCAACCACCCGGCCGGGATGAATGGCCAGATCGAGGTCGGCGATCACTGGTTCGCCGTCCTCATACGCAAACGACACATCGCGGCCGCTCACATGCGCTCCGGTGTCGTCGGAGTCGGCAACCAGTTCGCCGTATGGAACCAGGTCCCGGACGTCATACACGCCCTGTACCCGCTCCCAACCAGCTCGCGAGGATGCGATTGACCAGAGCACGAACCCGATGATTCGGATCGGGATGAACAGCAGAGACAGGAGATAGGCGATGGTCACGATGTCGCCGGGCGTGACGGCTCCGCTGTTGATGCGAATCGCTCCGGAGATGACCATGATCACTGTGACCGCCGAGAGCAGGCCTTCGACGCCGACCCGGTAGGTCGCCATCATCTTGAGCACGTAGATCAGCTTGTCGCGCAGACGCTCCGATGCTTCCTCGAACCTATCGGTCTCGAATTCGATCCGGCCCAGCGCCTTGATCGTGAGTGCCCCATCGAAGCTCTCGTGGCCGATGGCGGAGACCTTGCCGCGCATCACCTGCACGTCGCGGAAGGCTCCGAACATTCGCCATGCCCCCTGCATGTTGACGGCAACGATGACGGCGAGGCAGACGAATGCGATCAGAGCGAGCCACAGATCGATCAGCAGCACGAGCACAACCGTGCCGACGAGGAGCAGCGATGAGCCGATGCCGTAGGGGAGGGGGGCCAGAATGAACGTGCCCTGGCGCACGTCGGTGTCGCTGACGGCCAGCAGCGTCCCGGTCGATTGGCGCTGGTACCAGGCGAGTTCGAGCTTGAGGAGATGGTCGATCAGATCGTGACGAGCATCAGCCTGAACTCGAAACTGGAGAAAGCTCGCAGCTGTTCGCCGGAGGATGACGGCGGCCGACTTCCACACCGCAACACCGATGACGGCCCACATTGCCGGCCACAACACATCTTCATAAGAAGAGCCGCCGTCGAGTACCGGGACGATGAGCTCATCGGTCACCCAACCGATGACGATCGCCGAAGCGACGATCGCTCCAACAAACAGCGCGGCCCCGACTACCGCAAGCACGAAAGACCCGGGTCTGGCCTGCGCAAAGCGAACTGCGATAGCGACACCCTCGCGCAGCATCAGTTTGAGAGATGTCTGTTGGGCAGTCACGGAACCTCACCTTCCAAGCCGAAGATGGTACAGCCTGATGCTCGACCGCAAGCTAGCTATGTCGAGTAGTTGCTCGAAGCTCGGAAGGTCTCGGCAACGTGGACATTAACGAGGGCGGGAAGCCCACTGGCCGCGGCTCGCTCGAGTGCCGGCACTAGATCATCGGGCTGTGTCACCAACTCACCGTATCCACCCAGCGCCTCGACCACGGAGTGATAGGGGCGCCTGCCGAGATCTGTGGCGACGAGACGATCGGGGTAGAACATCTTGTGGAAGGTCTTGATGTTGTTCCACACGCCGTCGTTGCCCACCACGCCTATCACGGGAAGACCGCGCCGAACGTACGTATCGAACTCCATACCGTTGAAGCCAAATCCGCCGTCTCCGAAGACTATGCCGACCAGCTTGTCTGGGTACAGGGCCTTGGCGGCGAGTGCGAAGCCCGGCCCGGTGCCGAGCGTGCCGGCGGGTCCAGACTCCAATACATGACCGGCCGTCGAGACCTGCAGCCACTTAGCGGTAGTGGCGACGACGTCGCCTCCGTCTACGGCGACGATTGCGTCCTTCCCGAAGAACTCGCCGACCGTACGTCCAAAGAACTGAGCGCTGACCAGCTCGGACGGCGCATCAGCCTCGCTGTTGGCTGCCGCAAGATGCTCCTCCTCGAGAAGCCGGAGCTGTGCAGTCCACTCCCGCTCCCCGCCGTGTTGCAGCGCCGAATGGCCCGCCAACTGCCCGGCAACCCGTGACGGATGGGCGACCACGCCATGATGAGCGGGACGATTCCAGCCGATCCGGGTCGGTTCGGCGTCGATCTGGATGACAGTTGCGTCCGTCGAGATCTTCTGCCCGAAGCCGGTCCGGAAATCCCAGTCGACCCCGAGAGTAAGCACCACATCGGCTCCACCGAACGCTTGAGAGCGAGTGCGGTTACCGAGGAGAGGGTGACCGTGCGGGAATGCCCCGCGAGCACCACTGTTGACGTAGGCCGGTGCCTGCATCGCCTCCGCTAGCGCAACCAGGTCTGCGGCACCTGCACCGCGGAACCCGTTGCCGGCGAAGATGACGGGTCTTTCGGCGCCACCGAGAATCGATGCAAGGCGATCCACGACGTCTGCGGCAACTCCTGCCGCCTCGACCGGCCGGTAATCCGTAGGGAGGGGAGTCTTTGCGGCGACCATCCCGGCCTGCACGTCTAGGGGGATGTCAAGGAAGACCGGTCCGCCCCGCCCGGCAAAGGCATGACGGGCTGCGATAGAGACGTAGTCGGCGATTCTGGCGGTTTCCCAGACTGTGTCGCTGAAGCGAGTGATAGATCCGAACAGGCGGGGGTGATCCATCTCCTGAAGACCGCCGGTGTACTCCTGCCTCACCGGGTGGCGACCGCCGATGACCAGCATCGGAGTGCTGGAGTAGTGGGCATTCATGACTCCGGTCATCGTGTTGGTGACACCGGGCCCTGCGGTAACGGCGGCAACCCCGAGTTTGCCGGTGAGCCTCGTGTAGGCCTCCGCAGCGTGAGCTGCCGTCTCCTCATGGCGAACATCGACGACCTCGATGCCTTCGAGCACGCAGCCATCGAGAATGGGGACGATGTGGCCGCCGGTCAGCGTGAAGATCGTGTCGACCCCTTCGGCCCGAAGAGCTCGGGCCAGCAGCTGACCGCCGTGGATCCTCTGCATTACATGTCCCACCCGGTGAACATTCGGGGCTGCAGCAAATAGGCCAGGCTTCCCATGGCCTCGGGCGCGTGCTGCCAGGACTCCATCTGCATGTCGATCCCGGCGACCGTGGCGGTCTTCATGTTGACAGCTGCTCCTGTGACCGATCTGACCAGGTACCCCCAGCCCGGCTCGTGACCGACGAGCATCAGGCGCTCGACGGAATCAGGAGCCTCCGCCGCAATCTGCAGTGCTTCGCCTGCGGACGCGCCGTAGAGGCCGTCGTACTCGACCACGTCGACGTCCCACTCACCTGCCTCGGACGCGAGTATCAGCGTCTCGCAAGCTCGGGTTGCCGATGATGTGTAGACGAGATCCGGAACTTCCCCGATCTTGGTGAGCACCCGCCCCATGGTGAGGGCGGCATCGGTTCCGCGCCGATTGAGCGGGCGGGCGTGATCGGATGCCGCTCCGGCATACCAGTCGGACTTTGCGTGGCGCAGGATCATTAGTCGCTTCATGCGCGTGAACCATAACGCGGAACCGGCGCCGGGTTCCGGCGATAATCATCTGGTGGATATTGACGCGCTTGACCTGAGCGAACCGGGAGTGGCCGATGCCGTTCTCCGGCTGCAGCGCGCTGCGTACCGCGTCGAGGCAGATCTGATTGGCTCCGAAGCCATCCCCCCGCTTCATGAATCCCTTGGAGAGTTGGTGCGGGCACCGGTCGAGTGGCTTGGCATCTGGAACAACGGTGAACTCGTCGCGGCGGTTGCGTACTCGGTGAGCGGAGCAACGGTCGATATCGACCGACTGGTGGTACACCCGGACAGGATGCGTCGGGGCCTGGGGTCGGCACTCTTGCAAGCGTTGCCCGCAAACACGCGCCTTACCGTATCGACCGGCACTCGCAACGAGCCGGCGCATCGCTTCTACAGAACTCACGGGTTTGAGCCGGTGGGAGAAACGGAGCCGGTGCCCGGGTTGCACGTCACTCACTTTGCTAGAGCAGCTCATGGCGCGTGACTCGTCGTCGGTCGGCGCTCACCTCGGCTCAAACGAGCGCCCCATTGTCGAACTAGACGGGGTGGTTTCCGGCTACACGAGGTGGTCGGGTCTCGGCGGTGCCATCGGCGTTGTTGGAGCGCTGACGGTTCCTCGGGTCTTGAACCTCGGGTTCTGGATAGGTGCCCTATCGATCATCGTGGTGATCACCGGTGTCTTCATGGTGGTCTACTACTTCGCCGGACGCAGGCTTGCCTCACTCAGCAGACCCCCTACGGAGACCCCATACATCCTGGTTGTGCTGACCGATCGTCGCGTGCTGGTCCTCGACCGCGGGCTTGGATCAGAGGATCTGAAGCTCGCAGAGGATGTGCCTGTTCGGAGGATCAGCGCCGTCCACCATTCCAGGGGCGGGTTGCTGGCGCCGCAGCAACTTGGCTACTCAGTTGAGGGCGACGGGGAGCGACGGTACGAGTTCCCGCGCTCGCAGCCCGTTGGCCGGTTTGTCGATAGCCTCCGCTGATCAGCCGCCGGCCGCCCATGCCAGCAGTAGCTGACCTCCGTAGTAGAGGGGCAGACCGAGGATTCGGTTGATGAACCCGGGGGAGGCGAAGCGGTCTCGGGCGACGAAGATGTCCGACACGAAGAATGCGACGGCGCCGGTAGGCAGTCGCCAGTCCGGCGAGAGGGCATTGGTTGACACCGCAAGGGCCACCATCGCTGAGATGACTGCGATGTAGGCGATCACCGGCACCCGCAACTCCCCGGGCACGGTCGGAAGGAGCCATGCCGCAATCACCAGCGCTACCACCGTGACGGCCAAGGTCGGGATCAACAGGTCGTCAGCAAGGCCGCGATATGAGAATGCCGCAACGTAGGCGAGATGGCCGAGGAGGAACGCAACAAGCCCGGCGACAAATGGCCCGCGACCATCCAGGGCGAGGAATAGGTCGCCAAACCAGGACAGAGCAAGGCCGGCAAGCATGATCGTCCCGAAGGCTGAGTCCAACGCCCCGGCAGCGATGGCTACGCCGATGAAGGCGCTGGAGGCCACCATCTTCGGATAGCGCCGCTCCATGGGACGCCGTGTCTCGTAGTAGAGCAGCACCGCGACCGCAGCAATCGCAACGATGGTGAGAGCGAGAGGCATATCATGGACGATAGTTGGACAAGTCTCAGTACCTCAGGAGCGACCGTGGCACTCACCCAGGAATTGCAAGCAGCCTTCAACGATCAGATCACCCTCGAGCTCGAGTCGGCTCACCAGTACCTTGCTCTTTCTGCGTGGCTAGAAAGGGAGGGCTTGCCTGGGATGGCCCACTGGATGAGGCTCCAGTCCGGTGAGGAATCCGAGCATGCCATGAAGTTCTATCGCTTCCTTGCCGACCGTGGCGCCACCGTCGAATTGGGTGCGATTGCGAAGCCGAAGTCGGAGTTCGACAGCGTTGTCGATGTGTTCCGCGCGTCGCTGGCGGCCGAGCAGCGGGTGACCGCGGCAATCCACAACATCTACTCGATGGCAACCGATGCACGAGATTTTGCTTCATTCCCGCTGCTTGACTGGTTTGTCGATGAGCAGGTGGAGGAGGAGTCCACCGTGCAGCAGATCATCGATGACCTCGAGCGCACCCAGGGCAATGGGCATGCGTTGCTGATGCTCGACCGCGAGCTCGGCGCACGCCAGGAGGACGACGAGAGCTAGGTGAGGAGCAGACAGTGGGCGATGTTGCCGAGGAACTCCGCGAGCTAGAGGAATCCCTGTGGCAGCCGCTCACTCGCATGGACGCCGCCTACATGGAGAGTGTCCTGGCCCCGGGCTTCTTTGAGTTCACGAGGTCGGGTCGGATGCTCGATCGAGAACAGGTGATTGCTCTTCCGCTCGGTGATTTCGCTACGCGAACGCCGCTGCCGGAGTTTGCGGTGCGGATGATTGGCGATGATGTTGCCCTGGTCACCTATCGCAGCGAGGTGCGCTTTGCCAGGGAGGTGCACGTCGCCAATCGGGCCTCGCTGTGGCGGCGTCACCCGGATGCGGGATGGCGTCTCGAGTTTCACCAGGGCACACCGACTGAGACCTAGGTGTTCGGCGATCCGCCCCTCTCGGAGTCCGACGTCGCCCGGATCGTCAGCGAGCGGTGGGTTATCTCGTGCGAGTCCCTCGAATACGCCCCGATCGGCTACGGGAGCTACCACTGGTATGCGAATGAGGACGGTCGCAGGCGGTGGCTGGTCACCGCCGATCGCGCTGACCGACGGCCAATTGCCGCTGCGTACGAGCTGACCCATCGGCTGGGGGAGCGGTTCATGTTCGTCCGCTCTCCGGTTGCATGCAGCGACGGCGGCGTGGTTGTCAACCTGGATGGCTGGCTGATCTCGGTCTGGCCGTGGCTGGACGGGCGTGGCGGGTCCTTTGGCGATGAGCAGTCGGCAGATGAGGTGGCTGCGGTGGCGGAGTGCCTGCGGTCGTTGCATGACTATCGAGAGCTTCCTGCCGATCCTCGGTTGATCGACGATTGGGACATCCCCGGCCGAGCGATGCTCGAGAAGGTCCTGGGTCAGGAGATCAGCAGCGCAAGCGCGGGACCATATGCCGCGGATGTGAGTGATCGCGTCGTCGCTAATCGGCCGCGACTAGTCGGCATGTTGGCTCAGTTCGACGACCTGGCGGTGAGGGTCAGGGATGCGGCCGAACTGGTCATCACCCACGGTGAACCGCATGTCGGGAATCTCGTCCACACCGAGGACGGTGTGGTGATGATCGATTGGGACACGGTGCGGTGGGCGCCCCGGGAGCGGGATCTCTGGTGGTTGCCGGGAGAGGGCTGGCGAGAGGCCTACGGTTTGGATCAGCCGGTATCCGAGGAGGCGATCGAGATGTATCGCTTGCGCTGGACGCTATTCGATGTAGCTGACTTTGTGCCGGCACTCATGCTCGCGCCGGAGCCAACTCCCGATCTCGATCTCGCCATGGAGTGGGTACGCAAACTGCTGCCCCTCTAGGCGCCCTGAGGGCGCGGCGAACGGGGCGCTGAGCGCCGGGTGCCTTTCTGACGAGATCGGTGAGCGTTGGGCAGGTTGACGCTTCACGGCGGCGGTGGGTCTGCGCCGCTGGCTACGTTGCGGAGGAATCGGCGGTTGTGTGGTGGTGAGTCGGGGTCGAGTTGGTAGCCGAGCCCATGGATGACTACGTGGTGGTGGAACCAGCACAGTGTGGTGAGATTGTCCGGGTGATGGTCGCCACCATCGGATCGGAACCGGATGTGATGGACCTGGAGCCGGTATCGGGAGTGGCATCCCGAGACGGTGCAGCCACCGTCGCGGTGTTTCACGAACCGGCTCACCGCCTTCGGTATCGCTTTGGCGGCGTCGCTGGTGACTACCGGTTTCCCGTTCTCCAACCCGACCAGCTGGACTCTGCCCTCACAGAGGATCCGATCCAGCACAGTGGGGCCGACTCGGGGACCGAACTCGATCTCAGCACCCAACTCCCCGTACCCGTGAGCCTGGTCAGCGTCAACGAAGACAGTCACTAGCGGTTCCGTCCTGCTGCGATGCGTGTCTTCGCTATTGATGGGGTCTTGGGAGTCTTGACAGATGGCAACCAAAGCATCAGCGCGACGCTGTGACTTGGTTTGGGTCGGGCCGGGTAGATCGCCGAACCGTTCGGCTCGTTCCTCAACCGCGTCGCGGATGATGCTGTACTCGAAGCCGGGTAGCTCACCGTGGAGTCGTCCTGTGGTGTTGTCGAGCGCATCTTGGAACCAGACAAACCGGTCGAGGTACCGGTCCCGTTCGGAGGACCTAGTGATGCGCCGCTGTTTACGGCGGAGCCGATCCACCCCTGCCAGATCATGACCAAACGACTCCCGGATCGTGTCACCATCAACACCGGTAGCTGCCAACCGCAACGTGGCCACAAGCCGCTCAAACGACAAACCATGACGACGATCCAACGGCTCGGAGTGCGCCCCGAGCCGGCGAGTAGCATCAACAAGGTCACGAGCAGTGTGGGCAGACACATCGAGCCGGCCCCGTACCCACTCCTGCATCGACCTGGCCCCATCGATCCGGTGCACCAACTGGTTATCGAGCTGATGCAACAGACGGGCCTGTTCGAGACGGAGTTGGGTGATCTGCTCCTCCCGATCGAGCAGTTCCTGCTCCAACCGGTCAATCGACGAATCCACCAGATTCAACATGCCAACAACGTATCAACCAGCTATGACAAGAAACCCGCCGGAGAACCAGCACATAGTGCTGGTTATGGGCGGATGAGTTGGTGGAACCGTCCAACAGGCTGCAGGCCCATCCGGATTAGGCCTGGATAGGTGTTGCGGTTCTGCGGACTGGTTTCAGTGGTGAGCGTATTGAATCCCCATTCCGATGCAGCCTGAAGTCCTTGCTTGAGGAGCGCTGCAGCAAGCGACCGGACCCGGTGGTCCGGTCGAACGGCGACCAGGCCGAGGCGAGGGCCGTCCAGGTTCCGCCATACTCGGATGAGTCCGGCGTACGTATCGGTGGCTTCCTCAACAGCGATTAGGTACGCGGACGGGTCGAACTCTTGCGACCTCAGCTCCTCTCCGAACCACTCCCGGTCGCCGTACCACCCGTCGGTGCCGGGAACGAGGTTCCTGACCTTGTTGTCCAGCTCAAACGCACGGTCCTCGTCCAGGTCAGCAACCGACCGAATGACGTACCCGCTCGGCACCCATGCACGCGCGACTCGCGGCAGGATCGCGTCAAACGGAATCACGAACCGGTCGCTGGTCGTCTCGATACGAAAGCCCGCATCCCGGAGCGCAGCAAGGTGGTCGGTCTCAGCATCTTCGCACACCGTCGACACGGATCTGCCAAGCACATCGACCGCAACGTTCGAAAGTGGACGATAGGACCGAGGATCGGTCACCTTGAACATCAAGAACATACGGTCGTCGGGGCGAAGCCACGTCAGAAACGCCCCGACCGGCACCCCGTCGTCGATCGCGAACCAGCGCTGCAACGATTGGCCCTGACGCTCGTCCCGGGCACGCAGATCATCAGCACCGATGTCGTAGAGAGGGGCTACCAGCTCGTATTGATTAGTGAAGCGAACTACCCGCACCCACCGACCATACCCGCCCAGATCGACACATCCGGGTGTCGTTGGTCTTGCGCTCAATCGAGGATGAAATAGGCTGATGCCTACGCCGATCCGGAGGCAAGCCTGGCGAAATCCACGCGCGTCATCACAGCGATCAGTGCTCTGCTTGTCGTCGTCGGATGCTCCAACTCCCCTGACGAGCCTCCAAGAGTGCAGCTACTCACGGAATCTGCTGTCGTCGAACTGTCAGGCTATGACTACTGCTGGGAGGGAGCGGGGTGTGCGGACTGGTTCGGGAGTGAAGTACCGACGCCGTTCAAGGTAGACGTAGCGGTCGTTGAGGTGCGATGGGTGAGCAACGGGAATCTCACTGCTTCGCTAAGGGATCATCATGTCTCTGGCTGTCCGAGTCGCCTTCCTTTGGTGCCCACCGAGGCGGGACAGGGGGTCATGGCGCTGCCCGAAGTTCCAGGCACATATCGCATCGACTTCCACGGCGAGTCGCCGGAGGGTTCGTCGGCGTTCGCAACATCGATCACGTCATCAGTTTCGGGTGACCTGGGGTGCCGGTAGCGATAGTGAGCTACCGGTACTGTGTGCGACGACAAGCTTGGAGGCTCTCGCAATGCGATGGGGATTGTCGATCTCACTGTCCGAGGAACTGGCCAACCCGAACGTGGTGGCGGAGGTCGCCGTCATCGCCGAGGAGGCTGGTTGGGACGGCGTGTTTGTTTGGGACCATCTCTGGAATCGGACGTTGGCGCCATTTGCCGATCCTTTCGTGACGCTCGCTGCGATCGCGATCGCTACTGAGCGAATCCGGGTCGGTACGTTGGTCACCGCGCTCCCGCGACGACGTCCGCAACTTGTCGCACAAGCGACCACATCGCTTGATCGCCTGTCTGGCGGTCGGATGTTGCTTGGACTCGGTCTCGGAGTTGACAGCCACGGCGAGTTCTCGGTGTTCGACGAGCCGGCTGCCGATGACCGTTCCAGAGCCAGGGCGCTCGATGCAGGGATCGACCTGCTGAAGCAGATGCTCGCCGGCAGGCCGGTCGCCGAGGCGGACGACCGCATCACCACGCTGGCCGGCGTCCAACAACCACGCGTTCCGATCTGGATCGCGGGCAAAGCAAGGTACAAGGCTGGGCCGAGGCGCGTGCGTCGTCACGCTCTGGAGGGACTTGCGCTGGTGGGCGCAGACACCTGGTCACCCGACCACGTCACAACGGCACTTCAAGCGGGGGGTTTGTCGGCGGGTCAGATTGACCTTGCCCTGGTCGGCGGCGTCCACCCGGACCCACAGGCCCTCAACGAAGCCGGTGCAACCTGGTGCATCCCCGAGATTCCGCCCGGTACCACCGCATCCGACGCTACGCGCATTGCTGGAACGCCCCCACGCTGATCTTGCGGGACCACCGAAGCGAAGCCAGCAGGCTTGACTAGAGAGCTCCGAGGCGTTCCAGCCGTTTGAACGCAAGGTACCCGGGCAGGATCGGGGCCCAGAAGGTGCCGATGCGGAACAGGAACACGGCGGGGACCGCAACTCCCGGGTCGAGCCCAAAGGTGGTCAAACCCGCAATCAAGGCCGCTTCGGCCGCACCTATGCCTCCCGGTGTCGGCGCCACCTGAGCCAGCGCAGAGCCGGCCAGGTAGACAGCGGTAACCGCCACGAACCCGATACCGCCGCCGAATGCAGCGATGCTGTACCAGAGCGCAAATACGTAGGACATCGTGATTACGAATGCGCCGCCGAATAGGGCCAGCATTTTCAGAGGACTGACCGCAACCGCAGTCACCCCGCTGACCGACTTGCGCAGAATCGGCCAAACCCGCCGCAGCCACAGCTTGCGCCCCCACGGCAACAGCATCACTGCGCCTGCTGCAGCCAACACAACGGCCAGTACAACGAGGACCGTTTGGCCTGACGGCAGCGAGAACACGTCGGTGGCCGACCGGCCAGCCGTTGTGACGAAGATCGTCAACAGCAACACGTGAACAACCACACCTGCCACGTTGTTGAGTCCGACGCCGGCGATTGCCACCGCCGGTTCGATACCGCTCTTCTGTAGGTAGCGGATGTTGGCGGCGATGCCGCCCACCTTCGCCGGCGCGATCCGATTGAAGAACGATGCTGCGATCTGGGCCAGGATCGTGGGGAAGAAGCGAAGCCGTTCGGGCATCGCCCCCATTAGCGCGACAGCGGCCCCGACATAAGTCATCAGCGAGAAGAAGAGAACCAAGGGGAACCACTGCCAGTCGGCGCCGATTACTTCGCCGAAGTCCACTTCCGCCAGCTGCGGGATCAGGACGTAGAAGGCCAGAGCGAGCATGAGGAGCATGAAGACGGTCCGCGAGTTCACCCGCTCGAGCTTCTCCAGCTCAAACTCCTCTAGTCCGGTGGCTTCCTGCACCTCCCTGTGGAGTTCCTTGAGAAGTCCTTTCCGTTTCTTGAAGGCATTGCGGGTCGTGGTGCTCAGTGCCGTCGGTTGCAGTCGTGGCGCCGCGGCAGCGACTGCCTCTGCGCCGAGTTGATCCACCGCAGCGGCGACGGTCCTTTGCGGACCGACGACCAGTGTGAGTGTCGCCATCAACTGGGCCACGTCGCCGTTGAGATCGCCATCTGACGCCGAGATCTCGGCGAACCCGAAGTCGATCAACCAGGGTTGACCGTCGGATGTCAGCAGAATGTTGGCGGGGCTGAGATGCCGATGCGACATCCGTGCCGAGTGCAGTGTCGCCACCTGGGCCCAGGTCGATCGAAGGACTTCGTCTGTGATCGTTTCGGTGTCGACCTCATCGAGGGTGGAGCCGTCGATTTCGTCGTAGGCGATCAGCATCGCGCTCGGTGTGACGTCGGCCACGCGCAGCATCTGCGGTGTGGCTACGCCGGCCGCCGAAGCCGCGAGAGACATGCCCGCCTCGTGCTCCACCTCGCGTCGTAGAGATGCAAATGGCCGTTCGTCACCGAATCCCTTGAGCCGGGCCATCCGGTAGAGGCGGAATAGGATCTCGGCGGCGCGCTCCTCAGCGCTCCTCACTTTCGCAAAGATGGCATGGCCGTCGGCCGTTTGCACGGAGTAGAGCTTGGTGCTCGTTGCCCCGGCCTCCGCCGGGGACACGGAGACAACGTCGAACCCGTGATGCACGAGTGCCTTGCCGATGTCGTATCCCTTGGGTCTTCGGTCTGGAGATCCGAATGCGAGGAGGACTCCCGCTCCGATCGCGTAGCTCAGTGCCAGGATGAGCAACGCGTCGACGGGTACAAGGAGCCCGTCGATGAGACGGACGATCAGGAAAGCCAGCAGCACGATCCATCCGGTGCGTCGCCAGCGGCGGTTCAGCCACGGAGTCAACGTCGAGAATGCAGCGGCCAACCCCGCCAGATAGACGATGGATGGGAAACCATCGCCAGGGACGCAGGCGTGAGAGCCAAAGACCTGTCGGATCGCCTCGTCCGGGTCTGTGACCAGATCCCCGACGGAGCCCGGGTCATCGGCTCGCACCCCCTGGTCCGTTGACGCTGCGATGTTCTCACAGACCCAGGATGGTGGTTCTACGGCAAGTTCGGGGGGAGCAAATCGTGCGGTGAGCTCGCTCTGGATACCCCAGGCGATGCCGATGGCAACGGCCGATGCCAGCAGCACCAGCGCCAATCGCCGGTAGCGCCTCCAGACCAGCAGCAGCCCGACCACCAGTAGAGGCAGGATCCAGGCGACCAGCTGGACGGCGAGGATGGTGGTTACCACCATTGCCGTCGGCAGACCATCGAAAGCGTCGATCACCTCGATGGTGATGCCGACGCTGATGTTGTCGAGGACGCTGGCAAGAAGGAAGCCGAGCAATCCTGCCACCAGAGCGACCACAAGGCGCAGCAGGTCGCTGGGGAGGCGGTTGCGGAGGTACCCCTCCTCCTCTCCCTCGACGTGAAACGAGAGCGTCTCTGCCGAATCGTTTCGCTCCGCCTGGTCAACCACTAATGCGAACCCTCTCACCCATTTGCGGCTGGTCCGTTCCTACATCCTCTCGACGATGTAGTCGATCGCCTTGGTGAGCCTCTCCAGGTCTGACGGCTCGACGTTGGGGAACATCGCAATGCGCAACTGGTTCTGCCCGAGCGCCCGGTAGCCGCCGGTATCGAGAATGCCATTAGCCCGCAGGATCGCGGCCACCGTCCCCGCATCGATCTCGTCGACGAAGTTCACCGTGGCCACGTTGGTGCTCCGCTTCTCCGGATCGGATACGAACGGGTAGGCGTACTCAGCGCTTTCCGCCCAGCTGTACACGATCTCGGACGAGCGGTCACAGCGCCCTACGGCCCAGTCCAAACCACCCATCTCCAGCATGTACTCCACCTGCCGCTTGACGAGGAAGAGAGTCGCCAGCGCCGGAGTGTTTGTTGTCTGATCCTTGCGCGAGTTGTCAAGTGCCAGCTTCAGCGAAAGGAAGCCGGGTGTCCAGCGATCCGATGCGCCTAGCTTCTCGATGCGGTCGACGCCGGCAGGGGAGACAAAGGCGATCCAAAGTCCACCCTCGGCGCCAAAGACCTTCTGCGGGGAGAAGTAGTAGACGTCGTACTGGTCCGGGTCCACCGCCATGCCTCCAGCAGCCGAGGTGGCGTCAACCGCAACGACGCCCGATGCCTCTGGGCGCACGATCGGCATCATGACTCCGGTCGTCGTCTCGTTGTGGGTCAACGCATACAGATCGACTTCCGGGTTGGGCACCGGCAGCGGATGCGAGCCGATTTCGGCCTTGATGACCTCGGGCTCCTCGAGGTGCGGGGCACCGGCCACGACCTTGGCAAACTTGCCGGAGAAGACGCCGAAGTCGAGGTGCTGGCTCTTCTTCTCAATCAGCCCGTACGCTGCGCTCGCCCAGAATGCTGTAGCTCCACCAACCCCAAGCACGACCTCGTAGTTGTCCGGTAGCGAGAACAGATCCTCCATCCCATGGCGAATAGCGCCGACAACCGCCTTCACGGTGGGCTGGCGGTGGCTGGTTCCCAGGAAGCTTGCCCCAGTCACACCAAGTTCGAGGAGGCTCTCGGTGCGGACTTTGGAGGGGCCGGAACCGAAGCGTCCGTCTCCAGGAACGAGTTCTGCGGGTAGTTCGATGGATGGGATGCTGGACATTGATCACCGCCGATTATGGTTCTCGAAACTTCAAGAGGGAGAGTAGCAATGAGTCCTGCAAACCCATCAGGTATCTCGCAACGAGTGGTCGGCGTAGCCGAGTCTGCAACCGTGGCTATCACGACCAAAGCCAAGGCGCTCCGCGCCGCCGGTGCCCCGGTGATCGGCTACGGCGCGGGCGAGCCGGACTTCGCAACACCCGATCACATTGTTGCCGCTGCGGTCGCTGCGGCGCAGGATCCTAAGAACCACAAGTACACACCGGCCGTCGGCCTTCCTGAGATGCGTGCTGCGGTTGCAGCCAAGACGGGTCGGGACTCCGGATTTGTGGCTGAGGGCGGCAACGTTGTCATCACCAATGGCGGCAAGCAGGCCGTGTACCTCACCTGTCAGGCACTGCTCGACCCCGGTGATGAGGTGCTGTTGCCCGCTCCCTACTGGGTTACCTACCCGGAGGCCGTCAAGCTCGCCGATGCCGTTCCGGTTGCGATCGACACCGATGACTCGACCGGGTACAAAGTGACTGTCGACCAGCTCGAAGCGGCCAAGACCGACAAGACCAAGATGCTGATCTTCTGTTCGCCGTCGAATCCCACCGGCGCGGTCTACACCAAGGACGAAGTACGGGAGATCGGTGAATGGCTCGTCGCCAACGACATCTGGGTGATGACCGACGAGATCTATGAGCACCTCATCTACGGTTCTGCCGAGTTTGCGTCGCTGCCCGTCGAGGTACCGGAGCTGGCCGAGCGCTGTGTCATCGTCAACGGCGTTGCCAAGACATATGCGATGACCGGGTGGCGAGTGGGCTGGCTGATCGGACCGGAGCCGGTGGTGAAAGGCGTCGGGAAGCTAGTCGGGCATATGACCACCAACGTGGCCAACGTGAGTCAACGTGCGGCGCTGGCGGCGGTTGAAGGCTCGCTGGACTCCGTGTACGGGATGCGGGACGCCTTCGATAGGCGTCGGGTCAAGATGCATGGCATGCTCAATGCGATCGACGGTGTCTCCTGCATCGAGCCGGAGGGCGCCTTCTACATGTTCCCCAACATGCAGGGTCTACTCAACCGTGATCTCGCCGGGAAGACGGCGGCAACCACGCTGGAACTTGCCGGCTTGATTCTCGACGAGGTGCAGGTGGCCTTCGTCCCCGGGGAGGCCTTTGGGCTGCCCGGCTACGCCCGTTTCTCGTTTGCACTTGCCGATGCCGACCTCGAAGAGGGGTTGGCACGAATCCAGGCCCTGGCCGCTAGCTGAGCTGGATCAACTCCTCGGCGATGGCCTGCCATGCAGGCGTCGCCGGGTTGATGAGGCTCATGTGGTCGACGTCGTCCAATTCGCGGTAGGCCACATCGTCGCCTGCGGCGCGTGCTGCGGCTACATAGGTTCGGCTCATCGTCACCGGCACCGTGTCGTCCTCGGTCCCATGAACTACGAGCTGGCGAGTATCCAGTGGCAGGAGGTTGGCTGGCGAGGCTGCGTCGTAGCGATCTCGACCTTCGGCCGGCGAGAGTTCGAGGAAGTTGGCGACAGCGCCGCTGCCGACGCCTGACTCGTACCCGGCCTCGAGGTCTGAGATCGGCGCGAGGGCGACCACAAGCGAGGGGTAGGCTCCCCGGTCTGCAAGGGAGTGTGGAGCTGCCGACCACAGCGCAAGGTGCCCTCCGGCTGAGTGGCCGATGACAACCAGACGATCAAGGTCGAGGTTATGAACGTCGGCGATAGCGGCAAGGTGCTCGATTCCACTCGCCACGTCCCCGGCGGTCGTCGGCCATCCGCCGCCTGTGCCGACGCGCCGGTACTCGAGATTCCATGAAGCCCAACCGCGATCGTGTAGGTCGATGGCCAAGCCTTGCATGATGTCCCGGGTCCAGTGGTCGCGCCAGAAGCCGCCGTGGAGAAGAACGGCAACAGAATGCGGTCCAGCACCGTCTGGGATCAGCAGGTCGCCCACCTGATCCGGCTTCACCCCGTAGGCGATAGTCAGGGGTTGAGCCCTGGCGAGGTTGACGAGATAGTCGAGGGCGAAGCGGTACCCATCGATGCCGCGGCCACGGATCATGTACGAGCAGGCGGGCTCAATCACCGACGAGTGGCGCCACTCTTCGCGCTGGGTGATGTTGGAGATGTGGACTTCGACGGAAGGAAGGTCGACTGCGGCGATCGCGTCGTGGAGGGCGTAGCTGTAGTGCGTCAGCGCGCCTGCGTTGATGATGACTCCGTCGTGGGCGTGCCGGCTGTCGTGGAGGCGATCGATGATCTCGCCCTCGTGATTCGACTGGAAGCAGGAGACCGCAACTTGGCGCTCCTCGCCCCACTGCCTGATGAGGTCTTCCAGCTCATTCAACGTTGTTGAGCCGTAGATCTCGGGCTCGCGGGTTCCCAGCAGATTGAGATTGGGCCCATTGATGACCAGCACGCGTCGCATGGCAGAAGCGTATTGGATCGATCGGCCGCGAGCGAATAGCTTGCCCACTTCGCCAAACCGGTCGCTAGGTTCGCCAGACATGGAGATCGTATTCACCAAATCGTTCTGGGAAATGGACCTTGCTGTCCAGGATGACCCGATCCGAGCCTTCGTGAGCCGGGTTGCGGCGGACGGTTTCGACGGAACCGAGATGTTCCTGCCTCTGCTCACTGAGAGGCCGGAGAAGGTTGCAGAGCTGCTTTCCGAGCACGGCCTGCTGCCTCCGATCATTGACATCATCACCGATGGGGCTACGCCCGCAGAGCACCGGGATAGCTTCGACCGTGCTCTCGCAGAGGCAATGGAGTTCGCGCCGCGGCTGATCAACAGCCACACCGGTCGAGACATATTCACCTTCTCCGAGAACCTCTCATTATTCCGACATGCGATTCGCCGCAGCGATGAGGTCGGTGTACCAGTCGTCCACGAAACCCACAGGTTCCGTCCCACATACTCGGCGCCGGAGACCCGCCGCTATCTAGAGGAACTGCCCGAGTTGATGCTCAATGCAGATCTGTCGCATTGGATGGTGGTTCACGAATCCGATCTCACGGACCAGCAGGAAACCGTCGCTCTCGTGCTCGAGCGCAGCCGACACATCCATGCCCGGGTTGGGTTCGAGGAGGGCCCGCAGGTGAACGATCCGAGGGAGCCGGAATGGGCCGGCCACGTTTCCCGGCACATCGAGCTGTGGCAGGGGATTGCGGATGCCTGCCGCCGCTCTGGGCAAGAACGATTGTCGGTGACCCCTGAGTTCGGCCCGCCGCCCTATGCCCCGACTACTCCGGGCACCGGCGAAGCGATGCGGGATGTGTGGGCGATCAACGTGTTCATGAAAGATCTGCTTCGGGTGGAGCTTCAGTAGCCGCAGGTTCGGCCGGCAGGTAGCCCTCGGCGAGCGGGCGGGCGGTCTCCACCAGGTCGGAGTGGATCCGATCCCGGGTGATCTCGAAGTGGTCGGAGAACACCGCCTTGAGGGCCCCGAGTGTGTCGTCTGTTGTGACTCCGCTGCGGATGTCGGCCAGGGTTCCGACGGTGGCCGGGCGCCACTCGAGGTTGAGAGCTCGGTAGACCGGTATCAGCGCCCGCAGCAGCAGATCGGTATGGGCAACGGTGATGACGCCGCCGATGTGGGCAGCCCGCTTGGCGAGCCGCTGGCCCACGCCCATCAGCTTCAGCCTTCCATCGTGGTTGACGCTGTACTCGCCGGGGCAGTACTCGCCGGGAACCTCGCCGACCTGTGCCGAGACGCCCAGCCGGGCGAACGCGGCCACAATGAGGCCGGTCACCTCGTCGAATCGCTCATAGATCGTCGTGCGCGGGTCCTTCTCCGGCACCGCGAGCGAGAAGGCGATCGTATGCTCGGTGAAGACGGCGGCTCGCCCTCCGGCAAGTCTCTCAACTGGGGTGAACCCAGCCTCTCTGGCCGCGGCGACCGCTTGGGGATACTCGGGGGCGACGGCATCTCGCTTGCCGAAGGCGACCTCACGGCCCGGCACGTACAACCGAAGGGTGCCCGGCATCTCACCGGCTGAGACCTTGTCGAGGATCACCTTGCTCAGCGCGGTGTCGAGACCCGGCTCGTCGGGCCAACATCCGCCGAGGAGAAGCAACTGGAGGTGCACGCTGCGGAGCGTAGTCGGCGGTTGTAGATGTGATGGGTAACGCCGGGCGGCAGGTATTCTGCCGGAACCCAATCCAGGATTCCCTTGAAGCGCATTGTTCTTCTCATCGCCCTTGCCCTTGCGGCCGCAGCGTGCGGTGACGGAGGCCTGCTCGACGGCCTCGGCGATCGGTCGGTACAAGCAGTTCACGGGGAGACCTCATTGACGACATCGACCGCAGCGCCTGAGGATGAGGCCTTACCGCTGGGCTCTACTCGATCGTCGGATCTGGTCTGGTACAACGACGGTCTGCCTCGGGAATCGCAGAGCCCGGAGACAAATGTCGTCATCTCATCGGTGTGGAATCGTGGCGACGGGGTCACCTCGGTCATCCAGTCGAGTCGCAGCGAGATTGCCACCGCGCTGCCTGGAATCCAGTTCCCGGAGGTTGTTCCCGATACGGTCGGCTGGGTGACAAGCCAGCTTGTCTACGACGTTGCATCGGGGACCCTGGACTCAGACACGTCCGCTCAGTTCGGCCTGTGGCACCTCGAGCCCTACGCGACCGACGGCGGCCGCACGGCAGTGCTGCGGGTGCGTCCTGCAACCAGTGCCGATCAGATTGGTCCGATCCAGTCGGAAACCACCGCGGCCGGCATGGATCTGATCTGGGTAGCCGAGGCGTATCGTTATGTCCTGTCCTGCCCGGAGGAGCTGGCAGAGGGCCAGTGCTGGAGTATGGCCGAGTCTCCGATGCCGCTTGGCTTCCTGCTTCCCGAGGAATCCGGCGCCGACGCCTAGGAGTTCCGTCACCGTTACTGGCGGCCGACTTCGCCACCTAAGGTTCCGATGAGCAAAGAAGGGAAATCGCATCCTGCCCGGCAGTGGGTGGTGGTCCTACGTCCGGTATGACGAGGACCAGGACCGCCCGGAGATAAACCGAGTTCTGTTGCGCCGAGTCCTCGACTACGGGCTCGCCTACAAGAAAGAGATGGTGATCGTCCTCGTGACGATTGTGATCATCTCGCTTCTGTCGCTGCTGCCTCCTCTGCTGATCGGTGACTTGATCGACAACGCAATCCCGAACGAGGACCTGGGCAGGGTCACTCTGCTTGGTGCCGGCATGGTGCTCGTACCGCTGCTCAATGGCGGGTTTGGCGTGCTGCAGCGTTGGGCGTCGTCCTCGATCGGAGAAGGCATCATCTTCGACTTGCGGTGTCAGCTCTTCGCACACCTGCAGCGGATGTCACTTGGCTTCTTCACGGCGACGCGAACCGGTGAGTTGATGAGCCGACTCAACAACGACGTTGTCGGCGCCCAACAGGCGGTGACCGGTACGTTCGTCACTCTCGCCGCCAACATCGTGTCGGTGACGGCGATCCTCATCGTGATGATGCTGCTCGAATGGCGGCTGACCCTGCTCGCTCTGGTGATCCTGCCGATGTTCATCATCGTGTCGCGACGGGTCGGACGGATGCTACGTCGGGTGCGTCGGGAGCAACTCGAAGAGAACGCAGAGATGAACGCCCTCATGCAAGAGACCCTCGGTGTCTCCGGGGCGCTGCTGGTGAAGCTGTTCGGCCGTGCGGACTACGAGGACGATCGGTTCCGGGCTAACGCTCGCCGCGTCGGCGATCTCGGGATCCGTCAAGCGACTATCGGTCGCTGGTTCTTCATGGCGTTGGGGGTCATGAGCGCGCTCGGAACGGCAGTTGTCTTCTGGATCGGGGCGGTTCTGGTCATCAACGGTGACATCACCGTGGGAGTGATCGTGTCGCTCTCCTTCTATCTCAACAACCTCTACGGGCCCCTGTCCGGCCTGACCAATGCCCGTGTGGAATTTGCCACATCGCTGGTGTCGTTCGAGCGAGTGTTCGAGGTTCTCGACCTTCCCCATGACATCGAGGAGAGCGAGGATGCAGAGTCGCTTGCCGATGTGCGGGGTGAGGTCCAGTTCGACGGTGTCTGGTTCTCCTACGGTGGGCAACAGGGCTTGCAGGCAATCAAGCGCTATGGATGGGGTGGGGTTACCGAAGGAGAGGATGGCCCATCGACCCCGGCTCCCGCGACGTGGGCCCTCCAGGACGTGTCGTTCACAGTCCGGCCCGGCGAGCTCATAGCTCTCGTTGGGCCAAGCGGGGCAGGTAAGACCACCTCGACCTACCTCGTTCCCCGTATCTACGACACCGATCGCGGCGCTGTCCGCATCGATGGTCATGACGTGCGATCGCTGAGTCTGGCGTCGCTGGCGCAAGCGGTCGGGGTAGTAACGCAGGAGAGCTACCTGTTCCACGACACAATCGCAGCCAATCTGCGCTACGCCCGACCGGATGCCACGGACGCTGAACTGCGAAGTGCTGCAGTCGCCGCAAACATCGATCAGCTCATCTCGAGCCTTCCCGACGGTTATGACACGATGGTCGGTGAACGTGGCTACCGGCTCTCCGGCGGTGAGAAGCAGCGGATTGCTATTGCCAGGGTGATTCTCAAGGACCCGCAGATACTCATACTGGATGAAGCGACATCGCATCTCGACGCCCACGCCGAGGCACTGATCCAAGAGGCGTTAGAGCATGTGATGGAGGGCAGGACGTCGCTAGTCATTGCCCATCGGCTCTCGACGATCTTGGCCGCCGATCGCATCCTCGTCATGAGCAACGGGCAGGTCGTCGAAGAAGGCGCTCATGATGAACTGCTGGCGGCGGACGGCCTATATGCCTCGCTGTACCGCACCCAGTTCGCCGGCAATGGCGTCATGAGCGAACCGAACGGCTAACTTCGTTTTGTGAAGTGCTTGTGGTGGAGGTGCCATGACCTACCCGGTCTGGATCGATGGAGAGTGGACCGACGTCCCGGTTCCGGAGATGTCCGGCGAACCGCTGGTGGTGCCGAACGTTGCTGCGGTAGTGCTATCAGAAGACCGCAGCTCGATCCTGCTGCAGAAACGCGACAAACCGGGGGAGCCGGTACGGGGGAAGCTCGAGATTCCCGGTGGCCGCTGGGGCGCAGGTGAGCCACCGGAAGTCGCCGTCGCCCGGGAGGTTCGGGAAGAGACCGGTGTCGAACTAATCGAGCCGGTCGGTGGGACGGGACGGGTAGATATCGCCACTCACCGTTCTTGCGGATTCATTGACCAGGTTGCGGTCGTGGTGGGCCTGGAGGGGACTTACCCGTCACTGCATGTCGTAATCGAGTGTGTTGGTGCCGGAGATCCGGTTGCCCTACCGGGCGAGACCGCCGACCCGCGCTGGTGGCCGATCGAAGAGGTGAGGCAGGCGCTGGACGAGAATCCGGACCAGTTTGTCGATCAGACCCGGGCGATGCTGACCGTCTACTTCGAGCGGGGCGTGGGGTCGCGCTAGGGCTCGTCCTGGGGGTCCTGCTCTGACGGATCCGGGGCGCCGGGGGGCAGAACCAACACCGGGCGGCCGGATTCGATCATCACCCGGGCGGAGACGCTCTCCCATGCCGATTGATCGAAGATCTGGCGTGTAGCGCCGAGCAGGACGACATCGACTTCGAGTTCCTCAGCCAGCTGGGAAATGGCGAGGGCGGCATCGCCACCCTCACGGAAGATCGCATTCGATTCGACTCCTGCCGATCGCAGCGCAGAGCAAATGGGATCTGTCAGGCGTTTGCCTCGCTCTTCAACGTAGCGCTGCATGATGGCGTCGTCGGAGTCGTCGGTTTCGAACTCTTCGGTGAGGGGATGCCAGCCTTCCGAGCGAAGGGTGTCGAGGAAGCCTCGCGGAACCTCGATGACAGTGGTTACGGTGACGCGCCCTCCCTCACCGAGCAGATGACGGGTGAACTCGACGGCAGGCCCCGGGCTGAGTACGCCGGTGGTGGCGATGAGCACGTCCATGGACGGGATGATAGGTGCTTGTGTCTGTACTCGACCAGAGGGCATCCGTTTCCGGTCATCAGCTCCACCACCATCCCGGTACCCTGCCCGTGACGATAAAGGAGCGGGTGTGCACGGACCAGATGTCGAGACAATCAACAAGGTCATGTGGCAGATACCGAACGCCCTCTGCCTGGTCGGATCGCGGTCGGGGGACGAGTGGAACGGTATGACCCAGAGCTGGGTCTCCCAGATGTCGATGAGCCCGGTACTCGTCGGCATTTCGGTCGATGCCACCGCAGTGACCAATCGACTGATTCGCGAGGGCGGGTCTTTTTCGGTCAACCTCTGGGACCAAAGCGACACGCGTGTGTTCGTGAAGTTCTCCAAGCCGGCTACCAAGGAAGGCGATGCGCTGAACGGCCGCCCGATTCGCACCGGCCAGACCAGGGTGCCGATCTTCACCGAGGCCGTTGCGTTCTTCGAGTGTCGGGTAGTGCAGACAGTCGAGTTGGGCAGCCATGACCTGTTCATCGGGGAGGTGGTCGATGCCGGCTTCAACGACGGTAGGGAAGGGACACCGGTGGCAAGCATGTCCGACACGAGGATGAAGTACGGAGGGGTGCTGCGCAAGGCTCAACAGAAGAAGCTGAACTGAGCGAGAGGAGTTGGCAATGGATGTGAGGATCGACGGCAAGGTCGCTCTGATCACCGGGGCCAGTCGCGGTATCGGGGAGGCAATCGCCGCGCAGTTTCTCGAATCAGGTGCTGCCGGAGTCACGATCACCAGCCGGCGCAAAGAGAACATCACCGCAGCCGCCGACCGTCTCGACGACAGCCGGGTGCTACCCGTGGCGGCTCGGGCCGACAGCGAGGCAGATGCCAACTCCGCTGTTGCTCAGACCGTGGCGCAATTCGGTGGGCTCCACATCCTGGTGAACAACGCCGGGACCAACCCCGCGGCCGGTGACCTGGCGTCGGTCGATCTTGGTGCCGTCGGCAAGACGTGGGAGGTCAACCAGCTTGGCCCACTCCTCTGGGCGCGGGCGGCCTGGGGAGCAACGATGGCTGAGAGCGGGGGGAGCATCGTCAATATCGCCTCTGTCGGCGGCATGCGGGTCGGCCCGTTCATCGGCGCCTACAACATCTCCAAGGCGGCGGTCATTCACCTCACAAGACAACTCGCCAACGAGATGGCCCCGGGCGTGCGCGTCAATGCTGTAGCGCCATCCGTGGTGAGGACCCGCTTGGCCGCCGCGCTGTGGGAAGGCGTCGAGGAGCACACCGCCCGGGCTCACCCGCTCCAGCGCATAGGGGAACCGAGCGACGTGGCGTACGCCGTCACGTTCTTGGCCTCGGATGCAGCATCTTGGATCACCGGGGTAGTCCTTCCGGTGGACGGGGGAGTCACCGGCGCCGCGGCCGCGCGCGGCCTGGGTGGCTAGCTCCGGGCCAAGCTCTCACGGCGTGTAGCCGGGGAACCCCGCTTCGGCCCAGTGGATGTATGCCTCCGCACTGGGAATGTCCCGACCCTGGCTTGATGCCATCGTGAACCGGTGGTGGAGGAAGTCGGTGTATGCCTGGACGGGTTCGATTTGGGGAAGATCCTCACGGATGCGTCCCAGCAGCGGCTCGAACACCTGCACCCGCCACATCATTGCGGAGAGGTCCCATGTCGGTGCTGAGCTGAATGGCTCCTGCGCTCGGTGATAGTGGAGGTCGGACAGTATTTGTCGCGCCTGGTTCTCCGCGGCATCGATACGAGTCAGTCGATAGAGCCTGCTCGAGTGATAGTTGCGCCCGCCCACCTGAATATGCATGCGAACACGATTGCCGCCTGACTCATCGGGGATCAGGTCAACATCACCGACCTCGAAGCCGAGGTCGTTGAGTCGGTGGATTCGGGCACGAATCAGGTGTCGCTCTTCGGGGCCGACGACAGGATCGACGTACAGCTCGTTCCAGAGGCCCTCGTATCGCTCGATGATTTCCGTTCCGAAGTCGATGTCGGCCTCATCGAGCTCACGACCCTGAGACATCGCGATGTCGGCCATCCCCCCGGCCACATTGACCTCCATGATCTCGAGATCGTGGTACCGCTGGCCTTTCGAGAGCTCGTCACGAAGTTCGACGGTCTCCGCATCGATCATCAACGCTTCGATGGCGCCCGCGTCATATCGGTAGAGCACGTTGGAGAGCGAACAATCTCCCCAGAAGCAACCGGCAAGGTGCAATTCGACGAGCAAACCGGCGAATGCATCGAGGAGTTGGTTGCGCCTTACATCGAACCCCCCGTTGTGAATCAGCTCTCGATACGTGAAGGTGAACGGGATGAATTTGGTGATGACGGCGGAAGACCATTCCTGGTCGGGGGACACCCAACCCCGTTCGACGACCCCGACCGGCTCGACAATGGGCCGCAGCCTCTCATTGAGAGTTCGCAGCGACTCGAACTCATGGTGGGCCAGGTGATTGGGGAGCTCCTTGATGGCGTATACGCCCTCGTCGTATGACACGAATGCGATCTCATGGCGGTGGACGCCGGTGGGCAGATCGACCACGCGTCCGTCCTGCCACTCGGCGACGGATCTGCCCCAGGGCAGGTCGAGGAAATCCGGGTGACCGGGCCTGATGTGGAGCTTCGGGATTGCCATGATCGCTTCGCCAACTTGAGGAGGTGTTTGGTCGCGACGACAGCGCGGTCGTCGCCCGTCAGGAACCGTAACAGAGTCAATGTGGGTCGCTGCGCATGATGCCGCCTGGTTACGGTCGGTAGGTCAGACCCTTGTACCCGGTGGCAAAACCAGCCGAGAGCATCGCGGCGCTGAATGGTGAGGTGAGACTCGATTCTCCGTCGATCTTGGCGACCGTCGTTGCCCGCTTGCGCTGCTTGGCCACATCGATCAAGCCGGAGCTCAGCAGCGTCGGATCTGCGTCCCAGGTGAGAACTGAACGCCCGCCACGATCGACGAACGCAAGCAGGGCTCCGTCGTTGATAGCCACGTAGGCGCCGGCGTGTCGCCCGGGCGAGCCGGCCTCATGGTCGGGCCATGGAACCGCAGCCCCGTAAGGGTTCGCCGGATCGCTGGCCGCGACGACGACCAATCCACCTGCGGAAGTGTCGCGGAGTCGGTCGATCGCTCCCGGCAAGCCGAATTGGGCTCCGCCGAGCGTCTCGATGAAGTAGCCGCGCCGGACCTGGCCGGTGTCCTCCATTGCCGCGAAGACAGGATAGAGCCCCGAGAAGCCACCGGGAATGCCTTCACTGAGCACTGCGGGGCGGGTTACGACGCCGTGCCGCTCCAGAAGCTGCTCGGCACGCGCTTTCGCCCGCTGTTCGGGTGATGCCGGCACCTCGCCGAGTAGTGTCGCCACCAGATACCAGCGGCCCGATGCTGCCGGTGGTACTGATAGGCGCAGGTTGGGTCGCGGGGCACGTCGTTTCGTCTTGGTACTGGTAAACGATCGAAGTGGGCTGATCGTGTCGTTGGTGACTTCGCCGGCCCACACCAGGTCCCACAGCGCATCAATAACTGGCTGCATCTCGCCGCCTCCGGTAGCCACGTACAAATCGCTGAAGAATGATGCACCCCTGTTGCCTAGGTGCCGGCGAATCGTCTCGTGGAGAGGCCCTTCCGGCGGATCAACCGGTGGTGGGTCGAACAGCAGCGGCACATGGTCGCGGAAGTAGAGAGCCACCCTGCCGTCGTTGGTGCCGAGCGCTCCCTGACCGATCCAGACGATCTCGCCGGTCCCGAGCAGCAGATCTAGCTCCGCCGGTCCGTAGTCCATCCTCATCGCAAGAACATCAGATTCCAGCGTGGAAGCGGGGATGGGGCGCCCCTGGAGTGCTCTGACAACTTCGGGCAGGCGAACCGCAGCCGGGCCGGTGGCGCCGATCTGGTGCCACGCGGGCAGGAACGCTCCCATCCGGGACGGTTCGACGGCCTCGACCTCGCTGCGGAGCACCGCCAGTGAGCGGCGGCGGATGCGGCGGAGAACGTTGAGATCGACCCACTCGACACCATGGCCTCCGGGTTGATACGTCCCGGAGGCAACTCGCGATTCGCCTTCGAGTCGCTTCAAGACCTCAGTGACGGCGGCTTCGGGCAGTCCGAGCTCCTCAGCAGCTTGTCGTGCGGTGAAGGGAGCGTGAGTGCGTGCATATCGACCGACAACGTCGCCGAGCGGATCGGTGACCCGTTCGAGCAACTGTTCGGGCACACCCGGCGGCGGCTGGACGCCGAGGGCATCTCGCAACCTGGCAACATCCTCGACCACCGCCCAGCGGGACTGACCCTGCATAGTCACCTGGACGGCACGGCGACTACCGCTCAGGTCTCCCAGCCAGGAGGCGATCTCTTCCGGTTTGGCGGACCGGGCTCTGATCTGGTCCTCAGTAAGCGGGCCGAGCCGGCGTAGTGCATCGTTCAGGGCGTCGGGCCCATTCAACCGGCGCTCCTCGGCGAGGTGCTGCAACTCGAGCTCGACGGTGCCGATGACGTCTGGATCGAGGAGATCTCGGAACTGGGGGTCACCGAGTAGTTCCTGCAGCAGGCGACGATCGAGGGTGAGCGCGGCTGCTCGCTTCTCGGCGAGTGGTGCGTCGTACTCGTACATGTAAGAGGCGATGAAGTCGAACATGAGTGAGGTGGCGAACGGGCTCGGCCCGGCGAGGTCGACCTCGCTGACGTGAGTCGTGCGCCGCTCGATGTCGGTGAGGACGCCGCGCAGCGCAGGCAGATCGAAGTAGTCCTGCAGCATCTCCCGGTACGTCTCGAGCACGATGGGGAAAGCGGGGAATCGCTTGGCGATGTCCATGAGATCCGATGCTTTGCGGCGCTGCAGCCAGAGGGGGGTGCGACTTCCGGGGCGTTTCCGCGGTAGTAGCAAGGCTCGGGCGGCAGCCTCCCGGAATCGGGCCGCAAACAGGGCACTGTGGCCGGTCTCTTCGAGGACGAGCTCGTCGATCTCGTCGGGAGAGATCAGCAGCTCGCCGATTGCCGGGGGGTCATCGATGTCGGGGAAGCGCAAGATGATTCCATCGTCTGACCAGACAACATCGGTTTCAACTCCGTGGATCTCGCGGTATCTGCGACGAGCTGCCAGTGCCCACGGGGCATGCACCCTGGCTCCATAAGGAGTGAGCACGACCATGCGCCAGTCGCCGATCTCGTCGCGGAATCGCTGGATCACCACGTTCCGGTCCGATGGCAGCACACCGGTTACTTCTCGTTCCTCGTGCAGGAAGCCGGCAAGGTTCTCTGCCGCCCACCCGTCGAGCCGGTACTTCCCCTTCAGCGCAGAGACTGCCTCTTCTTCCGTCTTGCCTCCGATTTCTCGGACGAACGCGCCGATTGCCCGGCCGAGCTCGATCGGCCGGCCGGGGCCGTCGCCGTGCCAGAACGGAAGCTTGGCCGCGGCCTGACCGGGAGCGGGAGCGACGATCACACGGTCGTGAGTGACCTCAGCGATCTTCCACGACGAGGATCCGAGGACGAAAGTGTCGCCGACCCTGCTCTCGTAGACCATCTCTTCATCGAGCTCGCCGATCTTGCCACCTTCCGGCAATACGACGGTGTAGAGACCGCGGTCCGGGATGGTGCCCGGGTTGGTAACCGCGAGCATCTTGGCGTTGTCGCGGGGAGCAATCGTGTTCTCGACACGATTCCACACAATGCGGGGTCGCAGCTCGGCGAACTCGTCGGACGGGTAGCGGCCGGCGAGCATGTCGAGAACGGCTTCAAACGACGGTCGGGTGAGGTCGCGATAGGGGAGAGCGCGACGAACCAGGTCGAACGCAGAGTCGACATCGAGCTCCGCAGTGGCCGTCATGGCGACCAGCTGCTGAGCAAGGACATCAAGGGGGTTCTGCGGAATGGCCGTTTCCTCGATGGCGCCGCTGTACATGCGCTCAACAACAACTGCGGTCTCGAGCAGATCGCCGCGATGCTTGGGGAACACCCTTGCTTTGGAGGGGGCGCCAACCTGGTGCCCGGCGCGGCCAACTCGCTGCAGGCCGCGAGCCACGGAGGCCGGAGACTCAACGAGGACGACGAGATCGATGGCCGCCATGTCGATGCCGAGTTCGAGCGTCGAGGTTGCTACTACTCCGCGCAGATCGCCGGTCTTCAGCCTGCCTTCGATCTCGACTCTCTGCTCTCGTGAGACTGAGCCGTGGTGGGATTGAACGAGCTCCTCTCCAGCCAGCCGATTGATCTCCGCGGCCAGACGTTCGGCCAGGCTGCGACTGTTCACAAACAGCAGCGTCGAAGTATGGCTGAGGACGAGTTCCAGCAGTTGCGGGTACACGGCGGGCCAGATCGACTTGCGGCCGGGCTCCTCAGCATCTCCAACTGCGGGAGCGGTCTCCTCCGGTCGGGTCATGTCGGCAACGGGGACGACGATCTGCACCTCCAGTTCCTTCTCCCACGGGGCGTCGACAACGGTCACCGGGCGGGGCGACCATTCCGTTTCCGGCTTGTCCCGTTCGCCTCCACCGAGGAATTCGGCGATGGTTTGGAGCGGTCGTTGCGTGGCCGAGAGGCCGATGCGCTGCAATGGCTGCTCGGTGATGTCGGACAGACGTTCGAGGCTGAGGGCCAGGTGGCTACCTCGCTTGGTTCCCGCAACCGAGTGGATCTCGTCGACGATCACATACTCAACTGAGGCGAGCATTTCCCGGGCCCGGGACGTCAGCATCAGGTATAGCGATTCGGGCGTAGTGATCAGAATGTCGGGAGGATGGCGCAGCATCGCCGTGCGTTCCTTGGAGGGTGTGTCTCCGGTCCGCATCGCCGTCGAGATGCGGGGCGGGTCAACGCCCAGCTGTTCAGCAGCGAGGTGGATGCCGGTGAGCGGCGCCCGCAAGTTGCGCTCGATGTCGTAGGCGAGCGCCTTCATCGGCGAGACGTAGAGGACGCGACAGCGTGCCCTTTTGTCTGGAGTGGGGGAGGAGGCAAGGCGATCGATCGCCCACAGAAAGGCAGCAAGAGTCTTGCCCGATCCTGTCGGCGCATGAATGAGAGTGTGGTGACCGTGGGAGATGGCGTCCCACCCCTCGATCTGGGCGCGAGTGGGCGCGGCGAAAGCGGCCTCGAACCAGGCCTTGGTCGGTGCAGAGAATCGATCGAGCGCCATCGTGGTCAGAGTAACTGCCGCCCCCGACAGGAATCCCGTGTCCCTGGTAGTAGCTGGAGATAATCACAAAACCGACTTACGCACAGAGCGCGAGTAAGACCTGCCATTACCTGGGGCGAACTACAAAACCGACTTACACACGCGCCGCGGGTAAGAACTGCGAGATCGCCTCTGCGGCAGGCAACCTGGCAAATCGGGGGGCGGGTCATCGGATTCGACAGGTGATTCGGCTTGAATCGTTACCGAAGCCAGCGGAGGATCAATGGACATTGCCGTCAATCTGGTCGAGAACTACCTGCGCCTAACCGGGTATCTGACCCTCTCCGAGTTCGAGGTGCAGCGCCGCGACGAGCGAGGTCGGTACAAGACGGTCACAGACATCGACATCATGGGGGTTCGTATGCCCGGGGATGTCTCCCGGGGAGATGGAAACCGCGACGGCGACTGCGAAATGCTGCTGATTGACGACCCGGTGCTCGAGCTGGAACGCGACACCATCGATGTGATCATCGGCGAGGTGAAGCAGGGGCAGGCTGAGCTGAACCCGGGGATCAAGGATCACGGCGTGCTGCATTCATTGCTACGCCGTATTGAGTGGCTCTACAGCGATGATCTCGGCAGTGTCATTCGCGCTCTGCAGCAGCAGGGTCTCCACCGCGGGGAGGGGAAGGGCGGAGCAAAGGTTCGCACCCGGCTGGTGGCATTTGGGCGCAGTTCCTTCTCGAATCAGAGCACGATCTCTCTGAGCCACATGATCACAACCCTGCTCGAGTTCTTCGAGGAGCATGAGGAGGCGTCCCGGCCAATTCAGTTCCGCGAGCCCGCCCCGGCGTTCTTGAGCCTGCTGCTCAAATCCGGGTTCGATGTGCAGAAAGAGCGGAGCAGCAAGAGGGCCTAGTTGCGGTGCTCAGTAGGTCCGAACAACGCTGATCGCGGTCTCCGCATTCTCACCCTCGGTCTTGAGCGAGCTCGCCTCGGCATCCATGCGCCGCACGGCGATCCGGCACCACTCACCGGCTACGCCCTTGATGACATCTTCTGCGTCCTCCGGCCCGTATACCCAGCGGGCGTAGCGAGGACCCATCAACTCGAGCCGGATTCCCGACTCGGGGAAGCTCTCGCCGGCCTCTGCAAAGGCGAAGGGCAGCATGCGATGGGCCAGCCAGGCAACATGGCGGATACGAGAAGTATCGGCGGTCGGGTCTTCCTCCTCCTCATCGAATGTGAGCAGACCTTCCATGGCATCTTTGATGTCGAGGCCGTGTGCCCATGTCTCCATCAGGCGCACCGTGCCAAAGGCGCGGGCACTCATATCGCCGTATAGCCAGGTGACTCGATCGGTGCCTTCCATGCGGGATAGGGCGTCGACAACGTCGGCCCGGCTGTTGCGCCACCATTCGATAACCTGCTGGTACCGCATCTCCCGACCTTCGCTGACACCAACTGCCGTCCACTTGTCGATGTCGTCGGGGTTCCCCTCGGGGAGGGCCGATCCACCCTCGGTGAGGACCTCAGCCGCACAACGCTCGGAGTGGGCGAGATGGCTGACAACGTCCTTGATGCTCCACCCGGGCGCTGAGGTGGGCAGAATCCACTGCCGTTCGCTGATCCGCTGGAGGAACTGATCGAGTGCCTGTTGCTCGGCGACGAGGTCTGAGAGTATTTCGCGCATGGGAGGTGCATTTTACTGCGTGTGGCACGCGGCCGATTCCTGTTAACCGGGGGAATCCTGCGCCGCCATGTTGAGGCGGTCAACCATCAGGCGCAAGCGACCGAGGTGTCGGCGATCGAAGTGGAGACGGATCCTCGGCAGGTCGACATTGTCCTCGGTCCTGATCTCCTGCGGTGTTGCCTCGATCTTCTCTATCTTCCCCCGCACAACGATGTCGGCGAACTCATCATTGAGCAACGAGATCAACTCTTCTGAAGGCTCATGTTTCAGGCGGAGGACCAGCTTCCCTTCCACGTAGCGTTGCGAGTGGTAGTTGTTGTAGAAGCGGCGGATCTCGGCGGCCGCTTCCTCGGCGTTGTTGGTGTAGGTGAAGAGGCTCAGGTCGTCCGGCGCAATCATGCCTTTATCCCGCAGTCGCGCCACGAAGTCAAACCACTCATCCCAGTAGCCGGTACCGGCAGCTTCCATCAGCACCACCGGGTGCATGTCGGACTTGCCCGTCTGGATCAGGGTCAGCAACTCGAAGACCTCATCCTGAGTACCAAAACCCCCGGGAAACACGGTGAAGGCATTGGATTCCTTGACAAACATGAGCTTGCGGGTGAAGAAGTACTTGAAGTTGATGAGCCGGCTCTCGTGCACGTACGGGTTTGGATCGGCTTCGAACGGAAGCCGGATGTTGACTCCAAACCCGTAGTCGGTGCCGGCGCCCAGGTTGCCCGCTTCCATGATCCCCGGCCCGGCTCCGGTGACGACCATCCACTGATAGGTATCCGCCATCAGGTTGGCGAACTCCGCTGCCAACTCGTAGTTCGGGTCATCCGTTGCGGTGCGGGCCGAACCGTAGATAGTCACCTTGGGCATGTCGCGATAGCGCGAGAACACCAGGAACGAATACCGCAGTTCCTTGAGGGCACTGTTGACGATCTTGAGGTCGCCGCGGTCGGTGCTATCACGATGCATCTTCAGGATCGAGACCACCATCTCCCTGACTAGATCCTCGTCCTGAGATTGATCGCCGTGCTCGGCAACCGCATCGGCGATCAGGGCATTCAGCCGGTCATCCAGTTCGGTGTTCCCTATCTGATAGCTACGCATCCGCCGCCTTCTTCTCCCGCCGGGTTTCGACGGACCTCTGACGGTACTAGCGTCGATGCGCATGCGCCACGTCATCTGGGATTGGAATGGGACCCTCGTCGACGACCTGCCGGTGGTCGTTGCAGCAGTCAACGTCTCCCTGGCCGCTATCGGCGAGGACGGCATCGATGCTGATGCCTACCGGGATCACTACACGCGGCCTGTTCGCATCTTCTACGACCGATTGCTGTCGCGACCGGTAACTGATGACGAATGGGAGAGAATCAACACCACATTCCATCTGAGCTACGTCGACGCACTCAATAGTGTGCCTCTCGCCCGTGACGCTGTTGCCGCCGTCGATCTTGTCGCCGCAGCTGGAGCGACCCAGTCCATTCTCTCGATGTGGGCCGAGCATGAGTTGGTCCCGGAAGTCGAGCGCCACGGCCTGGACCGGCACATGACGCGCATCGATGGCAACACCAGGAGCAACGGCGAGACGAAAGCCGCTCTTCTCGAGATGCACCTGGCAGCCCTGGAAGAGGGAACGGATGCGGTCATCATCGGTGACTCGACAGACGATGCCAATGCCGCTCGCGCAGTGGGAATCGGTTGTGTCGTCTACGACGGTGGCAGCCACCACCGCGTCAAGCTCGACGCGCTCGGTTTTCCGGTGGCGGATTCATTACTCCGGGCGGCGGAGCTAGCGCTGTCGCCATGAAACCGCGCCCGTTCCGAGGGGACGACGACGTCTATCTGCTCCAGGAGTTCACCGCGGAGACCATACGTGCTCAGGGGCGACTCGGGCTCCTCCATCCTGGAGACGTTGTACATCTCGTGTACAACGTTCTCCGGCTCGACGACCCGACCGAGCTCATCCACATCTGGCAGGACGGCGGGGGCGTGGTCCTGGGATGGGCATGGCTCCACCCACGCTGGGCGTGCTTCGAGCTTCAGATCAGCAACAACGCCACGCGCCGCTTCCCTGACCTGGAGCGAGAGATCAACGTCTGGTCGGAAGAGAGACTGCTGACCCTCATGCGTGGCATGGGTTCCGAGGCGGAATACATCGAAACCGACGCTTCGGTCGATGACGCGGAAGGCGCGGGTCTCCTGGCAGACCTGGGCTGGATTCCGGCGGACGATGCAGGCGAATGGCTGAGCCGGCGCCCACTCGCCCACATCGCATCACCTGAGCTGTCCGCTGGTTATGTGGTGCGCAGCGTGCGCGGAATCGAAGAGGCAGGCCAAGTTGCCGAAGTACATGCGGCTAGTTTCGGATCTTCGTGGACGCCGGAGTTGTACGAGCGGGTGATGAACGCGCCCGGCTACAGCCCGGACCGAGAAATCGTTGTCGAGGCCCCGGATGGGCTCCTGGCCGGTTTCTGTGTTGTCTGGCCCGATCCGGTGAACCTGGTCGGGTTGTTCGAGCCGGTAGGCGTGCATCCCGAGCACCGTCGGCTCGGTCTCGGTCGTGCCGTCTTGCGCGCAGGGATGCTAGCCATGCGGAAGTTGGGGATGCGCCACGCCGAGGTGGGGTACGAGGTTGACAATCCCGCAGCAGGACCGTTGTATCGCAGCGAGGGGTTTGAGCCCATCGAGCAGTTCGTCCGGTACCGAAAATCAGTCGGAGTCGGGTCGCCGTGACGAGAAGTCCCTCGGTTCCTATACTTTTTGCGATGACTGATGCCCTGGAGATCCAGTGATTCTCGACGACAAGTGCTTGATTCTGCACATGCCGAAGACTGGTGGCGTGTTCATTCGGATGCTGCTGCAGAAGCACTACGGAGACGCGGTGCGCCTGGCCTCCGGCGATGCCTTCGGTCAGCCAGACGCGCGAGCCGATCAGCACCATGCGCTCCGCGACGTGCCGCGGAAGCTCCGCCGGCTGCCTACGTTCGGCGTGGTGCGCAATCCCTGGGATTGGTACGTCTCGTGGTTCCACTTCTTCACGACCTACGAGCACCGGCCACCGCTGTTCATGAAGGTATCCGAGGGCAAGAGCCTCGATTTCCCTGAGTTCATGAGCAATCTCTACAGCTACCCAAAGAGGTCCGCGGAGTACAAGTACAACAGCTTCTCGGCGGAGTACTACCGCATTTTTGGGTGTTCGCCGCGACGTCCCAGGAACCCGAAAGTGGTGATGGGACGCTACGAGACTGTCCACGATGACCTCTACGCGTTCCTGGAGACGGTGGGTGTCAGCGAGGCTTGTCTGGAGGAGATCCATTCATTCCGAAAGATGAACCCCAGCCAGCACGAGCACTACTCGACCTACTACACGCCTGAGCTGGTTGAGGCCGTATACGAGCACAATCGGCCGATCATCGATGAATTCGGCTACGAGTTCGAAACCCCGGTCAGTCCCGGTAGTTGACGTACTGCAGCGGGAGCCGATAGTCGAGATCGCGCAGCATCTGGATGACCGCCTGGAGGTCGTCGCGTTTTTTGCCCTGCACGCGGAGCTGATCGCCCTGGATCTGAACTTGCACCTTGAGCTTGGCGTCCCGAATGAACTTGCTCAGCTCCCGGGAAGCCTCCTGCGGGATGCCCTGGTTCAGAGCGAAAGCCGTCTGAACGCGCCCTGACGCTGCGGGCTTGATGTCACCGCCCGATATCGCCTTCAGCGATACCTTCCTCTTCACCAATCTGCCCTTGAGGACATCGACAGCGGCTTCCAATCTGCCTTCGGCGCTCGACTCGAGATCAATTCCCTCGTCGCTGATGGAGATCTTGGTGTCGGTTCCCTTGAAGTCGTATCGGTTGACGATCTCGCGCGCGGCCTGATCGACCGCATTGCGGACCTCTTGCATATCAACCTGGGAGACGATGTCGAATGAAGGCATGGCGAGACCTTAGCCGTGCCGCTGCGAGTGAGGTCTCTACATGCGGATGAGTGGTTGTGCGCCGCGGTTGGGCAGTTGGTGCGGCCTAGTCTGCTCATGTGATCCGAGACGTTCTTCTGGTCGGGCTACCCCGGAGCGGTAGCTCCTGGGTGGGGTCGGTGCTGGGGTCGACGCCTTCGATCGAGTATCTGCGCGAACCAGTAACTCAGAGCTGGCTCGAGGCAGGCAATCGTTCGCCGCTCGTGGACCCAGCGACCGACAGTGGCTATCGCAACCACTCCCTGGAGTGGCTGCGGGCCGGTGAGCGCCGTCGGCTGGTGAAAGAAGTAAATCCACTGCTAGTTCGGTTCGTGATGGCTGAACTGGATATGGAGGTGGTGCTGCTGCATCGCCATCCATGCGCCGTTGCGCTCAGCTACCACGAGCGCGGTTGGACGGGACTGGATCTCGAGAGCAGATTCGGCGTAGAGCCGTCGGGCGACTTCTGGCGCGATCACGGGGCTTACCAGGCATTGCTGTTGCGACCTGCTGCGGAGGCTATCGGCGCGAGCGGAATCGTGTCGTACGAAGAGCTCACACACGATCCGGAGAAAGGGTTCAGTTTGCTGGCTGCGAGGCTGGGCCTCGAATGGGGCGAATCAAGTAGTGCTCATCTGCGCAGCACACTGGAGCATGACGATCGCAGCGACCCGTACTCCGTGCAGCGCGACGCCGCAGTGGCGAGGGAACGATGGCGGTCGGCACTCACAACGGTGCAGCGGAAGGCAGTCATGGCCGGCTATCGCCAGCATGGCGGCGGGGCAATCCCTGAGCCCGGCCGCCGGCGTTGGAGTTGGTTCAGGCAATGATCACGGGATCACCGAGCCGGAATGCCTATCCCTTCCGGTACGGCGGTTCGGCAGGACCGCGCCGAGCCACAGCCGACCACACCGTCTCGTAGTGATCACGATCGAACTTATCGACGTGCGGCAGGACGAACTCCTCCCAGGCACGGCGCAACGGATCGTTCGAAGTTGTATACACCCGCAGCCCGGCGGGAAGACGGTCGAGCACAGTCCGCAGGCTCATCGGGGTCTCCACCCTGGTCTGCGAGTCGGTTGAGCTGAACGAGGCGTTGACTTCGACTGCGAGCTTGGCAATAGGCTCGACGAACGACGCCTTCAGGTCCGGATGGCGACGTTCCAGCATCGCCATGAGCTCGTCCTCCTCGGGGAAGTCCTTCTCCCAGATGATCCAGCGGTCGGCGAATGCCTTGTTCAGCGTCTGCGTTCCGGCGTAATCGCGGAGGTCGGTCGGATTCAACGTTCCGAACACGCGGACATCGGAACGGAGATGAACCATCTCCCCGGTCGGCAGCTCGAGCGCTTGATGGCGGTCGAGCAAGCCGTGTAGTGCGAACAGAGTCTCCGCTCCGGCGGCATTGAGCTCGGAGAGGTTGATCAGTGCGGGACCCCGGAGGGCCCGGGTGATGTCGCCGTCCTCCCAGCGACTCTCGGTGCCTCCCTTGCCGTCGCCGTGCAGCTTGACGGATCCGATGAGGGTGATGTCGCGGACCTCGCCGGTCAGCGGGATCCGATAGTGGGGCATGCCGAGGACGGCGGCGAACTGCTCGAGATCGTGATCCTTCCCGGTACCCATGTGCCCGCGCAGGGCGAGGTGGAGGGGAGTGTCGGTGAAGTAACGCTGTCGGACCTGTTCCAGCTGCGCCAATCGATAGAGCATGCCGAGATCGACGTAGTAGGGGTCAGGAGCGGGGACGTGCTCTATGCGCAGGTCGCGGTCCGGGATGTCCTTGGGAATCTCGACACGGGGAAGATCGATGGGCGGCCCCTCCCCGGCCGGATCTGCAAATGTCACCATGTCAGACATGAGTGAGGCTCCTTTGTTGTTGCAAGTACTCGGATGAGGAATGGACCCACCATGTTTCGCCTCCGGCGTCGGCAATGGTCCTGAGCAAGGTCGAGCGAACCCCATCGATCATGGCTCGAGTGAGTTCGTCGGGCCTTTCCACGACTTGATGCCGGCTGTAGGCAGCAGTCACCGTGTCGTCACCGATGCCGATTCCCAATACGGTCGTTCCCGTCTTCTCGGCAAGCTGCACAGACTCGGCAAGGGCGCGCACCGATCCGCGGGTCATGCCGTCGGCAAGAACCACCAGAATCCGTGTGGACACATGCCGGGCCGCCAGCCGCTGGGCAGCGTAGGTGACATTGAACTCGTCGACGTTGGCGGCTTTGTCGAACATGGACACCGGTGGCGCTGCTTCGGGATCGCGTCTTGCCGCAATCGCAGCATCACGGGGCGATGCCGCCATGTAGAAGAGACCGGCGAGCACATCTTCATGCCGGCGCCAGCGATCATCGAACGGCTTGACCAGATAGTGATTGACGGTCCGGGTGAGTCGGTCTGCCGAACCCGAGTGAGTACGACGGAGGCCTCCGGTGGCGCGGTGGCGGCGCTCGCTGAAGCTGCGCTCCGTGTCATCGCCCGCTGCGGCGAAGGACCGGTTGAAAACCGCAACCTCAAAATCAATCTGGAGCTCGTTGCAGAGGGCAGCCAACGACCAGGCACCCAGCGAGGCAGCGGCGAGCGCCCACGGCGCCTTCCGCGTGTTGCCAACCTGCAGCGGCTGGAGCATTGACGCCGATCCATCGACCAGAAGGCTTACGGCATACGAACGGCGCGTCGGAAGATCGCGGCGTTCGAACATGCGCTCGTAGAGCCCGGCCCCGAGCAGCAGCGCCGCGTAGGGAGACAGATCCCCCGCATCAAAACCGGAACGCAAGCCCCTTCGCTGGTTGGCGAGGAACAAGGGGTAGAGCTCGCCGGCGACTCGGCGCTGGACCACACCCCACTGGCGGGCCGCATCCACCAGAAGACTGCGACCCTCGACGGCGAAGGTGCGGAACTGGCCGGGGAACGGGCCAACGACGAGCTTCCCGGTCTGCCCGGTCGGGAGGTACACCGATGGGGATTGCGATACCCGGACCAGTTGTTCGGTGGCCGGATCTCCGGCCTGGTCGGCGTCGCCGGCCTTGCCGTGCTCAGCCGAAACCGCTTGCGCTGCTGCTCGTGTTTCGTCGTAGGACTCGGCGTCGCGCAGCGGTGGCGTCACGATCCTCACCGCGTCCACCGAGTCGCTGATGGCGGAGCTGTCGTCTTCGCTCTTGGCGGTGCGCACCTGGCGCGTGTCCGTCTGCTCGACGATATGAGCCAATCCGTGAAGGCGCGCTACTTCGAGGAGTTGCAGGGCCAGACCGCCAACGGTCCACGGGTCATCCGCCGCAGCGACGTCGTCGACGAACGGCTGCGCATCGTCGAGAGCCATTCCTACATGTGGCGGCAGCATCCGCTGTAATCGGTCCTTGGTTGCGTAGTCACCAACCATCAGGAAGCAGGCGAGTGCGTATTGCCCGAGCGGCCGTGCTTCTTCCATGCCGCCCGGCACTGCGGCCAGGTACAGGTCGGCAAGCACCGACCTGACCCCGTTGAACCCCTCCAGGAGGAGACGTTCCTGCCTTGCGTCCTCGAGTGAGAAGAAGAGGGCTTCAGCTGCGGGCCCCCCGATGCTGGAGATGGCGTCGAGGAGGGCTACCGGCTCATCGGCAGGGTCGGGTGGATCCTCGACATCTGCTGCGGCTTCTACCAGACCTTCCTCTGGCTCCTCGAACAGCAGCGGCGCCGGCTCCGGCAGGGCAAGCTCCTCGGGCTCCTCCGACGTTGTGCGGTCCTCCCGATGTGCCAGCCAGGAACGTGGAATAGGGCGCATCTCGTCGAAATCAGAAGCCAGGAGGTGAACAACCTCATGAAGTGCCGACGTGAGAGCGACTTCGGCCGGCGTCACCGGAGCGTTGCGGGCGTAGGCGGCCTGAAACACGCCGGGATCCAGCACGATCTCATCATCGCTACCAGACGCTTGCGAGCCGAGACGAACCACGAGCTCCTCGTTGCCGGCAATCGTCCGCGCAAATCGTGTGATGGCCGGGGCGACACGCTGATAGCGCGCAACTACGGCCTCGATGACCCTCTCTTCCGGGGGCAGGACCTCATTGAGTACTGACTGATCACGGCCGCGCATAACGGTCGATTCTCTCACACCCGTCAAATGGCCGAGAGCGTCGGCGGTTATGGTGGTGACATGGACGACGGAGGTTTCGTTGCTCTTGGGTGCTCGGCTACAACGACGTCGCGGTCGAGGGTGCTGACTCTTGTCTTTCGGGATGGCGAGAGAGATACTGCCACCTAGGGGACTAGGAGGAGGTCCAAGTGCGGCGCGTTGCATGGCTGTCGTTGGGCGTCGGTTTGGTTTTGGCCGCGTGCGGTGGTTCCGACGGCGAAGCTGGCATCGCCTCGGGTGACGAGGAGGTGGGTTCGACCGTCGCCACGACTGAAGCGCCGACGACCACGACCGTCGCCACGACTGAAGCGCCGACGACTACGACTGTCGCCGTGAGCGACGACCGAATCGTGGGTGTGTGGACTACCAGCAGTGGCTACTACAAGCACTTCCGATCGGATGGCACGTGGGGAATAGGGTCCTCGCCTGCGGGGGCCGACAGCAATCCGTGGGTCTGGGGTACCTATACGTTCGACGGAAACCAGTTCACGTACTACACCGATGTTCGGTCGGAAAACTGTGTGATGCGTGACACGTTTGGCGACGGGGAGTTGCATGGAATGGTTGGCGTCTACGACGTCACCTTCTCGGACGATGGCACCGAGCAATTCCGAACCGTTGTCGATGACCCATGCACTGGCCGGGTAGGGCAAACCACGCCCAAGATGGTTCGCTACCAGGAGTCCTAGAGGCCAACTCAGTGCCGTGTACAGCGACTACACGGGAGAGATACTGAAGCTCAGTGGCCCACATCCTTGGATGCTCGGCGAGTTCGACTTACTGTGCAACGCAATCGGATGAGCTAAGCCACGTGCGCCTTGGGTCAGCGGATCGTTGCGCCATTGCGTCGCCGATCAAGGAACAAATCTGGGTGTTGACATGGACGATCTCGCCGTCACCGGGCAAGTGGTGATCCCCTCCCGCGAGCTGATCTGGCGTTTTGATCCCAGTGGGGGCCCCGGAGGTCAGCATGCCAATCGCAGCTCAACACGGGTTGCTCTCAGCTTCGATGTTGTCCGGTCATCGGCGCTATCCGAGGACCTTCGTGAGCGGGTCATTGCGAGCCTCGGAGACCAACTCGAGGAAGGGATCGTCACCGTCCAGGTTTCGGCCACCCGGTCACAATGGCGTAATCGGCAGCTGGCTCGGCGCAAGCTGGCGTCGCTTCTGGCGGAGGCGATGCGACCCCCGGCCTCGCCGCGGCGTTCCACCAAACCCAGCCGCGCGTCCCGGGAACGCCGGCTCGCCGACAAACGAGCGCGTGCGGAGACAAAACGGCTTCGTCGTCGCCCGACCAGCCCCGACTGACGCTCGGTACTATCAGCGGCAGCCGGTCCTATCATCGTGCCGATGCATTATGAGTTGACCACACTTCCCAACGGGCTCCGGATCATCAGCCAGCAAATGGAGTCGGTACGTTCTGTCGCTATCGGCTGCTGGGTCGACGCCGGGAGCCGCGACGAGAATCCCATCGAAGCCGGCACCAGCCACTTCCTCGAGCACCTTCTCTTCAAGGGCTCCGAACGCCTGCCGGCCCGGGCCATATCCGAGGCCTTTGACGCCGTAGGCGCACGCAACAACGCCTTCACCTCGAAGGAGTACACCTGCTACTGGGCTCGACTGCGTAGCGCCGATCTTCCGCTTGCCGTCGACATCCTCGCTGAGATGCTGCAACGGCCGGCGTTCCGGCAGAAGGAGATCGATTCCGAGCGCCACGTTGTGCTCGAAGAGATCAATATGAACGAGGACGATCCGACTGATGTTGCGCACGAGCAGTTTGTGAACGCACTCTGGGACGGCCATCCACTGGCCCCGCCGATCCTGGGTACGCGCGAGTCGATCACCCAGATGACGAGAGAGACGATCTACAACTACTGGCATCGCCGCTACACCCCGCGGTCGACCGTGGTTGCGGCAGTTGGCGATATCGAACACGAGTCGCTCGTTGAGATGGTCGCCGAGCACATGGCAGATTGGGCGGGCCCGGAGATTGGTCGCGATTCGCTGGCCCCGGCGGTAATGCCGTCGGTCCGGGTGAGGCACCGCGACACCGAGCAATCACATATCGTCTTTGGCGCCGAGGGGCTGACCCGTGGCGATGACCGGCGTTTTGCGGTCACGGTCGCCAACCACGTGCTCGGGGGCGGGATGTCGTCGCGTCTGTTCCGCGAGATTCGAGAGGATCGCGGGCTTGCCTACGCCGTTCATGCGTTCCGAATGCCGTTCCTCGACACGGGAGCCGCCGCGGTGTACGTCGGGACGACTCCAAACCAGACGTTTGAGGTACTCAAACTGATCCGAACCGAGCTGGACAAGCTCATGGCCGACGGCATCACCGAGGAGGAACTGGAGCGAGCGAAGGGAAACATCAAGGGAAGCCTGGCGCTTTCCCTCGAGGACACCAACGGCCGAATGACTCAGCTGGGTCGCCTGGAACTCACCGGCGTTGAGCATCTCAGCGTCGACGAGACCGTTGCGCGCATCGAGGTGCTGTCTCGTGAGGACATCCTCGACGCAGCCCGGCAGGTCTACGCCGGGCCCTACGTGCTCGGTTTGGTTGGTCCCTTCGAGGAGTCTGACTTCGCGGAGATCGTGCAATGAAGGTAGGAGTGTCCGGTGCCGGCGGCCGCATGGGCCACCTGACAGCTGAGACCCTGGCCTACGCCACCGACTTCGAGCTGGTAGCGGCCTATGACCCCAATGCCGCAGGAGAATCAGTTGCCGGGGTCGAGATATCAGCGACACCGGAGGTGATGCTCGACGCCGATGTCGTCATCGAGTTCACCACTCCCGACGTGGTGATGGAGAACCTGCGCAATTGGCACACCATGGGGCGCCATGCGGTCATCGGCACGTCGGGTTTCGGTGAAGAGCAGATCGCAGCGGTGCGCGCTTTCTGGACGACACCGTCTTGTCGTTGCCTGATAGTCCCCAACTTCTCGATTGGAGCCGTTGTGATGATGCGGCTGGCTGAGATCGCGGCCCCTCACTTCGATGCGGCTGAAGTCATCGAGATGCATCACGACCGCAAGGCGGACGCTCCTTCCGGGACGGCGATCGCCACGGCCGGGCGGATTGCCGCTGCCGGCGGCGAGCAGAAGCGAGAGGTGAAGAGCAAGGAGCTGCTGCCCGGTGCGCGCGGGGCCACGGTCGATGACGTCTCCGTGCATGCGGTGCGCTTGCCCGGGTTGGTGGCGCATCAGGCGGTGATTCTGGGAGGCATGGGGGAGACCCTGACGATTCGCCACGATACGACCGATCGCCAGGCCTTCATGCCCGGAGTGGTGCTTGCCGTTCGCAAGATTGCAGATCTGCCGGAGCCCGTCACCGTCGGTCTCGATTCTCTCCTGGGGCTGTAGCCGCTCAGGTTGTCGGAGCCTGATGCCGATATGGCTAGGAGCTCCAACAAGAGGTGAACGATGACGCGTAGGTTCATGTCGGTGGCTGCCGCCGTCGTGCTGGTTGCTACCGGATGTGGCGGGAGTTCCGACCCCTCGGTGAACGCCGGCTCGGTACGGGCGCGACCGCTGGTGTACAGCCTGACCGGCGATGTGACTCTTCAATATCACACCGAGATGGAGACGGCGATGACTGTTGCCTTCGGTGAGGAGTTGACTTCACTGGATCCGTCGATGCCGTCCACCATGGAGACCGAGATGGCCATGGCGTTTGACAGCACCTACCGGATCGAGGATGGTCCGGAGCCTGACACCTACCGGGTGGCCATGAGTCTGGACAACATCGAACTCGAGTCGGGATCGGTACAGATGGGCCGGGAGAAGGTGGACCTGAGCGATGTTCCGCAGCGCGAGATCGACGCGGCACTGGCCTCTCAGCTGCCCGAGTTCGTCTACATCATCAACGACAGGGGCGAGGTTGTTTCCGTTGAGTTTGGCGGAGTGGCTCTGAATGTCGAGGGCCTCCTCGGCGGCACGTCGACGGGGTCGTTCACCGGCGGGCAGATGTTCGGTCCTCAGCTGCCGGAAGGCGAGGTGAACGTCGGGGACAGTTGGACGACGACTTCCACCCAGGATTTTGGAGAGAAGGTCATCGAGACAGAGGAGACGCATACGATCCTCCGTACCGAGGAGCGCAACGGTATCGACACCTGGGTCATCAGGTCGAAGATGAAGACCGATGCTTTCACCGTCACCTGGGAAGACATGATCGCCCTGTACGAGGACTTCGGCGGCATTCAGAACATGGAGGGCATGGACGGCATGCCCGTCTCGTTCCAGATGGCGATGCGGTCCTCGCCGACGAGCACGACGATGATGACGTGGCTCGATCCGGCGTCGGGTCGCACGGTCGCCGTTGATATCAACGGCAACGTCGCAATGACGATGGAGATGGGCGGCATTCCCGGGATGGCCGGCAGCTTCTCGATGGACATGGACGGCTACACCCATATCGCGATGGAGTTGACCCGCTAGGAACTGTCTCTAGAACAACGCGCTGGCGAGCTGGCGGCGATAGGTCGTTGTGAGCGGATGGCCGTCGCCGAGCACTTCGAAGATGTCCAGCATCGCCGTTCGTGCGTCTTCCTTGCTTGCTCCCCGCGCTTTGACGACGCTGAGCAGATGGTCAAGGGCAGGCTCGTACTCGGCGCGGGCAGCCAGGGCCATCGCCACTTCGATCCGAAGTCGTTCGTCATCGGGTGCGCCCGCAAGCTTTGCGGTCAGCTCGTTCAGGTCCGTGTCCCGTGACGCGCTCAATCGGGCAGCCGACTGCAGACGCTCTACCTCATCGGTTGCTGCCAGTTTCCCCAGGACGATGAGCGCTTCGTCTTGACGGCTCGATGCGATCAGCAGCGCAGCCAGGCCGGTGCCGGCTTCCTGATGGTCGGACTGCTCCTCGAGAGCTGCCCGGAAGAGACGCTCAGCTGTGTCGAGGTTCCCCGCAATAGCGGCATCGCGAGCCTGATCAACGACGAGGTCGATCTCGGAGGGGAGCAGTCTCTCCAGCCATTCTTTGATTGCCCGCTCCGGAAGAGCCCCGGTGAACTGGTCTGCCGGCATGCCGTCGCGGAACCCGATGACGGTGGGTATGCCCTGCACGTTGAACTGAGCAGCCAGCTGCTGGTTGCTGTCGACGTCCACCTTGGCGAGGACGAACGCTCCTGCAGCTTCGTCGGCGAGCTTCTCGAGGGCCGGCCCTAGCGTCCGACACGGACCGCACCACTCTGCCCAGAAGTCAACAACAACGGGGACATCGTGGCTCTTCTGCAGCACTGCTTGCTGGAAATCGGCGGCGGACACGTCTTGGATGTAGGGACTTGTGGATTCCATTCGAGGGAGGATAGTTAGCCGCCAAACGGAGCCCATACGGAGGGCGCTGCAATACAGAGCGGTAGTCCAGACCACTGCTACCGTTTGGACATGGATACACGTCCCCCCGCCCCGTTTGGAACCGTTCTCACGGCCGTACTCACCCCGTTCGATAGCGAGGGATCGGTCGACTACGGCGTGTTCTGGAAGCTAATCAGGCACCTGGCCGACAATGGCAGCGATGGCGTCGTTGTGACCGGCACCACCGGAGAGTCGCCGACCCTCTCCAAGCCCGAGAAGATTGCCCTCTACAAGGCCGCGGTTGAGGCTGCCGGCGATCGACTGAAGGTCATCGCAGGTACCGGCACGTACAACACGGCCGAGTCCGTGGCTCTAACTGAGCAAGCTGCCGGCGTGGGAGTCGACGGCATCATGGCTGTGACCCCCTACTACTCGAAGCCGCCGCAGGCAGGGCTCGTCAGGCATTTCACCGCAATCGCAGATGCGACCGATCTGCCGCTCATGCTGTACAACATCCCCGGCCGCACCTCACGCCTCATCGAGGTAGAGACACTGGTAGAGCTAGCACATCACGAGAAGATCATCGCGGTCAAGGACGCCGTCGGAGACCTCGACTTCACGCGGCGCGCCATCGGTGAACTGCCCGAAGGGTTCGCCGTCTACTCAGGTGATGACGGTCGCACCAAGGACCTGGTTTACGCCAACGGCGTCGGCGTGGTCTCGGTGGCCGCCCATTTCGCCGGCAACCAGATTCAGAAGTTGATTGCCGCGGTCATCTCGGAGGATCACGACGAAGCCAACCGCATCCAGGACAAGCTGAGCCCGCTGTTCGAGGCCTTGTTCCTGGAGCCCAGCCCGATGCCGCTCAAGGCGGGAATGAAGGCGCTCTGGGATGACGTTGGTGAACCGCGACTGCCGCTGCTGACCGCAGCTGCGGAGACGACTGAGAAGATCAAGGCGGCATACGAGGTCGCCCAGGAAGTCTGAGCAGGCAGCGCACCTATGAGCGTTCGAATCAGCTTTCTCGGTGGGCTTGGCGAGATCGGCCGCAACTGCGCTGCCATCGAGATCGACGGCAAGATCGCTCTCCTCGACTGCGGGATCATGTTTCCTGAGGAGGATATGCTCGGGGTCGACCTCGTGCTTCCCGACTTCTCGTCCGTGCTCGAGCGCGCCGACGACGTTGCCTGTGTCATCCTCACCCACGCACACGAGGACCACGTTGGCTCGCTGGCGTACTTCCTGCGCGAGGTCAACGTCCCGGTGTACGGCAGCGAGCTATGTGTCGCTCTCGCCCGGAACCGGGTTGAGGAAGTTGGCGTCGAGCCCGACATGCGCCCCGTGACCACCAACGAGTGGATCGAAGAGGGCCCGTTCCGCTTCACATTCGTTCGTGTTGCTCACAGCGTCCCGCATGCCACCGGCGTCGTTCTCGACACTCCAGAGGGGACAATCGTCCATTCCGGCGACTACAAGCTGGACCCCACACCAATCGATGGAGAACCGACCGATCTGCTCACGTTTGCCGGTTTTGGCCGCCAGGGTGTGCAGCTGCTGCTCGCCGATTCGACCAACGCCGAGCGGCAGGGCTTTGTCGAGTCGGAGGCGTCCGTTGGAGCTGAGGTCCAGAACCTTGTTGCCCGTGCGGATGGGCGGGTGATCCTGGCGTGTTTCGCCTCCCACATCCACCGGGTGCAGCAGATCATCGATGCGGTGGTGGCGTCGAATCGGAAGTTCGCCCTCCTCGGCCGCTCGATGATCCGAAACTCGGAGATAGCTCGCGAGCTCGGGGTACTCGACTATCCGGAGGACAACCTGCTGGAGATCGGGGAGCTTGCTGAGCTGCCCCCTGCGGAAACGGCCGTGATCTGTACCGGTAGCCAGGGCGAGCCGTATGCGGCGCTTTCGCTCATGGCATCGGGCCAGCACCACAACATCAAGCTGCAACCAGAGGACACCGTGATCATCTCTGCGACCGCGATCCCGGGCAACGAAACGAAGGTCTCCCGGGTGATCAACAATCTCGTCGCTGCGGGCGCCGATGTGTTCCACGGAGGCAATGCGCACGTTCACGTGTCGGGCCATGCCGCCCAGGATGAGATCAAGACCTTCCTGAATGTCATCCAACCCCGATCATTTGTCCCGGTGCACGGGGAGCGCAGGCATCTGCATGCCAACGCCAGAATCGCCGAGGAAGTTGGTATCGAGCACATTGAGGTCTGTGTCGACGGCGACACGGCCGTCCTCGAGGATGGCCGGTTATCAATCGAGCGCGGAGCGGTGCCGGCGGGCTATGTGTATCTCGACGGTGTCGATATCGGCGATGTGGAAGACGTGTTGCGCGACCGCCGCCATCTTGCGGATGACGGGGTTCTGATTGTCACCGTCGGCGTCGACATATCCAACGGTGAGATTGTGATCGGGCCCGATGTCGATAGTCACGGAGTGCGCGACGATGCTGAGAGCCTGCACGCAACGGTTGCTGAGGTCGTGGTCGATGCGATGGCCAACCTCGATTGGCCGGCCGACCTCGACACGATCCGACGGCGGGTACGCAATACTGCCAGCCGGTCGGTCAAGAAGCAGATGAACAGCCGTCCGGTAGTGATCCCGGTGATAATCGAGGTATAGGCGATTCGCCTTGGAGGGCGAATCGTTTGAGTTTGGCGAGGCCAAACTCAGGGCTGGGCGTTCTATTTGCCCTTGCGGCGACGGCCCTTGCGACCCTTGGGCTCTGACTCGGGCCGCATATCGCCGATGGCGCTGAGCACGGACCTTCCACCGTCCCCTTCGAGGCGGGGCAGCTTGGCGGAGTGTCTGTCGTAGAACGATCTGCCGTCGGCGCTGCGGACGAGAACACCTTCTTCATCGACCATGTCCATGTCTGCCATCGACGGCGAGGAGCCCGCTTCGGGGTCAGATTCGCCGTTGCGCTCCCGTTCCGCTCGTTCCAGTCTGGCGGCCAGGGAGGAGTCCTCCTCGGGCGCATCTGCGGCTGCTTCCGCCTGCTCGGCTTTGCGGAGCCGGGCCGCCAGCGATGTGTCCTCGTCGTCGCCGGCTGGTTCCGGTTCGGCGGCGGGGGGCGGTGTGTCGTGCATCGGAGGGGGTGGGGGAGCCTGGGGAGGTACGGGGGCCACGCCGGCCTGGGCGGCTGCGGCGATCTCGGAGAGTTCCTCCATCCGCTCAACTGCGTCGGTGAGCCGCTGAACGAGCTCGTCGCGCTCGGATTTGAGCCCGTCGATCTCATCAACGAGATCCTGTCGCTCGGCCTGCATTTCGCGCTGCTTCTTGATCAGCTTGCGAACCTGCCCGATGATCTCCTCAGCATCATCTCCAAGCGCCGCCAGCGGATTGGGAACCGACCCGGAAGATGCGCCGGCTTCCGAGACGATGGCTTCGGCCTGGCGATGTGCGCGCGCGATGATCTCTGCGGCTTCGTGCTTCGCCTGGGCGACAGCTTCGTCTGCTGATTCGGCGTTCTCTTCTGAGTTCCCTGGCACCGATTGGAGTGGAACACTCACTGTTGGTGGCTCCCTTCACAGCCCGCAGGTGCGAGCCGCTGTTATGTCTGAGACGTTCTATCGGCAGATAGCCCTCCAGCCTGAACCGCTTATCGCGCGGAGCGCGCGCAGCAGCGCGCGATTGGTTGTTTGTACAGCAACCGCAAGCCTGTATGCTGAATGACCCATGGCAACACGGACCAAAACCCGTGGGGCTTCTGGGCGGAAAACGGCGACCAGGAAACAGCAGAAAAAGCGGCAGACCACTTCCATCTCCAACGCGCTGAAGGGGATGAAGCAGCGGATCCGAGACCGGCTCGGGCGTCACACCGACGACGTCTGGGGGGTTGTCCTGATAGTTGCAGCCGCAGTGCTGATGCTCTCGTTCTTTGGACTAGCCGGACCTCTTGGTGACTGGGCGGCGACAGGCCTCGAGTTCGTCTTTGGCCTGTGGGCCTACTTTGCACCCGTGGTTCTGATTGCCATCGGCGTAGTCATGATCTCCACGATGCCGCGTGCCGACTACGGCAGGGTTTCTCTAGGACTATTCGTGCTCTTCGTGAGCTCTATGGCCCTCTTCCACCTCCTCACCGGCACGGTGTCCCTTGCGTCGTCGGTGGATCTTGTCGTCGAACGTGGCGGTGCAGTTGGGTCGCTGATCGCATTCCCGCTGCGTCGGTTGATCGGGTTCTGGGGTGCGTTCGTAGTTTTGGTCGGCGTCATTGCCCTGTCTTCTCTGATCCTCACCAAGGCCACCATTCGCGACATAGGCTTGAGCATCGCTGCGCTGCTCAGACGTGCCCGCACCGCGCTTCGGAATCTGCGTCGCTCCGGCCGCGCCGAGCCGAAACCGGCCCCCGTTCAGCCTGCGGAGATCACCCCTCCGCCGCCTCGCGAGTCGGCAACCCCCAGCAAGAAGGCGAAGAAGAGCAGTCCACCCAAGCCGAAGCCCAAGCAGACCCGCCCGGCACCCCAGCCCGCTGCCGGCGAGGGATACCGTTTGCCACCTCTCGAGCTTCTGTCTGTTGGGGAGACCAATGGTCAGAATCGCCGGGCTCTGGAACAGGCCGGATACGAGCTGCAGCAGACGTTGAATCAGCACGGTGTGGATGCCCGGCTGACGCGCATTGTCCCGGGACCAACCGTCACGAGGTACGAGGTCGAGCTGGCTCCCGGCGTCAAGGTGTCTCGAGTGACCAATCTCAACACCGACATTGCCTACGCCATGGCTTCAGCCGATGTACGCATCCTGGCCCCCATCCCCGGTAGGAGCGCTATCGGTATCGAGGTTCCCAACAGCCATCGCGACTTGGTCACGCTCGGGGAGATCCTGTCGAGCGACATCGCAGGCCACACTGTGAACCCACTCGCCGTCGCTCTTGGGAAGGATGTCAGCGGCAAGAGCCGGCTGCTTCATCTCGATGAGTTGCCGCACGTGCTCATCGCCGGAGCTACCGGCGCGGGCAAGTCCTCGTGCATCAACTCGATTGTCACATCGCTGATGATGCGCGCCACGCCGGATGAGGTTCGGATGATCCTCGTTGATCCGAAACGGGTGGAACTCGGTCAGTACAACGACATACCCCACCTGCTCACCAAGGTCATCACCAATCCCAAGAAGGCCGCCGATGCTTTGCAGTGGGCGGTTGCGGAGATGGACCGTCGCTACGACCTGCTTGCCGATGCCGGAGTGCGGGACATAACGAGCTACCGCGAGAAGTGGGACGCAGGCGGCCTCGATGAGGAGATGTTCGACCGCTTCCCGTACATCGTGGTGATAGTCGACGAGCTCAACGATCTGATGATGGTTGCCGGTCGGGCTGTTGAGGATTCGATTGTGCGGATCGCCCAGATGGCCCGTGCGGTTGGGATCCATCTCGTGTTGGCAACGCAGCGGCCGTCGGTCAATGTGATTACCGGCGTGATCAAGGCGAACGTTCCTTCTCGCCTTGCGTTTGCCGTCGCATCCCAAACCGATTCGCGTGTGATCATTGACTCGTCGGGCGCCGAAAAACTGGTGGGACTAGGTGACATGCTCGTTGTCACCGCCCGCGACCCGAAACCCGAGCGAATCCAGGGTGCCTTCGTGACGGAGAGGGAGATTCACTCCGTTGTCGATTGGGTCAGTCAGCAGGGTAAGACCGAGTACCGAGATGAGGAAGTCTTCGAGGTTGCTCAGGCCGCAGCCGCGGTCGAGGACGAGTTCGACGGCGAAGACCCGGAGTTGATGCGACAGGCGATGGAGTTGGTAGTCCGGTCGCAGCTGGGATCTACGTCGATGCTGCAGCGCAAGCTCCGCATCGGGTTCGCCCGGGCCGGGCGCGTCATGGACATTCTGGAGATCAAGGGAGTTGTGGGTCCCTCCGAGGGGTCGAAGGCTCGCGAGGTCTTGATGACTGTCGAGGAACTCGATCAGATTCTGGTCGGCTGAGCCAAATACGTGGTGTCGTGCCCCCAAAGCCGATCCCTCCTCGGTAGTTTTTAGGCGTGGAGAACCCGTGCATTCGATTCGATGACCTATCCCCGGGAGGAGCCGGGTCCTTTGGCCTCGTCGGTCCTGGTGAGGTGTTTGTTGCAGGTGAGCTGGGCGAAGTAGCCGGCGTACTCGAGTCGGCCGAGCGAGCAGCACGCAACGGGGCGTGGGTCGCGGGTTTCGTCTCGTATGAGGCGGCACCGGCGTTCGACCAGGACCTCACCGTTCGCACGTCGGGCCAGGACGATCCGATGAACGAGCTGCCGTTGGCGCAGTTCCAGGCTTTCTCGCAGCGGATCGAGCTCGAGGCAATCGATTCCCTTTACTTCCCGCCCGGCGCGTACAACGTCTCCGGATGGAGCCCGGACTCCTCACGTCGCGACTACCGGGACAGCCTGGCGATGACAGGTCGGGCAATCATGGCCGGCGAGATTGCCCGCGGGAAGCACACCTTCCGCCTGCAAGCTGCTTTCAGCGGAGACCCTGCGGCGTTCTATCGCGACCTGTTGCTGTCACAACGTGGTCCTTATGCGGCTTGCATCGATCTCGGTAGATTCCGCCTGGTCAGTGCATCACCGGAGCGGTTGTTCAAACGCGCCGGTGAGATTCTCACGGTCTCCCCGGTCCTCGCCTCGGTGAGGCGTGGGCGCTGGCTCGAGGAGGATCAGCACCTGGCGACTGTGCTTCTCGCCGACGGCGAGCTCGGCGATGCGGATCGCGCTCTGGTCAAGGAAGCAGAGACGGAACTCGCCGGGCTGGGGCAGCTGTCGCCCATACCCGTAGAGGATCGGCTGACCGTCGAGCGGCTGGAGACAATGTGGCATCTCACCGTCAAGGCTGGTGTCCGCCTCGCTCCGGAAATCGGCCTGGTAGAGACGTTCCGTGCGCTGTTCCCGGCGCTATCGGTGACGGGGGTTCCCAAACCAGCTGCGATGCGGTTGATCAACACCACCGAGGACACGCCGCGCGGCGTCTATTGCGGGGCCATCGGCTTCCTCGCTCCTCCGGGTGAGGTCGGGCCTGACGCCAGCTTCAGCGTCGCGGTGCGGACCGTCCTGGTCGATCAGGAGGAGGGCGTTGCTGAGTTTGGCGTAGGTACCGCGATCACGGGGACCTCCGACGTGGTCAGTGCATACGAGGAGGCGCGCCTCAAGGCGAGGATATTGGTTGATCGACGGCCCGAATTCAGAGTGTTCGAGCGCTTCCGCGTCGAGAACGGGATTGTCCGGGCGGCAGAAGCGAAGACTTCATCCCTGCTGGCTTCAGTCCGCTACTTCGGATTCGATTTCGAGCCGAGCGCGGTTGTAGGCGCGCTTCGTGGTTTGGAAGGGCTTCCCGATCCGGCAGTGTTGACGGTATTTGTCGACCGCAGCGGGGGAGTCGAGTCTGAGGTCGAATCGGCTCCGGCTTGGTCGGAGACACCTGAAGGTGCACCTGAGATTGCCGGCGTGCTCGCCGAGCAAGCGGTTCCTTCCGAAAACGTGTTTCTGTTCCACCGCACGACCGAAGGTCGGCTACGCGATGCAGCCACCCGGGCGTACGGAGAAGGTGTGGCAGTTGTCCTGTTCAACGATCATGACGAGCTGGCCGGCAGTCTCGATGGGAACGTTGCGGTGCGTATCCAGGACACGTGGCTGACGCCGCCGCGCGGTTGTGGCAATCCGGTGTCTGCCTTCCAGGCTCGTCTTGTTGAGACGGGAGCGCTGCGGGAGGCGGTTGTGACCAGGGATCGGTTCGAGGCGGCGGACCAGGTTGCGCTGCTTGACGATGTATTTGGTTGGCGAACCGTTGATCTAGCGGGTTGAGGGCGGCGGCGGGCCAGGGGTTAGGCTGCCGTTCGTGACAATCCTGGAGGGCGTTCTGCTGCTCTTCGGTGGACTAGCAGCAGGATTCATCAATACGCTGGCCGGCGGTGGATCGGCAATAACGATCCCGATCCTCACGGAGATCGTGGGCATCAGCGTCGCCAATGGCACCAACCGCATCGCGATCCTGCTTGCCAACGCTTCGGCACTGACCCGCTTCCAGCGGGGCGGAGTCATCCCTTGGGGAAGGGTGGGAGTACTGCTCGCGCCGACGCTGGTCGGCGCTGCCCTCGGAGCGTGGACTGCTACCCAGATGTCCGGCGACACGCTCAGGCGGGTCTTTGCATTCGTGCTTGTTCTTGTTGCCGCTTCCGTGCTGTTCCGCCCGTCACGTTGGGTGGAGGGGCACGAGCGAGTCATGAGGGAGCCCTGGCGCAGCCTGCTGTTCTTTGCGATCGGCTTCTACGGTGGGTCGGTTCAGGCCGGTGTCGGGTTCATGCTGCTGGGCGGCCTCGTCATCGGATCCGGCATGGACCTCGTCTCCGGCAATGCGGCGAAGGTCGTGCTCATCCTGGCTTACACGCCGGTCGCACTGCTGTTGTTCGCATCGGCCTCCCAGGTCGATCTTCAGGTCGGTCTGGTTCTCTCGATCGGCCAAATGACGGGGGCCTGGATTGCCGCGCAACTAGCAGTGCTGAAGGGCGCCGCCTGGATACGCTGGGTACTTGTGGTCGCGGCTGTTGTTGCAGCGATTCGCATGTTCTTGACTTAGCGTCGCGTTGCCCTGACACTGTCGGTGGTGACCAAAGGAGGGAACATGGCGGTAGGCGAAATGAGTTCCATCCTTCGCGAGCTCGAACGTCTCCAGGATCGGATCTCCTTACTCGGTAGCGACGACTCGGTGGAGAAGCACGCACTGCTGGCTCGGCAGGAGACGCTGAGGACCCGAGCGGCTCGTCTTGCCGAGGACGTTGACGCAGCATGTTCGACCAAGGACTTGCTGATTCAGCTTGCTTCGTTGCGACACCGCCGCGAGGTACTGCAGCGCCAGCGGCACGGTCCGGGCGGTTCCGGTCCCGGCCAGTCCAGTTCACAGGTAGATGAGCGGATAGCCCGAATCCGATCGCTACTGGAAGCGCGGGGAATCCGGGTTCACTGAAGGCTCGGTGAGTAGCGGGGTGGGAGCGAAGGGGTACGCTGCGCCCTATGAGCGACTATCACGTTCACCTTCACGATCACGGCGTCTACGCCGGAATCGGCCCGCCTCACGGCGAGTACCCCCCCGGGCACATCGAGGCCTATATCGAGGCGGCCGCCCGGCGTGGTGTCGATGAGGTGGGCTTCACCGAGCATCTCTACCGCTGTGTGGAGGCGGCCCCGGTGTTGGGCGATTTCTGGGCCGACGAGCCGCACCACGACCTCGCTGAGGACACGCGGAAGATGTTCCGGGATGACCTATCGCTATCGCTCAACGGCTACGTAGAGGCGGTTCTGGCGGCCAAGGACCGCGGCCTTCCGGTCAAGCTCGGGCTCGAAGTCGACTTCTTCCCCAACACCATCGAAGCTGTGATGGATCTGTTGGAGCCCTATCCGTGGGACTTCCTCATTGGGGCAGTTCACTGGGTCGGCGGCTGGTCGGTCGACTACGGTGTCTCGGCCTACGAGTTCGATCGGCGAGGCATCCGCAGGGCGTATGAGGATTACTTCGCCATTGAGACAGAGCTGGCCGCCTCGGGTCAAGTCGACGTCCTCGCCCATGTCGACGTCGTGAAGCGGTTCGGGCACGTGCCGGACGACACCCCAATCGATCTCTATCAGCAGGTTGTCGATGCGGCAGCAGCTTCGGGCACCGCAGTCGAGCTGTCCTCAGCGGGACTGCACAAGCCGGTTGGAGAGGTCTACCCGAGCCCGACGTTCCTCAGCATGTTCTACAAGGCCGGCGTCCCGATCACCCTTGCGTCCGACGCTCATCAGCCGGACGAGTGCGGGCGCGACCACGAGAAGTTGGTCGCCCTCGCCCGGGCCACGGGATATGACCACTACCTGACGTTTGACCGAAGGCACCCCATCTTGCGGTCCTTGCCGTAGCGAGACTGCGTGCGCGCTCTATACAATCGCGGTGGAGTAGAGGGAGAACGATATGACTGACCAGGGCGGAGTGCACGAGGATCATCCGTTTGAGACGCCGCCGGATCAGCGGGATCCCGCCCGGCGATTCCGCGGCCGCCTCGCCGCCCCGGTGACCGTGATTACCTCGGGGGCCGGCGATCATCGCACCGGGCTAACGGTGTCGTCGCTGGTGGTGGCCGAGGGAGATCCATCCCGGATCTACTTCCTGCTGGGTTCGACCACCGACCTGTTTTACGGACTCGAAGAGACCGGCAAGTTTGTCGTGCACATCCTGGAGGAGGGAAATGAGGCGATCGCCGACATCTTCGCAGGGCTGCGCCCCAGTCCCGGGGGCCGATTTGCCGACCTCGACGTCGAGCAGACAGCGTGGGGACCGGTGCTGACCGACATTCCGAATCGTGCCTACTGCACATTCGAAGGCGGCGATGAGGAGACCTTCTTCATCGTTGCTGAGGGCGCCATCGACAAGCTGGAGATGTCCGATCTGGAGAATCCGCTGGTCTACTTCCGTGGTCGCTACCGCACCCTGAGCTGACCGCCGAACCGATCAGCGGGTTGGGATAGACTCGCCCGGATGTCTGATTCCCCCAAGGTCTGGTTGACCACGCTCGGCTGCTCCAAGAACCAGGTCGATTCCGACAAGGTAACCGCGGTACTTCACGATGCCGGATACGGCGATGCGGCGACACCGGAGAGCGCCGATGTTGTGATGGTCAACACCTGTGCATTCATCGAGCCCGCCCGGGAGGAGTCAATCAACACCGTGCTCGAGCTGGCCGGCTCGAAGCGGGATGATGCCAAGCTCGTCGTCATCGGGTGCATGGCGCAACGCTACGAGCAGGAGCTGGTCGACGCGCTGCCCGAGGCCGATGCGGTCATCGGCCTCGACCGGTACGGCGAGCTGGTGGGGAGCCTGGATCGGCTGACCGAGTGGCAACCTCTCGAGATCCGCCCGGCGCAACGTTCCGCAATGGACATTTTGTTCGAGACCCGTCGGCCCACACCATCAACACCGTACGCATACGTCAAGGTTGCCGAGGGTTGTGACAAAGCCTGCACGTTCTGTGCGATTCCACAGTTCCGGGGCAAACAGAGATCGCGCCGCCCCGACAACATCCATGCCGAGATCGCAGGTCTCGTGGCGGGAGGGGTTGGCGAGGTGGTGCTGGTTGCTCAGGATCTCGCCGCCTACGGACGCGACGCAGGGATCGAAGGCGGTATCGAGGGACTTGTGGAGCGAGTGGCCGACACGCCGGGGCTGCGTCGCCTGCGCCTCTACTACTTGTACCCGCGGGAGATCAGGCCGCGCCTGATCGAGACGATCGCCAGCACTCCGAATGTGGTGGACTACTTCGACCTCTCTCTGCAGCACGTGTCGCCCGATCTGCTCCGCGCGATGAAGCGGCCGGGCAGCGGGGAGGCGCATCTCAGCCTGATTGGGGACATCAGGCGGAACGCTCCCGAGGCGGCGCTGCGGTCGAGCTTCATCATCGGGTTCCCCGGCGAGACCGAGAGCAACGTTGACGAGCTCGAGGCGTTTCTCCGCACAGCAGAGCTCGACTGGGTGGGCCTCTTCCCTTACTCGCCAGAGGAAGGAACACCGGCAGCCGATTTCCTGCAGCAGGTGGATCCAGACGATGCACTCGAGCGTCTCCGGCATCTGCAGGCGGTTCAAGACGAGATCACACAGGCCCGCAACGCCGCCCAGATCGGTTCGACGGTAGAAGTGCTGGTCGACCAGGTCGAGGATGGCCAGGCGGTGGGTCGGAGCTATCGGCAAGCCCCAGAGATCGACGGGGTGATCCTGCTTGACGAAGGGGGTCCCGGGGACTGGCTGACCGCTGAGATCAGCGGTGCATTCGGTACGGATTTGGAAGCGCGGGTGGTTGTGTGATCGTCGAGGTCATTGCCGTCGGCACCGAGCTGCTGTACGGGCACACGGTCAACACGAATGCAGCGGCCATCGGCTCTCGGCTTGCCGATGGCGGCCTCGAGCATCAGCACTCATCCGTCGTAGGCGATCACACGGGCCGGATGGTGGCGGCGATCAGGTTGGCGATGTCACGTGCGGATGTTGTGATCATCACCGGCGGCCTCGGCCCAACCCAGGACGACATCACCCGCGAGGCACTCGCCGAAGCGACCGGGCGTCCGCTTGTCTTCAGCGAGGATTACGCAGATCGGCTGCGACGATGGTGGGCGAGCCGCGGTCGAGAGATGCCGGACTCCAACCTGAGACAGGCCGAGCACCCGAAGGGCTCCGATCTCCTGGAGAACCCGAAGGGCACCGCCCCTGCAATCCGTCTGGACCTCGGAGACCGGTTGATTTACGCAGTTCCCGGGGTTCCTCCCGAGCTGGAAGCATTGCTCGACCTTCATCTGATTCCGGATCTGACCGAGCGCGCCGACAAGCGGGTTGTGCTGAATCGGATCTTGCGAACATACGGGGAGTCGGAATCCCGGCTTGGCGAGGCACTCGCCGACATCTACAGCGACGGCAACCCTTCGATGGCCTTCCTGGCTACGGCCGCCGAGATCAAGATTCGCCTCACGGCCAAGGCTGATTCCACGGACAAAGCGGAGAAGCTGGTTGCGCCGATGGAGGCGGCGGTACGGGAGCGTCTGGGTGACCTCGTTTTCGGAACCGACGATGAGACCATCGAGCAGATAGTCATGGACCTCGCCCTCGCCAAGGGATGGACCATCGGGACCGCCGAATCGGCAACGGGTGGCATGCTGGCCTCCCGGATCACCGCTACTCCCGGAGCGTCCGCGTTCTTTGCCGGTTCGGTCGTTGCCTACGACGAGCGCGTCAAAGTCGAGGTGCTCGGGGTGCCGGGTTCGATGATTGTCGAGCACGGCGTCGTCAGCGAGCCGGTTGCGATGGCCATGGCAGACGGCGCAGCCTCAGTTCTGGGATGCGATGTTGCGATCAGTGTTACCGGTTCGGCCGGCCCGGATCCGCAAGACAAGCCGGTGGGGACGATGGTCATTGCCGTGCATACGCCCGAGCGGACGATGGCCCGCACCGTCAGTCTTCCCGGCGATCGGGAACGCGTCCGTGCCTACACGACGACCGGGGCGTTGCATCTCGCTCGGCGGGCGATGCTGGGGGAGTGGTGGCAGGGCTCGCCGCCGTCGGGTCGCTGGCTCTGATGGCGGAACGCATGTTCCTGGCGGTGGCACTCGACGATGAGTCGCGTCACGCAGTAGCGGCGCACCTCGGAGCCGAGCTCGGCGATGGGCGGCTGCCCGGTCGCGTCGTTCCGGCACAGAATTGGCACATCACGCTCAGGTTTCTGGGGGCAACATCGCCCGAGCAGGCCGATCTGATGTTGCGTCACCTGGATGCGCATTTGATGGTCGAGGCCTTCCGGGTCCGTCTCGGCGGCCTCGGGGGTTTCCCGCGGGAACGAAAGGCGTCGGTGCTTTGGTTGGGCGTCGATGGTGACACGCAGCCGCTGGACGAACTGGCCGCGGAGTGTGAGCGCGCTGCGGTGCGTGCCGGGATGGAGCCGGAAGGCCGCCCGTTCCATCCGCACTTGACGTTGAGCCGGATCAGGCCTCCGGCCGATGTGCGGAGGTTGATCGACGAGGTCGAGCCTGCCGGAGTGCCGCTCGACGTCGCCGCGGTGACCCTATACCGGTCGGTATTGGGCGACGGACCGGCCCGGTACGAGGTTGTCGACACGGTGGAGCTGTAGGGAAGAGACGCACCGGATCACCGGAGCGGGGACTCCTCCGTTTTGGCGTATCTGGGTACCGCATGCGGCACAGGTCTACGCCAAAACGCTAGGTGGCTGACGCCGAGGCCAACGAGCGGAATCACCCATCGACTTGCTCGTCCACCTGGTGCATCCGCGTAATCAGGCCGTCACCAACCTCAAACTCAATCTCGGCGACGAATGGGTAGCCGGCCGCGAGGAACTCGACGGCGCAAACGAAGTCTCCGTCTGATGAGGCAGCAACTGGAGAAGTGAAGGTGATCTCGGAGATCAGGTTTACCCTGGCGCCGCGTCGGATCTCGTCCCGGCCGACCCAGGTGAAAACGTGATAGCCCTCTCCAGAGTAAGTGCCTTCATCAGAGAAGGCTTCCACGAGAGTGTCTCGATCATTGTCGTTCCAGCCGGCGGCCCATTCCTCTATCAGTTGGGTGGCGATCTCGGTGTCTGAAGATCCGTTGGAGCACCCAACTGCAACGCTCATGACGAGGGCACTGATGAGGCAGATGGTGAGGAGGCTTCGAGGCATTGCTTCCACCCTTCTCGACCCCTCCATTGTCTCGCTGGCTGCGAATTGGGTCAATGGAGATCTACGGCGGATCGACGCCGATGCGGTCTGCTCTGCCCGCATCGGGAATCCTGGACATCGAACACGTGTTCGCCTAGTGTGTGGGTCTCAACGCCGTTAGGATTACACGGCTGTAGTTATGTCACAGGCACGAAATAGGTTGATGGCATCAGAGGGGATCACGCCTCGACCTATCGAAGGGAGCTCCAGTGGAGTCGGATAAGAACCTCGAAATGGCGATGTCGCAAATCGAGCGGCAGTTTGGCAAGGGCGCCATCATGAAGCTCAGCGACAGTGCGGTGAAGAACATCGCTGCCATTCCCACCGGGGCCCTGTCTCTCGACCTGGCGCTCGGTATCGGCGGAGTTCCCCGCGGGCGGATTGTCGAGATCTACGGTCCTGAGTCGAGTGGCAAGACCACTCTGGCACTCCATGTAGTGGCCGAGGCGCAGCGCAACGGTGGCGTTGCGGCGTTCATCGATGCCGAGCATGCGCTGGACCCCGTTTATGCCAAAGCCCTCGGCGTTGATGTCGACGAGTTGCTCATCTCACAGCCGGATACCGGCGAGCAGGCGTTGGAGATCACCGACATGCTCATTCGCTCCGGCGCTCTCGATGTTGTTGTGGTTGACTCTGTCGCCGCCCTGGTGCCTCGAGCGGAGCTGGAGGGCGACATGGGCGATACCCACGTTGGGCTTCAGGCCCGCTTGATGTCGCAGGCTCTGCGCAAGCTGGCCGGAACTATCAACCGCTCCGAGACCACCGCAGTCTTCATCAACCAGCTGCGCGAGAAGATCGGGGTCATGTTCGGTTGCTTCCAGTACAACACACGGATCACGCTTGCCGATGGCACTCAGGAGAAGATCGGCAAGATCGTCAATCAGAAGATGGATGTCGAAGTCCTTGCCGCCAATCCTGAGACTGGGATGGTTGAGCCCAAGCGCATCACGAATTGGTACAACAACGGCACTGCAGATCGCTTCCTGCAGTTCACCGTCTACAAACCGGAGAAGAACGGCAGAGCGCAGTTCGCTGCGACCGAGAATCATCTGATCTCAACTCCGCAAGGGTGGGTGCAGGCGGGTTCGCTGCGACCCGGCGACTCGGTGCTGATGCCGATCAAGCACTATCTGTCGGATCAGCAGCGCGAGGTGGTGCTGGGTGGTCTGATGGGTGACGGCGCCGTATCGAGCAAGCGTGTCGGTGCCTCAGGTGTGGCTATGAAGTCGCGTTTCCGATTCGGTCACGGTCCCAAGCAGGATGCCTATGCGCTCTGGAAGGCCTCACTGCTGGATGGGGTTCCCCTTTCAATCAGTCGCCATTCCAAGGGCGGCAAGATGGTTGAAACGACGCCTCTTCTCGAGCTAGACGCGCTGCGTGAGGCCGTCTACCTAGCTGGGAGAAAGGTCTTCAGCTGGGATTACATCAAGGCACTGACGCCGCTTTCTCTGGCCATCTGGTACATGGATGACGGCACGTTCGCGGAGCGTAGGGCTGACGGATCAGCAGGCAGGTCAGAGATCTGCGTGGAAGCGTTCGAGCCGACAAGCCGCGACCGAATTCGCAGTTGGCTAGCCGACACGTGGGGAATAGACGCAGTGCTGAGAGATCGGGCTGACAAGGCCGTCCTCGTGTTTGGCCGCGACTCCACAGAAGCCTTGCACTCTCTGATTGCTCCGTATGTCCCGTCGATGATGGAGTACAAGCTGCTGCAGCACCACCGTGGGAAGTACTCCCTAGAAGTCGAGCCGGCACAGGTCGAAGAACGGCTCGTACCGGTGCCAGTTCTGTCTATTAGGGAGAAGCCGAATACGCGCAGCATGCGGAAGTTCGATATCGAGGTTGAGGGCCATCACAACTACCTCGCCGACGGGGTCATGGTGCACAATTCTCCCGAGACCACGCCCGGCGGGCGGGCTCTCAAGTTCTACTCCAGTGTGCGGATCGACGTGCGGCGCATCGAGGCGATCAAGCAAGGAACCGACAACGTCGGCAATCGGGTGCGCGCCAAGATCGTCAAGAACAAGGTTGCCCCGCCGTTCCGGTTGGCGGAGTTCGACATCATGTTCGGCGAAGGCATCTCACGCGAAGGCAGCCTGCTCGATGTCGCAGTTGAGCACGGCATCGTCCGCAAGGCGGGTGCGTGGTTCACCTATGACGGCGACCAACTTGGTCAAGGCCGCGAGAAGGCGAAGATGTTCCTACGTGAGAACCCGGAGATTGCCATGCAGCTCCAGGACAAGGTGTTCCGGGCCGTCGGCTTGATCGAAGAGGAAGAGGAAGCGCTCGAGGTTGACGAGGAGACCGGCGAAATCCTCGGCAAGGGCGACAGCGACGGCTGATCGGCAGTGAGCGGCGCCCGCTACTTGCCCACAGTCAATGACGGCGGGTTCTCCGAAGTGCTCCCTGTTTCGCTCCTGATCCCGACACCGAAATGAACCTGGATTTCGCGCTTACGTTGTGTTGACAGGTGCTGTACGATCGGGTGTAGACACACGCAAACACTTAATAAGAACACGGATCCAGAGGAAACCAAGTGAGACGAATCGCCCGGGGGTGCATCCCACAGACGGCTGATTAGCTGTCCTTTGTCGCGTTTTCGTCCTCTTGGCATTGCGTGTGCCGAGCCGTTGCGGCTCGGCCTCATGCGTCTCTGGACCGGGAAACGAGGACAGCATGGAATGGCTGATCGCAGTAGCGATCGCGATGGTTGCTGCCTTGCTCGCCTTCCTGGGAGGAAGGGAACTCCAACGCCGGCATACATCGCGTACCGGCGCAGCAGCAGAAGACGCTCTGCGCGAGGCGCGGCTGGATGCGCAACGCATCCTGTCGCGCGCCGAGGAGGAGTCCCGAGCTTTGGCGGAGAGTTACCGCGAGAGAGAAGAAGCCGCTCTGGCCCATCGTGTCGTTGAGGCAGAGGCACTCGAGGAGCGCCTTGCCCAGAGAGAAGCGACCCTAGAACAGAGGGCGACGAACCTTGCCTCTCGCGAGGAGATGCTGCTCGACAAGGAGCGCTCGCTCAGCGATGCCCGGGCGGCCGCCGAGGCAAAGCGCGAAGAAGCACGGGCCCATCTGGAGCGGATTGCCGGGTTTGATTCACGTGCGGCCAAAGAAGAGCTGCTCATGAAGGTCGAGGATGAGGCACGTCGCGAGGCGATGGTGCTGGTGCGAGATCTCGAGATGAAGGCCCGCGAAGAGGCGGACCGGCGCAGCCGGCGCGTTTTGGCCACCGCGGTGCAGCGTCTCGCCGGAGAGGTCGTTTCCGAATCGACAGTGTCGGTGGTGCCTTTGCCGTCCGATGACATGAAGGGCCGCATCATCGGCCGTGACGGACGCAATATCCGTACGTTTGAGGCGGTCACCGGAGTGAACCTCATCGTCGACGACACGCCGGAAGCCGTTTCGGTTTCCACTTTCGACCCGGTGCGTCGCGAGACGGCACGGCTCGCTCTGCATCGTCTAGTCGACGACGGTCGCATCCATCCTGCCTCCATCGAGGAGGCGTACGAGAAGGCCCGGGCTGAAGTCGAGCAGTCAGTGCGCGACGCAGGCGAATGGGCGATGCTCGAAGTAGGTGTCACTCGCCTTCACCCGGAGCTCGTGACGTTGCTCGGCCGCCTCAAGTACCGCACCTCCTACGGCCAGAACGTGCTGAATCACCTGGTCGAAACGGCCAACGTCGCAGGCATGCTGGCGGCAGAGCTAGGGGCAGACGACGCCGAAGCGCGTCGGGCAGCGTTCCTGCACGACATAGGCAAAGCCGTATCTCACGAGGTCGGGGGCTCGCACGCCATGATTGGCGCCGAGATTGCCCGTCGCTTCGGAGAGGATGCTTCGATCGTCCATGCCATCGAGGCGCACCACAACGAGGTTGAGCCCAGGACACTCACCGCAGTCCTCGTCCAGGCTGCCGATGCGGTCTCGGCTGCGAGGCCGGGGGCACGGCGCGAGGCCTTGGAGTCATACGTACGGCGCCTGGAACGGCTCGAGGAGATTGCATCGTCCTTTGAGGGTGTTGAACGCGTCTTCGCTATGCAGGCCGGCCGTGAGGTACGCATCGCCGTTGCGCCGAGCGTGGTTGACGATCTCGCCGCAGGGGACCTGGCGCGGCGGATCGCCCGCCGTCTGGAGGAAGACCTCAACTACCCGGGCCAGATCGAGGTCACGGTCATTCGCGAGTTCCGGGCAACGGATTACGCACGATAGAGATGGCTACGCCGACCACCCTCGGGATTCCGGCCGTGCGGACACCGCGTGTGCCGCAGCGATCGGGTTTGACCTATCACATCCGGACCTTCGGATGCCAGATGAACGAGCACGACTCGGAGCGAAT
>JASJDZ010000062.1 GCA_030065575.1 Acidimicrobiia bacterium
CTATCATGCCGTCCCAATTCCCGATCCTGGATCTGCAGTCATGTCTATCGATTTCGACACCATCGTCAACCTTGCGAAGAAACGCGGCTTCGTCTTCCAGTCGTCGGAGATCTACGGCGGTCTTCGCTCGGCCTACGACTACGGCCCGCTGGGTGTCGAGTTGCTGCGCAACGTCAAAGAGCAGTGGTGGCACTCAATGGTGCGGATGCGTGATGACATCGTCGGTATCGACTCCGCAATCATTCAGTCACCGCAGGTGTGGGAAGCGTCGGGGCACCTCGCATCGTTCACCGATCCGCTCGTTGAATGCACGAACTGCAACAGCCGGTTCCGTGTGGACAAGCTCGATGATCCGGACCTGTGTCCAGACTGTGGCATGCGGGGCGCCTTCACCGAAGCGAAGAACTTCAATCTGATGTTCAAGACCCACATGGGTCCTGTCGAGTCGTCGGACAACGCAGTGTTCCTACGCCCCGAGACGGCGCAGGGCATATTCATCAACTTCGAGAATGTACGACGCACCTCACGGATGAAGCTTCCGTTCGGTATTGCCCAGATTGGCAAGTCGTTCCGCAATGAGATCACTCCGGGCCAGTTCGTCTTCCGCACCAGGGAGTTCGAGCAGATGGAGATGGAGTTCTTCTGTCGTCCAGAGGAAGCCGATGACTGGTTCAAGTATTGGATCGAGGAGCGCAAGCGCTGGTACGTAGATCTCGGCATGAAGGAAGACAACGTCCGATTCCGCGAGCATGACGAGGACGAGCTGTCGCATTATTCGGCCGGCACCTTCGATGTCGACTACCGCTTCCCGTGGGGTTTCGACGAGCTCGAAGGCATCGCCAACCGCACCGACTTCGACCTGAGGGCGCACATGGACAAGTCCGGCAAGGACCTGACCTACTTCGATCAGGAATCTGGCGAGCGGTTCGTGCCATACGTGATCGAGCCGGCGGCCGGCGCAACCCGAACCACGTTTGCCTTCCTACTCGACGCATACGACGAAGAGGAAGTACGCGGCGACACACGTACGGTGCTCCGCCTCGACAAGAGGTTGTCGCCGATCAAGGTTGCGGTACTGCCGCTATCGAAGAAGCCGCAATTGATCGAGGTGTCTGCCGCCCTGGCACAGGATCTGCGGCCGCACTTCGCCATCGAGCACGATGTGACTCAGGCGATCGGTCGTCGGTACCGCCGACAGGACGAGATCGGCACCCCCTACTGTGTCACCGTCGATTTCGACACCCTGGACGATCAGGCAGTGACAGTTCGCGATCGTGACACGATGGATCAAGACCGAGTGGCGATGGACCAGGTGGCGAGCTATCTGCGGGAGCGCCTCGTCTAGACGATCCGAGCGTCTGTAACGAACAGATTTCTCATGAACGCATCCACACCATCGAGGGTGCCTGTGAACGTGATCTGCTGGCCTCGGTCGAGATCGAGTCGTCCATGGAGGTGAACGACCGCATCGATGTCGGTCTTTCCGTAGAGATCGTTGTCGATCTTGGCAACCGTTACGACTGCCTTGGTGCCCGTCGATGGCGCTAGGTCGGACTTGTCCTCGTATGGACTGGATTGCTTGACCGCCCCCGACAGGCGTACCTCAGAGCCTCGTATCTCCTGCTCGAAGGTGTCATCAGCTTCGAAACTCAGTCGATTCTCACCGAACACGTCGTCGTAGAAGCCGTCGGGGAGACCGCTCGGCGGGGCAACCGGAACCGGTGGTGGTGCCGGTGGTTCCGGTTCGGGCTCGGGTTGAGGTGGCGGTGGCGCATCACCCCGGGGCGACTCAGTCGTAGGTTCCGCATCGGACGGCGACGCCGGCGGTGGCGCTTCGCTGGGAGCCTCTCGAACCGGACGAGCTCGCGGGGCCGGCTTCTCGAGAGGCGGTGGTCGGTTCGCATTGAGTATCGCGCCGACAATGACGAGGTCGTTGACGGTGTTGACCAGAGTCATGACCGTGGGGCTGTCGTCGTCGACTACGAGCGTGATCTCACCATCGCCGACGATAACTGCAGGATACGTATCGACGAGTTCGACAAGCTGGCTCCGCAATTCGGGCGTCAACAGCTTCTGCAGGGCATCGGGCCGAGATGTGTTCACTCTGAACTTGGCGTCGAAGGTCTTGTCACCGACCTCCCGATCGCCGCTACCGAGCGCGCCGAGTGTCCGGCTGATCGTCGTCTCTCGTTCGAGACGGAGTGCCAGGCCGAGGTCCGGATAGAAGATCCGATAGCGAATCTGGGTGGCCTTCCCATCGGGAGCATCAACCCTGACCGGAAGGCCGTTGATGGTCCCGCTCAATCTCGGGAGCATGTCCGGCACCGTGCGGGAATGGTCGAGCCCGAGCGATCCTGCAGCCGATCGGAAAGGATCAGGCTTGGTGGCGACTCGCAGCCAAGCTCCGAGTGCGATGGCAGCGACAAACCCGATGATTGCGAGTTCCATCGCCGGGAGTATAAGAAGCGGAACGTCGTTTCAGCTGGAACTGTTTGGGGTATCCGGGGCGGGCAGGGGAGGGATGCGACCCGAGATGTAGGTATTGAGGGTGACGACGGTGCGGCTGGGCCCTGGAGCGATGCGGCGGATCTCGTCTAGGACCACGCCGAGGTGACTCGAGGACCTGGCTTTGACGTTGAGCATGAGGTCAAACTCGCCGGTGACCGCCTCGGCTGAGATGACAAAGGGTATGGCGCTCAGGCTCTCGGCGAGAATCTCGAGGCCCCGGGACTCGTTATCGCGGATGCTGACAGAGGCATCGACGGGGTAGCCGAGGGCCTCCCAGTTGAGGTCGGCGCTGATCGAGTCGATGTAGCCCTGCTCTCGAAGCCGGCGCGCCCGCTGATGGATCGTTGCTGTTGACTTGCCGACACGCTCGGCAATTTGCGAGAACGGGATCCGGCCGTCCTCGGCAAGATACTCGATGATTTGATAGTCAAGTGAGTCCATTGCTTAAAGATTATCAGAAGATGCCGATAATGTGAATAAATCATTTGACAAATGGTTTGAAATGGTACAAGATAGTGGGGAAAGAGCGAGGCCAATGATGATGACATTCCACCCAGACGCAGTATTTCAGATGGTGACCGCCCGGCGTACCGCCGCAGAAGTTGCCTTTGCCAGAAAGCGCTGATCGCAAGGTCAGCGCTCCAGATCCAGGGGACCCCATTCCCCTTGTGAAATAGAAGGGAAGCCCACCCTCCCCTCCCTCCCGGGCTTCCCTTCTTTTCTTTTGTCCGGAGGTCCGGCGACAGCCAGGGAATCGTGTCTAGCGGCCCCGGTACACTCCGACTCGTGGCCTATCCCCGTGAAGACATCGAGCGCATCCGCGACAAGACCGATCTGGTCGAGCTCGCGTCCGAGGTGACCAAGGTCAAGCGGTCCGGACGCAACGTCATGGCGGTCTGCCCCTTTCACCAGGAGAAGACGCCGTCACTGTCGCTCGATCCGGCGCGCGGCCTCTATCACTGCTTCGGATGCGGCAAGGGAGGGGACATCTTTGCCTGGGTGCAAGAAACCCAGAACCTCGACTTCCGGGAGGCCATTGAGCTGCTGGCCCGCAGGGCCGGGGTGACCCTCACCGAGACTCCGGGCGAAGCAAAGCGGCGCGGGCGGCGTGACGAGTTGGTGCGAGCAACTGAAGCTGCGGTCGATTTCTACCGTGACCGGCTGAAGACCGGCGCCGACGGAGGCGGAGCACGCAGCTACCTGCGCGGGCGCGGCTACGACGGCGACGTCGTTGACCAGTTCGGTCTCGGCTATTCGCCGCCTGGCTGGGACGAACTGACTCGCCACCTCAAGAAGCTTGGATTCGTCGATCGCACTCTGGCCGATGCGGGGCTCGCCTCCCGCAGCTCCCGCGGCCGAATGATCGACAGATTCCGCGGACGAATCATGTTCCCTATCTTCGATCTCCGCGGCGACCCGGTCGGGTTTGGCGCCCGCCTTCTCGATGGCGACGGCCCGAAGTATCTGAACACGTCGGAAACCTCGATCTATCGCAAGTCGCGCCTCCTTTATGGGCTCAACTGGGCGAAGAGCGAGATTGTCCGCCGCAACGAGTCCGTCGTCGTCGAGGGCTACACGGACGTCATTGCGCTCCACCTTGCCGGTCACCCGGTCGCAGTGGCAACGTGCGGTACGGCGCTCGGCGAGGACCACCTGGATCTGCTGCGCCGCTTCAGCGAACGGGTGCTGCTCGCTTTCGATGCAGACGAGGCCGGGGCCGGGGCCGCCTTGCGCGGTTTCGATCTCGCCATTCCTGCTGATCTCGACATGCGGGTCGTAGTGCTCCCCGAGGGACGGGATCCCGCCGATCTGGTCGGCGACGGTGACACGGAGCTTCTAGTTACAGCCATGAAGAGCTCTACTCCCTTGCTGCAGTTCTCGGTGGATCGTGAGCTAGCGAGGCACGACCTCAACGAGGCCGAGGCCCGGGGCAGGGCCGTTCGCGGCGCCGCCGGCATGGTGGCCCGCTATACCGACCCGCTCGTGCAACACGAGTACGCAGTGCTCATCTCGCGCCGCACGGGGGTAGACCTGCGCCTGGTTGAGGAGGCGGTGAGGAAGGCGGCTCGAGCCAGACAGCGGGAGGAAACCGCTCCGGCGCGTCCCCGGCCGCAGCAACGTCTCAGCGGCACAGAGAAGGCGGAGCAAGAGCTATTGCGTCTCTTGCTCGCCAACGATCGGCAGCTGCAGCGGGTGTCCGTAGACGAGGAGTTGTTCACCAACGAGCTGCATCGCCGCGCCTACGGGTTGATTCGGCCGGTCATCGCCGCAACCGAACCCGGCGTCGCGCCCGATCTCGGTGGCCTGATGAGCGGTGCCGATGATGAGGCTGCCGGCTTGCTCGCCGAGCTGGCGTTGGTGGATCGCCCCCATTCCGACGCGGCCGATGTGATCAATCGGCTCAAGGTCGATGCCCTGACCCGCCGAATCGATGACCTGGAGAGAATCCTCAACAGCTTGCCAGAAGGCGGACAGGAGCATTCCGACAAGTTCGCCGAGTTGGTAGCTTTGCAGCAGCAGAAGAAGCAACTACGGAGCCGCAAGTGAACGAAGCAGCCAGAACCGTTCTCGATATTCTGACCAAACGTGGTCAGCAACGCGGCTTTCTCGTCGTGACGGAGATACTGCAGGAGCTCGAGGACATTGAGGCACCACCCGAGGCTTTCGACGAGGTTGTTGAGGCTCTGCAGGACTCCCGGGTCAATGTTCGGGAGGACTCGCAGAATGCGCTGGAGGCAACTGCACTGTCGAGCGACGAGCTCGTGCACGTCTCCGATCCTGTGCGCATGTACCTCCAGGAGATCGGCCGCTACCCGCTCCTTACTCCTCAGCAGGAGGTCGAGCTGGCCATGCAGATGGAGACGGGGGAGCGGGCTTCGGAGAAGCTCCATGACGAGGGCAACGAGGAGCTGCCCGTCGCCGACCGGGTAATTCTGCAGCGAGCAGCTCGCAACGCTGAGCGTGCTCGCAAGAGGCTGGTCGAGGCAAACCTGCGGCTGGTGGTGTCGATCGCCAAGAAGTACGTCGGGCGGGGTCTGTCTTTGCTCGATCTCATTCAAGAGGGAAACCTCGGCCTGATCCGTGCTGTCGAGAAGTTCGACTACCGGAAGGGTTTCAAGTTCTCCACGTATGCGACCTGGTGGATTCGGCAGGCAGTGACCAGGGCACTGGCCGACCAGGCGCGCACCATCCGGGTGCCGGTACACATGGTCGAGACCATCAACAAGCTCGCTCGGGCGCAGCGGACGTTGATGCAGGAGCTCGGTCGCGAGCCAACCATCGCCGAAATCGCCCAGGAGCTGGAGTTGGAACCGCAGCAGGTCACTGAGTTGCGTCGCATCGCACAAGACCCGGTCTCCCTGGAAACACCGCTCGGCGAGGAGGACGATTCGACGCTGGGTGACTTCGTTGAGGACACCGACGCCGACGTCCCGGTGGAGGTTGCGTCCTTCAAGCTGCTCCAGGAATACCTGTCTCTGGTCCTCGAGGGGCTCAACGAGCGTGAGCGTCAGGTGCTGATCATGCGATTCGGCCTCGCCGACGGCAAGGTCAAGACGCTCGAGGAAGTCGGTAGTCATTTCAATGTGACGCGAGAACGCATCCGACAGATCGAGACCAAGGCTCTGGCCAAGCTGAGGCAGCCGGCTCGGGCCAAGCGTCTCGAGGGCTATCTCGAGGGCGCCTAGGCCCCGGCCTCATCGGTTCTAGCGTCCGAGCCGGGAATATGTTCACTTCTCAGACGCCAGAATGGTATTGGAGGTAGGTAGCCTCTCGGGGGTCATGAGCGATTCGCCAGAGATTCAGCCGCCGCGTGAGCTTCCGCCCCCGGGTATCCCCGCCGCCGAGGTCGAGATCACCGATGAGCTGGTGAGGGGTTTGCTTCGCTCACAACACCCGGACCTGGCCGATCAAGCGCTCAATCTCTTTGGTAGCGGTTGGGACAACACCACCTATCGGTTGGGGAGCGGACTGGCAGTTCGGCTTCCCCGTCGACAGCTCGGCGCCGAGATGATCCTCAAGGAACAGCGCTGGGTGCCCGTGGTGGCATCCGGGTTGCCAATCCCGGTTGGCCTTCCGATTCGAGTCGGCCAACCCGAGTTCGGCTACCCGTGGACCTGGAGCGTCATTCCCTGGATCGACGGAGTCTCGGCTGAGGTGGCCGATCCCGATCCGGGAGAGGCCGCTCGGCTCGGGCAGTTTCTCAACGCCTTGCACAAGCCCGGCGCGGATGATGGGCCGCGGAGTTCGCACCGAGGCTGTCCGCTGACCAAGCGGGCCCGATCGGTTGAGGAGAGGCTGCCTCGCCTCGACAGATCTCTACTCGATGTTTCGATCGATCAGATCTGGGACGCGTGGCAACTGGCGAAGACACTGCCCATCGACCGCGAAGAAGTTTGGCTGCACGGAGATCTCCATGCCCGCAACATCATCGTCGATGATGGTCAGATTGCCGGTGTGATCGACTGGGGTGATATCTGTGTCGGGGATCCGGCAACGGACCTGTCGGTGGCCTGGATGCTGTTCCCCGATTCGACTCATGACGACTTCCGTAGGGCCTACGGGCCTATCTCCGAAGCAACCTGGGAGCGGGCCCGGGGCTGGGCGATCTTCTTCGGCGTCGTCATGGTCGACGCAGGGGCGAGCGACGATCCGGTGTGGGCGCGAGCCGGTGCCCGGACCCTGGCCCGGGCGTGTGGTTAGGTGCCGTCGGTCCGGTTGCGGATGGCTTCGCCGGCGTTGCGCAGCTGGTCGGCGGCGAGATCCCTTACCTGGCTGGTGCTGGAGTCGACAATCCCTTTGCCCTGGTCGATGACCTGGCGAACCTGTTCGTTGGAGGTGATACGGCCGAAAGCCAGGCGGATTTGCTCGTATCGTTCTCGTCCGGCTCTTGCGCCGAGTACGTAGCCGACACCAAATGCGATCGCTGTGCGGAGCTTCATGACCGCATTCTGCCACGGAGAGGCGATCGGCCGCCAAAGAGTTACACATCCCGCCCCACGTCTGATACGATCCTCCGGCCCGAACAAAGGGCAACACCCATTCCGGGGTAGCTCAATCGGCAGAGCAACGGACTGTTAATCCGCAGGTTGGGAGTTCAAGTCTCCCCCCCGGAGCCAAGACGACCCCCAGGTCAAGACCTGGGGGTTTGCTGTTGCTAAGGAGCTTCGTCCTGGCGTGCCTCGGGGGCCTGCCGAATATCCTCGAGGGGATCGCGTACGAACGGCATGTCAAAGGTCGCAAACACCGTCGTTCTGTCCCCGAGATTCAGAACCAGGTCGGCGTCGGGGAGAGCGTATCGCCTGATGCTCCTGAGCTCCTGGTACTGATTGGATTCCAGGTCATCGAGAACGTAGTCCCGAACGCGTAGCTCGCTTGCGGGGACAATCTCCGCTCCCGGTGTATTGCTGGCTCGCTGTTCGAGGTGCCTCAGGCGCTTCTTGCCCGCTTTGTTGAACACTTGGCTCCGGACGCTGCGACTCCGGAATGGTACAGGCAGCGTGGAAATAGTCGCTGTGTGCAGCCGATGGCTCGAGTCCGGGCCACATTGGCCGTTGAGCCGCTACGAGACGCAGACTATGCGGCGTTGTGCTCATGGGCCGGCAGGGTCACCTGAAAGGTGGTCCGGTCGTCGACCTCGCAGGTCACATCGCCGCCCATGAGGCGCGCCAGGCTTCGCGACACCGGCAGTCCAAGCCCAATGGACCCTTCGGCGCGCTCGGCTGCGTGTGCGGAGAAGTATGGCTCGAATACCTGGCGGAGATCGTCTTCGTGGAGTCCGGCGCCATCGTCGGATACGGCGACGAAGGTACTCCCGTTTTCCACGCCGATGGTCACCGTGATGTCGGTCCCGCCGTAGCGCTGTGCGTTCGAGAACAGGTTCCGAATGATCTGCCGGCAGCGCAGCGGGTCTGCCCAGGCGACGGCCTGGCCCGAGATCGATCCCTCTCGCGCTCCGGTCAGCGAGGGCACGACACCGGTATCCAGCACGTCGTCGACCTGGGTACGCAAGTCGACCGGCTCGGGGTACAGCGAAATGTCTTCCCTGTCGCGAGCGGCAACGAGGAGGTCCTCGACGAGATCGCCCATCTCGTGGGCCTGGGCGGCAACGATCCCGGTGAGCTCGTGTGCCTGCTCAGAGGTGTACTTCGGCCAGTTGTCCACCAGTTCCTGCGAGAACCCGGCAATCGCCGTCAACGGGGTACGCAACTCGTGGCTGACCGACACAACCAGCTGGTCCCGGGCGTCGACGAGTCTCATGAGCTCGACGGCCCGCTGGTTGAGCTCGCTACGAAAGCGGTGAATCAACCAGGACGCCAATGCAACCAAGAGCATCGGTGTCACAACCCGGATGATCAGATCATCGCCTACGAGCTCGTTCTCCAAGCCGCTGGCAAAGGCGACCGATCCGACAGCGACCGTCGAAACGCCAACAGCGAGCAGGAAGCGCTCGTAGACCATGAAGCCGGTCAGCATGCCGATTCCGACAAGCAGGGCGAGGGAGGTCGCCTGATCGGGGACACCAGTGTTGACACCCCAGACCAGCTCAGCCCCCGTGCCCAGAGCTAGGAAGGCTGCCGCTGGTATGAGCACGTAGAGCGCATTGGGGCGGGCGCGACGCGAGAGAATCCACGGAATCAACCAGAACACCAGGTAGACCCGCCAATTGGGGAGCAGGCCGGGATCGTCGTCAGAGAGTTCGATGATCCACTCGGCGGCGAAGATGATGGGGACAACGAGTGCGGCGAGTCGAAGCATCGACCGATGCATCGATGCGAGCAAGCGCGTGCTTGGTTCGACTTCGTTCTCGGGTGTGCTCACAATGTGCCCAGGGCTGCGCGTTCCTGTCAGGATTCACCATCGTCGTGTGGGTCGGTGACCCTTAGCCATGCGGGTCGCCATGATCGGGCTTCCGGTAGCCTCTGTCGATGCCCTTCAGTGCCCGCCTCGATGATCTCCGTCCCAATCGGCGGCGTTCGGCGGGTTTCTCCGAGCAGGTGGGCGAGATCGCAGCGCACTCACTCGCCGAGGCCGTGCACGCAATCGACGCGGTCGAGGCTGCTACCCGGGATGGCTTGTGGGCGGTCGGCTTCGTGGGGTACGACGCCGCTCCAGCCTTCGACCGCAATCTCGTCGTACCGACGCGGAACGGTTTCCAGGGCATGCTGCCTCTTGTCTGGTTCGGGTTGTATCGGACACGCACCCTCAACCCCGGACCCGCCCAAACCCTTGGCGCCTATGAGCTGACCCCGTGGGAGTGGGTTGATACCCGGTACGAGTACGAACGAGACGTTGCAACGATCCGGGAGCACATCGCGGCGGGCGACACCTACCAGGTCAACTACACCAGCCGCCTGCGTTCCCGCTTCAGTGGAGACCCGATCGCCTTCTATCACGACCTGGCTGCGGCTCAGTCCGGCGGGTACGGCACCTACATCGACACCGGGCGATTCCAGATTGTCAGTGCGTCGCCCGAGTTGTTCTTCGACCGGTACCCGATAGACGAGCGAACCGATCGGCTCATCACACGACCAATGAAGGGAACGGCCCGTCGCGGTCGATGGGAGAGCGAGGATGCGGAGCAGCGGGCGCTGCTGGAGGCATCGGGCAAAGACCGAGCCGAGAACCTGATCATCGTGGATCTGCTGCGAAACGACCTGGGGCGAGTTGCTCAATTCGGCACCGTTGCTGCGACCGACCTTATGAGGATCGAGCGTTTCGACACCGTCTGGCAAATGACGTCGACTATCGAGGCTGAAGTAGGCGCGGAGGTTCCTCTCCGCGATGTCTTCACCGCTCTGTTCCCTTGTGGGTCGATCACCGGTGCACCCAAGGTGCGAACGATGCAGATCATCAGCGAACTGGAGTCATCCGCCCGCGGTGTCTACACCGGAGCCATCGGTTTTGTCAGCCCGCCCGGAGTGCGAGGACCGCGGGCTTCGTTCAGCGTCGGAATACGCACTGTCGTAATCGACGGCGAGACGGGCGAGGCCGAGTACGGGGTTGGGGGCGGGATCACCTGGGACTCGGAGCCGCGCCGCGAGTACGCAGAAGCGGCACTGAAGGCTGAGATCCTTCGCTATGGACGAACAGACTTCGCGCTGCTCGAAACCATGAGATGGAACCCGGTCGGCGGTTGGTACTGGCTCGATTACCACCTCGATCGCTTGGGCGCGTCAGCCGATTACTTCGGGATTCCGTTCGATCGGTTGCGACTGCGTGATCGACTCGAGGCTGCAGTCGAGGGGGGCGACGACCTTCGAGTACGGCTAACCCTCGACAGGAGGGGTCGGGCGAGCGTCACCGTCGCTCTACCGCCCCGTGCCGACACCGGCTCGGTGGCAGTTGCAGTGGATCATGAGCCGGTCGATGTGCGGAGTCCCTTCCTGTTCCACAAGACAACGAGGCGCGAGGTGTACGAGGAGCGCTCCGCTCGGCACCCTCACGTTGGTGACGTGTTGCTCGTCAACGGCGACGGCGAACTAACGGAATCGACCATCGCCAACGTAGTCGTGAAGCTCGATGGCGACTGGTACACGCCGCCGATCGAGGCGGGTTGCCTGCCCGGCATCTATCGACGGGTGCTGCTCGAGGAAGGCCGGATCAGCGAACGCAGAATCCCGCTGGCCGACCTCCAGCACTGCGAGGGTATCGCCCTGATCAACTCGGTCCGTCTGTGGCGGCCCGCCTTCATCGTCGACGGTTGAGAGAGCCGCAAGCGGTAGGCCTTCGTTACCGCGATGACTGGGTCAGTCGCCCGAGGCGGCTGGTGTCGTCGCGATGACTGAGCTAGTGGCCTGAGGCGGGCATGTGTCATCGCCGATGACTGAGATAAGCTCTCGCCATGTTCCACGTCGCCCTGCATAAACCGGAGATTGCGCCGAACACCGGAAACCTCATGCGGCTTACCGTCAACACGGGATGTCAGCTGCACCTCATCGAGCCGCTCGGCTTCTCGCTCGACGAGGCGAAGGTGCGACGGGCCGGTCTCGACTATCGCGAGTACGCCTCTGTGCAGACTCACGCAGGATGGCAGGAGTTCCTCGAGCGGATGGGGGAGCGGCGGATCCTCGCATTCAGCCAGCACGCCACAACTGTCTACACAGACGCCAGCTTCCGATCCGGCGATGTGCTGCTCTTTGGCAGGGAGTCGACCGGTCTCCCGAAGGCAATCCTCAAAGGCCAAGACATCGCGGCCGCACTCAGGATCCCGATCGCTCCGGGCGGGCGGAGCCTCAACCTTGCCAACGCAGCCGCCATCGGTGTCTATGAGGCGTGGCGACAACTCGGATTCCAATCTCCGGAGCAGATGGCATGAGCCATAGGACAGACATCAAAGTCAGGTTCTACGAACTCGACCCGTACAACCATGTCAACCATTCGATCTATGTGCAGTACTGCGAGGTCGCTCGCGTCGAGTGGCTCAGCGAGGTTGGTTTCGCACTCGAGAGGCTCCAGGCCGACGGCCTGCAAATCGTCGTAACGGATCTGTCGATCCGCTACCTCGGCTCTGCGGGTCCGGGAGAGACCATCACCGTTCACTCTGAGCTGGTCGAGCTACGCCGTGCCTCGATGAGGTTCCGACAGCGAATCCTCCGCGACGTGGATCTCCTCGTAGAGCAGACCATCACGGCCGCCATGACAACGCTCGACGGCCGCCCGACTCGAGTTCCACCTCAGCTGGCGGCCGCCCTGGGCCACCCGAGATGACTGACCTTGCGCTCATCCAATCGATCGAGAGCGCCCAGTATCGGAGCTGGAAGGCGAGAGAGTGCGTCGAGTACGACGGCTGGCAGTTGCGGTTCGCCGATGGCTTCTCGCGGCGAGGGAACTCGGTCTACCCGGCGGAAGTCTCGACCGTGCCCCTCTCCGTCAAGCTCGACTTCTGCAGAGATTGGTACCGGGAACGGAGTCTTGATCTGGTCGTCAGGCAGAACCCGGCAACCGAGCCCGGTCTCGACGAAAGGCTGGCTGCAGCAGGGTTCACGCCTGAAGGTGACACCGATGTCATGACGGCGACAATCGGACGTCGGTCCGGCGGGCTGGAAGTTGCTGATGCGCCTTTGCCCGATTGGTGGGCAACGACGGCGGCTCTGTGGAATCTTGATAGCGACGGTCGACGAGGCTGGAAGGCGATCATCGACGGAGTCGACTTGCCTGCCGGATTCGTTTGCGTTCCGGAGACAGCAGCTGGGTTGGCGATTGTGGCCGAAGAATGGGTCGGGCTCTTCGAGATTGTCGTCGCCTCCGAGCAACGCCGACAGGGCTGGGGGAGAGCAGTGACCGAGTCCCTGCTCGACTGGGCGACCAACCTTGGCGCAGCGCAGGCGTATCTCCAAGTGGTAGCGGCGAACACGGCAGCGATCGAGTTCTACCGGTCTTTGGGATTCACGAGAGCCTACGGCTATTGGTACCGACGCGAGCCGCCGGTCACCGAGCGACAAGAAGGGGATGCCGCCTGAAGACGACACCCCCTCGAGGAGCAGGACTGCCTAGCTGTCGCTATCGGACTTGAAGTCCTCGGCGGATGGCAGCTCAAGCCCGGCGTCCGTCATGGAGCCGTAGGCCGCATAGGTGGTTAGCGCCGCGGCGATGATGCCCAGGTAGAGGCCGAATCTGGTGAAGTCGTTGTCCGTGATCCAGCGCAGCAAGATGAAGACAAACCCGACAGCGCCGAGGATCAGTGCGAATTGCTCAGCAGCGAGGTTGCCGACCTTGATATCCGTTACCTCGAGAGCCTCGAGCACCAGGATTGCGGCCGCAGCGATGGTGAGCAGTAGACCGCCCCAGGCAAAGAGGCCGGCGTCGAATGCGCTGGCATTGATGGTGATCCCGAGACCAGAGACGCCGTACCAAGGCACGAAGAGCGAGATGAGGGCCAGTACGCCCCCTCCCAATGCCAACTGCTGGTTGCGGCTTAGCTTGCTGAGGTCCATGAGGCTCCCTAGGAGTCAGGCTGCGCGTAGCAGCAGGAGTGTCCCGCGCTGAGGGTAGCCGGTGACCCTGTTCCTGTGCAGGATTACCCCGCCGGAAGGGCTATCGAAGGCGCGGCCACCCTCGGTGAGTGATCGGTGAGCGCATGACCTCGCCAGATAGCCCGACAGACTCAGTGCAAGCTGGGGAATCACCCGATGACTAGTTCGTTTGCGTTTCGCGAAAACGACCACAATTAGTAGTCAACTAGGGCAGATTAATGCCGACAGCATTCGTATGGATGAAGGACCTGGTAGTGCGTTGCGCCGGGTGCGACGCAGCAAGGACAAGGGGGGCCGAGCGTGGATCATCACGACCGCGGTAGGTGCCACCTTGCTCGTTGTCAGCGCGATCGTCTTTGCCGTGTCCGCAGGCACCTCCGGCCTAACCAGCCATGCCGAATCCGTCCATATTGCCGATGAGACCCTTCGTGTTGCCACGGTGGCTCGCGCCCAGGTGGCAATGGCCAATCACTTCGCGTCCATCGAGCGCGAGCTGTCCGTAACCGTTGACGATCAACTGGTCACTTCATCCGAACAGGCGGCTGCGGCACTCGACTTGATGGGAACGGGGATTGAGCAGCTCGAGATCTCCGGTGGCGAAGTCAGCGACGAGCTCGCCCAGGCGTTTGCCGAGTTCGACTCGCTGAGCCGCGAGGTTCTCGATCTGATCGCGAGCGATCGTTCCGAGGAAGCCAACGAGATCGTGGCCAACCAACTCGAGGCGCCGTACGCAACTGCGTTCTCGCTCCTCCAGGGTGAGCGCGATCGGCAGCTCGAAGCGGTCGCTTCATCAGACCGCTCCATGGCGCGAATGGGGGATGTTGCCCAGGTTGTGCTCGCCCTGCTCATCCCTGCCGGGATGATTCTCATGTACCGGGAGCTGACGCTGCGCATGCATCGTCAGGCAGAGCTACGGATGCGGCTCGACGCCGAGCGTGCTGTCAGCAAGGTTCGTGAGGACTTCGTTGCCAATGCATCGCACGAGCTGCGCACTCCGCTGACGATTGTCTACGGCATGGCGCAAGTGATCGAGGACCATCCGGAAGCCGGCGGCGATATCAAAGAGCTGGCGACGAGCATCACCAACGAGGCAGAGGACCTCCACCGCATGGTCGAAGATCTTCTCACCACCTCGCAGCTCGATGCCGACGCGCTCAAGTATGTGATCGAGGATGTCAAGACAACCTCCGAGGTCGAAGAGGTCATCGCCCCGATGATCCGCACCGGAGGCCGGATCGAGACGGCTGCAGAGGAAGCGCATGTGGCGGTCGACCGGATGCGGCATCGCCAGGTACTGCGCAACCTGATCTCGAATGCCCGCAAGTACGGGGGAGCAGAACTCCGGCTCACCGGCAGGGTCATCGGCGGCATGTACGAGTGGACCGTTGCCGACAACGGCAGGGGGGTGCCACCGGAGATCGAGGAGCGCCTCTTCCAGCGCTTCGTTCATCGCGGCAGCCTGGTCACCGCCCCGGGCGGCGTGGGTATCGGTCTGTCCATTGTTCGTGCCCTGGTGGAGGGGATGGGCGGCAGCATCGATTACGCCCGCGCCGGCGGGTGGACTGAGTTCCGCGTCTCGGTGCCTCTGTCGAAGGATGAGACGACGGCTCGCCTGTCCGAGCTCGCTGGAGCGGCAGATAGTTCTCGACCCATCTCGCATGCGACCTCGATACTCGGGGAGGGGGCTCATGTCCCCTAGACCGACGACCACAGCTTCGACCCAGGCCCGGCAGCGACCGGGCTTCAGTGCTGTCATGGGCCCGTCCGGAACAGGCTGGGGACGCCTATGACAAGCCGCTCCCCGCACCTGCTTCCCGGCCAAACGGCCGCCCGTCAGGCGCAGTTGCTGAGCGCTTCTCCGCTCGATTCCTGGCACGAGGAAGTGGCACGAGGCGGAGTCTTCTCCGCCGACAAGCTCGCCGCGCTGTTCCTCGTCCTGGGCCTCTTCTTCTCACAGCTTGCATTGGTCGGCACGCCTGCGGCGCTGGCAGCTACAGACACCTACCGTGATGAGTTCGCCGCTGTTGCGTTCAACGGCAGCGATGGCACCATTGACTGGTCGGTTGCTCCGTGGGTCGAGGGCGGCGAGTCCGACGGGCCGGGCGACGGTACACCCGGCGGAGGTGGACAGCTGGC
>JASJDZ010000061.1 GCA_030065575.1 Acidimicrobiia bacterium
CTGCGCCGCTGGCTACGTTGCGGAGGAATCGGCGGTTGTGTGGTGGTGAGTCGGGGTCGAGTTGGTAGCCGAGCCCATGGATGACTACGTGGTGGTGGAACCAGCACAGTGTGGTGAGGTTGTCCGGGTCGTGATCGCCACCATCAGATCTGAACCGGACGTGGTGGACTTGGAGTCGGTAGCGGGAGTGACAGCCGGAGATGGTGCAGCCACCGTCGCGATGTTTCACAAACCTGCTCACAGCAGATGGGATCGCTTTGGTGGCGTCGCTGGTGACTACCGGTTTCCCGTTCGCCAGTCCGACCAGCTGGACTCTGCCTTCACAGAGGATCCGGTCGAGCACGTTGGGCCCGACTCTGGGTCCGAACTCGATCTCAGCACCCAACTCGCCGTACCCGTGAGCCTGGTCAGCGTCAACGAAGACGGTCACTAGCGGTTCCGTCCTGCTGCGATGCGTGTCTTCGCTATTGATGGGGTCTTGGGAGTCCTGACAGATGGCAACCAACGCGTCGGCGCGGCGTTGGGCTGACGTCTGTACTGGGCCGGGTAGATCTCCGAACCGTTCGGCTCGTTCCTCGATCGCGTCACGGATGATGGTGTACTCAAACCCGGGTAGCTCACCGTGGAGCCTGCCCGTGGTGTTGTCGAGCGAGTCTTGGAACCAGACAAACCGGTCGAGGTAGCGATGCTGTTCAGAGGACCTGGTGATGCGGCGTTGTTTGCGGCGGAGCCGATCCACCCCTGCCAGGTCATGACCAAACGACTCCCGGATCGTGTCACCATCAACACCGGTAGCGGCCAGCCGCAACGTGGCGACCAGCCGCTCAAACGACAAACCATGACGACGATCCAACGGCTCCGAGTGCGCCCCGAGCCGTCTGGTGGCGTCAACCAGGTCACGAGCGGTATGGGCAGACACATCGAGCCGTCCCCGTACCCACTCCTGCATCGACCTGGCTCCATCGATCCGATGCACCAACTGGTTGTCGAGCTGATGCAACAAGCGAGCCTGCTCGACACGGAGTTGGGTGATCTGTTCTTCCTTGTCGAGCAGTTCCTGCTCCAACCGGTCAATCGATGAGTCCACCAGGTTCAACATGTGGACAACGTATCAAGCAGCTATGACAAGAAACCCACCCCGGAACACAGAGCGTCGGCTTTGGGACGGGTTTGGGTGAACCGTTCGGTCAGGCCGATGAGTGACACGCCCACTTAGCTGGAATGTTGTTCCATTTCGGCTATTCGGGTACGGTTGGGAAACGGCGCCAACGACATCGAGGGCTCCTCATGGTGCGACCGTACTCTCTCCCTTTGGTAGCCACGTTCATCCTGCTCGGGTCGCTGTTGGCTGCGTGCAGCGACGGTTCTGATGGCGGTGCTGAGGCAACACTCGCCTCCTCCACAACCACGACGGCGGCTAGCAGCACGACAACGGCGGTGGAAGGGCAGATTGCCGAGACTGAAGGGGATCTGGTGTATGGCACCTGGGTGGAGGCGACGCTGGCGGAGGAGGCGACACTGACGCTCGATATGCGCGTACCTGACAACGCCAGCGGTGCTCCGATCGTGGTCCATCTTCCTGGATTGGGCGGCGGGTATGCCACGACACCACCGAAGATGGTCGAGGGTCTTGTCGAAGGTGGGGCGATCGTGTTTATCGCCGAATACGCCCTCGTCGACCGGGTGAGCTCCGCCGTACTGCCCGATCCGTCCGACCATGGTGCCAACATTCGGGCCATGGCCGAGAGCGCGGCCTGCGCAATACGCTTTGCGCGGGCGCGTGCAGCGGAACTCGGGAGTGACGACCCTGTCGTAGTGCTGTCCGGCTTCAGCGGTGGTGGCGGGGTTGCGACCCACACTGCACTGTTCGGAGCCGCCCTCGATGCAAGCTGGGATGCGTATTCCGCTGAGGGCGGACCACCGCGGCAAGTCGAATGCCAGGTCGCAGATGGCTCGACGCACGTGGACGTCCTGGTCGGGGTGGCCGGCCCTTACGATCAGTTCGTGCCGGCCTACGACGGGAAATACGGGCGGGCCTACCAGCAGGAGCGAGATGCAGCACAGTGGGAGTTCCTGTCAAGTGCGATCGGAGCAAACCCGGAGCTGAAGATTCGCCTGCTACATGGCGACTCTGACAGTAGCCCCCCGTACGAGAACTCAGAGGAGTTCGCAGCGGTACTGAGCGATGCCGGATACGACGTCGAGCTCGAGGCCTTCGAGGGAGGACACTGGATACCGTTTGATTTGATCGTTCCGACGATCATGGAAGCCATAGGGCGGTAGCTCCCCTACCGACGCGGACTTGCCGGAGGTGGTGTGCATAATCACGGCATGAGGTACGAGTGGAACACCATCACGATTGCCAGCGTGGTTGATGACATGGCGGCCACATTGGGCTTCTACCGCCAATTGGGAGTGAGCATCCCGGCTGATGCCGACAATGACGACCACGTAGTTGTCGACCTCGGCGATGGAGTCAGGATGAGCTGGAACACGGTCGCCGCCGAACGGACCTTCAACAAGGAATGGCAGCCACCTTCGATACCGGGACGGATGGGCGTGACGTTGTCCTATGCGTCTCCGGAGCAGGTAGATGAACTCCACCGCATCCTTGTTGAACAAGGACACAGCGCATTGCTGCCACCGTTCGATGCTCCTTGGGGAGGCCGGCACTGCCGGATGCTGGACCCGGACGGGAACGGCGTCGACCTATTCGCCCAGAGAGACCCCGAACACACGTAGCAAGAGCATCCGCTTGCCCTGACCCCTCGGCTCGACCCACTAGCCAGCCAGCAGACTCCGCCACGGATGGCGGTCGGGCAGCGCCGCACCGAGGAACTCCCGCGCTCGCTCGTCCAGCAATGGAATCACGATGCGGGCATCCTCGTCATCCTTGGGACGCAGTCTCTTGCTCTTGAACAGCAACTGCAGATCTGCGGCGAGGTAGGGAACCCCCGCAGCGGTCCGCAGAACCGCGTCTGCCCAGGGTCGCCGAATCGATGGGTCCCGCCGGTAGATCCACGACTCGTCGTCGCCGCTGCCGATGGTCAGATCGAGCACGAACGACGAATCCCGCCTGACCCAGACGTTGTTCTGGGACCGCTCTTCCTCGAGCGGACCGCCACCCCAGGGCGTCAAACGACCGCCGGCTGCTACCGCCATCTCCCAGCCATCCATCCAACCGTGAATGGCCGCTGCATCGCTGCGCCTCACGCCAACGTCGGCATCCTCGTGGTCGCGCCAGCTGGCGCCGACATGAAGCTCGAGAGCCAGTCCACCGGCCAACCACCACCGAAATGGGGCATCGGTGAAGAGTCCAACGATCTCCTCGAGCGGCATTGGTTGCCACGGATCATCGACGTGCACCGTCGCAGCCTACGGCCTCAGTGCCATCATGAATCAAAGGCCTCTCGTTCGGACCTCTGCACGATCCATCGAACCATCGCACCAAGAAGAGGAACCGCCGTCACCACTACGAACCAGGTTTGCGGGTGACCCTCGGCATCAAAACGTCCGAAAGCTGCTCTGATGAGACTGATGCCGATGGCTGCGATGACAGCACCGACAAGGCCTAATGCGATCCAGCCGGTTAGCCCTGTCAGTTCCCCACCGCCAACCGCCACACGGAGATCAGGCCAGGCCATTGTCAGGATTCCCCCGATGCTGAGGATCAATCCAATGATCAGCAGCCGATGATTAGAGCCCTGGATCGCTCTTGCCGCGCGTTCTACGAGAACTCGCTCTTCACTCACACCCACATTCTACCTGTCGCCCGGCAGCGGCCCCTAGAGCTCCAGCTCGTACACGTAGGTCTCTCCCGATCCCCCGCTGAAGAGCTCGGTCAGCGGCGAATCGAACTCGCCGACGCGGACGAATCCGTGGTGCTCATAGAAGCCGAAGTTGGAGTAGACGTCTGTCTCGACGGTGATGCGGTTCTTCCCCAGTGACCGGCACACGTCCAGGTACTCGGCCAACAGCTGCCTCCCCAGGCCACGGCCCCGAGCTGCCTCGTCGACGGCGAACAGGGTGAGCTCGGCGTCGGATCGTCGGGTGACCTTGACCCGGGTGACTTCGTGAGCGTTGATTGCCGCGATCCACCTGCGCTTCTCCCGCAAGGCCAATCCGCGCACCCGCAGCAGCCGAACCAGGACCCGAAGCGAACCCAGGACTCCCCCATATCCGCTGGGGAACTTGTCCCCATCTCCGGCGGCCCCAAAGAGAAGTCCCAGCACGACCCCATCGTCCTCGACCACCCGGTAGTGGCGGCTCTCCGCCAGCGACCCGTTGACGTATATGTCCTTGGCGAGCGCCGCGATCTCCGGATGTGAGATGTTGCCGTCGAAGTCCCACGCCTGGTTGATCAGCTCCCGGCAGCGGACCAAGTCGTCTCTCCGGTAGTCGCGCAGCGTCGCCATCACACCGGCCGTTCGTAACGGCTCACGTACGGCGGAACCGGAACAGCGACCCGAAGCAACGGATCTTCGATCGGCTCACCAGGCGTGACGGACAACGGGATCACTCCTGCCCAGATCGGAAGTTCGTAGTCCGCTTCCTCGTCACCAGGTCCACCGGTGCGTACCTTGGCCGAGGCCTCGTTCAGCGGCAGCGCAGCCACCAGGGTGCCCTTGAACTCGGTATCGGTCATGGGGCGGCAATCATCCCAACGTCCTGGAACAACGTGCTCGGTGATTGCTCGCAACGCGTTCAACTTCTCGCTGTCGTCGGCCACGATCCGCGGGGAACCGAAGACAACCACCGATCGGTAGTTCATCGAGTGATGGAAGGCCGAACGAGCCAGTACCAGCCCATCCAGCAACGTGACATTGACGCTGATCTCATCTCCCGAGCGCATCCCCCGCAGCATGCGGCTGGCCGGCGAGCCGTGCAGGTACAGCACCTCGCCGACGCGAGCGTGGATGGTGGGGATGACCACCGGGGAGCCGTCGTGCACAAACCCGATGTGGCAGATCAGCGCCTCGTCGATGATCGAGTTGATCAAGTCCCGGTCGTAGCTGGCCCGCTCCGGAAGGCGTCGCACGGAACTGCGTGGGCTGGGTGCATCGCTCATGATGCGCAGACTACCGATCACGACGTCGGCGGTAAGGTGACGGTCATGGCGAAGGCCCCCCATTCGTTGTTCGCTCGTGTCTACGACCTGTTCATGGTCCCCAACGATCGCTTCGGTCTGCGCCATCAGCGAGAGAGGCTCTGCGCCGATGCCACCGGAAGGGTGCTGGAGATCGCAATCGGGACCGGGCTCAATATCCCCCACTACGAGAAGGCCGATCTCATTGTCGGCATCGACAACCATCGCGGAATGCTGCGGCGGGCCATACGACGCACCTGGGAGAGCAACGCTCCAGTGGACCTCGTGGCGGCCGATGCTCGCCAGCTACCCTTCCCCGACGGATCGTTCGACACGGTTGTCGTCGGTTTCTCGCTGTGCACTATCCCCGACCCCGCTGCGGTGCTGGATGAGATGGCTCGAGTTGCCAAAGCCGACGGGTCGCTGCGCTTTCTCGAGCATGTCCGCTCCCCTCGCCCCCGGACCGCAAGGGTTCAGGATCGATTCCACCCCGTCTGGGAGAGGGTGTCGGGTGGCTGTCGTGCCAATCAGGACACGGAGCAGATCCTGAGAGAATCGCCCTGGAAGGTCGAAGACATCTGGAGATCCGACACCGGAGGGTTGATCCAGGGCTCGGCGACGCTATAGCCGCCCGGCTTCGACAATCCGCTGCAAGAACTGCTGGGTACGCGCCTCCCGCGGACTCTTGAATAGCTCGCTGGGCGGCCCCTGTTCGAGGATTCGACCCTGGTCCAGGAAGCAGACCCGATCGGATACGTCACGAGCGAATCCCATCTCATGAGTAGCGATCAACATGGTCATCCCGCTCTCCTTGAGACCACGGATAACGTTGAGTACTTCGGCAACCAACTCCGGATCTAGTGCCGAGGTCACCTCGTCGAAGAGCATCAACTGTGGCTGGTGGGCCAGCGCTCGCACAATGGCGACACGCTGCTGTTGCCCGCCCGACAAGCGATCGGGATAGTCGTCTGCCTTCTCGGAGAGATTGAACTGAGCGAGCAAGTCGCGGGCGCGTTCCTCGGCAACGTCACGATCCTCGCCGTGGACCTTGCGAGGACCGAGAGTCACATTGTCGATCACCTTCATGTGAGGGAACAGGTTGAAGGCCTGGAAGACGATCCCCATCTCCTGACGAACTTCGTTGGGATTGACTTCGCCACTGGTGATCGAAGAGCCATCGAGTCTGATTTCGCCACCATCGATAGGTATCAGCAGGTTGATACATTTGAGGAGGGTCGATTTGCCCGAGCCAGAAGAGCCGATCAGACAGACAACGTCGTGCGGGTCCACTTTGAGGTCAACGTCCGATAGGACGACCTTCGACTCGAAGGCCTTGGAGACGCTGTTGATCTCGAGCTTGGGAACACTCATGAGCTCATCGCCTGTCTTCTTCTTCTGTCTCGCTCCGTGTACCAGTCGGTGAAACGAGCGATCGGGACACTGATCAGCAGGAACAGAACTGCGGCTGCGATGTAGCTCGTGTAGTTGAACGTCCGTGCGTTGTAGATGTCGGCCTCAGCGAGCCCTTCCCTCACGCCGAGCACGAAGACCAGGGCGACGTCCTTCTGCAGGCTCACCAGGCCGTTCAGGAGTGCCGGGATCACGTTGCGGATCGCCTGCGGCACTATCACGAAGCGCAGCGCCTGGACCTGGGTGAGCCCGATTGATCTTGCCGACATACGCTGACTCTCGTGTACCGACTCGATGCCGGCTCGATAGACCTCGGCGGTGTACGCGGAGTAGCTGATGACAAGGGCTGCCACACCCCAAAAGATGCGCGATGTTGGCACCCCGGCCAGCTGCAGGGCCGGCACGCCGAATCCCAGAAGCAGAATCAACAGCAGCATCGGGATGCCCCGGATGAGGTCGATATAGGTCACGACGATTGCCCGCAATGGGAAGAAGGCAGGACCGCGCAACGAGCGGATCATGGCCAGCACCAACGCAAAGACCAGGATCAAGACCTCGGCAACGAGGAACATCTGGATGTCCAACCAGAAGCCAGACAGCACCTGCGGGAAGGACTCCCGGAAATGAAACCACGAGAAGAACTGGCGCTGAACACTCGGCCAGGCCTCAGAGGTCAGGACCACCCACAAAATCAAGCCGACGACGATGATCGTCGACCCGGCAGCGATCAGAGCGGCGCGACCGCCCTCTTCTCGCGTCGATGGAGGGCGCCGGGGCCACAGTGTCTGCGGGCCCCGGCGAACTACATCATCTACTGGTGAGTCGTCGGCGATGACTTACTCCGAGATCGTGACGACATCCCCGCCTTGTGCGAGCCACTCGGCCTCGAGCGCTTCGATGCGGCCGTCGTTCTTCAACTCGGCCAGAGCGGCATTCACACAGGAGACGAGCGTGTTGCCTTCGGCGAACAGCATGCCGTACTCATCAGGGTCCTGCGCTTCGGCCTCGAACTGGGCGACGATGACTCCATCTGCACCCTGCTCTGGGATCTGGACCGCGGTCATGAAGTACGCCGTCGGCAGGTCGACGAGGATGCCATCGAGCTGGCCTGCGACCAGAGAAGCAATCGCATCAACGTTGTCGCCGTAGACCGACGCCTCGATGTTGGGCTCGATCACGTCCTCAATGAAGTCAAAGCTGGTAGTTCCAATCGCCGCACCGAGCCGGGTGTCGGCGAGGTCGGCCAGCGTCTCCACGCCGATAACTGCCGTGCCGGGCAGGCTCACCAGAGCCTGGCGGGTCGTGTAGTACGGATCACTGAAGTCAACTACTTCTTCGCGAGTCTCCGTGATGGAGTACTGCTGGATGTTGAAGTCCCAGTCCTTTGGCCCAGGTGCGATCGCCGCGTCGAAACCGGTGCGAACGAAAACAACCTGATCGTCCGAGAATCCCATCTTGGCGGCCAGCTCATAGACCAAGGCCCCTTCGAAACCGGTCTTGGACTCGGGAACGTCAAACACATCGTCGCCGACACCCATCCAGGGCGGGAAGACTGTCTCGCCGGTGGCCACAGTGAGCGTCCCTGCCGTCACGAGGTTGAGGTCCTCGAAAGCGCAGGAGACATCCTCGTCTACCGTGGCGGTCTCCTCGTCATCACCACCACACGCACCAGCCAGCAACGCCAGCGCCGCCAGCATTACCAACAGTCGTGCCCAGGTCTTGTTGGTCGTGAACATATCTCCTCCCAGAATTGATGCGCGTGAGCATAGTGCTGCCGAGTTTGCGGGCTAGTCCGTAGTGTCGAGGACCTCGGCAAGAACGTCGAGCACACCGGGATCGGTGCTGGCATGGGGAGCGAGCCGAATCCACTCCCCGCGTTTCGATACAACCAGCTCGGCTTCGTCGAGGCGCTGCGCCGTTGCGGACGCGGGCTCGTCGGGGATTTGGAACGAGAGGATCCCGGAACGCTCGGAGTCATCCTCCCAGGGGTCGAGGACTTCGCCACCTGCGGCGCGTACTACGTCCTCGAGAGCCTTCACGTTTTCCATCACCGCCTCGCCGATTGCCGCGATGCCCTCTGCCTCGACCACCTCAATCGCGGCTTCCAGCGCCAGCGCGGAGATGAAAGCTGGCCCACCATCGTGGAACCGCTCGGCATCCTCGCGAGCCGGATGGGGCGGAAGTTCATCCCAGTCGAACGAATCCTCGACACCCCACCAGCCGGTGAGCGTCGAGTGCATCATCTCGATCGAACGGCGCGACACGGCGATCAGACCGGTGCCGAACCCGGCCCGCAGCCACTTAACCCCCGTAGTGGCAACGACGTCCGCGCCGCCCAGCGAAAGCGGGATTGCGCCGAGACCCTGTGCGGCATCAACAACGAGCAACGCGTCGTCGGCCAACTCGCGAAGCGAACCGAGATCTGGCTTGAACCCTGACAGGTAGTCGACGGCACTCACCGCGATAGCCCGGGTCTCGTCGTCGACCGCCTCGCTGAGGGCACCGGCGGTGACCCTGCGGTCCGGGATTTCGACCATGCGAACCTCGGGACCGCCCATTCCTGCTGCCCGGAGCCACGGGTACACGTTGGCGGGAAACTCGTGTGCGGGCACGACGATGTTGCCGCCAAAAGGGGCCAGCCCGAAGGCGACGTGGAATAGGGCTGCAGACGTATTGGGCACGGCGGTGACGAGCTCGGGAGCTACCCCGAGGAATCTGCCGTAGGTGCCCAGCGCCGCTTCATAGGCTCCCAGCATGCTCGGCCCAATGGGTCCATCCGGGCTGGAGACCCGTGCAAACCCGTCCACAACGGCTTGACGGACACGCCGGGATGGCGGCCCGATGGCGGCGAAGTCCAGGTACCCCAGGGGTTCGGCGAACTCATTGATGTATGCGTCGCTGACTGCCATTCGTCGCAGGGTAGACCGCACCGCCACTTCGCGACCAAGCCACCGCTAGCGCAGAACCCGTTCCTACAATCCCGACGATGCCACGGCGACCCTTGTTCTTCTTGCTCTTTGTGATGCTTGCTGCGACGTCGTGCTCGACCGCCGAGCCCAGGACGGCGGCAGAGCCGATTGCGCCGGCTATCGACCCGTTGCCGGAATTGGCCCCCACTTCGCCAACTCAGCCTCTCCCGACCGACGTCGAGACCCAGACGACGACCACGACCACAACCACGACAACCCTTCCCCCCGGCTTGGTACCGGCAACAACCGTCGGCGAACCGTGGGGCAGCGTGCCCGGCCTGACCATGTTCCGCGGCAACCCGACCCGGACCTTCTACGGCACCGGCCCGGCACCGGACAGCCTGGAAGTGCTGTGGCGATTCCCGGAGCGAGCGATGTGCGGCACGTCATCGCTTGGTGGCGAAGCGACCGTGTGGTGCGGCACCGGTTGGACCGGCCAACCAGTCGTTTGGGAGCGCCCCGACGGCATCACTGAGGTGATCTTTGGCGCATACGACAAGCGCATCCATTTCCTCGATGCCATGACCGGGGAACGCACCCGACCCGACTTCAATATGGGCGACATCGTCAAGGGTTCCGTCGTGCTCGATCCGGATGGCTACCCGATCCTCTACGCCGGCAGCCGGGATTCGCGTTATCGCGTGATCGCACTCGATCGGGAGGTGCCAACCGAAATCTGGGGTCTGGAGGCCTCGTCGGTGGCGGGAATGTGGAACAACGACTGGGACTCCAGCGCAGCCATCGTCGACGATCTGCTCCTCATCGGGGGCGAGAACTCCTGGTGGTTTGCGGTAAAGCTGAACAGGGATTGGGACGAAACAGGGTTGGTGACGGTACAACCCGAGATTGTCTACGCGACCCCGATGTGGACCGATGAGCTACTGCAGGCCGTCGGTCGTCAGCAGTCTGTCGAGAGTTCGACGGCCGTTTTCGAGGACACCGCATTCGTGGCCAATAGCGCGGGCCGCGTGGTCGGATTCGACATCGCTGACGGTGATTGGGATGAGGATCGTGTGATCTTCGACTTCTGGATGGGCGACGACGTCGACAGTTCGATCGTGATTGATGGCGATGGCATGCTGTACGTGTCGAGCGAAGTCGACCTGTCTACCAGCCGCGGAGCGGAGATCGGGCAGTTGGCGAAACTCGATCCGACCCGGGCGGATGATCCCCTGCTCTGGAGTGTTGCGGTGCCGAGCGAGAACGGTGTCGATGGGGGAATCTGGGCCACTCCAGCCCTCGCCGACGATGTCCTCTTCGTCCCAACCAACACCGGCAACCTTCTTGCGGTGGATACAACCAATGGTGAGGTCGTTTGGCAGGATGACGTCGGGTATCACGCCTGGTCGTCGCCGGTGGTGATCGAGGACAGTCTCATCGTCGCCATTGATTGCGAGGTGAACTCCGGTTTTCGCAGCTATGACATCTCCGAGCCGGGTCGGCCGACCGTGCAATGGGAATCCAGGGTCACCGGCGGGTGCATTGAATCTACGCCGGCAGTTTGGGAGGGAAGATTGTATGTCGGGTCAAGAGACGGGTACTTCTATGCCTTGGGAGCTAACTGATGGCCGCTAAACGTGGGACCAGCGCAAGTGTCGCTGTTGGACAAGGCTTCATCGGGTTTGGCCTGGTGGCAATCGGGGTGGCCGCCACACTGGCGACCCTGCTCGGCTTCTTCGGTTCAACCTGGTGGCTATTTGATTACGCGGCCAACTTCAGGCCCCACCTCGCAGTGATACTGCTCATGGTGTCGCTCGCATATTCACTCGTCTTCTCCAAGGCGACCGGTCTTTTCTTCATGGCGATGGCTGTGGTCAACGGCCTCGTCGTCCTCCCGCTCTACACGGGCAGCCCAGCGCAGGCTGCATCCGGCGATGATCTGGAAGTCGTCAGCTTCAACGTCGACCAGCGAACCTCGATTCGCTCCACGACCTTCACCTGGGTCGAATTGGTCGAGCCCGACATAGTCGTCCTGGTCAACACCACCGACGACTGGGTGCAGACCGGCACTCCCCCACTGGGCTATCAGTACCTCAATGACCTGCCGATCGATCGGGTGGACGGCATCTCTGTGCTTGCTCGTGAGAACCTTGATGTAGAGATCAAGCGAGTAACCGAGATCCGCGACATGGTGGTGCGGGTTGAGGCGGCGATCGGCGAAGAGCCGATTGCACTATTCGCCGTGCAGTCCCGGACCTCCAGCAATCAGAGTGATGCCAGTTTGCGGAATGACTACTTCGAAGAAGTAGGTCGGATGGTCAAACAGGAGTCGATCCCGGCCGTCGTGGTCGGTGACTTCCAGTCCGGACCGTGGTCACATACGGTCCGCAGCCTGCGGAGTGAAGCAAGCCTCATCGACTCTCTGACCGGATACGGTGTCCAAACGACCTATCCAGCGGATCGCTGGGCGTTTCTGCGTCTGCCCTTCGACAACCTCCTGCACAGCGAAGAGCTGACGACGGTGGAGCGCTACCTCGGCCCGTCATTCGGCGCCAAGCACCGGCCGATCGTTGTGAAACTGGCACTCGCTGCCTGACTTGCAGAGGACATCCGACCGCTAGCCTGCCCGGCATGCTCTACGACTACACCGCGACAACAGCCGACCTGGTCGGGCAAATCGGCACCAGTGCCATTGCCGCCGCCGAGAAACTTGTCGACTCCGCAATCAGTACCGCCCCCCGCAGTTGGGATAACACGGTTGCCCCGCTCGAAGATGCAATGGCGCTGATCGGCGCCGCCTACGGTCAATCGCCCTTCATGGCCCGTGTCCACCCCGACAAAGACGTTCGCGACGCGGCCACCGTGGTCGACGAGCAACTCACAAAGTGGTCGACTGATCTGGTGTTTCGCTCCGACCTCTTCGCTGCCGTCCGTGAGTACAGCGAATCGGCGGAGGCGGCTGGCCTGACCGGCACTCGAGCACGACTGGTCGAGCATCTCATGCGCGACTTCCGCCGGGCGGGACACGAGCTGCCGGCGGAGGACCGGGCGGAGCTGCAGAGTCTGCAACAGCGGCTGATTGAGCTCCAGGTTGCCTACTCGAAGAACCTCGACGAGTGGGAGGATTCGATAGACGCCACTCGCGACGATCTCGTCGGGCTCCCCGACGACTACATCGATGGGCTCATCGAAGGCAGCGAACCCGGGACACTCAAAGTCGGAATGGCCTACCCGGAATACATCCCATTCATCGAGCAGGCCGAGCGCCGTGACCTGCGCAAGGAGATCCAATACAGGTTCTGGAACCGGGCGGCCGACGCCAACACCCCACTGCTCGCCGAGGCAGTGAGGCTGCGAGGGCGAATCGCCGATCTGTTCGGCGTCCCCACCTGGGCGCATCGTGGCATGGAACTGAAGATGGCACAGCGTCCGGAAGCCGTCTTCGAGTTCTACGATTCGATCGTTCCCAAGCTGACCACGAAGCGTGATGAGGACATCGCCACAATGACAGCGATGCTCGCCGAAGACGTCGCCCATCACGACCCGGCAATCGGTGGTACGGCCCTGCAGTCGTGGGATGCGAGCTACTACACGACCCAGCTGCGCAAGCGGGAGTTCGGCATAGATCAGAACGAGGTTGCCGCGTACTTCCCGCTCGATCAGGTCGTCGACGGGATGTTCGAGATCACTGCGGAGGTCTTCGGCCTCGACTACCACCGGATCGACGAGACCGGTGCTTGGCACCCCGAGGTCTATCTCTATGAGATTCGCAACGAAGGCAGCGACGAGCCCATTGCATACTCCTACGCCGATCTCTTCCCTCGCGAGGGCAAATTCGGGCATGCGGCGGCTTTCCCGCTCATCACCGGTCGTCGCCTTGCCGACGGGTCCTATCAGAAACCGGTGGCCGCGATCGTCGCCAACTTCACCAAGCCAACGGAGAGTGCGCCGTCGCTGCTCAAGCACGACGAAGCGCTGACCCTCTTTCACGAGTTCGGCCACATCCTGCATTTCTGTCTCACCACCGTCGACGAGCACAGATTCGCCGGGTTCGACACAGAGTGGGACTTTGTCGAGGCTCCGTCGCAGATCATGGAGCATTGGATGTGGCAGCCAGAGGTCCTACAGCGGTTTGCCCGGCACCATGAGACCGGAGAACCGATTCCGGTTGATCTGGTCGAACGCCTGGTTGCGGCCAGAGATCTCAACGTAGGGTTGACGACAATGCGCCAGATCTTCCTGGGACGGTTTGACCTCAACTTGCATGGTGTGTCGGGTCCGATCGACGTCGGCCAGGCCTATCGAGACGCCTACGAACTGACCGGCTTCGAGTTCTACGAGGGCACCAACTTCGGCGCCAGCTTCGGCCACCTCATGGGCGGCTACGACGCCGGTTATTACGGATACCTATGGTCAAAGGTGTACGGCGATGACATGTTCTCGGTGTTTGCCGACGAGGGTGTCCTCAGCCCCGAAGTCGGGCGTCGCTACCGCGATGAAGTGCTGGCCCGTGGATACTCCCGCGACGCCGTAGAGCACCTCCGCGCGTTCCTGGGACGGGAACCATCAACGGATGCGTTCCTGCACGAACTGGGACTAGACGACTGACTTCGCAATCCGGCTAGGTGCGATCGCCTCTTGCGATCTCGTCGAGCGCAACCCGATCGATCTTGCCCCCCGCCTGAACGGGTAGCGCTTCGACAAAGATCCAACGCTTCGGGACCTCGTGCCTCAGCAGTTGCTGCTGGGCCCACGCCTCTAGTGCTGACTGTGCCGCAGGATCGCCAACGGCGACGGCCACCAGCGATTGGCCCCACTCCGGATCGGGCACACCGACCACTTCGACCTGGTTCAACGCGTCGTGTTCGGCGAGAGCGCTGGCAACACGGCTCGGGTACACGTTCTCGCCGCCGGTGATGACCATCTCGTCCGCTCGCCCCAGGACCACCAGTCTGCCGTTCTCATCGACGTAGCCAATGTCGCCGGTGGCATGCCCACTGTCCCGGTCCGACTCACCGAGATACCCCGGCGACACCATCGATCCCGAAACCACGATCTCGCCGACTCCGGCTTCGCCGGTCGTGATCGTGACCCCGGGCAGCGGTCGCCCGGCAGTTCCCAATGATTCGATCTGTTCCCCGGGGACGACAGTGGCGACCTGCGAGCATGTCTCGGTCATGCCATAGGTCTGCAGAATCGGAAGCCCGGCGGCAAGACCACGCTCCACGAGCTCTCGGTTTGCCGCTGCGCCTCCGAGCAGCACCGCACGCAGGCCCTCGTAGGGCCCGGGATCGATCTCGAGCAAGCGATAGAGCATCGTCGGAACCAGGCTCGCCATGGTGACCATCCCGTCCCTGAATGCGGTGGCGACGCGATCGGCCTGGAATCTCCGGTGAACAACGACTGTGCCCCCTGCAGCCGCCGAGCGCCAAAGTATGGACAGCCCCCCGATGTGAAAGAGCGGAAGCACCAGCAACCAGCGATCTCTGCCGGTATTTCCAAGGCGGAGAGCCGAAGCCGCAATCGCTGCCGCGACGTTGTGGTGAGTCAGCCGTACCGGACGCGGCTCTCCGCTGCTTCCCGAGGTGAGGACAACAGTGTGCAGCGATGAGAGGCCCGTAGGAGCGCTGCCCGCAAGATCCTTGGCCTGGCTACCCCAACGCAGTTGGATCGGTGACCGCGCATCCACCAGGATTGGCGCCACCCCCAGGCGCCAATGCGCCCACAGTCTCGCTACGAGATCCAAGTCGACATCGCCGACGGCAACGGGATTGACATCGCCGGCAGATACCCCGGTCTGGCTGAGGAGATCGGCGGCGCGCCCGGCCATCCCATCCAGGCGCCCATAGGTAGCCGCGTCGCCATCGTCGGTGACCACGGCAACGGCATCCGGCGTTTGGGCAGCGGCTCGGGCAAGCCAATCGGTGTCGGGAGCTAGCGGGACCATGTGTTCACTACAGTATTCGTTCGACGTTCCAGGAAATGCGATCTCGCACTTCAGCGACGTCGGCACACCGGCTCGAACGCAACGGAGGAACTCAGTGATATCACAGGTTTTTGACCCCGAGGCGTGGAATCCGGTTCCCGGTTTCGACTTCAGCGATATCACCTACCACCGCGCCCGCAAACTCGGTGTGGTGAGAGTCGCGTTCGATCGTCCCGAGGTCCGCAACGCATTCCGTCCCCACACGGTCGACGAGCTCTTCACGGCGCTTGACCACGCTCGAATGACGCCGGATGTGGGATGTGTCCTGCTCACCGGAAATGGGCCTTCTCCCAAGGACGGCGGGTGGGCTTTTTGCTCCGGTGGCGACCAGCGCATTCGCGGCAAAGATGGCTATCAGTACGAAGGAGAAGACGGCGTTGACCCGGCCCGGCTCGGCCGCCTCCATATCCTCGAGGTACAGCGACTCATCCGATTCATGCCCAAGGTGGTTGTAGCGGTTGTCCCCGGCTGGGCGGTTGGCGGTGGACATTCGCTGCACGTTGTGTGCGATCTCACTCTCGCTTCGGCGCAGCATGCCGTCTTCAAGCAAACCGACGCCGACGTCGCCAGCTTCGACGG
>JASJDZ010000009.1 GCA_030065575.1 Acidimicrobiia bacterium
ATCGATAGAGCCGACATTCGTTCCTTGGCCCGGGCAATCCGCGACTCGAGCTCGGTCTGCCGGGTCAGCGCGACGGCCAACCGCTCGTCGGCCTCGCCCATCTCATTGCGCAATACGAGCTGCCGATCACGCAGGGTTGCGATGTGCATCCGCACCACCTGCAGAGCTCGCTTGGCGTCGGCCTCGATACGAGACAGCCGTTCGATGTCGCGGGGATCGACCGGGCTGTCGTCGATCGTCGCCAACTCGATGCTTGCCGCCTGAAGGCGATCATCGAGCAATCGCCGCCGTTCTGACGCACTTGCTCTTTCTGCAGCCACTTCCTCGCGGAGCCGTCGCGCTTGGTCACGGCGGCGAGCAACCTCGTCGCGCCGACGGTTGAGGGCTTCCCAAGCCTCCTGTCGGACCTTCTCCTCACCCTCGAACTCTTCGATCCGGCGCCGCAGCTCCGCAAAGCGCTCCTGACGAGCCATTACGGCGGTCGCTATCCCCGAAGCACGGGCGTCAATGCGCTCCATTTCCTCGTGACTAACCGCCTGCGCCCGCTCATTGAGTGCGAGAGCCTCGGTATGGCCGGCCAATCTCGCCTCGAGCGTCTCCAGGATCTCCAACGTCTGTCGTTCCCGATCCCGCAGACCAGCGAATTCCCGCTCGGCGGTGTGGAACAAGCTTTCCGCTCGAGCCAGGTCGATTTCCGCCTGCTCCAGACCAACCCCGGCTGCCTCCATTGCGGCGGGCCCGGCGCCATCGGGCTGAGCGAGCCTCATGCCGAGGGTCGTGATGACGTCGCCCTCGGGGGTCACCGCACGGATCTCCGGATGTCGCGTGACGATTCCCCACGCAGATGACCATCCCTCAGCGACAACGACATCGCCCAGCAGGGTGACAGCTAATGACCGATCGCAACCTGGCCCCAGCCGGTCCACCAGGGCATCTACGCCCCACGTCCCGGCTACTGCGGTGGCCGGAGCAGTCGCACCGGAATCGGCAACGACCAGGCCGATCCCGCCCAGGGCATCGGACTTGAGATCGGCGATGGCCGCTTGCAGCGATCCGCCATCGGAGGCGAGAAGGGCGTCGCGCCAGTCGCCGAGAGCGCCGTCGACGGCGGCGGCCAACTCGGGCGGCACATCGAGGCGAGACACAACAGAGCCGACCACTCCGTCGGCAGCGGTCGCGCGTTCGACAGCTGTCGGATCGATCAAGCCGGCGAGAGCGGATTCGAGGGCGGATACGTTCGCTCGCGCAGCTGCAACCGCTATCTCACACTCACGACGGCGGGCATCTAACTCTTCGAGTTGGGTCCGCAAGTGGGTGGCAGCGTCACTGGCGTTGGTGAAGTCCTCCTGAGCCCCGCCAACCGCCACGTCGGTCTCCTGGATGGCGGCGACCAACGTCTGAGCGTCGGCCTCCTCCTCGGCCAGTCGGGACATGAGTACCTGGCGCCGGCTCTGCAGCGCACTGGCTTCACGATCGTCACGCTCAGCAGCGATCTCCAGCGAGCGCAGATCGCCGCGCAGGTTGGCGACGACACCTTCGGCGGGTAACTGCACCTGCTCAGCCAGCGAGCGTTCCTCATCCTCGAGTTGGCGCAACGCTGTCTCGCGTTGCTCGGACAGCTCAACCGCGGACTGCTCCGCCTGGCGGGCAGCAGCAATGTCTATGCGAAGCTGCTCGAGTTCGAGCTGCAGGTCGGTGCGACGCTCTCCGGCGCCACGTTGCCTGCTCTCCAGGGAAAACCGGCGCTCCCTGGCTACCAGCCCAATTCGCTGGAAACGCTCCGCAACTGTCTCTAGACGCGCCACGGCGGAGGTGTCTCGCTCCAGCGCGTCGCTGACGTGGCTCGCCTCGCCGCGCAAGGTGCCTAGCTGGTCGCTCAGATCATCGAGCTCGACCATGTCCTGCTCGACCTGCGCTGTCAATGCCTTGCGCTCGCTGCCGGAGTTGGACTTGCGGTTGCGCAGATCACGCAGCTTCTCGCCCCCGATCCATAGATGGAGTGCTTTGATATCTGCCTTGACCTGACCATGACGTGCGGCCGCGTTGGCCTGGCGTTTCAGGGGACGGAGGCGGGAGCGCTGCTGGTCGAGGATATCGTTGAGGCGATTGAGGTCTATCTCGGTCTGCTCCAGACGCCGAACCGACCGATCGCGCCGGTTCTTGTGCTTGGTGACCCCCGCTGCTTCTTCAATGACCGCACGGTGCTCCAGCGGCCGGGCATTGAGAATCGTCCCAATCTGACCCTGACCAACCAGAACGTGCTGATGACGGCCAACGCCACCGTCGGAAAGCAGCTCGTGCAGGTCCATGAGCCGACACGGAGCTCCGTTGAGCTCGTATTCCGACGTTCCATCCCGGAACAGGCGCCGGGTCATCCGAACCTCGCTCAGGGCCAGCGGCAGGAAACCGTCTGAGTTCTCGAATGTGACGGTTACCTCGGCTCGCCCCAGCGCCGGCCGTGTCGCAGTGCCGGCGAAGATGACATCTTCCATCTTCTCCGTGCGGAGAGCCCTGGTCGCCTGGGTTCCCATGACCCACGCCATGGCATCGAGTAGGTTCGACTTGCCGGACCCGTTGGGGCCGACAACGACGTTGACTCCCTCCTCGAAATCGAGGCGGGTTCGGTCGGCAAACGACTTGAATCCGGCGAGAGATAAGGTCTTGAGAAACACGGTCCGCCGAGTCTACCCCCAAATCACACGATTGTGATTAATCGTCGTGTCGCCTATGGGGGCCAAATGTGACGCTAGGCACTCTTCCAACTCGCTGCAGTAGGCAGCGAGAAGAGCGGGAAGTCTCTCAGCTCTGGCAGCCCGGGCACCAGAACGAGCTGCGCGCCCGAATCACGGTGCGGGCGATCTCGGCGCCGCAGCGTCGGCAAGGCTCGCCCTCCCGCCCGTAGGCGCGCAGGCGATTCACGTAGTCCCCCGTGCGCCCGTCGGGAAGCAGATAGGCGAGGTCGTCCAGCGATGTGCCTCCCCAGCGGAGCGCATGCTGCAGCGTTTCCCGAACAGCCTTCCGCAGTGCCTGGATCTCGGTCGGCTGCAACGACCCGCCCTCCCGGAGCGGAGAGATTCTGGCCCGGTGGAGCGACTCATCCGCATAGATGTTCCCGATCCCGGCCACGATCAACTGGTCGAGCAGGAGGGCCTTGATTGGGGCGCGGCGGGCGGCCAGCAGAGCGGCCAATTCCCGACTCCGTGGCAGGTCGAACAGAGCATCCCTTCCCAGACGCCCGATCGACGACTCGGCAAGTTCCTCAGATGTGAATGCAGCGACGAACCCGAAGGTCCTGGGGTCGATGAGACGGAAGTCGGTCCCGGTGCTCAGCGAGACGATGACGTTCGAATGCGGGAGCACGTCGGCCGAGTGCCCGACGAGGCTGACCCGGCCCGACATGCCGAGATGGGTGACCCAAACGATGTCGTTGGCCAGCTGCGTCATCAGGAACTTGCCGTGGCGGCCCACCTCCACGATCCGTTGTCCCGTTAGCCGACGGCTGAAGTCATCGGGGTTGGCCTGCCTCCGCAGCATCCGGAGCCGGGCTACCGAGATCGACTCGATCGTTGCGCCTTCGAGCGCAGGAGCCAGGCTCCGGCGGGTTGTCTCGACTTCTGGTAGTTCGGGCACTAACCGACCTCGGAGAGCGCCGCGTTCGCACGCCGTGCGGCAGCTTGCTCGGCACGCTTCTTGGACGTGCCCTCACCCGTAGCCAGCATCTCGCCATCCACGAACAACCTGGCGGTGAAGACCTTGGCGTGGTCCGGGCCCGTCTCGGTGAGCTCGTAGCGAGGCTGCAGGCCGCGCTGCGCCAACAACTCCTGGAGCCTTGTCTTGAAGTCCTTGCTACCGGGTGCGGCGGCGCGTTCGGCGATGAGCGGCGTCAGTAGCTCCAGCACCAGTTCCTCGGCCGGGTCGTAGCCACCATCCAGGTAGATCGCCCCCAGCAGCGCCTCAACGACGTCGGAGAGGATCGAATCCTTCTCCCGGCCTCCCGAGCGCTCCTCGCCCTGGCCGAGCAACAGATACTCGCCGAGACCGAGTCGTTGCGCCACCCGCGCCAAAGCCTTCTGGTTGACTACTGCAGCGCGGACTTTGGCCATCTCGCCCTCGGCCAGATCAGCGTAAGTGTCGTAGAGGTAGCGGGTCACGGCGAGTTGCAGCACAGCGTCGCCCAGGAACTCCAGCCGCTCGTAAGAAACGTCCAGTTCGTGCTCGGCAGCGTACGACCGGTGCGTGAGTGCCAGCCGGGCCAGATCTGGCGAGCCGAAGGTGTGGCCGAGTGCGCGCTCGAGCGGGACCAGGTCCATCACACGTTGGCCTTTCCACCTGCCAGCCCGGCCGCAATCAAGTCGGGAACACCACCTTCGACCGCCTCCGCTGCAGTGTCCACGGCATGGGTGATCGACAGCCGCGTAGAAGAACCGTGAGTGATGACGACCACCCCGCGCACGCCGAGGAGATGAGCGCCACCGTGCCGTTCCGGGTTGAGCTGCTCTCGCACGCCGAGCACCGCCGGCGCCAGGGTTTGCAATGCTTCTGCATATTGCGGGTCGGATACGGATTCGAGCAGCAGGCCGAGGACCATCTTCACGGCACCTTCGGCTGTCTTGAGAAGGATATTGCCGGTATAGCCATCGCAAACAACGACATTGGACTTGCCCGTGGCCAGGTCGGTGCCCTCGACGTTGCCGACGAAGTCGATATTGGGCAGCGCCTCCAGCAGCGCGTACGCTTCCCTCTCCAGCAACCGGCCCTTGCCCGCCTCTGCGCCAATGTTGAGCAAGCCAACGGTTGGCTCCGCAACGCCGTAATGCGTACGCGCCAGAGCGGCACCCATCACCGCAAACTGGGCAAGATCCGCGGCGCGACAAGTGAGATTGGCTCCCATGTCGAGGACAACCGACCCGGACGGCAGATAGGAGGCAACGGCGGGACGGGAAACACCGGGCAGCCGACCGATCATGAAGGTTGCTGCGGCCAGGGCGGCGCCCGTCGACCCGGCCGAGATCATCCCGTCGGCGTCGCCGTTCTTGACGAGGCGGGCCGCGACGGAGACTGAGGCATCACGTTTCTCACGAATGGCGATGGCGGGATCGTCCGCCATGTCGATCCGCTCCGAGGCATGGACGATGGGGAGATCGATGCCGGCGTCGTTGAGGATCGGTTCGATGCGCGCTTGATCTCCGACCAAAACGATCTGGTGTCCGCGGTGGTGTGCGTCTATGCCACCGTGCACGATTTCCCTGGGTGCGTTGTCGCCGCCCATGGCATCGATCGCGATGGTGGCCATGTGATCAGCTTACGTCGACGACTTCGCGCCCGTTATAGGTGCCGCACGCCGCACAGAGACGATGCGGGACCATTTGTGCACCGCAGCGCGGGCACTCGACCGTGTGCGTCGCGTTGACTTTCCAACCAGCCTTGCGGCGCCGGGTGCGGGAGCGCGACATCTTCTTCTTGGGGACCGCCATGGGAGCCTCATTTTTTGGGGTCTAGGCCCCGTCATCCAGTAGATCTTTGAGAACCGAAAAGGGCGAACTAAGAGCAGCCTCGTCTTCGGCGAGGCCCGTATTAAAGCCGCTTCCGGCCTCGGCAACAAGTCCCGCACAGTCGGGACCGCACGATGGGGCGATCGGAAGACCGAGCATCAGCTCGTCGCGCACCAGGACTTCGAAGTCGTAGACGTCGCCTTCCAGGCGGTAGTCATCGTCCTCGTCACCAGCCGTTGTGATCATCTGAGCCACATCATGGAGCACCTCATCGGTCCATTCTGAGAGGCAGCGATGGCAGCGGTGGGAAACGGAGGCTTCGATATCACCCATCACGGTGATGCCGCCGGCGATAGGAGACAGCTCGAAATCGAACCGAAGCGGCGGGCTCGGCTCGACGCGGGAAAGCTCGACTCGCCAGTCGACGGACACCTCAGCTGAGATCGGACGCGGTTCGGCGCGTCCAGATCTGAGATCGCCAATGAAGAACTGGAATGGGCTGTTCATTACTCAGAGATGGCCGCTACTCAGAAATGGGTACTTCGTCGGCAGGCGGCAAAGGCTCGTGCAGTGCTGCTCGCGATTCGTGCACAAACCGGAGTAACTCGCCGAGCACCGCCTCAGATTCGGACAGCGCTCGTTCCGCCACATCCTCAGCTTCGAGCCTGATGCGCTCCGCCTCCCGCTCCGCGTTGCGGACGAGGGTGTTGGCCTCTTCTACTGCTTCCGAAACGATGTAGCTCTCGGCAACCAGCTGCTCACTGCGCTCGCGAGCCTTCGTGAGCATCTCGCGAGCGTTCTCGTTGGTTCGGGCGATGTATGCCTCGCGTTCCCGCACCATCCAGCGAGCGGCCCGCAACTCTTCGGGAAGGCCGTCGACAGCCTCACCGAGCAGCCGGTCTACCGTCGAGCGGATCGAGCGCATCCGCTCGATGAACTCCTCCCGAGGCAGCATCACGCTGTTGGACAGGGGAACGTTCTTGGCCCCCTCGACCTCGATGATGAGCTGATCGAGGGCAGCGCGGGTATCGACCCGGGACTGCTCGACCAGATCCAGAACGTGGCCCGGAATCGGAGGTGGATCGCTTTGGGGTTGGTCACTCATTCGATACCCGCTTCTCTATTGCTGTGGCCACCAGAGGCGGAACCAGCTTGTCAATGGAACCACCGAGCCCGGCAACCTGCTTGACCAGGGATGAGGATAGGTACCCGTATTCTGGCTTGGTTGCGACAAAGAGGGTCACAATCCCGCTCAGGTGGCGGTTCATCTGTGACATCTGAAACTCGTAGTCGAAGTCGGTCATGGCCCGCAGGCCTTTGACGATGACGTCGATGTTCTCTTCTTCGGCGTAGTCAACGAGCAGGCCTGAGAACGACCCGATCGCAACATTGGGCCAATGCTCCGTGCATTCGGTGAGCATGGCAACGCGCTCATCGCTCGAGAACATGGGAGCCTTGGCCGGGTTGCGCACTACCGCAACCAGCACCCGATCAAACAGGCCGGCGCAGCGCTCGATCACGTCGAGATGGCCGTTGGTCGGGGGATCAAAGCTCCCCGGGATCAATGCCGCTACCAAGTCTGCTCCTTTGCGTACCGCCAGAGCACAGCGCTTCCGTAGCTGCGCTCATCAACTAGAACCAGGCCCGCAACGGCATCAGGCGGATGCTCACCCGACCGGCGATGCACAATCGCGATGCCGTCCTCGGCCAGTAGTGGAGACAGTTTCTGCATAGTCTCCACCAGCGACGCTAGCGGCACCGCATACGGAGGGTCAACGAAAGCTATATCAACCGGCGGATTTGCCTGCGCAAGGAAACTGTCGACGTCGCCTGCGACGACGGAACCGCCGAGGCCAACGGTATCGATGTTCCGGCGTAGCGCGTCTAGAGCCGCGGGGTCGCGCTCGACAAAGGTGACTTCGGCCGCTCCCCGGCTGAGGGCTTCGAGCCCCATGGAACCGGTGCCTGCGTACAGGTCGAGTACGACACTGTCCGGGATCCATGCGGCGATCGACGAGAAGACCGACTCGCGAACCCGATCGGTCATCGGCCGCGTCGTCTGCCCGGGCGGCCCCACGAGGCGACGGCTGCGGGCGACCCCGGCGATGATCCTCATGAGCGGAACAACCATTCTGCGTTCTCCCCCAGCTCGGCATCTTCCCCGAGCAGCGCAATGACTTCATCACGAATCAAGGGGTGTTCGGTGAGGTCTGGATCCTCCCGGACGAGATTGAATGCCTCATCGCGCGCAACAAAGAGCAGCTTTGCATCACGCAAGATGTCCGCAAGCCTCAGGTCTTTTGCACCCGCCTGGCGCTCGCCGAAGACGGTCCCCTGACCGCGGATGCGGAGGTCCTCCTCGGCAAGGCGGAAGCCGTCGGTGGTCGCGACCATCGCCGCTATTCGCTCCTCTCCCTGGGGGGTGGTTGGCTCGGCGATGAGTACGCACGTCGAGGCGTGAGCTCCGCGACCTACCCGACCGCGCAACTGATGGAGCTGGCTCAACCCGAAGCGGTCTGCGTCCTCGATAATCATCAGCGTGGCATTGGGGATGTCGATACCAACTTCGATGACCGTCGTCGCGACCAGAACGTCGATTTCTCCCTCCCGGAACCTGTGCATCACTCCGTCCTTGTCGGCCGGTCGCAGCTGTCCGTGGATGAGACCAAGGCGAAGATCGGGGAACACGCTACGAAGGCGGTCGTACTCCTCGGTGGCCGACTTGACCTCCAGCTTGTCGCTCTCCTCCACGAGCGGACAGACAACAAAGGCCTGTCGGCCCATACCGACTTCGGATCGCACCAGATCGTAAGCCCACTCCATCGCTCGCTCGTCTCTGGTCTTGTGGACGGTCTTCACTGGAATCCTGCCGCGCGGCATCTCGTCGAGGACCGACACGTCGAGATCCCCGTACAGCGTCATCGCCAGAGTCCGCGGTATAGGGGTGGCGGTCATGATCAGCAGATCAGGATCGTATTCATCGACCTTCTCGCGGAGTTGCACTCGCTGGTACACGCCGAAGCGGTGCTGCTCGTCGACCACGGCGATGCCAAGCCGGGCGAACTCGACGCCTTCCTGGATGAGGGCATGGGTGCCGACGACCAGATCAATCTCGCCTGAAGAGATCCAATCAATCACGTCAGAACGACGGGCGGTGCCGGTAGGCAGGAAGTTGACCTCGGCGTTGTTCGATGTGAGCAGAGCCAGCTTCACGCCGTCGGTGCGCTCACCATCATCGGCAAAGAGGCTGCTCGTGCCTGCGGCGCCATCCGGATCAGCTTCGGGAGGCGCCAGCCCGGCATCCTGGAGTAGGTCGCGAGTCCCCAGGTAGTGCTGCTCGGCGAGCACTTCGGTCGGCGCCATGACTGCTCCCTGGAAACCGCTCTGCACCCCGGTCAGCAGACCAGCGAGGGCTACCGCCGTCTTGCCCGATCCCACCTCGCCCTGCAGAAGCCGCTGCATCGGATGCGGTGATGCCATGTCGGCCTGTATCTCATCGATCGATCTAGCCTGTGCCCCGGTGAGCTCGTAAGGAAGCGCATCGACGAAGTCGCCGACCATCTCACCGGAAAGATCGTGAACCACACCCCGGGCTGCCGCTAATTGGCGCTGTTTCTGCAGGGCCAACATCACCTCGAGCCGGAACAGCTCGTCGAAGATGAGCCGACGGCGAGCAGGCCACGTGTCATCCTGTGACTCGGGGAAGTGAATCGCGGAGAATGTCTCATCCCGACCCATCAAGCCGACCCGGGCCAGCATCGCCTGCGGCAGGATCTCAGTTATTGGACGCGAGCGGTCCAGCGCGTTCTTGATCGACTTCCGCATCTCTGATGGCGAGTAGCCCCCGGCTTGCGGGTGGATCGGCACCACACGCCCCGTCAGTAGCGCATCGTCTGTGTGCCAGTAGTCCCAATCCGGGTTGGTCATCTGCAACGCACCACGGAACCGCTCTACCTTGCCGGAAAGCACGATCTCGGCGCCTTCCCGCAGTTTCATGTACTTACGAAACCACGTGCACTTGATGACATTCGTCCCATCCGAGATGACGGCCGTCGTCATCAAACGACCCTTGGAGATCCTGCGCTGCGCAACCTGCATCGCGGTGCCACCAACGGTGACCTCCTCGTCGAGAGGGACGGCGGAGAGGTCGAAGAGTTGCGATCGATCGAGATAGCGGCGTGGCACATGCAACAACAGATCGGTGACCGATTCGATCCCCACCTTGTTGAGCTTCTTCCTGGTTTGCGGCCCGATCCCCTTGACCCGATCGACGGGCACGGAGGTGAGAAACGCCAGCGAACGACCTGCCATGAACCAGAACGTATCAGCATTTGGTAACGTTCTGGCGCATCTCGGCGGCGAAGAGGTTGTGGGCTTCGCCATCCGGCGTGCAACGCTGGTACACTCCCCGCCGCCTCAGGAGGATTCCCCGTCATGGCATATCGATGTGAGATCTGCGGCAAAGAGCCGTGGGTCGGTAAACAGGTCAGCTTTTCGCACAAGCGGTCCAGCCGTCGCTGGTTGCCCAACATTCAGCGCATCCGTGTCAAGCACGGCAGCAACAGCAAGCGTATACGCGTATGCACGTCGTGCATCAAGGCCGGCAAAGTAGTGAAGGCCTAGATAGTGCAGGGTGTCGTCAAGGTCTACGACCCAGACACCGGAATTGGTGTCATTCGCCGCGATGACGGCGACGAAATCGAGCTTCGTCCCGGCTCCCTGGAAGGATCACTGTTCCGCATGCTCCGCCAGGGCCAGCGGGTTGTATTCGATGCAGCCGACGTGGACGGAGCCCTCGTGGCTAGCAACCTGCGCTTCGGAGCGGACGGGCGCTAGCTCTCGAGCCGCATCTCCTCCCGCGCGTCCGGGTATGATCGAGTCAGGTACACCCAGAGGAGGCCCTTGTGGTTGAGGCTTACGTGCTGATCCAGACAGAGGTAGGCAAGGCAGCTGAGGTAGCCCAGAGAATCTCCGAGATCTCGGGGGTGACCCAAAGCGAGGCCGTAACCGGCCCATACGATGCAGTGGTGCACACCCAGGCCGAGGACGTGGATTCGCTCGGCAAGCTGGTTGTGGCCCGGATCCAGGCAGTGGATGGCATCACCCGCACCCTCACCTGTCCGGTCGTCAGGCTCTAGCGACGGTTCCGGGCTCCCGGTGGAGGTGGGATCTAGCTACTCGCCGTGAAGTGCGAGTTGAACTAGCTCGTCGCACATCTCACCGTAGGTCATCCCGCTTGCCTGGCACATGGTCGGGAAACCGGAGATGGGAGTGAACCCGGGCATGGTGTTGACTTCGTTGATCACGAAGCCACGGCCACGATCCTCCAGGAAGAAATCCACCCTCGCCAACCCGGCACACCCCAGCGCGGCGTACGCACGCTCGGCCAATTCTCTGACCTCGCTGGACTGTGGTGGCGTGAGGCGGGCCGGAGCAACAAACTCGCTACTTGCGTCGTGGTATTTGGACTCGTAGTCGTACCAGTCGGTCTGAATGACTATCTCGCCGGGGACGGTGGACCGACCTCCGAGCACCGCTACCTCGATCTCGCGCCCAGCGATCGCTTCCTCGATGATCGCCTTGCTGCCGTGGCTCAGAGCTCGGTGCATCGCTTCTTGAAGCTCTGCATCGTTGGTCGCCTTCGAGACCCCGACCGATGAGCCCAGCTCGGCCGGCTTCACAAACACCGGGAAATCGAGCTCACGGATGACCCGATCGATGATCCGGGACGGATTGGATAGATCGGCGGTGGTCACTACCACCCAGCGGGCGGTGGGAATCCGCTGCTGCACGAAGATCTGCTTGGCGAAGTCCTTCTCCATTGCCAGAGCCGAAGCGGCGATTCCACAGCCGACATAGGGGGTGTTGGCCATCTCGAATGCGCCTTGAATGGCCCCGTCCTCACCGTATGGGCCGTGTAGAACGGGGAAGGCAACATCAAATTCGATCTCGTCGCGGCCGGCGATCAATCGACCCTCAGGGACCCGGAAGGACACGGGGCGGCCGGCTGCGACCATAGGGTTCCTACCCTCGTCCGCGAGGAACCAGCCACCTGTTTTGTCGATACCCACCGGGATGACCTGGTGACCCGCCTCGCGGAGTGCTTGCAATACGGCGACAGCCGATGAACATGAAACCTCATGTTCGGCAGATCTTCCGCCGAACAACAAAAGCACGCGAGCCATGCGAAGAGGTTACCGTGGCGTTCGTACAAGACACGACAATCGGGGTCCAGACGAGGTGACATCAGACCTGCCACCAATCCGGCATCGGGTCCGGGCGGTCTACATCGCCCTCCTGTTGAGTTGGGCTGCCTACGTGGTGGTTGCCGTTTCCCGCACTCAAGCCGATAAGAGCCTCACCGGTGACGGGTTCCCCATCTTCGGTCTAGCTCTTGTCATACTCAGCATCGCCCCGTGGCGAAGGATCCTTCACTCAGTTGCTGCCGATCTCGTGATCCTCTTCTGGTCGACGTTCATCGTCATGGGAGTTCTCGTATTGGGGGGTGACGCCGACGCCACCGTGCTCGCCGTTGCTCTCCTCTCGGCAACGATCCTCCCGGCGCTGATTGCCCTGCGCGGCATAAACGTGGCGGGGATGGCTCTCGCGGCGACAATCGCTTTCGGCTACATCACCAGCCGGGCCGATCTGCCCTCATCCGTCGCAACGTGGCGAATCGCCGCCTTCGCCATTGCGGCAATTCTGATTGCCGTGGGCGCCGGCAACCTGCACCACCACGTGGAGGAAGCAGCTTTTCGCGTATTCAGCTTCGAGGAGCGGGAAACCCGAATCTTCGAGAGGGAGCAGGAGCTACAGCGCTTGTACGACGTGTCGCGAACGATCGGCATCGGCAGCAATCTCTCCGAAGTGCTCCCCGAGCTCGTAGGTCGAGTCGCCAATGCGCTCGACGCCAGAGTGGGCGTCGTCCTGCTCTATCGACGAGACGAGGAAGCACTGGAAGTCATGTCGCCCATCTGGGTTGCCGGGCAGACTCTGCGCGCTGAGGGCTACTCACTGCCGCTTTCGGAGCCCAGCATCGCACAGCAGGTGTTTACCAGCGGCGAACCTGCGGTCTTCAACAACCTCGAGGAACGCGCTGAGGAAGCCGACGCGTTCCTTCTCGAGCTGGGAAGCCATGAGATCGCGGCAGTACCGCTACGAATCGAGTCGCGACCGATCGGAGTTCTGCTTACTGCCGAGAAGCGGGACAGCCACTTCACGATCAATGATCTCGCCCTGCTCGAATCGCTGGCCGGACCATCGGCCCTCGTGCTCAACCAGCTCGCACGATACGAGGAAGCCCAGGAAACCAGCCAGAAAGCGGTTGAGTTGGCACAGCTGAAGACTGACTTCGTCAGCGTGGTGAGTCACGAGCTGCGCACCCCACTCACCGCAATCATCGGCTCCCTGAGCACTCTGCAGCGCCCGCAACTCGCTCATCCCGACGCCAGCGCGCAGCAACTGATCGACACCGCAAGCCGCCAGGCAAATCGGCTTCGCTCGCTGATCGAGGATCTTCTGGTTGTGTCCCGGCTCGACAACAAGGCCCTCCCGGTGCGACCCGAGCTGATTCACCTTCAGGAGTTCATCGAAGACACCGTCGCTCACATCCCAGATGCGGCCGAAGTCACCTACGTGCAGATGGGCCCCGGGGCCGACTCAGTCGAGACCGATCCGGATCACCTGCAGCGGATCCTGGTCAACCTGGTCGGCAACGCCCTCAAGTATGCGCCGGGCAGCCCTATCGACATCGTCGCCATGCTCAACGGCAACGAGGTGTGGTTGTCCGTCATCGATCACGGGGAAGGCATTCCCTATGAGCTTCACGACCATATCTTCGACCGCTTCACCCAGCTTGCGCCGCACTACACGCGTTCTGCAGGCGGCACCGGTCTCGGCCTCTCCATCGTGCGCGGGTTGTCCGAGGTCATCGGCGGTCGGGTTTGGTTTCAGCCAACTGCCGGCGGCGGAGCAACGTTCACCATTGCGCTGCCCAAGACCGCTCGAGTTCGCTACGAGGGCTCGGAGCCGGCCGCAATCGCGTGAAAACCTCCGTCGACATGAAGGATCTCACCGGTCGTCATGTTGGTCCAGTCGGATAGGAGCAGGGCAACCATCTGCGCCACGGGACCGGCGTCGTGGACATCCCAACCCAGCGGCGCACGCACGGCCCACTCTCGCTCGAAGACCTCGAACTGAGGAATCGACTTCGCAGCTACCGTGCTCAGCGGTCCGGCCGCCACGGCGTTGACTCGAATGCCGTCGGCTCCCAGATCACGAGCCAGGTAGCGGGTCACTGCCTGCAAACCCGCCTTGGCAACGCCCATCCAGTCATACAGCGGCCATGCCTGGGAGTTATCGAAGTCGAGAGCGACCAGCGATCCGCCCCCTGCCTTCTGCAGCAAAGGACGCAGTCCAACAGCAAGCGTCTTGTAGGAGAAGGCTGAGGTCAGGAAGGCGGTTGCGGCACTGTCCGGCGGAGTATTCAGGAAGTTGCCGCCGAGGGCATCGTCGGGTGCATAGGCAATGGCGTGGAGCGCTCCGTCAACCGCCCCCCACCGGTCGTCGAGATCTGCAATCAGGGAGGCCATGTCGGCCTCACTGTTGATATCCAGTTCGAGGACATCGGGCTCGACCGGCAGCCGCTTCGCCGATCGTTCGGTGAGGCGCAGCGCCCTGCCAAAGCCCGTCAACACGATCTCAGCACCCTGCTCCTGGGCTACCCGCGCGGCGTGAAACGCAATCGAGTCGTCGGTGAGCACACCGGTGATCACGAGTCTCTTCCCATCCAGCAGCATTTAGCCCTCCTCAACAGGCCTTTCGTTGGACCCACACGCGTACCGGCGAGTTACGGCCCTCCGCAATCGTAATCAGCTACCGGATCTCGTTCAGTAGACATTCGACCAGGCCCGTAGGCCCAGGCCCATGACGAACAGGAGGAGGAGACCGTACGCAAGCTCAGGACGGCGGTCGAGCTGAATGCGGTAGATGTAGGCGAAGGCGAACGTAAAGGCGATTACCAGTCCGTAGAAGAGGTGGAAGTCATTTGGAGCCCGCAGGCCGCGGGCGTAGAGGGTGAGTCCCGCAGCCACCTGAATGCCCATAGCGACAAACGCGGCCGCACGCGCATAGACGAAGGGAGGAGGGGCCGCTCGCTTCATCAGTCCGAGCGTCAGACCCCACAGACCGACCGAGCCGGTGGAGATGACCGCAACCCAGAACCAGGTTGCGTGAAAGGCGCGCATGGCCGGGAAGAGTAGTCTCGCTTGCTGACCCCCAATACGGACGGTGTGCCATCAGCGAGCTAGAGATCAGAACCGAAACCATGGCTCACGGTGGTTCCGCCATCGCCCGCCGCGACGGCAAGGCGTATTTCGTCGACGGTGCGATACCCGGTGAGCTCATCACCGGCACCATTGAGGTGGACAAAGGTTCGTGGGGCCGCATCCGCCTCGTCAACATCCTCGAGCCATCCGATGCTCGCACCGAGCCCGCCTGTCGCTACTTCGGGCGATGCGGCGGCTGTCAATGGCAGATGGGCGACTACGAGGCACAGCTCGAGTGGAAGCGGGAGATAGTCGCCGGGCAGCTAGCTCACCTGGGCCAGCATCCGGATCCCCCGGTTCGCCCGACCGTAGCTCCGGGCCCGCCCTATGGGTACCGCAATCGGATGGACTATCGCGTTGCATCAGGACGCCCGGCGCTCCATGAGCGGAAGTCGAGACAACTCGTCCCCCTCAGCGAGTGTCAGATCCTGCACCCGAACCTGGCCGACCTGATGGTGGACCTTGGCGACCTCAGCGGCGCACAGGCCATCACGTTGCGGACGTCAACCACAACCGGGGAGACTCTCGTCGCAGTGCGCGGGAAGATCCCTGCGCAAGCCAGCTCCTGGGGATCGAACGTCTGTCGGATCACCGGCGATGGCACCGAGCCGATCATCGGCGAGGCCCGGCTCGAGGAGACGGTCGCCGGGGTCACCTTCCGCATCAGCGGCACTGCGTTCTTCCAGAACAACACGCCGGGAGCGGAACAGCTCGTTCGGCTGGCGGCAGAAGCCGCCACGGTTGGCGAGACCGACACCCTGCTCGATGCATACGCCGGTGGTGGCCTCTTTGCAGCCACAGTTGGGCAGGCGGCGGGTCGCGTGGTTGCCATTGAGGTCGGCTCGGTCGAAGCCAGGGATCTCCAGGCGAATCTCAACCGTGCCGGGATCGACGATTTCCGCATCGTGCAGGCGCCGACTGAAGAGGCAATCGAGAGACTGGACGAGTACTGGGACGTCGTGATCGCCGACCCACCACGTCGTGGGCTCGGTGTCGACGGCGTCGAGGCGGTCACCGCGGCAGAGCCGCGCGCCCTCGTCTATGTGTCATGCGATCCAGCAAGCCTCGCCCGGGACACGGCGCTGTTGGCGGAATGGGGCTACGAACTCGACTGGGTCACACCGGTCGACATGTTCCCCCATACTTTCCACATTGAGTGCGTCAGTCGATTCGCCCGCGCCTATTGACGAGGGCGAACCTCCCCCGCATCTGGGCAGATCGCCGAGGCCCTCTAGCGGCCGGCAGCGAAGTCGCCCACCGCCGCGTGAGCGGCGGCTCGATAGTCCTCCAGGTCCATCGTTATCGTCTGGGTGTGGCTCCCCCCGCGGAATGTCACGCGAGGCGAGTCAAGCCGTAGGTCGACGATGGTCTCCATGCCGTAGAGATGCCCGAGCGGCGGTTCGGCGCCGCGCTCGCAATCAGCGAACGCTCCGGCGAACTCGGATTCCTCGGCCAATCGCACCATATCGCAGCCCAGAGCCTCCTGAGCCTTGCCCAGGTCGACATGCTTGTGACCGGGTACGACAACCATCACAAAACGATCATCCGCCATCAGGATGACCGGCTTGGCGATGTCCTTGCCGGGAATATGCTCGACTTCGGCGACACGAGAGGTCGTGAAGGCGAGCGGATGCTCGTGCACCTCGTAGGGCACACCGTGGGTTAGGAGGTATTCGCGAAGCTTCTCAGCAGACATACGTCCTCCTCGAGGACAATGTACAGGCTGAGGCCTTGCGCGACCAGGGGCCTACTGGCCGACTACGAGTCGTCGCCGAGGATTCTCTGCTTCATCGCCTGGAACTCCTCCTCGGACAGGACCCCTTCGTCGCGGAGCCGCGCCGCCCGCTCCAGCTGTTCCGTTGGATCGCGGGTGATATCGGCAGCGATTGCGGATTCCTCCGCTGCGGTCTTGCGCGACTGTTCTTCCCGCGTGCGATAGAGCAACGATTGGAACCGCTCCGGGTTGGGGATATTGGTGAACTCGCTCTGGCCGCTCTCCCCTGCCGACTCGATGAGTAGATCACCCGACTTCAGGACTCGTTCGATGATGCTCTGGTTGAACAGGACGTTGTTGATGTTCTGCAGCGGCAGCTCGATCCCACTGCGCGCGATCATTCCGGTGCGGGTGATGAGCCGCTCGGTGGTCAGCACGTAGTAGGTGAACCACCAGTTGATCACCGGCGAGACGACCAGCGGGATCATGGCGAGAACGACGGCAGCGACGAGAGCGAGCGCAATCCACCCCTCTGCCTCTATCACCTGGAAAATGACCACGACGGCAACGATGCCGCCGAGCAGCCACAGCGCCGGGATGGCGAGCATTCTCCAGTGAGGTCGGAATTGACTAACGACTGTCTCATCTTCGGTGAGGATGTTGTCTGGAAAAGCCATGACCCAATCATACGGCCATTTCGCCCGCGGCTGGCGTTGTGAATCGACCCGAGGTCGAGTCGCAGCCTTCCACCCGGGAGGCCACCCCGTGCGAGCGGGGTCGGGGCGCGGAAAAACCCCGAGAAAGTCTCCGCCGAAGCGTCCACCCTCTCGGGGTTCTCCTTTCCCGGTCGGAGTCTTGCGACTCAACCGAGATGCCGTCCGGAACCGAGGTTCCAGCCGGACCGATCCTTCTCTGCCCGTGGGGCTGAACCACGAGGGCTCGGCCCCGGACTTCCCTTGCGGGGCGGTCACCTTGCCTTGCGGCCCGGCGACCCTTCCGGATCCCCGTGACCCCTTGCGGGGCCCCGGCTCCGTCGCTGCGGTCTCCCGCTGCAACGTGTCACGGAAAGGTAGACGAGGCTGATCACTTCGGTCAAGCCGAAATGGTCACTTCATTTCGCGACTTTACTTTTTGTTTCGCGCTTCCCCAGATTGGCTCCCGAACACCGATGTGTAGTGTCTCCAGCGTGAGAGACACCACCCAGCAACACCGGCCCGTTGCGAAGGAAGACAAGAATCGGTCCCTCGCCAAGCGACTTGCCCAGGGTGCACTATCCCTCGCCATCGTTGCCGGGATCTTCGTCGGCGTCATGCCCCGGATCGCAGACTACGGCGAGGTGTGGGCGACTATCCGCTCGCTCACCTGGCTCGAGTCGGTATCGCTTGCAGCGGTTGCCCTGTGGAATCTCGCTACCTACTGGTTTGTCCTCGTCGCCGCGCTCCCCGGATTCCGATTGCGGGAAGCAGCGGTTGTCAATCAGGCATCGACCGCCGTCTCCAATACTCTGCCCGGCGGTGGAGCCATCGGTGTTGGTGTGACCCTGGCGATGCTTACTTCGTGGGGCTTCCGCCTGACCGCAATAACCCGTTCGGCAGTGGTTACCGGTATCTGGAACAACTTCGTGAAGCTCGGCATGCCGATCGTCGCCCTCGGGCTACTCGCCATCGAGCGAGATGTCTCGAGCGCGTGGCTGAGCGCATCCGCTATCGGGCTTCTCGCCCTGGTCGGAGCGATCGTCGTGCTGGCGATGACCTTGCGATCAGATCGCCTGGCGCGAAGCGTGGGCACCTCGCTGGGCAGGATCGTCTCGCGCCTGCGATCGTTCATTCGCAAAGAGCCGGTCGGCGACTGGGGCGAGCGGGCCGCGGCGTTTCGTCGGGATACGATCGGTCTACTCCAGCACCGTTGGCTGCAACTGACGCTGGCCACCGTGCTCAGCCATCTCTCACTGTATGCCGTCCTGCTGATCACCCTGCGCCATGTCGGGGTCAGTCAAGAGGAACTGAGTTGGATTCAGGTGCTGGCGGCGTTCGCATTTGTGCGACTGATCTCTGCTCTGCCCATCACCCCCGGAGGTGTTGGAGTTGTTGAGCTCGGGTACGCAGCGGCGCTGACCATTGGCCTGGACGAGATCACAAAGGCACAGGTGGTCGCCGCCATCCTGGTCTTCCGGGTCATCACGTATGCACTACCCGTCCCGCTCGGCGCCGCGTCCTATGTGATTTGGCGACGCAATCGCTCGTGGCGAATAAGCGAAGAGGACCGCGACCAGCTGGCCGGTGATGCGCATAGCGTTACGTAGCGTTGCGCGAACGGAACCATCGTTGGACCAACGCCGCACCTCCGATGGAACACGCCGCACCGAGCGCTACGCCGGCGAGGACGTCCGTCAACCAGTGGGCGCCCAGGTAGATACGCGATCCGGCCATCAGAAACACGAATACCGCGGCACCCATTTCCAGATTGCGCCGTGCCGGGCCGCGGGGAACGAGCACGATCACCAGAGACAGGGCAACTACCGCCCCCGCTACGGCGTGCCCGGAGGGGAAGGAGCCCGTGATCTCGGTTACGAGAGCCTCGGGCGGACGCTCCCGTCCGTACGCAGCCTTGAGTGACCCGATGAGCGGCTCGGAGAGCAAGATTGGCACGAGCCAGGCAGCGAGGGCGACCCACCGCTTCTTGACAATCAGCACGGCGGTCACGACGACCCGCAGTGGCCAGATGAAGATGGCACTACCCAGGAACGCCAGCAGGTAGGACAAGGCGGTGAGGGGTCCCCACTTGATCGGATACACCAGATCGAAGAACCAGCGATCGAACGACTCGATCGCGTCGCGGACCGGACCAATGGCCATCGCGGCGAAGAGACAGCCGGCAATCACCCAAGCGGCTACCGCCAGACGCTCGGCCCACACGTGATCATCCAGGATGAGGTGATCGATGCCGTGGTGGGGCTCCCGGCGCTCCTGCCCGTCCATCGCTCTCACCGTTCTACTGGTTCGAAGCCGGCGTCGCGAGCTGCGTCGATCAAATCCGAGTTGCGGTAGAGCCCTATGGCGGCATCGGCCTGCCGTGCGATCGACACCGCGAGTTTCCCCTCGGTGTCGAAGTCATAGGTGATGCAACCGCCATCGAATACGAGGTACCAGTTGCCCCGATATTGGATGTCCTCGACCATATCCTCCATCTCGTCGAGAGCGTCATCGAGCTCTATCCCGCGGATCCACTCGCCGCCGGCTGTTGGCCTCATCGCCAGCGTTCCCTCGTCGACGTCGATATCTCCGATTATCCAGACGAAGTCACTCACCGCGGCGGCTTCGCCAACACGTTCCGTCGCAGATCTCGCTGCTTCGACATCCACGATGACGACGAGGGGCCGGTCCTCGAGGTAGGAACCGTTGAGCTGGGAGGCAAGCCCGAGGGCATGGGCGAGCGGCCTCTCCCCGTCCGGAACGATGGTGAGCCGCACTTCCTCCTCGACGACAACGACGTCCTCGTAACGGGTGACGTCCTCTTGCCCGCTGCGAACCTCCTTTGCGTCACCTATGTCGCAGGTGGCGGTGAGGCGGACATCGAGAAAAGTGTCGGTGCCCCGCTCGAATTCGAGACGGACCAAGCCGCTCCTTGCGGAGAACTCGACCTCATCCCAATCCAACTCCAACGAGTTCAGGCAGGGTGCGTATGCCGCCTCCGGCAGTGCCTGCACCGATAGGACGTTGGCTGCATTGGGGCTACTGGGCGGCGCTCCGCAAGCAGGCAGACCCGTGCCGAGCCTGCCACAGGCTGAAGCGACGACGGCAACCGCGACGACCAGGAGAAGCCTGCGCAGAGTCACAACATACCTCCGCCGGAGACTTCGGAGACCAGCGTGCTCAGCACGATCATGAGGGCAAACGCAGCAACGAGCGCCAATGCGATTCGCCGTGTGCTCCACCGCTGGATGCTGATGGGCTCGGCGTGCGGAGCCATACGCCGGAACTCGGCGACAATATCCACGCCGTGGCTACGGCGGAATGCCGCCAAGGAGCTCCTCGATTGTGACGGCAGCGTGACGCTGCGAGTTGCGGCAAAGGCCTCCGCAATATCGTGAGGGTCGAACTGCAGCAATGCCCGCTCGTACACGACTTCTGGGGTGCTCCGTAGCGCAAGGATCACCATCATGTTGGCCAAATCAACGGCCTGGCGCCACGGACTGGGGCGCACGGTGCCAAAGGCGACGTCGATCAGGACCACACGGTCGTTCCTGATCATCACATTCGCCGGCTTGATGTCCCGGTGGGCGAGACCGGCGTCCCAGAGCTGACGGATCACGCCCAGAGCATCGTCGATGATGGCGATGTCAACATCTGCGTCGGTCAGTTCCTTAGAGCCAAACAGGAACTGGCTGACCATCAGGTACTCCCGCTCCGGCGTGATCTCCACCACACCGAAGGGCTCAGCCGACGGTATCCCGGAATCGCGCATCACGCGCTGGATGTAGTCCTCGTATTCGACGAGACGTCGCACCGACGTGAACCTCAGTTCGTCCTCGAGGGCTCCGTACAGGATGGTGCGCCCGAGTTTGTACCAGCGGTCGGAGCGGAGATGGGTTTGGCTGTATAGCTTGGCGAAGAGGTAGTCCTCAGGGTGGGAGTCATCTGGAGCGAGCTCCAGCCGAAGCGGCGTGGATCCTCCCGACCCTTCCTGCCCGAATGGCGCCACCTCGACGACCTCGATACCTAGCTGGTCTCGAACGGCTTGAATAATTGCTTCGCCACGTCGCCCGCTGACGTCGAGATGGGCGCTGACACCGCGCTTCCAGGTGATGGGAAAGGACGCCTCCGGCGCAAAGAGACGGAACGTCAGGACTGCCACCGCCGGGGCGAAGAGCAGAGCAACCCACGCATCGCTGGGATGATCGAGGCCCAGGTACATACGGGACAGCGCAACGGCAACCATCACCACTCCGCTACCAAACAGAAAGCGACGGCGATTGGTTCCGTATGGGATCAACGCGTAGCCCATCGCGGCCAGGGTCACCGCAAGGCCGCCCACCGGGCGGGAGGGATGAGACGCCCCCTCCCAATCAGCCAGGATCGGCACCAGGGGACGGTGCCGACCGATCATGTCTTGCAGGACGTCGCCCGTGAACTCGACTATGACTACCGCAATCAGCACGGCAAAGAGATGACGCCAGCGCTTAACAAGGGCAAGAGCCACGAGGGTTCCCAAGCGCAGAATGCGGATGATCCACTCGGCGGAAAGGACATTGAGCAGCTTCGCCGTCGAGGTGAGGGACTCGTTGCGAAGCTCAACCAGCCAATCGAGCAGCCTGTAGTCCTGCTCGGTCCACCACTGCGAGGCGCTGGGGGAAACGAACAGCCACATCCAGACAAGCAGGACCGACAGCGAAAACATCAACCAGAGCTGCCCTGCTCCGCGCAAGTCGCGGGGCAGAGGTGCCGCCTCCCCCGACGGCCGACGCCGCCGACCGGCAATCGTGATGCCGACGATCTTGAACTCGCGACGGCCGCCAACGAGGTCCAACTCTCGCCCGACGACCGGCCCGGTGCTCTCTTCGCTGGTGTGCTGGTCCATATCCGTGCGGGCCGCTCTCTCCTACTTCGCCTCCAGACTCGCCAGCTTAGGCCCCGGGTCCGCTCCCGTGGCAATGCTCCATTGTTGGTTGCCGGCGCTAGGGTCCTTTGCGCATGAGCCGTCCATTGCTGACCCTCGTTGCGCTCGCCACGATCATCCTCGGAGCCTGCGCAACCACCAGTAGTACGACTACAACAACCGAAGATGCGCCGCTGGCTACGGTTGCGCTCACCGACTCCGGGCTCGGGGACGTTCTGTTCGGATTGGATCCCGAGACGGTTGTGGCAAACCTCACGGCTCGCTTCGGGGCACCCGATCTCGATTCCGGGTGGATTCCTGCGACGCCCAATCTCTTCGGTACGTGCCCTGGGGAGACGATGCGAGCAATTGGGTGGGGAAGCCTGGTGACCATCTTCGTCGATGACGGCCAGTCAGATCTCGGCGGATGGTTCTACACCTACACGTACGGCTACGACTACGCCGAGAACATCGGTGGCGTCGATCCGCGTGGTCTGGGCCTGCAAACAGATGACGGTATCGGGCTGGGAACAACGGTTGCCGACCTGCGCTCGGTCTGGGGGGAAGGTCTTGTGATCGACGGTGACGAGGATATCGACTTCTGGACCTTCACTGCCGGGCCATTCGGCTTCAAGGGCCTGCTGTCCGGACCTGGTGACGATGAGCTCGTGACTCTGCTCGAGCCGGTCGAAAGCTGCTCCTAGCGCGCCCGAGGAGGCGCCGCCGGGGGCCGCAGGCAAAAGGAAACCCCGAGGGAGTTTCTGCCGAAGCTTCCACCCTCTCGGGGATCCTTGCTTCTGGTCGAGCACCTCCCCGAGGGGCGGGCTCTTCCAGCCGCTGTTGCAGATGGCGTTAGCCAACTGCTGGCTCGTCCGGATGCCCGGGGTGTTATCCCCGCACGACCGGTCGTGCCTTCTCCTTGGCGAGTGCCGAGGCCCCCGCCTTGGGGAAACCCGTGGGACCATTGTCTCCGATGGCTTGCCGCTCGAACCCCGGCCCAAAGGGCCTTGATCCGGCAGCCTTCTCGGTGTCCGGCCCCGACCGTTTCCAGCCGATACCTTCTGCCCGAGGAAACCCTCAGATCCGCCGATCTCACCGGCGGACGGGACCGAAGCCCCATCCGTCTCCGCTGCGTGCCGGCCACCTGTCCGGAGCGGGCCGTGACCCGCGCCTTCCCGGCGGTCTGCCTCGCTTGGAGACTCCGGTTGGTCCGAAGACCACCCGGTCCGATCGGCCCGGAGGCCGCTCGGTTGACCGGCCCGAGGGCCAGTCGATGCGGAGGGCGAACCCTCCGGCGGAGGGCGAACCCTCCCCGGCCGAGCCCGGAGGCTCTTCCGGTGTCGAGACCGAAATCCCAGTCGAGACCGAAATCTCGGCTGAAGCTCAGCCTCGGGCGCAGAACCGTCGTCCTGCCGGTCAGAAGAGCCGAAACTCCCCAGACCGTCTGCGTCCGTTGGGGCCGAAACCCCTCGGGTCGCTGCGGGGTCGTGATCCCGCTGCGGAATGTATCCATCCCGATGATCCCGGTGCCGGTGCGGTCCAGTTTCCCGGGTCCGCCCCTTCCGAGACCGGCTCCTCCATGGTTGGAGCCCTCGAGGAAGGAAAACGTAAGGCACACCGCTAGTGGCCGTCAAGCCAGAAACGTCTTTCGTTTTCGCGTGCTTTGGTTTTGTTTCGCGGTTTTCCACAAGCCCGGTCATTCGACCCGAATCTGTGGATAACTACACGCGTGTGGTTTCTGTCACACCGTGGGCGTATAGTCGGAGCAACGATGACTTCTACCGATCACCACGAGACCAAAACGAGCTCTCCGCCCTTCCTCGAGACTCTGTCGCCGAGTCGCGCCAGCGACTTCAAGGTGTGTCCGCAGTTGTTCAAGTTCAAGGCGATCGACAAGATCGAGGTCCCTCCAACGGTATATCAGGCGCGGGGCACTACGGCTCACCTTGCTTTGCAGTGGCTATTCGACCTACCGGCGGCGGAACGGACCCCTGAACGGCTCTACGAGCTCTTTCGCCGGGCCTGGGTGGAGCTCCGTGACACCGAGTACCCCGACCTGTTCGACAACACAGAAGCCGAACGCAATTGGGGCATCGAAAGCCTCGAGGTGCTGGCCAACTACTTCCTGGTTGAGGATCCTGCCCAACTCGAGCCGCTCGATCGTGAATTGGACATGCTCGAAGACCTGGGCGAAATCACAATCCGGGGAATCCTCGACCGGATGGAGGAGGAACCCGACGGGGTGGTGATCACCGACTACAAGACGGGCAAGGCTCCACCCGAGCAATATGCAATTCCGGCCTTCTTCGCCCTGAAGATCTACGCGCTGTTGATCCGGAAACGGACGGGTCGAACGCCGGTGCGCCTCAAACTCATGTACCTCAATGGCCCGACTGTCTACGAGATCCCAATCACCGATCAGCAGCTCGACGCAACCCAGCGCAAGCTCGAAGCCCTCTGGTCTGCAATCAACCGAGCCATCCTGAACGAGGAGTTCCCCACTCGTCCCGGCAAGCTGTGCGGCTGGTGTCAGTACCAGGACATCTGCCCGGCATTCGCCGATCAACCCGAGACCGTCGCTGCGTCGTGAGCATCACAACCGTCGACCCCGGGGACTGGCCGCAAGCGGTCGCCAACACCTCCGGACCTCAGCTCGTAGTCGGCGGACCGGGAACCGGCAAGACCGAGTTCCTGGTGCAGCGGGCAATCCACCTTCTCACCCGGGCAGGAGCCGAACCGGGAGAGATCGCGATTCTCGGGTTCTCCCGAAGGGGCGTGGCCGAAGTCCGGCGGCGGATCAGAGCGGGCATTTCGGGCACGATCGGCGCGCTCGACATCGCGACTTTTCACTCGTATGCGGCACGGCTACTCGAGCAGAATGCCGGCGCAGCAGGATGGACGGAGAACCCGCAGATCCTCACCGGCCCAGAACAGGTTGCCCTCGTCCACCAGCTGCTCGTCGAGGAGTCCCCTCAGGACTGGTCGCCGGCGTTTGCCCAGCTGCTGGGAACCAGGACGTTTGCCGCAGAGGTAACCGACTTCATCCTGCGGGCCTCCGAGCAGATGCTGACCGCCGAGGCCCTGTCAGCGCGCAATCGTGCCGATTGGCAAGGGCTCCCCGATTTCCTGGTCACCTACGACAAGGCTCTCCGCAAGCTGGGACGAATCGACTACGGGACCCTCATCTCATCGGCGGTGCGGCTCCTCGAGAACGAGGCCGCACCGGGTTCGGGCGAGGCGGGCTACGTTCTGGTCGACGAGTACCAGGACACCACAACCGCACAGGTGCGACTGCTCCAGGCGCTACAGGGAGGCGCCGGCCATATCCTCGCTGCTGCCGATCCCTACCAATCGATATACAGCTTCCGCGGGGCGACCGTAGAAAACGTTGCGGCGTTCGAGGCCGATTTCTCCGCCCCCGGAAGACCGGCACAGCGACTGCTGCTCACTACGTCGTTCCGGACCCCTGCAAGCATTCTCGAGGCAGCGGTCGACGTGACAACCGGCGACCTGCCGGGAGCTACAGGTGCAGTCATTCCCGCCCCGGGTAGGGGGATTGTCGAGGCGTACCTCTTTGATCAGCAAGTGGAGGAAGCGGAATGGATCGCCGCAGAGGCGCAGCGCCTACACCTGACCGAGGGGGTTCCCTATCGCGGCATCGGTGTCTTCGTGCGCTCCAAACGACGCCTGCTGTCCGACCTGTCTCGAGCACTGGAACGTCGCCACATCCCACACGATCTACCGGGGAGTCGGCTCACCGATCAACCAGCTGTTCGATTCCTCCTCGATCTCGCAGTTGCCGCAACCGGCTGTGATGGGCCTGCGTCTAGCGAACAAGCTCTGCGCCGCGTCCTGTTGGGCGCCAGGGTCGGGCTCACCATCGGTGCCTTTCGCTCGCTCGAGCGCCGGGCCCGAGCCCGGGGCGAATGGGCTACCGCGATCAGGGAGGAGCTACCCGAATGGGCATCCCTCGCCGATCTGCTGGAGGAGCCCCGCTGGGCTGGTGAAGCACCGGCGCTGCAGGGCATGTGGCAGGTGTGGACCGGCCTCCCCGGTATCGCCCAGATGGTCGCCGATCCCGACGCGGTCGAAGAGCGGTCGGCATGGCGGTCGCTGGCCCAGGTCCTGACCAGATGGGAGGAGCGCAACCCGAATGGAACCTTGCTGGACTACCGTCGCCTCGCCGAGAGCGAGGACTTCGAAGCACAACCGCTGCTGAGCTACAGGCGCCCTGCCGGTGATCGGCTCACGTTGACGACTCTGCACCAGGCCAAGGGACTCGAGCTCGATGTCGTCTTCATCGCCGACGCTGTCGACGGGGTGTTCCCCGACCTTCGCTCGCGCGATTCTCTGCTCGGCGTTCGGCACCTGCTACCCCACGTCCCTACGGACTCGGCCGAGTACCGCGCGTTCCGACTCCAGGAGGAGAGCCGGCTCGCCTACACCGCGATGACCAGGGCGCGGCGGCGGGTGGTGTGGACCGCGACCGAGCGCGGGTTGGACGATGGCCCCGGTCGCCCCAGCCGCTTTTTCACCAAAGTTGCGTCAGGCATAGGTGGCGATCCGGGCCGCCCCCCGGGTCGCGTCGCAATGTGCGTAGCCCCCGCAGCGGAGCCGCCATCGGGTACTCGCCTACCGGTGACGCCACGCGAGGCAGAGGCGGCCCTCCGTCGGTGCATGGTCGATGTCGGTGCAGCAGCTCCGGCTCGGTTGGCCGCGGTGCGGGTACTCGCCGAGGGAGAGCGATGGAGTCTGCGCAACCCAACGGAGTTCGGAGGCGTGCTCGAAAGGGGCCCCAACACCGGAATTGTGGACAAGAGCCCGGTGCTGTCGCCGTCGCAAGCGCAGCTATACGAGGATTGTCCCCGCCGTTATGCGCTGGAGCGCCGGCTCCGCATCGGCTCCGACACCTCGCTCCACGCCAGCTTTGGGATACTCATCCACGACGTGCTCGAAACGGTCGAGCGACGCGCTCTGGAAGAAGGGCGCTCCCATGCAACTCTCGAGGAGGCCCTAGGCGAACTCGGCGCCCGGTTCGATCCGGAGGAGTTCAATGGCCCACCTTTCTCCGACTCCTGGCTCGAGCGTGGCTATGACGGGCTTCAGCGCCTCTACAGCAAATGGCCGGCACCGAAGCGGCGCGCCACCGCGCTCGAGCACAAACTCGAAACTGAGATCGGCGGGATCAAGTGGACCGGTCGCGCGGATCGAATCGACGTATCTCCGCACGGCCTGACCGTCGTCGACTACAAGACCGGCAAGTCGGCACCGACCCTCCCCGAAGCCTCCAAGTCACTCCAGCTGGGCTTCTACGCCCTTGCCGCCGGGCGGGACCCGGAACTGGGCGCGCAGGGAGAGGTTGTCGGAGCAGAGCTCTGGTTCCCGATGAAGTCGGCGAAGAGCGTCACTATCCGCAAGTTCGATATGGCCGGGCTCACCGACATCGAATCCCGGCTCGAAGCCGCAGCAGCGGGTATCCAGAGCGAGGATTGGTCACCACAGCCCGGTGCCCAGTGTGGGCGTTGCGGGTTGCGTGAGCTCTGCCCCGCCTGGGCGGAAGGCGGCCCGGAGTTCGCATGACCTTCACACCGACTGCAGAGCAGCGAGCGATCATCGAGTACCCGCTTCTCCCACTGCGCGTCATTGCGGGAGCCGGAACCGGCAAGACAACAACAATCGTGCATCGGCTGGCTCATCTCGTCGACGCCGGTCTGAGCCCGGAGCGGGCAATTGGTATCACGTTCACCAACAAGGCTGCGGAGGAACTGGCCGGGCGCCTCCGCGAGGCTCTGCCCGGGCTGGCCGAGAACGGGCGCGAGGTCGAGGTGACCACGTACCACGGGTTTGCCTACGGCATTCTGCAGGAGTTTGGCGCCATCGTCGGGGTGGAACGCGACACAGAGGTTGTCGGTCCGGGCTACGTGCGACAACTGCTGCACGAGGCCATAGCCGCAGGGCAGTACGACACGCTCGACCTCACCTGGATCCCGGCCCGGGTCGATGAAGCCGTCGATCTCTCAGCCCAGCTGGCCCGGAACCTGCGCACTGCGGCCGACATCGCACCGGGCGAAGACGAGATCGCCGCAACCCGGAGCGAGATTGCCGCCATCGTGCAGCGATACGACGAGGCAAAGCGCGAGCTCGGAGTGCTCGACTATGGCGATCTGATTCTGCTGACCCACAAGCTCCTCACCAGCCATCCACAGATCGCCGAGCGGGTTCGGACCCGGTACTCGGTCGCACTGCTGGACGAGTATCAGGACACCGATCCTGCGCAACGGGAGCTGTTGCGAGCGGTGTTTGGCGGTGGCTTCCCGGTCACCGCAGTAGGGGACGCAGATCAGACCATCTACGAATGGCGGGGGGCGTCGACAACGAACTTCGACAACTTCCCGGTCCACTTCCCTACTCCGGACGGAACTGCAGCGGAGACCCTACCCCTCACCGAGAACCGACGCTCGGGCTCGCTGATCCTCGAGGCGGCCCACGGCGTCCGCAGCGTGCTGTACGGCGACGAAGCGTTCTCTCCGCTGAGGCCGGTCGATACCGCCCCGCCGGGGGTGATTGGCCTGGACTACTTCCGGACAGCGGTGGACGAGGCGGAGTGGATCGCCGAGGAGATCCTCAGGCTCAATACAGAAGAGGGTGTCAAGTGGCGCGACACAGCAGTCATCTTCCGCAAGAACGGCGATATGGCGCTGGTGCGGGATGCTCTGCAGGCTCTCGATGTCCCGGTTGAGGTCGGATCGCTCGGCGGTCTGCTCGAATTGCCCGATGTGGCCGATCTTCATGCCTGGCTGCGGACCATCGAGCGGCCCGGCGATTCGATTGCCCTGGCTCGGCTCCTCCTCGGGCCGACGTACCGTCTCGGGCTCCGTGACATCGCCACGCTGAGCAACTGGATCAAACCACAGCGGGCGATGCTGGGGGACGACCCCGATCTCGGGTGGCCGCTGGTCGAGGCCATCGATCAGCTCGAGGAGATCGACGACATCCGGCCGGTGGCGCGAAAGCGACTTCTGGCGTTCCGACAGCTCTATCGCCGTTTTCTCGAACTCGCCCAGGGCTCGTCGCTCGTCGATCTCTGTCGTCACGTGCTCGACGAGACCGGCATGTGGAACGAGGTGGAGGCTCGCGAGGCAGGCGCCGCCCTGACCGCTCGGGTGAACCTCTATCGCTTCCTCGATCTCGCCGAGGAGTGGAGCCCGCTGCGAGGGCGGCCGACCCTCCAGGCATTTCTCTCCTATCTCGATTTGATCGCCGACGACAAGTCCGCTGCCGAGCTCGATACGGCCAATGTCGGCACCGAGGACGCGGTTGTGCTGCTGACCGTCCATCGCGCCAAGGGGCTGGAATGGGATACGGTGTTCCTCCCGACGCTGACCGATGGGGTCTTCCCGGTTGGTCGCGGGGCATTTGATGATCCCGATCGCCTTGCCCGTTTCGTCCCCTACGAACTGAGGCTCGAGGCTCCTGTCCCGATTGAGCTCGAGGGCGAAGACCGGATCGACGCGCTGCGCGCCGTACGCAATCGCCAGGAGTGGCGGACCGCGTACGTAGGCATTACCCGAGCCAAGACCCGGCTGTATCTGACTGGTGCACACTGGCATGGGAGGGCCACGAAGCCACGCCCTCCCAGCCCGGTCATGGAGGCGGCGGCAACGGCTGCCGATTTGGTGATCAACCACCGGGTTGACAATCCGGGCGAGCAACCGGAGACAATGTCCATCGTCTCCGCCGAGGGCGCACCCGACCCGCTATTCCCCGCCGGGTGGCGCGCTGCCCTCCAGGCCACCCTGGACGATCCGGGCTGGCCGAGAGAGCTAGTTCCAGGCGGCGCTGAGTCGTACGATGCCGCCGTGGACCAGATGCACATGATTCTCGACGATCTGCCTTCCCCTCCGGGCGAGACGGCCGAGGAGGCCGGCGTCGACACGTCGGTCACAGGGCTGGTCACTCTTGCCGAATGCCCGCAACGGTTTTTCTGGTCTGAGGTCGAGCCCCTGCCGCGGCGCCAGGCACCCGCCATGCGGCGCGGGGTCAAGGTCCATCGGCTCATCGAGCTCCACGGTCGCGGGGAGATGCCTCTCGACGAGTTGGCGGACGATCTGTACGACGTCACTGCAGGCGACGAGCCGACCCCGGGCGGCCCCGATCCGTATCAGGTCTACCTCGACTCCCGGTTTGCCCACAGCAAGCCCCGCTATGTCGAAGCCCCCATCGACATCGGTCTGGGCTCAGGTCGCATTCGCGGGCGCGTCGACGCCGTCTACGAATCGGAACCGGGCAGTTGGGAGATCGTCGACTTCAAGTCCGGCCGAAATGGGGCGAACCCGGCCGCCATCGTCCAGCTCGAAGCCTATGCGGTAGCGGCCGCAGATGGGGCTCTGTCCAGCGAGACCCCCGATGCCATCGCAGTCACCTTTGCCTACCTCGGCGGCGGGAATCTCGAGGAGGTGACGATTGCCGTCGACCACGAGTGGCTGACCACCGCTCGGGCCCACCTCGAGTCGCTGCTCGACTCGGCATCGGGGCCCGATTACCCGCAGTCACCCTCCCCAGCTTGTCGACAATGTGACTTCCTAAGGTTCTGCGACGCAGGCCGCACCTACGTGTCAGCCGACGCTGATCACTGAACCCGCCCGTCGGCAACATCGATAACGATCGTGACCGGGCCGGCGTTGAGTAACTCGACGTCCATCATGGCGCCGAAGCTGCCGGTAGCCACCCCGACGTTCTCAGCCGCAATTAGGGCGACGACCTCGTCGACGAGCACTGCGGCTTGCTCCGGCGCGGCGGCTCCGGTGAAGGAGGGACGCCGCCCCTTGCGGACATCGGCGAGCAGGGTGAACTGGCTCACAACCAGTACTGAACCGCCGATGTCCATCACGGACCGGTTCATCTTTCGTTGGTCGTCGGGGAAGATGCGCAGGCCGAGCAACTTGTCCACCAGCGCCCTGGCCTCGGCGGCGCCGTCATCGTGGCCGACACCGAGCAACAGCAACAAGCCCGGCCCGATCTCGCCCACCACTTGCCCATCGACGTTCACCGACGCCCGGGCGACACGCTGGATGACTGCTCGCATGGGGATGAATGTAGCGGGCCGTCACCCGGCAGTGACAAAGTCGATCAGCTGCTCAACAGAATTGACCAGGGGTGTCTCCACATCCCTATAGGACGAAACGCGACTCAGGACTGATTGCCAGAACCGGCCGGGATCCTCAACTCTTCCGAGCGCCGTGATAACGCCTTCTTTCCAGGGGAGGCCGGATGGGACATCGGGCCAGGCGGCGATGCCAAGCGGTTCCGGCTTGACGGCCTGCCAGATGTCCACGTAGGGATGCCCGCAGATCAGGACGTTGGAGTCAACGATCTCGGCAGCAATCCGGGACTCCTTGGATCCCGGCACGAGGTGATCGAGGAGGACGCCGAGTCTTCGATTCCGGCTCGGGGCAAAGCTGCGGACGGCCGCGGGCAGATCATCGACTCCGTGCAACGGCTCGACCACTATCCCTTCAATGCGGAGGTCATCGCCCCAGATCCTCTCGACCAGCTCGGCATCGTGGATGCCTTCTACCCAGATTCGGTTCGCCCCAGCAGTGCGGGCGCGCATCGGACCGGTATCGATCGAACCGGAAGCGGTGTATGCCGGCGGGGTTTGGCTCGCCCAGTCCCCTGCGACCAACTCAACCGGCTTCCCCCGGTGAAGTAGAACGCCGGCATGAGGCTTGAACTCATGGAGAGTTCCATCGATGTCGCTGAGAACGATGCGCTGACCTTCGGTGAACGACACGACACGGCCGCTGACTCGAGAGGGCCGATGTGTCAGTTCGAGATCTCGCGCTACCGCCAGCTTCGGGTAGGACCGTGCGGCAGCATCACTGGCAATGATGTCGCGCGACGACCATCGAGAGGACTTGGACTGGGAGGACATGAGACGGCAGGCTAGCGACGCGCCCTTTGCCGGCGAGGACAATCGAACGAGGGCGAATCAATCGTCGTCATCATCATCGTCGTCATCATCATCATCGTCATCATCGTCGTCATCGTCGTCGTCGTCGTCATCATCATCATCGTCGCCCTCTCCGCCAGGAGAGGCGTCATCGCCCGGCGGGGGAGGCGGATTCTCGGCCGGCGGCGGAGGCGGATTCTCGGCCGGTGGCGGAGGCGGATCGTCGCCCTCTCCGCCAGGAGAGGCATCGTCGGCCGGTGGCGGAGGCGGGTCGTCGCCCTCTCCGCCAGGAGAGGCATCGTCACCCGGCGGTGGGACAGTGTCCGGTTCGTCAGATGAGATATCGTCGTCGACAGAGACTTCTTCATCCGAGGCCAACGCAGCGATCTCCTCTTCCCCGTCGGCTTCATCTAGGACGTCACCGGTACCCGCCAGGACCAGGCCGAAGTCGGTCGCTTGCGGTTGCACTCCGCAGGCCGCCAGGGCCTCCGCAAAGGGCCGCACACGGGATTCCTCCGCGACACAGTCGGCCCAATCCTGGACGGCGCCCACATAGGCCATTACCCCGGGATCGCCCGCTGCGGTCGTCGGCGTCACCGAAGACGAAGCCACCGTGGTCGCAGTCGCCACCGGCTGTTCCACCGTACTGCCTTCAGGTTGGAGCGCCGTGCCTGCGGTTGCACTGACTGCGGCCACCGCGACCGCACCGAGCATGATCCTGAGAAGAAGGCTGGAGGTGAGCACGGTGAACCAGGTGGCGCGGCGATGCACCCGGGGACGAGCGCCGGCGGTCTTCGTGGAGTTGAACTGATCAACACCGCACGCCGCACAAAAACTGGTTCCGCTAACGCGTACGGCAGCGTCCACCCCGCAGAGGATGCACTGCTCACTCATACCTCCATTATGCCACTACCCACAGCGTATACAACGATACTCTCCGTAGTTGCCGTGGTGACTAGTCAGTTAACAATCGGTGAACCTGATGAGTTTCGCAACATGGGGCCGCTGCGAGGCATATGATCCACGCCATGACTGAGCAGATCCTCGTAGTCGATGACGAGCCCATGGTGCGCGAGGTAGTCGTCGCCTACCTGGTCCGGGAAGGCTATTCAGTAGCGGAAGCTGCCACCGGGAAGGCCGCCCTCGAGCAAATAGCCGATCACGAGCCCGACCTCGTGATTCTCGATGTCATGCTCCCCGAGGTCGACGGTCTTTCGGTGCTGACCGAGGTACGAAGGCAGGGAGACACTCCGGTCATCCTGCTCACTGCTCGCACGGAGGAACCCGACCGTGTCCAGGGTCTGGAGCTAGGTGCCGACGACTATGTGATCAAGCCATTCTCGCCCCGCGAGCTGGTGGCCCGGGTTCGTAGCGTGCTGCGAAGGTCCGCCCCCACCCCCGCCCCTGTCGGCACCCTCGAGTTCGGCAGCTTGCTGATCGACGAGCAAGCGCGGATAGTCACGCTGGATGGCGATGACGTCGAGATGACGCCCAAGGAGTTTGATTTGCTCGCCTTTCTGGCGCGATCACCCCGTCAGGTCTTCTCACGGGCGGAATTGCTGAAACAGGTATGGGACTCCTCTCCTGATTGGCAGGACCCGTCCACCGTCACCGTCCACGTGCGCCGCCTCCGGCGCAAGCTGGAAGCCGACCAGGAGAACCCGCGGTGGATCACAACTGTGTGGGGTGTCGGCTATCGGTTCGAGCCATGAACTACCGACCGCTTCTTTGGCTTCCGGCTGCAGTCCTCATCGCCATCTGGCTGTTCGAAGTGACGATGCAACCAACCTCTGCGGAACGGAACCGTCTCGGCCTCATATTCGTCGCCCTCGGCCTCGTTGCTGCGCTGGCGGTGCTGCTGCTGCCGCGGTGGTCGAACCGAGCACGATCACTGCGGTTCTCGATAGTCGCCGTTGGCATGACCTCGTTCCTGATTGTTGCCGGGACCGCCGTCGTTGCGGCCCAGGAGATGTTCTTCTCTTCCCACGACTTGCAGTTGCTCCTCGTCGTCCTCGGATTCGGCCTCGTTGCCTCATTTGGGTTCGCTTTCGCAGTGTCCCGGCCGATCACGGCAGATCTGCGCCAGATTGCCGATGCCGCCGAGCGAGTTGCAGCCGGAGACTTCGACGCCAGCCCGGCGGTGGCACGCAGTGACGAGGTCGGAGCGCTCGCCAAAGCCTTTGACTCGATGGCGGCCGACCTCCGGGCCGCCGACTCGCAGCGGGCGGTCGAAGACCAGGCACGACGGGAGTTCTTCACGGCAGTCGGCCACGACCTGCGCAGCCCGCTGGGATCCCTGCAGGCAGCCGTCGAAGCACTGGAAGATGGGGTGGCCCCTGATCCCCATCGGTACCTGCAGTCGATGCAGCGGGACATAGCGTCGCTCCATCGGCTGGTCGATGACATCTTCCTGCTGGCAAGGCTCGAAGCCGGGGATGTGGAGCTCAACACCCAGCCGGTCGACGTGACTGAGATCGCCGATGAGACAATCGAGGTTCTCCGGCCAACTGCCCGGCGGCTTGGCATCGAGGTCGAGCTCTCTGCGCCCGGGTCGATCACCGCGAATACGGCGCCGGAAGCGCTGGGTCGGGTGATGCGCAACCTACTCGACAACGCCGTGCGGCATGCCGAGAGCCGGGTCACGGTCTCTGTGACCACTCCAGGTGAGCTCGTCGTCCGGGTCACCGACGATGGCCCGGGATTCCCCCCGGAGTTTGTGACCCAGGCCTTTGACCGATTCACCCGGGCCGATTCGGCTCGCACCAGGGACGGAAGCGGAACGGGACTCGGCTTGGCAATCGCCCATCGCTTCATCACTGGACTGGACGGAGCGATCAGAGCCGAGCCGGGGCCCGGAGGCAAGGTCGAGTTCAGTCTGCCGCTCTAGCCGGCCCATCCCCTGGCAATGGTGGTGCGCAACGCTGCCTTCGTATTGTCGTCACAGAAGGCGGCGCCGATAGCCCCGAGATTGATCTCCCGGAACTCGCCCGCGTCGAATCCGTGAACCGAGCGCCACAACTCGTACTCACGAGCAACCGTTGTTGTGGTGATTGCACGATCATCAGGATTGACCGACAAGCTGAACCCGGCATCCTGATACAGCCGAACCGGATGTTCGGGCACGGGGGTCCCCAGGCAGCTGTTCGAGGTTACGCAGACCTCCAGCGTGATCTGCCGATCAAGCACTTGCCGGGCCACGTTGCCCAGCTCGATGATCCGCCCATCGCGGACCTCGCAATCATCAACCAGGTGAAGGCCGTGCCCGATCCGCGTCGGGCTGGCAGCATCGAGTGCCTCGGCGATGCTCGCCGGCCCCGCCATCTCACCGGCGTGGATCGTGAGTCCCAGCCCTGCGTCGCGGGCTATTGAGTAAGCCTCTGCGTGCATGCCGGCGCCGAAGTCGAACTCGTTGCCTGCAAGATCAAAACCAACCACTCCTCTGCCCAACCATGACGCAGCGAGGCGGGCGGCGGAAGCGGACTCGTCGGGGTCGTTCTCCCGGATCCCACAGATGATCGTGCGCGCAACACAACCGGTCTCCCGCTCCCCGTCGCTCAGACCGGCAACGACGGCTGCGACAACATCATCTCCGGTCATTCCGTCAGCCAGGTGGTTGAGTGGGGCAAATCTCAGCTCTGCGTAAACAACGCCATCGGCAGCAAGATCCTCGACCGCTTCGCGGGCAACAAGGCGAAGCGCGTCCGCCGATTGCAGCAGCTCAATTACCAGGTAGAACCGGGCCCAAGCGTCGGGGAACGGCATCCCGGGCACGATGGTGAACCAATCGGCTAGTTCCTGCACGTCCTGGGTGGGGAGAGCGACGTCGTTGCGACGGGCCAGGTCGATGATGGTCGATGGTCTCACTCCCCCGTCGAGGTGATCATGCAATACGACCTTGGGCTCCATTCCGCAATGTTAGACCTCCGTGCACACCCCAACTGTGAGCACTCGAAGCCTGATCCCCGGCACCTGCGCAGCGAACCCGATTTGCCGAAGTGGCCCCTACAATCCCGGCGGTGAGACAAGCACCAAATCATGTTCTGCGCGGCTTCCTGATGGGAGCCGCCGATATCGTCCCCGGTGTATCGGGGGGAACGGTTGCCCTCGTGCTCGGTATCTACGAGCGCCTGGTCGAGTCAATCAGGGCCGGTAGCTCTGCGCTCGGCCATATGGTCCGGGGCGACTGGCCGGGGACGGGGCGATGGCTGCAGCGGGTGGATTGGGGCTTCCTGATTCCATTGCTGGTCGGCATCCTGCTTGCAGTCCTTTCATTGGCCAGCGTCCTCGAAACCCTGCTTCATGACTACCCGGAGGAGATGGCCGGGGCCTTCACAGGCCTGATCGCCGGGTCTGTCATCATTGCCTGGCGACTCGTAGGGAGGTGGCATGCGATGGCATTGGCCACTGCTGTGGGGATGGCGGTTGCAACGTTCTACGTCCTCGGGTTGCGCGAGGGGACCTCCGACGAGACCGTGGCGCAACTCGCCGATCCGGCGCTGTGGGCATTCTTCGGGGCCGGGGCCATTGCCATTTGCGCGATGATCCTTCCCGGGGTGAGCGGGTCTTTCCTGCTCGTTGTTCTCGGTATGTACGGGCCGGTATTGGAGGCGGTCAACGAACGGTCGCTGACGACGCTCGGCGTCATGCTGGTCGGGATGATTCTGGGTCTGGCCCTCTTCTCGCAGCTACTCAGCTGGGCGCTGTCTCACCATCACGACACTGTCGTTGCCGGGCTGATCGGCCTGATGGCCGGGTCACTGAGGGTGCTGTGGCCGTGGCCGGATGGCTTGGATAGCACGGTGTTGGGAAGACCGGACGAAAACCTGGCCGGTGTAGTTGGCCTCAGTGTCCTCGGTCTAGCGGTCGTCGTTCTCCTCGGCCGACTCGGTTCGCGAGTCAAATAGGGCGAGCCTTCGGAGATACGCGACAAACGGGCCCGACATGATCGCCGCCGCAACTTCCTCGGCGGGGATCACATAGGTTCCCTGGGCGATACTCTGGGCGATAGCCGACAATCTCTCTGCCCTTTCGTCTCTATCCGCGGCAGGCACAGTTCTTTATCGACCTTTCGGGTGTGTTTTCTTGAGCCGCATGTGCGCTACATCAATCGGATGAGGCCCAGACGGGGCCTAGTGGCGAAGCGACCGTGCCGCACCGAGCAAGCCGAACCCGGTGGACGTCAGCGCCGGGCGGCGGGGACATCTCGAAGCAGATACTCGACTACGTCGGCCGCGGAATAGGTTTCGGCACCTGGCTTGAGAAATCGCGCCACGTTGGCCACATCGTCGCCCGACGTGACCAGCGGCAACTCTTCGTCGCCACTCTTCTGCACCTGACCGAGGTCGATGCTGGCCATCAGCGCGTTGCAGACACACTTGCGGCCAATCGTCTCCGTTTCGTCGCCACCTTTACGCACGTAGTCACGCACCGGCTCGGAGGCGCAACGCCAGCCGACGGTCTCGTCATCGATCCGGTAAGCAGTACGCAGGTAGCCAAGATCGCAAACCCGCTCCCGCTTCTCATAGAGGTTCTGCTCGGACATCGTGTCCGGCACCGAAACAACCTTGAACGGGAACCCGGTGGGTGACGCGACGGGATCGGTGAACACCGCTGCCGAGCCGGCCTTGCTCTGAGCGATCACCCGAGCCTTCACCTCGGGCGAGAAGCCGGACTCCTCGGCGTAGGCGAAGGCAGTTCCCACCTGTACCCCGGTCGCCCCCGCCTCTAGCGCATCCACAACCCGCTCCGGTTCGCCGTACGAGCCTGCGAGCCAGAAAGGCAACCCAAACTCGGCAATCGCAGCGAGGTCGGCATCGTCCCTCTCTCCGTAGATCGGCTCCCCGTTGTCATCGAGCTGCAGCTTCCCCCGCGGCGGAGCATTGTGACCTCCTGCAGTTGGTCCCTCGACGATGAACCCATCAACCCCCTCATCACGGGCAAACATCTTCGCCAGCACTGCCGACGAGATGATGGGGAAGAACTTGGGCCGCTTCAGCTTGGTGAGGTTATCCCCGCAGAACTCAGCCGGATCGAAGCGAAGCCAGAACGGCTTGTCCTTCTCGGCATCCTTCACGTCTAGCTTCAGCTCGGCCGGGAGCCCGTCGGCCAGTTTGTCCAGGACCTTGGGAATCTCTCGCGGTATTCCCGCTCCCATGAGTACTGCATCAACTCCCGCCAGCATCGCCCCGTACAGCGAGGGGAGAGTTGGAGCCTGGATCTTGGTGAGCAGGTTGATCCCCACCATGCCGTCGTGGCCCTCCTTGGCGAGGAACACTTCTACGAAGTTGGCCAGCACCTGCAGATCGAGGAGATTCCGCGATGGCTTGAGCCTGCCCATGGGGTGGCTCTTGAAGCGCTTCTTGATGGTGTCGCCCGAAGGCTTGAAGTAGCGGGCGAACACCCTCTTCACCACGTCGGGGATCGGGAAATGCGCAGCCGCTCTTCGGATGTGCCCGCCAACATCCCCGTTCTGAAGACGCCGGACCAGAACAACATCCAGTGCGGTGCCCGACACGACCCCCATCTGCCCGAGACGGGACACCGAGCGTGCCAGCCTCCAATCGGAGACGGCAACACCCATGCCTCCTTGGATGATGATGGGCAGATCGGGTCGATGCATGCGGGCATGCTAGGGGTAACTGATCAGCGACGCCGACATTCAGGCGCGAATGACTCTCGTGTCACCGGTGACCGGGCTCCGATCTAGCTCAATCAGATCTTCGATACGGTCCCGCAGTTCGGGAACGTGGCTCACGATCACGACCAGCCTGTCCGACGCATCGGCAACCAAGGATTCGATGCCCTCCATCGCAAGATCAAGGTGTTCCGGATCGAGAGTTCCGAATCCCTCGTCGAGGAAGAACGCGTCCAACCGTCCCCCGGTGCCGGCCACCATCTCGGCAAGAGCCAGAGCAAGCCCCAATGAGGCCAGGAAAGTCTCACCACCGGAGAGGCTGTCGGAGCGCCGTGTCGTGTCGGCGGCGGTGAGATCGAGAATCCCGAACTGATCGTCGGCAAACCGGTAGCGACCCGCCGAGAGTCGCTGGAAGTGCTCGCTACCCAACTCGGCCAGCCTCGCTCGCTCGTCGTCCAGCAGGAACCTGATGAAACGTGAGTCAGTCAGGTCCGTGTTGATCCGTCCGAACAATGCGACTCGTTCGCCGAGCAGCGTCTGCTCTTCGATGAGTGAAGCCGACTTCTCGAGTTCGACGCGATCGGTGGCGATGTCCTTCTCTAGTCTCTCGATTCTGTCGGCCGCCACCGCAGCAGCGGTTGCGACATCGCCGGTCAGGCCGAGGCCCGCCAGCAGCTCCTCACGCTCCCTGCTCAGATCGGCACGAGTTTGCTCGAATCTGGCCTTGTCCTCTCGCAGCTGGGCGGTGACTTCGCTCCACCCGGTCCGCAACTCGTCGAGCCCGTGGCGAAGCGATTGGGCATCGTCGCCAATCTCCAGTTCGATCTCGAGGCGTGCTGCGAGGTCGGCCAGCTTCACTCCGAGTTCCTGAAGCAGCTTGGCGGCCTCCTGCTCATCGCGGATCGACTGATCATGGCGGCCCCGAACCTGGTCGACCCGACGTTGAGCATCGTTGCGGGATGCCACCGCCGAGTCGTACTTCTGCTTGCGCCGCTCCAGGTGCTCGGCAGGATCCCCGGCTCCCAGCAGCTTCTCGAGCCGGATTGTGGTCTCCTCCAAGTCGCCTCGCACCCGAACGGAGTCGTCTCTTGAACCGCCGAGTTGATTGACGGCCGCCTCGATCTTGTCTGAGGCCGACGAGACTTGCTCACGGCTCCGTTCCAGATTGGCCAGGCCGGTCGTGTGAACCTCGTCGATGTCCTTCTTGGCCTGCCTGGCAGCGATGAGCAACGCTTCGAGGTCTTCCAGGTGTGTCGCCCCGGGTTCATCGGGCAGAGCAACGACCAGCTGCTCACACACGGGGCAGATTTCATCCTCAACCAGCCCGGCCCGCAATGTGGCTGCCATGTCGGCATGCCGGCCGCGCTCCAGCGTCTTCTCAGCCTCTTCGAGGATTTTTGCTGCCTCCGCTGCCCGGCCCAGCGTTGCATCACGCTCATGCTCAGACTCTTCGAGCCTGGTCGCAGCCGCAGCCGCTTCTTCTCTTGCTTCGGCAACAGCCTGCTCGGCGGCACGGATCCGGCGGTCGGCATCGACTACGGCCTTCAGCTGCGGCTCAGCGGCGGCGAGGTACTCAGCAGCCCGCTCCAAGACATCGGGCTCCCCTGCCTCGTTGATCTGGCTCAGGTTCAGCTCAGCCGAGTGAAGGGCGGCCTGGGCTTCGTCGAGATCGGCGGCGAGTGCAGCTCTGGCTCTCTCCGCCGTGCCGGCTTCCTGCAAGACCCGGTCGGTCTGCTCTTCGCCCGGCAGTTTGCCCACGTGTTCGTCGAGTGCTTGCAACCGCGCAACGATCGAGTCCCTGTGATCAGCGGCTTCGCGAATCCGGTCATCCAGGGTGGCAGCCTTCTCCGCACCGGCTCGCAGCTTCTCTGCCCGCTCCCGGGCATCCTCGAGCTCCGTCTCGTTGGCTGCCAAACGCGCTTCGATCTCTCCAATCCGCTCGAGGCGAACCGAGAGCTTCTCGAGCGCTAGGTCGGCCGCATCGCGTCGCTCCTTGGCCAGCGTCTTCATCACGTCAACGCGATCGTGGCCAAATACTCCTTTGAGCACCCGATCCCGGTCTGCGGGTCGCGCCTGGAGGAACTCAGCAAACCTTCCCTGGGCTAGCAACACCGAACGCTCGAACGCCGAGAAGTCGAGTCCGAGGAGCTGTTGGATGCGATCGTTCACCTCACCCTCCAGGGTCAGCTTCTCGACCGGATCGAGGGCCGGATCCTCGTAGCGGTAGAGGGCATGTTTGCTGGCTCCTTTGCGGCGAATGGACCGGGCGGCCTCCCAGATCTCCCCCTCGACCTCAAAACGCAGCGCCACACTTGCGTCGCCGGCGCGCTGGTTGATCAGCGTTCGAGTGGCGGTAGGGATGCGCGGGGTTCTGCCGTATAGAGCAAAGACGATGCCATCGAGAATCGAGGACTTCCCACTGCCGATCGGCCCGACGATCCCGACCAGGCTTCGCTCGGCGAAATCAAGGGTGTGCTCACCTGCGTAGGAGCGGAAGTTCCGCAAGCGGAGCTCAAGAGGACGCATAACCGGCCTCCTCCATCACCTCTCGGAAGGCAGCGAGCAGCTCGGGGGGCGCCACCACCCCCTCGTTCTCTAGGTAGTAGGCGCCGTACAGTTCGTCGAGGCTCTGACCGGCCCGCGAGGTCGCATCGGTCTCGGCGCGCGGGTACTCGGCCCGCACATTGACGAGGTAGTCGAACTCGGCGCGGGCTCGATCAACAAGACCGGGATCGGGCCCGGCTGTGGTCACCGTCAGATCGAGGTAGCTCTCGCGCAAGTCGTCCCGGACGAGCAAATCTCCCCACTCCCCGACTGCTCGAACAAGGCGACGACCACCGGTCAGCCCGACCGAACGGACCGTCGCAGGCAGCCCGGGCTCAACGTCGACGAGGACCACTCTCTTCTCTTCCCCGGCCTCACCGAAGTCGAGCTCGAGCAGGGAACCGGCGTACTCGGCAGGCACCTTGGCCCCCGGTACCGGCTGCGGGGCGTGGATGTGCCCCATCGCCACGTACTGCGGGCCGGGCGGAATCGCCTCCGAGGTTGCCGCATAGGCCTCACCCATGTGCAGAGAGCGCTCGCCCCGGGCGGCGCCGTGGCCGTGCACCTCGACCCCACCCACGAGGAAGTGGGCAATCAGGAATTGGACTGCGTCGGCTCCGGCGAGCTTCCCCGCGTAGTCGGAGTAGGCCTCCGAGATACTGCGCAAGCGGTCGGCGTACTTCTTGTAGTGGTCTGCAACTACATCCCAAACGTGGAAGGCACGCCCTTCACGCAAGAACGGGAAGCAACTCACCACCGCTCGCCCCGAAGATGTCTGGATGTCGAGGACGGCTCCCTCATCGGGGCGCTTGATTTCGCCGACCATGTGAATGTTCTGGGAGCGCAGGAAGGGCGCCAGCGCCTCGAAGAAACCCACCGAGTCGTGGTTGCCCGCAATGACCACCACGGGCCGGCGGCCACCGTCGGTCAGGCCAACCAAACCGGTGAAGGCGATGTCGAGAGCCTCGACCGGGGGAACCGGTCGATCAAACAGGTCACCCGAGTGCAGGACGATATCGACGTCCTCTGCGTCGGCGATGGCAATCACCTCATCAATTACGGCCCGGTACTCGTCTGAGCGGCCGTAGCGCCCGATCCGCTTGCCGACGTGCCAGTCGGAGGTATGTAGTGCTCTCACAGCCCCTCAAATGGATCGCTCGATGTTGTATCGACTTCCTCCTTGCGGGTTGCCCAAGGTGGGAAGGGGAACTCGACAACCAGAGGGACAGGCAAGGCGGGTTGACTGACCACCATGGTTCCCGGCTTGAGCAGTCGGGCACGCGCCCGGGTTGAAGGCAACATCCAGCCGTATTCGGAGCGCTCGGCCTCGGCGGCATCGAGGCGGCCCGCCACCCTGATCGCAGCGTTCTCCATCACCTCAGAAGCGACACGCGACGCCGTCTGCTGCGCTCCGACCAGGAGTACGCCCAGTGACCGACCCCGCTGTGCGATATCGATGAGCATCTCCTTCAAGGGACTGTTGCCTTCACGCGGCGCATACTTGTTGAGCTCATCGAGCACGATCACCGACAGCGGAAGCCGCTGGCCGGTTTGCTCCTTTTCGGCGAAGGTCTCTGCCAACAGCGCCCCGACGACAAATCGCTGCCCGAGGTCGTGGAGCGACTGGATGGCAACGACGGTCACCTGGGCGGCCCGACGATCGATCCTCCGGGTCTCCCCCGCCTGCACCAGGTGCCCCAATCGGTGTGCGGCCGAGTGAAGACGACGCGCAAAAGCGGAAACCGTGCCCGCCTGCACGCGGCCGGTCCACCGCTGGTCCGGCTCGCCATCCTCGGGGTCAACAAACTCCTCGATGCCTTCTACAAGGGTGCGCAAGTCGGTAATGACCCGCTCTCCGGGATTGGGAACAACACTGGCTCCGGGTCCGTGCCCTTCGATCGGATCGCGGAGAACGATGGCGCCGGGACGTCCGGCAACGTCCACGGCGTAGCGCTGCAGTTGGGAACGCACTCGCTCCTCGATGAAGGGGATCTGGTTGCGGCTGTCGGTGGCATCGGTGAACAGGAACCGCAGCAGCCCATCGTCAACGAACTCGCGCGGTGACCAGGTGAAGGCTGCAACCCCCTCCTGACGGCCGCCGGTGTCGGGAACAACAACATCACCGCTCTGCGGGCGCGGCGGCGCCCAGAATGACACAGAGGGGAACGGCTCCGGCTCAACCCCCAGCGCGGCCCAACCCTCTGCCGCGACCGAATCGAAGTAGCGATTGTGCTTGTCCAGCCAGAGCAGATCCTCGCCCTTTACGTTGAACACGAGGATGCGAAGGTTGGCCGCCCCTTCGCCGAGCACATCGGGCCGGGCGGTGAGCAGCCGCAGGAAGAAGAGCGCAAATGACGTCTTCGTAGCCACACCGGAGATCCCGGAAATGGACATGTGCCCACCCTTACGACCGTCGAAGAAGTCCAGGTCGACGAACACCGGATCGCCATCCCTTCCCAATCCAATCGGGAGCGGCCGACCCATTTCATCAACATAGAGCGCTTTCTCACGCTCCCCGTTGCGGGCTCGCTCCACCTGCTCCCCCGGGTCGGGCGACACCCACAGCTCCGGATCAACACGGGTAATCGCAATCTCCGCGGAGCGGACCTTGGCCCCGGGAAGAGTGCCATCAACTGCGATGCGATGGGTGTCGCTCTCGAAGTTGGCCCCCTCATAGACCGCAGCCACCTCAGTGACGATGCCATAGGTCCGAACCTCGCCTTGCTGCGGAACCTGAGTGCGCACCACAACCAGGTCGTCCAGCTGGAGGTATTCAGCGTCGTCGAGGACGACCCGAAACTCACGGGTTGACGTGTGCTCCGTGCCGAGAACCCGGCCGACGCCGTTGTCGCTGTCTTTGCTCGTCATCTCATGCCTCCACGCCGGCGCCCGCCACGGCGGACCGTAGCGCACGGTACACAAATGCCGGGTCACCGAGCATCCGGCGCAATTCCCTCTCCAAGGCGGCAATCGGCACCAGGTTCTGCGGAGCCCGCGGATCGATGTGCGGAGCGGAACCGACCAGGGGAAGCAGCGCGGCGGTTCGGTTGGCTATCGACACCGCTGTGGCCGTCGGCAGCGCGCTCGACACCTCGCACCGCACAACCCCGGTCCAGGAGTGACCCCCGGGCAGATCGGCGAGCCGTTGATACCAGGAGTAGCGCTCGTATTGACCCCCACGACCGATCACGAAGAGCGGCGTTCGCTGGCCGGCTCGAACCCGGCCGATGACCGGAGCTTGCTGTGGGGAGAGGTACGGAGCCCGATGGCTCTTGATGTAGCCGACCTTCTCGGTGGCAGACAGATCGTTGATCGGCCCGTCAGCAACAACAAACAGCCCACTCTGGGCCAGTCCCTCGGACAGGGCAGCCTCCGCTTTGCGCATTGCCCCGTGGAACCTCTTGATCAACGCACCGGGATCGGAGTCAGGTACGGATTCTGAACGGTAGATGATCCCGCTGCTATCAGGAATGGGCGCCCCCTGCCCGTTACCGAAAACCGCGAGTCGCTCGACTCGCAGGTCGCGGTAGTCGGAACGACCGCCTGCCCTGTCCCAGACGACCGCGCCGACGCCGTAGCTACCGCAGATTCCGAAGGTTGGGCCCTGGGGATCGTCGAGGGTCACTCGGGCGTCAATCCGCCGCACCCCGTCGACAAAAGCAACCACCCCCACGCCATCGTCGACGCCCGGAAGCGGGGCCCACGGCCCATCCACTTCTACCGTCTCATCGACCTTCTCCGGATCGGCGAGGGCGTCGTCAGTCTCGAACGGGCTTCCGTACTCCGGAGCCCAGCCTTCTACGAACAGTTGACCCATCGCGGCGATGGTAACTGTCACCCCCGACACAAACCTGGATTGCGCAGAGCCGTCGGCGAGGAGCCAGAATGGCGCACATGGCTGCCCCGATCGACATCGATTACACGCGCAAGTGGCACGTGATGATCGCCACCGGCTCCGGGATCTTCCTGGGCACGATTGACTCGAGCATCGTGAACGTGGCCCTGCCGACGATGGCAGATGACCTGGGAACGTCGTTCGCAGCGGTGCAATGGGTAGTGGTGGCCTACATACTGACGCTGGCCACGCTCACCCTTGGTGTCGGCCGACTCGGTGACATGCTGGGCAAGAAGCCCATCTACACGACCGGCTTTGCTGTGTTCACGTTCGGTTCCGTGCTGTGCGGATTTGCCCCCTCGATCGGATGGCTGGTCGTGTTTCGGGTTGCGCAAGCTATCGGCGCTTCGATGCTGTTTGCCCTCGGGATGGCGATCATCACCCAGGCGTTCCCCGCGAGCGAACGCGGCAAGGCGCTCGGGATCTCCGGCGCCCTCGTATCTGTCGGAATTGCAATCGGACCGACGCTCGGCGGCTTCATCGTCGACCAATGGTCGTGGCGCTGGATCTTCTTCGTGAACCTTCCGATCGGCATCTTCGGGACACTGGCGGCGCATCGCTTCGTGCCCGACGTTCCTCCCCCCGGCGGGCAGCGTTTCGACTATCTCGGAGCAGCCGTCTTCTTCTCCGGCCTCCTATCGTTCATGCTCGGTCTCTCCCTGGCCCAGAGCCGGGGGTTCGCATCGATGCCGGTGCTCTCGCTGCTGGCAATCGGCTTGCTGGCCTTGCTCGGGTTTGTCGCAATCGAACGCAGCGTCTCTCAGCCTATGTTGGACCTGACCCTCTTCCGCAATCGACTGCTGACCATCAATCTGGTCACAGGGTGGATGACCTTCCTTGCGATTTCCGGGGTCTTCATACTCGTGCCGTTCTACCTGGAGAACACTCTCGGCGCGTCACCCCGTCAGGTGGGCCTGGTGATCGCGCCGGCACCCGTACTCCTCGGGCTGTCTGCACCGGTAAGTGGTTCGATATCGGATCGAATAGGGCCGCGCCGTGTCCTCGTGCTCGGGCTGGTCGTCCTGGTTGCCGCGTACGCAACGATGCAGCTGCTCCGCGATGACTCACCGCTGTGGATGATCATGATCTTCATGGCCCTGGGCGGGCTCGGAATGGGGATATTCCAGTCCCCCAACAACAGTGCCGTGATGGGATCGGCCCGGGCAGAACGGCTCGGGGTGACGTCCGCCATGCTGGGCATCACCAGGAACACCGGCCAGTTGAGCGGAGTAGCCGTCCTCGGTGCGATCTGGGCGCTGCGGGTCTCGCATCACACCGGCATGACCATTGACGTACAGGAGGCCCCTGGTTTCGCTCAGGCCGCTGCGCTAAGAGATGTCGGGGCGATCCTCACGGTGTTGATGCTCATCGCCGTGGCGATGTCGCTGTGGGGCCTGACCGAGGAAAGGCGCAGAAGCAGAACCTCGGAAGCGCCGGGCGATCAGTAGCGGCTGAGTCGGTCAACCAGGAGCGTGTAGAACCGATCGGAATCGAGGCTGAGCGCCACCTGGGCATTGGGTGGCTCACGGTGCCAGTCTGCGGTTGTTTGGCCATGAGTCGCCCCGGAATCTGTCACCACTGTCACCCGACCGGACCGTAGCGTGAAGATGCCCGGCTCGATCAGGTAGGCAATGACGGTGGGGTCGTGTAGCGGGAATCCTTCGAAACCGTAGAGAGCGATGTCGAATCTCTCGACAAAGTCGAGCATGGCGCCGACCGCGTTCCCAACCGGCTCTCCCAAGGCACGGAATGCGGCAACACGATCGGGCGTTGCCTGGGCCTGGTGGGTCACATCGAGCGGCATGATCGTGATAGGAACGCCGCTCTCCAGCACTACATGGGCGGCATGCGGATCAACGTAGATATTGAACTCGGCGGTCGTCGTGATGTTGCCACCGGCGTGGAAACTCCCCCCCATGATCACAAACTCGGCAATGCTCGCTGCAATGTCGGGAGCCTTGACCAGCGCCATACCCATGTTGGTCATGGGGCCGATCAGGCAAACCGTGATCGAGCGGGGTGAGGCAGCTCGCAGTGTGTCGACGAGGTAGTCCACGGCATGTTCGGACTCGACACCGTGCGTGGGCTCGGGCAGGTCCGGGCCGTCCAGTCCGCTCTCTCCGTGCACGTACTCGGCCGTGACCAGGTCGTTCACCATGGGGCGGGCGCAACCCTCGTATATCGGAATCTCGTGACGGCCGACCAGCTCGCGGAGCCGCAGCGCGTTGTACGTGATCTTGTCGAGTTGCGCGTTGCCGGCAACGGTGGTCACCCCGATGACCTCCACGTCATCGGTCGATGCCATAGCCATCAGCAAGGCGAAAGCATCATCGTGACCCGGGTCGGTATCGATGATTATCGGCTTCGTCACAACCACTCCTCCACATCGGCTGCGATGTCCTCACCAGGCGTGCCGAACCCGAACGATTCGACAAGCCTTCCTTCGGCGTCGATCAGGTAAGTGCCGGCCCAGTGATCCACCAGGTAGCCGGTGGCCGCAGTGCCTTCGTGGGCCTGATAGAAGACGCCGTAGTCAGCTGCCACGGTAGCTATTTGGTCATCAGTACCGGTGAACCCGACAAAGGAAGGGTCGAAGTAGTCCATGTACGAGCCCAGTGCCTCGGGAGTGTCGCGGGCGGGATCGACCGAGATCATCATCACCTGGACGCGATCGCGGTCGCCCGGATCTAGAGCCGCCACTGCGGTGGCAAGCTCAGCCAGCGAGGCAGGGCAGATGTCGGGACAGAACGTGTACCCGAAGTAGAGGAGCACCACCTTGCCCCGATAATCCGACAGGGACCCAGCCTCCCCCGAGTCGTCGGTCAGGGAGAACGCCGGCGCCGCTCCCGGGTTGGAGTAAACCGTCCCGGCGAACGTATGCGGCTCTCCGCGTAGCGATAGGAACACGAAGGCGACAAGAACGCCGGCCACAGCGGAAGCAAGTATCAGGGCAGATCGTCGCATCACGCCCTATCCAATGAAGTAGTCGATGTCGGCGGCGATCTGCTCTGCCGATCCTTCGAATGGGAGGACCAGCTTCAGATAGCCTTCGCGGTCCACCAGGATCACAGTGGAGGTGTGATCGATCGTGTAGCCCGTACCGACCGACCCCTCGGCGCGCTCGTAAACGACCCCGTAGAGAGTCGCCACCCGATTCACCGTCGCCTCATCACCGGTCACCCCGATGAAATCGGGATGGAAGTGAGTGACGTAGTCCTTCAGCAGCTCGGGAGTGTCCCGATCCGGATCGACCGAAACCATCATCACCTGGACGTCTTCGGCTCTGTCCCCGAGCAGGGCAAGAGACTTCGCGAGCTTGTTCAGCGTCGCCGGGCAAACGTCGGGACAGAACGTGTAGCCGAAGTAGACCACAACCACCTTGCCTTCGAAGTCCGTCATTCGGACCGTGCCATCTGCAGACACCAGCTCGAGCCGCGGAGCCTTCTGCGTGGACTGGATGACGGCCCCACCGAAGATGTGGGGACGGAAACGGGGTAGCACGAAGTACCAGGCGATCAACACCCCGATGACCGCTACTGCTACGCCGATGGCGACACGCTTGCCGACGATGCTCATGGGTAGCACAGGAAGAAGTGGGCGGCCTCGTACGCCAGCGACGCAGCGCCGTGCGAGTTTCTGATCTCCTCGCCGAGGATGTCGAGGTGATGAACGATCTTGTCGGAATCGGACGCGCTGGTCTGGTAGCGGTATTCGCCCCGGATCACCCCCCAGCCGTCGACGAGGATGAATACGGGGTCAAAGGTGAAGGTTCCATCGTCCCTTTTCTCGTAGTACGCCTCGAATCCCGCCTTGACGACGTTCTGAAGATGAACGGGATCGCCGGTGGCGAAACTCCACAGCTCCGGATCTGCTCCAAGGCCGGCGGCGTATTCGGCGAGGACCGGTGGGGTATCGGTGTCGGAGTCAAACGAAACGGTGACAAAACGAACATCGGTGTCACCAACGTCGACCTCGTCGAGGCGGCCCTGGATCTCCCGCATCGTGTCGTTCATCGAGGCGCACGCGTCGCCGCATCCGCTATACCCGAAGTTGTAGACGACGATGTCGCCGCGGACGTCCTCAGAGGTGATTGTCTCGGCTGCCTGGTTTATGAGGAGGTAGCCGGGGGCAAGCCGTATCCGGGGCAACACCTGAATCGGCTCGAAGACGGCAAAGCCGATTGCGGCCAAGATGATCAGCGCCACCGGGATCACCGATCTGAGGATGATTTTGCGACGCACTCGAGTCCTCCGTCACGGAACCCGAACTGCGGGTCACCGATATACTCCCGCAACGCAGCGCCCCAGGACCGTGATGGCCATCGGACACCACTCTCGCAGTTTCGCCCGCTCACTTCGGGTACGCATTACGTTAGCCCTGATCGTTGTATTTGCGACCGCTGCCTGTGCGTTCCCTGAAGAGGGCTTCGATGGCGATCTCGAAGGCGACTACTACATCAACGGTGTGGACCAGAAGGGCAACGAGTACGGCGGATCCCTCACCATCGTCGCCACCGACGAGCCCGACGTCTATGACATGCAGTGGATCATCACCGGGAGCATCCAGTCCGGTGTCGGAACCGTCACCGATGACCTGCTCGTCGTTGAATGGGGAGCCCTGGAGGGATTCGACACGTCATCTCGCGGCACTGCCACCTACGAGATAACACCCGAGGGACAGCTCATCGGCGAGCGAACCGTCGCCGGTGAGGATGGAATCGGCAGCGAGGAAGCCTTCCCGATCCGCTAGCCGCTCAGAAAGACCACGAGGCTCTCGATCTGCTCTGTGCTCAGCAGATCATCCCATCCGCCCGGCATTTGGCCGGCAACGAATCCCTCCCCGATGTAGGCATCTGGTTCGAGAATCGATTGGCGCAGGTACTCCTCGGCAGTTACACCGGGGATCGGAGACCGGGCTTCAGCGAGCGACGGCCCGACCAGGGTGACGCCCGGCTCGAGGGAGTGACACGTCACACAACCGGGGTTGGCTCCGATGACGCGCTCGGCAAACAGTTCCGCCCCCAGAGTCTCTACGCCGCGAGTGGTTGCCGGGGCTTCGTCTGCAGTTCCACCGCAGGAAGCAGCGAGCAGAACCACCGCCAACAGATACGCCCTAGCCATTGCTACTCCAGTGTCATCAGGAACGCGACCAGGCTGTCGATGTCCTCTTCGGACAACACCTCGCCGTAGTTGCTGAACATCTGTCCGGCGGGGTATCCCTCGACGACATAGGCATTGGGATCCACTATCGACTCGCGAAGGTACTCCTCGGCTGTCAACCCCGGCACCCTGGTCTGCGCCCTCGTCGCAACGCCATCGAAGGATGGCCCGACCAGCACCGTGCCCGGCTCGAGACTGTGACAGAGTCGACACCCGGTGTTGGTGCCAAGAGTGTTCTCGAAATAGAGCGACCGGCCCGCATCGGCCTGCGCCTCCAGCGGAGCATCGTTGAGAGGAACGTTGAATATCTCGCCGGCCTGCAGACCGATCAGATCGTCGAAGACGACGATGGCATAGGTGGGATCCTTCCGATCGAAGAGTGTCACCGTTACCTGTTGCTGGCCGGGTGAGACGCCGATCTCTTCGTAGGCAAGAGAGGTGTCGGCACCATCTGCAGTGACGATGGCGTAGGTGCGGTCGAACACGGTCAAACCGTCTACCTCGACAACGATGCGAGGCGGCGCACCCTCGGCCAGGGCCGGCTCCATTTCGGGAAACCCGCGCAGCGGGGCCCCGCTGCGGTGGTCCATGGCGATAGCAATGACTGTCTCGGCCGCACTGACCGGGGTATACCTGATGTTCGTGGCAGCGATGGAGAGCAGTGTCACTACGGTGATCAGAGCCAGGACGGGGAGCTGGCGTCGCCGGCTTGGCATCTCCTCTGGATTGGCAATCGGCTGTGCGCCGGGTTCGTCGATTGCCTCCTCGAAGGAATCGGGGGGAACCCAATCCGTGGCGATTGGAGCGTCCGCATAGTCTCGGGCGAGTCGTGGAACCCTCTCCCGATCGAGCCGTGCCTGCAGCCACGTGTTGCCTTCTCTGTTCGCACAATCGGCGGGCGGGCAACCAACTACGTGAACATGGCCGGCACCGGCGTCGAGTGCAGCCGTAATCAACGCCGGGTGGATCATGCCTACGCACGTGACGGGGACAACGTGACCACCACCTTCGAGTCCTTGCTCGCCGAGAAGGCCAGATGCGCCCTGCAGGGCATGTCGCTCACACGTCAGCACCAACGTCGGTTCATTTCCGGAAGCTGCTAATCGCCGTACCTCGTCCCAGAGCGCCTCAGCCGGTGCAGGTCCCAGGGTCAGCGCTTCGGTTGGGCAGCTGCCAATACACACTCCACAGGAGACGCAGAGGTTCTCGTGAACGATGGCCAGCTGCCGGTATTTCGTGTCGTCCTCACGCGGAATCATCTCTAGCGCTCGATACGGGCAATCGACGACGCAGAGGGTGCAGCCGGTGCAGCGATCGGCATGCACGACGATGGGATCCAGCTTCGTGCGCCGCAGCAACCACGGCATCGCAGCCACCAGGACACTGATCAGCAGGAATCCGCCCCACAGCAGGCCGGGCGACCATGTGAGACCCGCCGGCATGAGGAACAGGTAGAAGGGATCGAGCGGGAAGGTCCCCGGCAGCTGATTGGGATCGAGCGCATCGAGCATGCCAAGCGGCCACAGGAGCGACACAATCGTGATCGACCCGCCGATGAGGATCATCCAGAAGCGCGGCGGCAGTAGCAGAGGCCGGTTCAGCCGTTTCAGATGCACCCAGATGAGGACTCCGAGCCCGATGGAGAGCCCGATGTGGATGAGGAAGATGAGGAGCAAGAACGGCCATCCCGATCCCGCAACCGGTGACAGTAGGTTGTCGATGAGGAAGTCCAGCCCGGTCTTGGTGCCGGCGATCGCTCTCGTGAAGACACTGTTGAGTACCTGGGTGCGCTCATCCCAGATGAGCCAGTAGCCGGTCACGCCGATGATCCAGACCAACAGCATCATCGCCACCCCGGATACCCAGGCCACCCACCGTGCCCCGCGGAAGCGATCCTGGAAGAACGTGCGCCAGCCGTGGAGCAGCGACGTGACGACCATGGCAATAGATGCGTAGCGATGGCCCGCCCGCATCAGGCGCCCGACCAGATTCGCCTCGATTCCGGAAACGGCATCGTACGAAGCTTCAAATCCGTATTGGAAGAAGGCAGTCAGGTAGATGCCGGTGAGCGTGACGATGACGAAGAGAAAGACAGTGATCGTTCCGGTGTGATAGAGCGGATTCAGCCGCGGCGACCCGACCGCCTTTCCTACGGGGCGCTCTGCCTTGAGGGTGAGTCGCTCCAGGAAACGCAAGCCGCTCCGCACCTTGTTCTTGGTGCGGAGCGGCCAGTCGACCGACGGCCCGCGCAGCGGAACCTCGTCACGTCTCAAGTTGCGTCTCGCTAGCTATGCGGTTTCCTATCCCCCGGGCACAGGCGATTGCGGCGAGAATCCCGGCGAGGTGGACTCTATGCCGAAGATCTGGTCGATCAACTGTGGCCCATAGGCGAGGATGATCAACACCACAGTGGCAATCAACCACGGCTTCCAACGGTCCAGCCACGCCGGAGCGTTGTTCGGGTCATCGAGGGATTCGGCAACCGGCACATCGATGTGTTCACCCTCGGGCAAGCGCTTCCGCTGCCATGCCGTCACGGCGATGATCACAACGAACATCATCAGCCCGATCCACATGATGGCCCCACCGACCGCAACCCGGAACAGATGACCGTTCCACTCGTCCGGTACGTATGGAGCCAGACCCAGCGGCGTCCGCCGGGGGGCACCGAGCAGGCCAATCGTGTGCATCGCATTCGAGAAGATCAGCATGCCGGCGAAGTAGACCCACGAGCTGACAACTGCCAGCTTCGGGCGCCACAGTGGCTTCCCGGTTATGTGCGGCACCAGCCAATACGAGATACCGAAGAACGACAGAGTCACCGCAGAGGCAACAGTCAGATGGAAGTGCCCGGGCACCCAGGTGGTGTTGTGGAGCACCAGGTTGACGTTGTAGGACGCGTTGGCCACACCGCCGATGCCTCCGAAGATGAACAGGATCCCGGCCAGCAACTGCGCCGTCACCGAACCGTCACCCCAGGGAAGGGCACGAATCCAACCGAACAGTCCCTTGCCGCCGCGCCGGCGCGCCGCGTACTCGAGTGAAGCGACCACCGTGAACAGCGTGAGCAGTGACGGGAACCCGACCCCGAAGGTGAGAAGCGAGTGGATGAACTTCCAACCGGCGGGGACACCCGGGTCCACAAACTGATGGTGGAACCCGAGCGGTACCGACAGCAGCAGGAACAGCCAGAACGCCAGCCGCGCCAGCGAATCGCTGAACAGCTTGCCGCCCGCCTGTTTCGGGAGCATCCCGTACCACGAGGCGTAGGCGGGGAGCAGCCAGAAGTACACCAATGGGTGGCCGGTGAACCAGAAGAAGGTTCGCGACAGCTGCGGGTCGATGCCCCCAACCCAACCGAATGTCATCGGCAGGATCAGACCGAGGATCTCGGCAGCGATGCCGATGGTGGCGATCTGCCACATGACCATATTGAGGATCACTGCCAGAGCCAGGAACGGCGTCTTCTCGGCAGGGTTCTCCTTGCGCCACCGGTACAGCGTGATGTAGAAGCCGTATCCCTCGATCCAGCTACCAACCACCACAAGAACCAGGCCGAGGTAGAACAGGACGTCGGCTTCGAGTGGCGGGTAGAAGGTGTAGAGGACGCTGGCGTTGTCGCCCAGGAGCGGCACGGCAGCCACGACCAGGCCGACCACCATCATCCAGAACCCGACACGATTCAGGAGCGGGATCGCCAACGGGCGCTTGAGGGTGCGAATCACAACCAGGGTCGTGAACCCGGTGATGAAGAACGTGGTCCAGATGAGCGCGTTCAGAACCCCGTGCAGAGTGAGACCCTGGTAGTACGCGTTTACACCGTTGAACTCGATGAAGAGGAAGTTCAGGTCCGGGTAGAGATCGATGCCGGCGTGTTGCAGCGCCTGGAGCGGCCCGAAGATGCTGCCAACCGCCAGGGCTGTCACCGCAAAAAAGATGTGCCAGCCGATGAAGCTCTTGTCGGACTTCGTCAGTTCGTAGACAGGAGTCCTTGTTGTCTCAGTAACCAAGTCGATCCTCCTCCCTACTCCGTGATATTGACGGTGCCGTACATCGAGGCGTGACCGGTACCGCAGAACTCGGTACAGATGTAGTCGTACGACCCCGGTTCATTGAAGACTGTGGTCAGCTTGGAGACTTCCCCCGGTACCGCCATGAAGTTGACGTTGGTGCCCTGAATCTTGAACCCGTGCTGAACGTCGACGGAAGTCACATAGAAAGTCACCTCGGCACCAGCGGGGATCTCCACTGTTGCATCCGGCTCAGGAACGGTATTGGGATCGAAGAACCACATCTTGGCGAGCAGATAGACGTCGTACTTCTCCCCGGCGACGATCTCGCGAACACCCGGATCCGACCACGGCAACTCATTCTCGATGGTGCGTGGGTCGACTCGCTGCTCCTCAGTGGGAACCTGAATCCCGAGCATGAAGCCGGCGATGGTCACGGAGATCGCAAAGACCACCAAGACCAGGATCGCCGCACGAATCCAACCGCGTTCGGTTGGATCGATGTGTAGTTTCACCTTCTCGCCGTGTTCGCTCGTGCTCATATGGTCGCTCCGCGCGACAGCAGGATGATGTAGATGCTGAACCACATCAACATGAGCACGGCCACGAACGCAGCTACAAATGCAACGGTACCCCGCGGCTTGAACTCGCCCTGGGTCTCGTCGCCGTTGTCGCTAGTCATGGTCCTCCCCACTCACTGAACGGGCCTCTCTCCTCGCCACATGCGGCCACGTGCATGCCCGCCGGCTGGCGCCATCGTAGAGTGCCACTTGGCTCCGTGCCGGGTCCTAATGGTCCCTACAGACCAGGACGATAGCCCCCAACGCCCTCAGATTGCGGCCCAAATGCAACAATTCCGGTGCAGTTTCCCCGCGGGCCAGAAATGGGGAATTGCCGGACGCTGCGGCACTGCGCAGCGGAGAGTTCAGTCGAGAGGAAGAACGAGCGTGACCGTGGTGCCGCTGCCGCTGCTCTTGACTGTCAGATCTCCCCCGACGTCCCTCGCCCGCTGCCGGAGATTGGGTAGGCCCATACCGGGATACTCGCGATTTGCATCGAACCCCGAACCGTGATCGACGACCGAAATCGAAAGGCTGTTGAAACCACCTGTAACCAGAATCCGCACGATCGGGCTATCGCTGTGTCGCAGTGCGTTGCTGGTGGCTTCTTTGATGATGTGGAGAACAGCGTCGGCTACCTCGTTGGAGAAGCCGTCCGCAAGCGCATCAACCGACACCTCGATATCTGACGAGTAGGGCTCTGCGAGCTCCTCAATGAGCTCGTTGACCTCGATCTCCAGATCCCGGGTGTGGCTGGCCGGTTGGCGCAGATTGAAGATGAACTGCCGCAGCGATGTGATGCAGTCATCGACCCTCTCGACCTGGGTGCGCACGGTGTTGGCGGTCCCGGGGTCGTCAATCGAATCGGCAAGACCCTGGAGGGCAAGACCCACCGCAAAGAGATCCTGGATGATGTCGTCGTGGACATCGCGGGCAATCCTGGCCCGGTCCTCGGCGACGGCGACTTCGCGCAGGCGGCGCTGGATACGAGCATTGGCAACCGCCGACCCTGCGATCAGCGCCAGGGTCTCCACGGTCGCCTGGTCTTCGTCGGTGAAACCACCGGGTTTGTCGGTGAGATAGAGGTTGCCGAAGACCTCGTGCCGCGTCCGCAGCGGGACCCCGAGAAAGGAGCTCATCGGAGGGTGCCCTTCGGGGAATCCGTGAGCAGAAGAGTGATTGGAGATATCGTCGATGCGCACCACTTCACCCTGGGTCACTGCGCCCAGGACACCAAGCCCGAGAGGTAGGTGGTCGACTGCGGCGACGGCCGCCGAGTCCATTCCACGATGGATGAAATCAACCAGGAACCCATGCGAGCCAACGGTTCCCAGCGCCCCGAATCGGGCGCCGGTGAGGCCGACCGCGATGTCAACCAGCGACTCGAGCAAACCGCGCAATTCGCCTTGTTCCGACACCTGGGCCGCCGCATCGAGAAGCTCGGCGAAACGCTCGCTCTGAGCGGTGGATTCCATCGCCGGAACGATACTGCCGAATTCGGCTGGGGCCGAACGTCCCGCGTTTCGGTGAGGATGGCCACGTTCTCGGGTCGCGGCCATTGGTTAGCGTGTTGGCCAGCGAAAGGTGTGCATTGCGAGTTCTGGTTGTAGACGATCATCCGGTGGTCCGTGAAGGACTGCGGGCTCTGTTGACGTCACAGGACGACATCGAGGTCGCCGGTGAGGCTGCCAGCGGGGCGTCGGCAATTCGTCGCGCCGGCTATGACTCGCCCGACGTCGTTGTAATGGACGTGCGCCTGCCCGACATGAGCGGTGTTACCGCGTGCCGGACCATCGTCGAGCGCTTCCCCGATGTGAAGGTGCTGATGCTCTCGTCGCACGTTGACGAGGACACAGTGCACGAGGCCATCCTGGCGGGGGCGTCTGGATACCTGGTCAAGCGCATTGATGGCGAGCGCATCGTCGACGCAGTGCGTAGTGTCGCCAGGGGCGCCTCGGTGATCGACCCCACAGCGACGGCAAAGCTCTTCAACCAGATCCGGGGCCAGAGCGTTGGCGATCCGGTGTTCTCCCAACTCTCCGAGCGCGAAGTGCGCATCCTCGAGTTGATCTCGGACGGGTTGACCAATCGGGAAATCGCCGACCGGGTCTTCCTGGCCGAAAAGACCGTGAAGAACTACATCTCACGTTTGCTTGCCAAGCTCGGGTTGCGCAACCGCAACGAGGCCGCCGCATACATGGCGCGACGTATCGCTGATCGTGAGGCGAAATACCCGCCGGAAGACTGGTCCGACGAGTAGAGAGACATCCCAGGCGTCGGTCGCCGAGGGTCATGGCGCTGCGAGGTCTTTCCGGCGCGTTAGGGTCTCCTCTATATGGCAATCCGGGTATTGGTCGTCGACGACCACTTCGTGGTGCGGGCAGGCGTCGCGTCCTACATAGACAACCAAGCCGACATGACCCTCGTTGGTGAAGCGGGGACCTGTGTCGAGGCTCTCGAGAAGACTGCTGAGCTCGAGCCCGATGTCGTGTTGATGGATATCCGCCTCGACGATTGCTCCGGGATCGACGTGACCAGGTCGATCAAGGAAGACCATCCGGACATCAAGGTGGTCATGTTCACCACCTATGCGGACCTCGAACTGCTCCGCTCCGCGATCGATGCTGGAGCATCGGGATACGTGATCAAGCGAATGGCACTCAAGCATCTCGTCGAAACAGTGCGCCGGGTGGTTGCCGGCGAAGATCTCGTAATCGACGAGCGGGCGCAGGCGGCTCTCGACACCGGAGGTGCCGAGGCCCAACTAGCCGAGCGGTTGCGCCGCCTCTCGCCACAGGAGCGTCGCGTCCTCTCGCTGATCGCCGACGGGCTCACCAATCGTCAGATTGCCGACGAGTTGAACCTGGCGGAGAAGACGGTCAAGAACTACGTGTCGGCGCTGCTGCACAAGCTCGACATGACCCGGAGAGCCGAGGCTGCGGCCTTTCGTGCCGCAATCACCGACCTGGACCTCGCTGATCCGGAACCGAGTTGATGAAAACAGCGGCTGCCCTGTGGGCAGCTTCGAGGCTGTCGCTAGCCAGCCTCGGTGATCGCGAGGACGCTGCCCGCTTGCGTGAGCACATAGAGCTCACCGGCGGCATCCTTGCCGAATCCGATCACGGCGGAAAGCGATCGCGGGGGCAGCCACTCTCGCATCTCGCCGTCCCGCGTCACACTCCGCAACCAGCCTGCGCAGTAGTCGGAGAAGAAGTAGTGCCCGGCCAACTCCGGGATGGCAGACCCTCGATAGGCGAAGCCGCCGGTGATCGAACAGCCCTCGCTGTGGGGGTATTCGTACACCGGTAGCACGAAGGGGGCCGGATCGCACTCCCCGCCAAAGCACTCGCTGCCCTCCATCTCCGACCAGCCGAAGTTGGGGTTGCCCACCGTCCAGTCGACCACATCAACCTCCTCGATGCGGTTCTGGCCAACGTCGGCAATCCACAGGTCGTCACCGTCAAACGTGAACCTCCAAGGGTTCCTCAGCCCGATCGCCCAGACTTCCTCCTCGAGGTTCCCCTCAGGAATCGTGTAGCCACCTTCGACATCGACGGCAATGCGAACCATTGCACCCAGCAGGGTGTCGGCGCGTTGCCCCTGACCGAATTGGTCATCGGCTCCTCCCCCGTCACCAAGACCGATCCACAGATTGCCATCGGGACCGAACTCGATCATCCCACCGTTGTGGTTGCTCGCCGGTTGGTCGACCCGCAACACCTCAGTGAGTGTCTCCCGGTCGGCGCGGCGATCCGATGCTTCCACCGAAGCAACCACGGTATCGCCCTGGTTGTTGATGTAATTGAGGTAGACGAGCCCGTTGTCGACGAAGTCGGGGGGAAAGGCCATGCCGAGCAGGCCCCGTTCCCCGCGGAACGTCACCAGATCGTTGATGTCGAGGAAGGGCTGCGCTTCACCGTCGACGACTACCCACACAATCCCCGGTTGATCAACGACGTACCACGCGTCGTCGCCCGGGGCAGTGAGCAAGAGCACAGGCTGGGTGAAGCCCGATCCCGCCTCGACCGCTGAAAGGGTGATCTCATCCAACGACCGCAGCGGCTGAGTCGTTGTTGTGGTGGAGCTGGTCGTCGGAGCGGGGGCATCCGTTGTCGACGTCGGTGCTTCGCTAGTCACCGGTGCCGGTTCTGCGGCAGTCGTCGTCGTGGAAACCTGTGGAGCCGCGTCGGTGGTCGGGGCAACATCGACGTCCCCGCACGCTCCGAGCACCAGAGCCATCACCAAAATCAGGTAGCGCATGTCGCCACGCTACCGCGCCGGATGAGCAGAGAAGACGCCTACTCGACCTCCGCTTCGGCGCCTGTGAACGACCACCGCTCCCGTGACCGCCGGGCCTCGTCGACGTCGACTCGAGCCAGCAGCACCAGGCCGACGACGAAGAACGCCGCAACCGAAAGGATCGCTGCGCGGCCCGATCCGGTCGCCGCGCTTATGGCACCAAAGACAAGCGGGCCGATACCCGACAGTTTGGAGAAGACAGAGAAGAAGCCGAAGAACTCGGCCGAGGCCTCTTCCGGAATCATCGTTCCGTAGAGCGATCGCGACAGCGCCTGCACCCCACCGAGAACGAACCCGACGATGGCCGCAAGGAGCAGGAACCCGGCATCGGACCCCTTGGGGATGAAGAAGGCAAGGAAGGCGATGCCAACCCATATGTAGAGCGTCACCATTACCGAACGTTTTGGCCCAATCCGGTCCGAGATCCTGCCAAACATGAGCGCGCCGAAGAACGCGATGAACTGAACGATGAGGAAAGCCAGTGCAATTGTCTCGAGAGCGAGATCGAGGGTGTCCTCGGCATAGGGACCGGAAACGGCGATGACCGTGCCGGTTCCCGAGTTGTAGACGATGAAGGCCACGACGAACAGCAGCAGCTGAGGGAACGTACGCAACTTGCGGACGGTGCTCATGGTCCGCCCGAAACCGATGCTCACGTAGTCGCCGAAGGTCATGGCCCGGTCGGGGGGCGCTCCGTCGGCGGGAAGTCGGGCCAACGAGAACAGAGAGAAGCCGATCCACCACAAGCCGGAACCGAAGATCGATATCCGAGCGGCGAGGCTCTCCGTCAAGCCACCTTCCGCTTCGTCGCCACCGAGGCTGATCAGGATGAGGGCGAACACCAGGTAGAGCCCGCCACCGAGGTAGCCCAGGGCAAACCCTTTGCTCGATACCTTGTCGATGGTGTCGTCGGTGGCGATCTCGGGTAGGAACCCGTCGTAGAACACGTTGGCCGCCACAAAGCCGAACTGGCCGATCAGCACAACGGCCAGGAAGAGCGGCACCTGACCATCGGGAACGAAGGGCGTGATGAGGACGAAGGCGGCACCGAGAAAAGCGAAGTTCCGCAGGTACATCCGCTTGGCCGAGGCATAGTCGGCCATCGCTCCGAGCACCGGCATTGCCAGCATCAACAGGATGCTGCCGATGCCGACGAGGATCGAGAACAACGACTCGCCCGACAGTCCCCAGTACGTGTCGTCGGGCATGATCGTGCCCGTGAAGAATGCTCCGATCACTGCACCGAAGATGGTGATGTAGGCCGAGTTGGCCCAGTCATACATCGCCCATCCGAAGATGGTGCGTTTGTCATTCTTCACGTTCTTCCCTCGCTCTCCCTGCTGTCGGGTGGCAGAGTAATCGGGCCGGTCTGCCCGCTACCTGGAGAACAATGAGCGCAGTTCGTCCGTGGCGCCGGCCGGGTCTTCGATCGGCGTCAGGTGCCCGGCTCCCGGAACGATGGTGAGAGTGGAATCGGGGATGGCGTCCGCCATCAACCTGGCCTCTGCAGGCGGAGTCACTGAGTCGAACTCGCCGACAATCACGGCAGTGGGAACGGTGATGGAATCGAGGACATGGGTGCGGTCGGGGCGATCGCGCATTCCGGCGAGGGCTCCAACGACGGTCTCATAGGCGCACCCCTCGATCATCGTGCGCAACCGGGCTCGGGCCGCCGGCGACGGCTCCGGGCCGAGCAGGCCGGTCTCCATACTCGTCGCCATCGCTGATCGGCCATCGTCGAGCAAGCTGGCAGCCGCAGCGTCGCGACCCGCCTTGCCCTCTTCGCTGTCCGCTCCCGGTCGGGTATCGATCAGAGCCAGGCTTCGCAAGCGATCGGGATACAGCTCGGCGAAGGCAAGAGCAACGTACCCGCCCATCGAGAGACCGACGATGTCGGCCTGTTCTTCGGAAACGAGGTCGAGCACGGCGGCCAGGTCGGCAGCATGTTGCTCCATGGTCAGCGGCTCTCCAGTGGACGGTGTGGAGCGCCCAAAGCCACGCAGATCCATTGCAATGCAGCGCCGAATGTCGGCGAGCCCGTTGAGTTGATCAAGCCACATCGTGGAATCCAGCGGGAAACCGTGGATGAAGAGGGCCACCGGACCCTGACCGCGCTGCCGGATGTGCAGTCTCGTGTTCCCGATATCAGCGTATGGCATGAACTCTCCTATGGCTCCCGGACTTCCTAGAGTCCGCGGCGTCTCATCTCTTCAAGAATGGCTTCGTCGCTGTAGCGCATCAGATCACCGTCCCAGGCCACACCGGCCGGTGGGCGCTCGGCCATCTGCTCGAGCAGCTCGGAGACCCGATCACGCAGCGTACGGGCCCACGCTCTCCCGGTTGCAGTCTGCTCATGGGTGAGCGTGCCGTCGCCGTTGGCGACGAAGACGCGCGCCTCAATCTGAGGGTTGGCTCGTGAACCACGCTCGCCGTACACCATCACCACTGATCCAACCGGAACGTCCTGTATACCGCCCGCGGCGATGAACTCTCCATCGAATGCCCAACCCGAGGACTTGCTCTCATCGACGCTGTCGATGACCTTCGCCCAGTTCTTGTGGCGGGCGTCACCAACCAGTGGTACTTCGATGGCAACCAGTGCGTCCATGCCGTCACTGTAGGCGGCGAGCCTGCCAGATCGCACCACGTTGCGGCGCTCACGTTGAGTGGTTGGCAGAGAAGCCGGCCGGGCCCGAGGGAGCGACGCTGGACCGCCAAGAAAAATGCACCCATTCACTGTCAATTGGTGTCAAGATGCAGAGACAGATGCTTTGACTGCGTGAGGGGGTGGACGGCTTCAGAAGTACCGCGTCCGGAAACGTCCAACACAGGAGGAAGCTCAATGAGTCCAACTAGACGTCGCCTGATAATCACTCTGGTGACATTGCTCTTGGTCGCTCTCGTCCCGGCCGCCGTGGTAGCTGCCAATGGGACGTTCATCGACGATGACGATTCCATATTCGAAGAGAACATCGAATGGCTGGCAGCCGCCGGCGTCACCAAAGGCTGCAACCCCGCGGAGGGCAACACCAAGTTCTGCCCCAACAACAACGTGACCCGTGGCCAGATGGCGGCGTTCATGCAACGTTTTGCCGAATACCTCGATGCTGAGGATGGGACGCCGGGCACGGCGGATAATGCCTTGACCGCCGATGAGGCAACGATTGCCGACGACGCCAGGACGGTGGACGGCAAGAGTGCCATCGAGTTCCAGCCCAACGACAGCGACTTCGACACAGGCGACTATTCAGTTACCGCCGACGGCCTGAATCAGACTGTGCTCACAGCTGAGATATCGACCACCGACGGCAGCGGATTCCTCTGTCTGTTCCCGGCTGCGGCAACCGCCGACATCCGGATACACGCTTCTGGCGGGGTCTTCGGCTTGTCAGCTGGCGAGCAGGCAACTTTCAAGCTCGCCGATTCGAGCGGCAACATCGACGGCACATATCGCTACGTGTCCGGCGGGACCGGGTCGTTTGCCATTGACTGGCTGTACGAGTTGGTCCCCGGGGGAAGCGAGACGTTCGAGCTCCGGGTTGAGGAGGGAAGCGGAGATACATTCACCGTCAACGATGCCACCCTTCTCGTCGAGGTTCTGTCTGACACGCGCTGCAAAGGGACCCCGGTCATCATCTTCCCGAGCGAGCCAACCGGTGGCGATCTAGTCGGGAATTAGCCAAAGCAAGACCATCAATCGACAAGTGGGGCCCGGGTGATCCCGGGCCCCACGCTCTATCGTGCAATCCTGCTACTCCCCGCCGCCACTCGCTCGCCAGAGGCGCAGCACCGTCTCACAGCCGAGCCGGGCCAGCCGCTCGATGTGCTCGGCACCGTGGTCAAACTGATCCTCCGGATCGAACGTGCCCTCATCTCCGCTGACTTCGAGAACATTGTCCAGGACGACGGCCGCGCCCCCGGCACGCAACCCCCAAATGCGGGCGAGGACGAATATGAGACTCGCCTCCATCTCGGCGGCGACAACATTGAGGCGCTTCAAATCCTCGAAGTGGTCACGCCACCAGCCTTGCCAGAAGTCGTTGAATGACGATCCGGGACGGGGATGACGCGCATAGAACGTGTCGGCCGAACGTGTTACCCCGACGTGGTAGGTGAATCCGAGTGCCGCAGCGGCCTCAACAGCAGCGGCAACCACGTCGTGGCTCGCCACCGCGGGGTATTCGGGTGGTGCGTATCCATGGGAGGCTCCGTCGAGACGGACCGCCGAGTCGAAGATCGCCATATCGCCATTGGCGACGTTGTCGAGGAAAGTGCCACATGTGCCAACGCGAAAGAATGTCGTTGCGCCGCAACGGGCCAGCTCCTCGAGTGCGATTGCCGTCGATGGTGCGCCGATCCCGGTCGACACGCAACTGATGGGCGCGCCCTTGTAGACGCCGGTGTACGTGATGTACTCACGATTGGTGGCCACATGATGTGCCTCGTCCCAGAACGAAGCGATGGTCTCCACCCGCCCGGGATCGCCGGGCAGCAGTACATAGGGAGCGACATCCCCGGAATCGATCTGGAGGTGATACTGCATGGCCATCAGGGTCTCCTTCGATCACTACCAGCAATGTACAAGTCTGGCGTAGATCACGGCGCTATGGCGCCGCACGCTACGCCAGACGCCATCGGTACATGCGGAATCGTGCATGTAGGTGTGGAGACTGTGTTAGATTCCCGGGCCGAACGAGGAGACACAATGCTGCCCAACCCGGCACCGACAATCGAACAGGTTCTCGCCCCGGAGTGGGAGCAATGGGTGACCGCCAACAACGCCGTGGTGCTCGATGTGCGCGAGCCGCTCGAGTGGGCGATGGGGACCCTCCCGGGCAGTGTCGAAATCTCGCTCGGCTTCCTCCCGGCGAGCCTGGACCAACTCAACCAGGATCGGCCCATCCTCGTTGTCTGCCGCGCCGGCAACCGAAGCCAGGTGGCCGCCCAGTTTCTGCAGCGCAACGGCTTCAATGTTGCCAACATGTTTGGTGGACTCACATCGATAGGACTTGCCTGATGTTTCGGATCAAGCTCACCGCCCTTTTCGCCGCCGCAGTTGTGCTTCTGGCATCGTGCGGCGGCTCCACTGCAACGGATTCGAATCTCGAACTGGCCTCGGCCGGCAGCATCGCAGAGATCATCGCTGAGCCACCGTCCGGTCTCGTCATTCTCGACATTCGTACCCCCGAGGAGTTCGCCGCAGGCCACATCGCCGGGGCAATCAACATCGACTACTACGCATCCGACTTCGAAGCCCGCCTGGGCGAACTCGATCTCGACGTCCCCTACGTGATGTATTGCAACTCCGGCAATCGCTCCGGCAATACGCTTCCCCTGATGGACTCAATTGGGTTCACCGAGGTCTACGAGCTCGATGGCGGCATCCAGGCCTGGTTCAACTCCGGAAATCCGGTCGAGCAGTAGCCGGCAGCGGAGGAAGGCCGGAGTACGCTGCTCGGATGCGGGCCACCCCGATCACCCTCCTTGCGCTGCTGCTGGCAGCGTGTCAACCTGCTCCCACCCAGCCAGATGCCACGCTTGCCGGCGGAGAAAGCGCATCCGTGGTGCGGGTGATCGATGGGGACTCCCTGGTCGTTGCGGTGAACGGAGATCAAGTAGAGGTCCGGCTGCTCGGCCTAAATGCACCGGAAGGTTCCGAGTGTCACGGCGACGCAGCGAAGGGCGCCTTGGAAGACCTGCTTGCGTCGGGCACGGTGAGCCTCGTTCGCGACGAAGAAGGACAAGACCAGTTCGATCGGCTGCTTCGCTACCTGTATGTCGAGAACATCGACGTCAACCTCGAGCTGATCGCCAGCGGCAACGCCACCGTGGTGCAGGGCGATCACTCCCGCGACGGCGAGTTTGCTGCTGCCGCCGACAGCGCGGCCAATGCCCGGTTGGGCATGTGGTCACCTACCGCATGTGGCTCGGAACCAACGCGCGATGTCGTGATTGCCGACTACGTCTACAACCCGCCGGGCCCTGACGGCGACAACCTGACTGACGAGTTGGTTGTTGTCGGCAACTCCGGAGATGAGGGAATCGATCTCAGCGGATGGATCATTCGCGACGAGTCGGCGCAGCACAGATACCGCTTCCCGGGAGGCTTCACACTCGCCGCTCGATCTGAGGTGGTGGTCCGCACCGGGTGCGGCGCAGATACCCAGGAGGACTTGTTCTGGTGCGCTCGCAACCCGGTCTGGTCAAACGGAGGCGACACCGTGATCGTGCAGTCCGAGGATGGGACGGTGGTCGCGCGGGACCGATTTGACGGCGACTACTAGCCGGATCCTCTCCACAATCTGGATAGCCGCGAAAACCATTCTTGCAATAGTCACCCACGATCCCTTAGTCTCGCCTCAACATATTTGTGGTCTACGGGCGGAACCAGGACCTCGATGCGTCCTGGGGTGGGGCAAGATCGGCACCTAGACAACACAGGTTTGTGGAGCGGTCCGGGCCGGGTGATCCATTCCAAGCGGAGCGCAATACCCCCCACTCGCGACCATGTCGCGTGTGGAGTAAACACTGAATCGGAAGTGATCCCATGCGCAAAAAGATGGCACGGGTCCTTTTGGCACTTGGAAGCCTCGCCGCCGCGTTGGTCAGCAGCGCAGCCGGTGTGAGGATTGGCTAGACCAACTGCTCGACCCGACCCTCCACATTTCTTTCTTCCCCTGTTGACTCAGCCCGGTCGAGTCCAATGGCCTATTACGAAACTCCATATCCCATTCAGCGTCGTCGCAAGCGCATCTTCGGTGCGCTTCTGTTCTTGCTTGGGGTTGCCGTTGTCGGCGCTGCCGTCGTCTTTGCGGGGTTCCCTCATCAGGTAGGTCTCTGGCTCGCATTTGCCTCGGTGTTCCTGGTACTCGAGATCACCGCCGTCGAAGTCAATGACCGGATGGTCACGTCACCGGTGATAGCCGTCACCGTGACCGCAGGAATCGTGCTCGGCAAGGACCAGGTGATCGGGGGCATCATCATCATGTCTGCCCTCGGCCTGCTGCAGCCCCAGGATCTCCGGGAAAGGCGCATCTTCCAGCCTGCGGGCAATCTCGGGGTGTCGACAACCTCGGCCGCGCTCACTGCGCTGGTCCTGTACTTCCTGCTCCCAGCCGACGCAGCCTCGGCCAGCATGCTTCACATTGTCGCCGTTGGCGCGGTCGCCGCTGCGGTCGGCGACATAACCAGCCTCGTAATGACCCGGATGGTCGTACGCCAGGTGTTTGGATCGAAGTTGGCCGGTCCCTGGTCGAACCTCGGGCAGATCCTGCTCAGCTTCATCGGCCTCGGCGCCATGGGTGGACTGCTTGGCTACGCATACGTCAGCTATGCCGTCGACCACGGCGCCTATAACGCAATGCTGATACTCGTGATCGGCATGCTGTTGATGAGCCGCCTCTTCTTCGCCTCGCTGGCCAAGCTGCGCGTGGCTCGGGAGGGCATGCTCGCCACTCTCGTCAAGACGCTCGAGGCGAAGGACCTCTACACCCGCGGACACACCGAGCGGGTAGCCCAATTCGCCGTGCAGCTTGCTCAGGAGCTGGGGCTGAGCGGCGACATGCAAGAGCGCATCCGTCATTCCGCGCTGATCCACGACCTGGGGAAGCTCGCTGTGCCCCGCGAACTGCTCAAGAAACGGGGCCCCCTCACTACCGACGAGACACATGCCATGCGCGACCATGTGCATTTCATCGACGACCTACTCGATGATGTCGACTGGCTCCACCCGCTCGTCGAGATTGCGTCCGACCATCACGCTCACTTCGACGGCGGTGGGTATCACGGCCGCCACAGCGATCACGGTGAAACACCGCTCGCCGAATCGCGTGTTCTCGCCATCGCCGATGCGTTCGATGCGATGACCAGCAACCGCCCCTACCGAATGGCGCTTACTCAGGAGGAGGCCTTCCGCGAGCTGCGAACAGGAGCCGGAACCCAGTTCGATCCGGGCATGGTTGAAGCCTTCATCCGCATGATCGAGCGATCGGGCAAACGTTACGGCGCCCTTGTCCGCATGACCGACGACGAAGCTCGCGAATTGGCAGAGCAGCGCGGCTGGGTGTTCCGCAACTAATCGCCCTGAGCCGGAATGATGCAGTCGGGCCGGGCATCCCCGCTCCCCGCGTTCCCCGGCCATACCTCAGGGTCGGTGTCGGGGGCTTCGCCGGTGTCGTCCGTAGTGAGGAATCGCACTAGCGATCGGTACACCGCCTCGGCATAGGCCTGCCGGAACTCCGGGGTCGCCAGCAGGTCGGCTTCTGATTGATTGGCGATGTACACGCCCTCGGCAATGACGGTCGGCATCTCGCTGCGGCGCAGGATTCCGTAGTACTGGGACGCACCGTCGCGGGGACTGAGCCGCGACTTGGCTCCGGCTTGGATCGCACCGACCCAATCAGCATCGAAAGATCCAAAGCTCAGCTGCATCTCCTCCACCATGATCTTCGCCAGACGGCGCGATTCGGGTATCTGTGACTGGTAGTACACATCGGATCCGGGAACAGGCAGGCTTATCTCCCACCCAGCGTTGTTGTGGATTGAGACCATCGCATGCGCGTTGATTGAGTTGGCCAGGTCGGAGCGGAAGATCAGCCCGGCCTCGTAGTCACCGGTGTTCTCGTCCCCGACTCTTGTCAGCAGGACCCAACCGGCGGCAGGGATCTCATCGCTGCTGTAGATGTCGCCGGTCTCCCAATCCACAAGGCGAGGCCCGTTGAGAAGGTCGACAACCCGGCGGCTGATGTCGAGGTTGACCGTCTTCTCGGCCAGACCGGAGGGACTGGCCGCGCCTATGTTCCACGGCCCGCCGTGACCCGGATCGATGACGATCGTGGCCTGGGAGAAATCGAATCCGGCTCCGATCTGCCCATTCGGCCCCGGCGGCTGCGCCCACACCTCAGAAATGCGGACCCAGGCGGGAGCGTCACAGGAAGTGAAGACCTCAATCCAGTCGCCGTCTCTGCGATGAGCGGCGAACACCAGGCCTTCACGCGCTACCACGAACGGCTCATCGTCCGGCTCCAGGTGCAGCGCAGCACCTCCGGCGGCGATGGTCACGACACCGCTACCGGTGAAGCCCGGCGCAAGGCCGGCAGCCGGTGCGGCCGGAACCGGGCTGGGCTCGGCAGGCACCCCGACCGGCACGGGTGGCAGTGTCGATGTAGTCGTAGTCGTCGTGGGTGCGGTCGTGCTCGGCGCCGATGATGTGGTGGTGGTAGTCGTGGTCGAGCTCGCCGCTGCAGTGGTCGTTGTGACCGAGGTTTCGGGAGCGGGCGAAGCGCTCTCTCCAGAGCATGCGCTAGCCAGCAGCGCGACTCCAACGGCAACGAGTGACAATCGGGACATGGCCACAATCTAGGGCGGCTTCTCAGGCAAGAAGGCGCTATGGCTGCTCGGAAAGGGTGCAGCCGTTGCCGGAAACGGTGCCCGCATTGTCGTAGAAGACCTCGGGCCGATTGATGCCCGATCCGGGATCCGCCGTCGTCAGATAGCGCACGACACCCCGGTACACGGCCTCGGCATATGCCTGACGGAACTCAGTGGTGGCGAGCAACGCCTCTTCCTCAGGTTCGGAGATATAGACACCTTCGACGATCACCGCGGGCATCGTTGCTCGTCGCAGCAACCCGTAGTAGTCGTCCCCCGTCTCGGGATCGACTCGCGATCGTGCCCCCTGTAACTCTCCCCCGCTCCAATCGGCGGTGAACTGGGAGAAGCTCCGCAGCAGTTCCTCGTAGATGATCCCCGCCAGTCGATCCGACCCGTCGATTCGGGTCGAGTAGTAGACCTCGGATCCGGGGATGTCGGTGTCGATCCGGGGAACCGTGTTGTTGTGAATCGAGACAAATGCGTCTGCTCCGGCTGCGGTAGCGACCGAGACCCGGTACCCGAGGCCCAACTCATAGTCACCGTCGTTCGGCCCGCTCAGGTCACGGGTGAGAAAGACGTTCTTGAAAGCGGGAACGCCCGCCCCCGGTGTCACCGCTCCCGTCGACCAGTCGACGCTGTTGCTCGACTCCATCAGCTTCCGGGCGCGGTCGGCAATATCGAGGTTGACCTCTTTTTCGCTCAGTCCGGACGGGCCGACCCCACCCCAGTCCCGAGCACCGTGGCCGGGATCCAGGACGATGGTTGCGCTGCTCAAGTCGAAGCCGGGACCACTGGAGAGGGGCTCCACTTGCGGGATGACCTCGACGTCATCGACGTTGACCCAAGAGGACTCATTGCACATCGTGGTGACCAGCAGCCATTCGCCCGACCGGTGCAAGAACGGAAGGACTACCCCCTCGTGAAGTACCAGCTGCGGATCGCTGTCGCGCCCGCCCCATAGTTGAACACCGCCATCCGGAACCAGCGCAAGCCCCGCAGCGGGACCGTCGAGAACCTCGGGCTCAACTACAACCGGGGCGAGAGTGGTTGTGGTCGAGGCGGAGGTCGCTTGCGCAGTCCGGACACCCATCATTGAGACAATCAAGGCAAAGACGGCGATCGCCGAGGCTGTAACCAGCGCGACCAGAACCGGTCTGCCGCGACCGACGAGTTGTAGGTCCATTTCCTCATCCGGGGGAAGGCTTCGAGGAAGTGTCTCACCTCCTCTACCGGTTCCCGGGTATTTCCGGACCTACCCCCGGGGGGTTGAAGGACTACAACTTCTCAGCGATTGTCTTCATCTCCATGAAGAGACGCAGGTAATCCGGACCGCCTGCCTTCGCATTGGACCCGGACATTTTGAAACCGCCGAACGGCTGCACCCCGACGAGTGCACCCGTGATCTTCCGGTTGATGTAGAGGTTCCCGACATGGAACTCACGCTTGGCGCGGTCAATCCTTTCGGGATCAGAAGAAACCAGTCCGCCGGTGAGACCGTATTCGGTTCCGTTGGCGACATCGAGGGCCTCGTCAAAATCCGCCACCCGGATCACCGACAGCACAGGGCCGAAGATCTCATGTTGAGCCAGGCGGTGATGTGGCTCGACCCCTGAGAAGATGGTGGGAGCGATGTAGTACCCGCCGTCCATTTCCACGGCCTGTCCGCCGAGCACCAGTTGCGCCTCGTTCCGCCCCCGCTCGATCTCACTGAGAATCGAAGTGTGTTGTGCGGCCGAGATCACAGGGCCAACGGCCTTGTTCTCGACTGGAGATCCCATCTCCAACGCAGACGCCTTGGCGACCACACGGTCGAGCAGATCATCGTGCACGGCGTCGACCAGTATTGCCCGTGAGCACGCCGAGCACTTCTGACCTTGATAGCCGTAAGCGCTCCTGACGATCGAATCGGCCGCAAGGTCGAGATCGGCTGTTTCGTCGACGATGAGCCCGTCCTTGCCGCCCATCTCCATGAAGGCACGCTTGAGCCACTGCTGGCCGGGGTGGACTGCGGCGGCTCGTTGCGCGATGCGCAGGCCGACTTCCTTGGATCCCGTGAAGTTGATGAACCGGGTATCGGGATGATCGACTAGGAAGTCACCCACCTCCGATCCGGGGCCGGGGAGGAAGTTGATCACGCCGTCGGGCATACCCGCCTCGGCGACAATGTCCATGAAGTGTGCCCCGAGGACTGGAGTGTTGGAAGCCGGCTTCAGCACCACGGTGTTACCGGCAGCTACCGGGCCGACCGTCATGCCGACAAGGATGGCGAGCGGGAAGTTCCAGGGCGGAATCACGACACCGACACCCATCGGAAGCAGGAACGACTCGTTCTTCTCCCCCGGGTATTCGACCACCGGTAGGGGTTCCGCCATACGGAGCGCCTGGTGGGCGTAGTAGCGGCAGAAGTCGATTGCCTCGGCGACATCAGCCTCGGCCTCCGGCCAGTTCTTGCCGGCTTCGAGAGTCATCCAGGCGGAGAACTCGTACTTGCGCTCGGCAATGAGGTCGCCGATCCGGTGGACGATTTCAGCGCGGTAGCTCGCCGGCCGTCGCGACCAATCAGCGAAGGCCGCCTTGGCGGCGTCGAGGGCGAGTTGCGCCTCGGCTCGCGATGCCGAGCCGGTTGTGCCGACCACGACGTTAGGTTGCGCCGGGTTTATGGAGACGATCCGATCGTCGGTGGCAACGGGTTTGCCATTGATGACCAGGGGCACATGACCCCCCAGTTTGGACAGAACGGTCTCGACGGCCTCCAGATACTCTTCTCGAGGACCGGGTGCGCTGAAGTCGGAATACGGCTCGACGCGGAACGGCTCCATGTTGACTTCCTTTGCTCGCCGGGGCTCTTGTCGGTTGCTCTCCGATGGCGCCCTGCCGGACAGCAGGCAACGCCGGATCACACCCTCTACAGAGAAGGCTACGCCCCCGGAGCGGCGATCGCCATTCAGGCGATTCGGGCCATTCGGTCGGTCTGAACCTGGAAGCATTTTCGAGAAAACCTCTGCAGTGCGGCCGCAACCCGCCGATACTGACAAGGTGACAGATTCCATCCTGATCGTTGAAGACTCTGCAAGCGTCCGTCGCCTCATCGAGGTGTGCCTACGCGAGTTGAGCCTGAACATCGTCGGAGCTGCCGACGGAGTGGCCGGGCTCGAGGCAGCGCGCGAGATTCTCCCCACTGCGATCGTGCTCGATATCGGGCTCCCGGGAATGGACGGCTGGGAAGTACTGCGCCGGCTTCGCGCGGACGATGCCACCCGCGACACGAAGGTTCTCATCCTCACGGCTCATGCCCAGCCCGAGGTGGCTGTGCAGGCTCAGGAGGGTGGCGCCAACGACTTCATGACCAAGCCATTTCGACCGACCGATCTCCGCGATCGGGTCGCCAAGATGATCGCCGCCTAGGCAAACCGGCCTAGAACCGCGATCACCTCGCTATCGGACGTCTGCCCAAACGTCTCGTACCATTCACCAACGGCCCGGAACCAGCGTGGCTGCAACGGACACACCATCGCATCGACGTGGGACGTGAGATCGGCAACCGATGAGGGGGGGCCGACCGGAACTGCGCACACGAGCTTCGCCGGTGATTGGCTCCGCACCGCCTGCAGAGTCGCCTGCAGGGTTGCCCCGGTGGCGATGCCGTCGTCGACCACAATGACCACACGCCCTGCGATTTGCGGCGGCGACCGATCGCCGCGATACAGAGCGGCCCGGCGCACCAACTCCCCTCTCGCCTGCTCAGTAGCGGCAGCAACGTAGTCGTCGGTAAGGCCCAGCGAGCCGATGATTTCTGTTGCGAGGAACGGATCGCCCAATTCACCCACCGCGCCGATTGCCAGCTCCGGATTCCGGGGAGCCCCGATCTTGCGAGCCAGAGCCACATCCAGTTCGCCTGCGATGCGATCCGCTACCGGGGCGGCGACTATCACCCCGCCCCGCGGCACGCCGAGCACGAGCGGACGCTCCTCCTGACTCGTTGGCGACGTAGCGGCAATGGCGTCCGCTACGTGGGAAGCCAGGCTGCGACCGGCTGCGGTCCGGTCAACGTATCTCATACCCTGCAGCGTACCTGTACCCTGCGGGAGTCATGCGTCGCCTACTTCTCATCGCCAACCCTTCCGCCTCGGGATTCACCGGGGCTGCGTTGCGTGATGTTGAAGCCAAACTCGGTGACGCCTACGCAGTGACGACTGCCTGGCCCAACGGTCCCGCCGAAGCTCGACAGGCAGCGGCCGATGCAGCCGAGGACGGCTACTCGGTCGTAGCCGCAATGGGAGGGGACGGCGTCGTCCATCACGTCGCCAACGGACTTGCCTTCACCGGAACGGCACTGGGCGTCATTCCCACCGGCACAACCAATGTGGTTGCCCGCATCCTCGGAATACCGATGAAGCCGAGCAAGGCGGCTAATGCGTTGGTAACCGGGCAGCCCAGGCCCTTGACGCTGGCGCACATTGCCACCGAAAGCTCAATTGCGGCACGGTCGGAGTATGCGGTGTTTTCGCTGGGAATGGGGCTCGACGCCGACGTGGTCTCTATTGCCGATCGACGCCCTGCCGCGAAGTACTACTTCTCGTCGGTCAATTTCGCCGCAATTGCGGTCAACGAGGTTGTGAAGCGATATCACAGCCGGCTACCCGACATGCTGGTGGAATGCGATGGACAGACCGTGCACGCCACCACGGTGTTGATCCAGGTCCACGATCTGTACACCTACTGGGGCAGGGTGCCGTTGCGGCTCACACAGGAGCCCGGCGACGGGCTGACCGCGCTGGCGGTTGAGCGAGTGAAGATCAGCCGGGCAATCGGATTGGCTTCACGCGGTGTCGCCCGGCGGTCCATGGCGAAGCAGCGCGGGGCTCATGTGTTTGCAGATCTGGAGAAGCTGCTCATCCACGCTGAACCGGCCGCCCAATTCCAAGCCGACGGTGAGCTACTCGGGCGCGCCGAGGACGTCGAGATAACCCCTGCCTATGACGCGATAACGGTGATCGCTCCCAATCGGACCTGACCAGACTCAGGACTCCCGGGCCCGACCGATCCGCTCTTCGAGATGCAGTGCCCCGACCGCTGCCTGGGCAACGGTGGCTCCAAGCAGCGACCGCTTCCACAGAACGCGGCGTAGCGGATCGCCGAGAACATCGTCGAGCAGGTGAGCGCGCGGCGACGGTTCTGGTTCCGCTTCAGACCCGGTCAGCCGTCCCCAAAAGGCTGGCTTCGGCGCCGGCTCCGCCGGACCTGCGGCCGCGAGGTCGGCGACCAGCGCTTCGATAGCGTCACGACCGGCCACGTCTCGTATCTTCGGTCCGAGCAGCGGGCCCGCTTTGACCGACATCATCGCGACGAGGTCTTCGAGTCGGCACAGCGCGTCCTCACGGTCGGCTTGGGTCGATCCCGAGCCAACGCCGGCGAGCACCTCAGCACGCACCCGGGACCAGGAACGTTCGAAGTCGAGCGAACCATCCGCCCAGACACCGGCAGCCAACCCGACCGACTTGACAATGCCGGCCGCATCGCGAATCACCTTGCGCAACATGACCGTCTTGGTGTCGAGCCGCTCGGTGACGTGCTCCCGGAACAGATCAATGCCGCGGGGAGAGGCACTCGGTGGGTCTGCTGCCAAGGCGAAGAGCGCAGGCCGCATGTAGCCGTCGGCGGCCAGCGTGTCATTGAGATCCTGCCGCACCGTCTGCAAGTCGTCGGGGCGAAGCCGGTCGATCTTGTTGAGCGCAAAGATGAACTGACTCTTGTGCTCCGCCAACTGCGCGAGAAACTCGTCGTGAACGATCGGATCGCGGTACTTGTCGGGATCGAAGAGCCAGATGACGCCATCGACACGGGGAATCAGATCCTCGACCCGCTCACGATGCCACTCCGCAATCGAGTCAACATCAGGAAGGTCGATGAGAGCGGTACGAGTGAACCCTGCGTGCTCGTGCCGGTAGGCGATACCAAGAGTGTCGAGAAGGACCGTCACCGCCGGCTCCGGATTCTCCGGGATGACTGCCAGTGGCTCATCGGTGTGGGGCCGCAGCACGCTGACAGAGGTAATCACTTCGCCTGCGAGCGCATTGAGAAGGCTGGACTTACCGGTTCCGGTGCCGCCCGCTATCGCCAAGACGAGCGTCTCTCCGAGGAAGCCGCGTCGTTGCCTGATGTCGCTGGCGTGTGCTCTCAGTGCGGCGAGCGAATCTGCGGGAACGACACCTTCGGCGCGGCTCAGCACCAGGTCAACCGCGTCGAGCAGCTCTGGTACGTCACGCATCGTCGGTACCTTCGCTCTCGATGACTTCCGCCTCGCTCTCTGATGTCAGCTCGGCCCGCTCTCCCTCGATGAGGACCGAAATCGACTGGATCTGCCGGCGCAACTCGTCGGCGATTCCCCGATCGGCCTGTAGGTGTTTCCGGAACCGTTCCGCGTCGATTTCCAGCGCCTTGGCAATGACTTCTCCAAGGCTCTCGTGAGCCGCACTGCGGAAAGCGTCAAATCTGCCCTGGAACCAGCGCCGCATCCGCCAGGTGGGCGTTCGCTCCAAATCCACAACGGCCGGCCAGACTCTCCCCGCCATCCGCCGCGCGGCCCGCTCGCTCTTCGAACCGTTCTTGCTGTGGCGGTTGGCTACATCGGCGAGCGTCTTCTCCCACTCCTCGAGTCGACCCTGCACATCCCACGAGGTGTCCTCGGTGTGACGCCACAGCGAAGTTCCCTTTCCTTCCAGCAGCTTGGCCCCGGTTTCGTTTTCCAACCAAGCGTTGGCCGTCTGTTGGGCAGCGACACCGGCACGCCTTGTGATGATGGCGGTGAGATCAACCGCCGCCTCTGACCACGAGTTGTGGCGGGCCATGTCAACGAGCTTCCCGGTCCGGACCAACTCCTTGATCTCATCAACCTGGAGGCTGTATGCGTCGTCGATCCCCCGTGCCAGGACCTTCGAGACCTCTGCAACCTGATCGAACTCCTCGAGCAGGAGCTGACAACGGTCCACGACATTGCGTCCGGTGGTGAACGCAGTCATGGAGACCAGAGTCTTGCGGTATCCGGTGTTGGAGACGGCTCCTAGCTCATTTCGCAAAGCACCGACCGAAGCGGGATCGAGGCCCCCGTGCCAGCGATCACCAACCGCTTCACTGACCCCAAAGACCATTGCGGCATCGGGCTCGAGCAGCAGCCCATTGCTGTGTAGCCGTGAGGCAAAGTCGTTCAGCAGTGCGATCGACTGGTCCCGATCCGGGGGGAGGCGATTGAGCACGAACAGCATCGGGACACCCCGCCAGCGGATCTCACGCAGGAACTCCCATGCGGAGATGTCGGCGTAGCGCGTAGGGCTGGTAACAAACACGCACAGATCGGCCAGAGCGAGTGCATCAACCGCCGGGCTGCGTCCCGATGGTGCGAGGTACTCGGCGGGAGGAGTATCGATCAGCGTCAGCTGCTTGGTGAGGTCATCGTCACCTATTACGACTTCCACGGCAGGCCCCACCCGCTCACGGACTCGTGCCACGAACTCTGTCCAATACCGACCGCCGTGATCGCGGTGTGCCCACAGCACCGGGCTGCGGGTGGTAGGCCGCAGCGGGCCCACGTCGCTGATGCGATCGTTGGCGAGGGAGTTGACAATGGTGGATTTGCCGGTTCCCGAGGACCCGATCACTGCGGCGACCACCGGTGCATCCGGCTCATCTAGTCTGGGCAGCAGGTATTCGTTGATGGTGCGAACAACCGTCTTCCGCACCCACTCCGCTTCCTCACGTCCTGCGGTAGGAAGGCTGAACTCCGCCTCGTCGAGGGTGGCGGCCAACCTCTCGAGGCTGGGACGGAGAGCATCAAGCACGACAGAATCCGGCTGCATGTAGTGATTACACCACATCCCGTCGTAGACGCCGCTCACCCCGGCAGCAGCACCAGCCACATCAGAAACGTGTCACACCCCCTCGTTACGTTGACCCTATGGATACAACATCGACTTCCCCAGCCCATAGTGATGCCGTGTCGGTCGACGGAGACCAGGTGACACTGTCGCAACTCACCTTCAGTGATCCGCTCGTCGCCGGCTACCTGACCTCTATTCCGAAGGAGCAATGGTCCAATGAGTTGATTCGTGCCATAGGAATCGGAATCCACGGACTGAGCGCAACAACGATGCGCGCAACGATCGATGAGATGCAGGAGCAAGTTCGGCGCATCATCGCGACTGCGACGGCAACCGCTGAAAGCCAGTTGGGATCCGCTCTGGAGGATGGCCAGGCGCATCTCACTGCCAAGCTGGATCCCGAAGTTCGCTCGTCGCTCACCGCACGCGCCATCGCCGAGCTCGCCGACCTCCATGAGGCAACCCTGCAACGCTTCGATCCAGAACGCACCGACAGCCACACCGCCCGGCTCATTGGCGCCATTTCCGACTTGCTGGGCCCACAGGGTCAATTGGCGCAGCGTCTTGCCGAGGCGTTCGATCCGGCCAGCTCCGACACCGGCATCGGGCAGCTCGCCGACAGTTTCGAGCGGCGGTTCCAAGAGCTGCGTGACCTGCTGGTCGGCGAACAGCGCCGCCGCGAGGAAGCGGAGCGGGGTACGGCCAAGGGTGTTGAGTTCGAGGACGAGCTCGATACCCTGCTCCGGGATGAGGCCCGCTCCCTGAGCGGCTGCATCGTCGAGCGGACGGGAACCGCAGGTGGCTCCCTTGGAGCTCAGATCAAGGTCGGGGACTTCCTGGTCACAATGAGCGACGGGACCCGCGTAGTTGTGGAAGCGAAGAACACCTGTCGGATAGGGCTCACCGGTAGCACTGGGATTCTCGCCGAGCTGGACAGCGCCATGGACAACCGCAATGCAGAGTGGGCCGTCTGCGTATCGCGACACGACGCATACCCCGGCGAGGTCGGCACCTTCGCCGTCTACGGGAATCGGGTGCTGGTTGTTGATCCCGGCGACGGGGTGCTGACCAGGGTGGCGCTGCGTTGGGTGGCGGCGGCAGTACGCTCCTCACACGCCGGCCATGACCAGGTCGACCGGGGCGCAGCGCTCGAGAGACTGGGCCGCATCCGTGATCTCGCCCAGCATTTCTCTCGCAGCAAGAAAGTCCTGGCGGGCGCACAGTCCAGCCTCGACACCGTCCGCGACGAACTCGATGGGCTGCGCACCCAGCTGCTCGATCTGGTCGACGACGCAGTGCGCTCGCTCCACACTGCGGAGAGCCAGACGCGTCAGGTTGCCTGACATCGATCAGGAGTCGGCCAGCTTGATCGCAGCGGCACCTTCGCGGCACGTGCTGAGCAGGGGGCAGTACCGGCACCAGGGGCCCGCAGTCTTCTCCAACTCTGCATCTGCGACGTCGAGAGAAGTGCGAAGCCGGTTGACCATGTCCGCCACCACCATGGCCGTTGCCACAACCGACTCGCGGGTCGGCCGGGTAGTGATGCTCTCTCCCGACTCGATCGAAACGGCTTCAACCACGGCGGGCAACTCACGGTGGGTGAGAGCCCAAAGCAGTGCGTAGAACGCCAGCTGCTCCTCGGTTTCGTAGAGACCGCCGGTCTTCCAGTCAACCAGCCTGCGCCCCCCTGCCGCATCAAAGACGGCATCTACCGACCCGCGTAGCGTCACGCCGGCAACGGGTTGCTCCTCGAGGAAGACCTCGGCGTCACGGAATCCCTCGGCCGACAGGGTCTTGAAGCGCTGGTACAGGTCGCCGACTTCCTTGATGACCGCAGTCAACTCCGACGGCCGCAAGCCGAGCGATCCCAAGGCCGGATTGAGCCCGGCCCCGATCTCCTCACGGCATGCCTGCTCCAGTTGCCCTGAGACGATCGGCCCCGAGCTGAGATGGCGGGCGAAGACCCTATGCGCCAGGCCGCCCCTGAAGGAGGCTCGACTCTCTTCGGGATAGAGGCCGTGCAGCCGGCCGAGCGCCTGATCCGGGCAGCGGCTGAAGGTCATGAACAGCGTCGCAGAAACGGTTACATCCGCACCCGGGTTCACCTGAGGAAACTCGATCACAATCAGATGCTATCCGGAGGCACCTGACCAAACCGCATTGGCAGCCCTGCTACTCTCGCTGCCTGGCAAAACCGCCCGGCAGGTCGGGGCCCGAAGGTAGGTCGGGTCGGCCGGCTAAGCACCGCACACCTGTACACTTCCATTCCTCCGGATCCTCCTCCCCCTGCGAGCTATGAGCGAACAACAACGACGCTTGATAATCATTGGCGCCGCAGTTGCGGTCGTGCTGCTGCCGCTGATGGTCTACGCCCTCGACAGTGTGCGAGGAAGCGGGGAAGTAGCCCGCAACGTAACCGCAGCCGGCGTCGAGTTGGGTGGCCTCGGCGAAGAAGATGCCATCAGCGCAATGCGCGAATACGAGAGTCAACTCGCCAACACACCTGCGGTCTTCACGGTGAACGGAACGGACTTTGTGCTCGAACCAACCCAGGTAGGGCTGGATGTCGATGAGGAGGCCGTCGTAGCTGAGGCAATGGAGCAGCGTCGGGATGTTGGGTTCTTCTCGGGCTTCTTCTCCTGGTTCGGCAGCTTTGGGGACATGATCGAACTGGATGTGCCCGTGGCGATTGATCCTGAGCTCCTCGACGACGTTCTCGACGACTGGGAGGTGGAGGCCATCGATCTTCCGGCGTACGAGGGCGGGATCATCGTCCAGGACACTCGCGTCCTCCCCGACTATCCGCGCCCGGGCGAGGGCATCGACCGTATCCATGCCGAGGAGGTCGTCACGGAATCGCTGCAGACCATCGACCGCAGGGCCGCCACTCTCCGCACCATGCAGATCGAGCCGCAGCTCACCAACGCCGAAATCGATGGGCTGACGATCCAGGCGGCGCGCTGGATCGATGCGCCGGTGACACTGGCCGCGACGGACCCTGAGTTCGCGATCACCTTCAGCAGGGAGGAATTGGCGGAGGCCCTGGTCGCTGATGTCCGCACCAATTCCGGAGCCGAGATCGACCTCTCGTTCGATGCCGAGAAGATCGGTCCTCTCTTGACGCCCTATCGGAGCGATATCGAGCAGCCACCGCGGGATGCCGAGCTTCTGATCGATCAGGAGACCACGGAGGTGACTCTCGTGCCTTCTCGTCCGGCCACCCTGCTCGACGTCGACCTCGTCGTAGCTGCGCTCGGCGAAGCGGCCGACTCGTCGAACAACGAGGGCGAGTTCCCATTCGGCGAGGGAGTCGATGCAGCCTTCACCACGGCTGATGCGGAGGCAATGGGCGATATTCAGTTCGTTTCCGGCTTCACCACGGAGCACCCGGCCGGGCAGGCGCGTGTAATCAACATCCAACTGTTCGCCGATGCGGTCGATGGCGCCATGGTGCTCCCCGGCGAGGAGTTCTCGCTCAACGAGCACGTGGGACAGCGCACCACCGAGAAGGGGTATGTGCCGGCAACGATGATCCAGGGCGGTGACCTCGTTGACGACGTTGGCGGTGGCGTCAGCCAGTTCGCCACCACGTTCTACAACGCCGTCTTCTACGGCTGCTACGAGAACGTCTTCCACAAGCCGCACAGCTACTACTTCTCCCGCTACCCCGAGGTGAATGAGGCGACCATCTCGTGGCCGCAGCCTCATCTGATCTTCCGCAACAACACCGAGACGGTGGTCATCATCAAGACCAGCTACACGGATACCTCGATCACCGTCCAGTTCTACGGCGACAACGAGGGTTGCGAGGTCGAGCGACAGCTGGGCAGCCGGTACGCATATACGGATCCCAAAGAGGAATACGTGGCTAACCCGGAGCTCAACCCGGACGAGGAAGACGTTACTCAGCGGGGTTGGGGCGGGTTCTCCAACACGGTCAAGCGGGTGATGCGCTGGCCGGACGGCCGAGTCGTCGAAGAGGACTACGTCTGGAAGTACAACGCCGCTCCCAAGATCATCGAGGTCCACCCGTGCCGCGTCCCACCGGAAGGCGGTGCAGAGGCGCCGGAGTGCCCGGTTCAGGCGCCGTCCGTGATCGGTGGATCGATCGACGGAGCGCGCGAGGTGCTGGAGGGACTTGGGTTGACGCTGGTCGAGGGGGCACCGATCGAGACCACCGACGAATCCCAGGACGGTGTGATCCTGGCTCAGTCACCCTCGGTCGATGAGTGGCTGGAACCGGGCAGCGCGGTGACGGTACAGGTCGGTGTGTACGTACCGCCCGAAGAAGACTGATTCGACTACTCGTAGAACCGATGCAGGTCCGTGACAGTCTGCGCCGCCGCTGCGATTGACTCGGCATCCCACGCCTCGGTGCGTCGGACCATCACCTCGCTCGCTGCAACGTAGACGTGATCGATGGCAGCGTCGGAAGCGAAGAGGCGACCGGCGAGCTGCGCTCCAAATCCGGAACCGGCGGCAGCATCCTCTGCCGACGGGTAAGCGACCCCATCTTGCCCGGTCAACACCCGATCGGTCGTGAACAGACACACATTGTCGATCTGCTTGGATTCCACTGCTATCGACTGACCCATCAGACCTCCCGTTCGGACCGGACTCTAGCTGGCACGCGACAAGGCGATCATCGATCAGACGCCTGGAGCGATGATGTCGTTGACCCTATGGAGTGCAACTTCATGAGGTTGGTGGTGGCAGCCTGGTTGGGTGGGATACCGGCAGCAATGACTACCCCGTCGCCTCTCTCCACGATTCCGAGTTCGAGCAGACTCTGCTCAGCGTGCTCGATCATCAGATCGGTGGAATCGATGCCGCTGAAGCGGATTGGTGTCACCCCGGAGTAGAGCGCCAACCGGCGGAAGGTGCCTTCGTGGGGGGTGTAGGCGAAGATGGGGGTGCGCGGGCGGTACTTGGAGATCAACCGCGCCGTGCTCCCCGACTCGGTGAAGGCAACAATTGCCCGCAGGTTGAGGTTCTCGGCCGCATCGACGCACGCCTGTGCTGTCGCTGAGGCAAAACGAGCATTGTCTTCGAGGAAGTGGATCTCGGGCCCTCGCCCGTAGTCGGGGCTCGCCTCCGCTTCGCGACAGATTTTCGCCATTGCCCGAACCGATCGCGCCGGGTACTTCCCAACGGCCGTCTCTGAGGACAGCATCACCGCATCACTGCCATCGAGTACGGCGGCGGCAACGTCGCTGACCTCGGCGCGGGTAGGACGGGTCGAGTGATTCATCGACTCCAGCATCTCGGTGGCCGTGATCGAGATCTTGGCTCTGGCGTTGCTACGGTTCAGGATCGACTTCTGCGCTCGCGGGACCGCCTCGAAAGACAACTCGACCCCGAGATCACCGCGCGCAACCATCGTTCCGTGTGCCTCGGTCAGGATCTCGTCGAGATTGGTGAAGCCGACGACACTCTCGATCTTGGCGATAACCGGAGTACCGGGGACGAGATTCTTGACGCGGCGGACATCCAAAGCCGACGAGACAAACGAGGCGGCGATGTAGTCCACCTCCAGGGTCCTTCCGAAAGCTAGGTCGGCTACGTCCCGGTGCGAGACGGCAGGCACATCGACGACCGAACCGGGGAAGGCCACACCCTTGTGGTCGCGCAAGAGCCCGCCTTCGTCTACCCGTACCCGGGCCGTTTCGCCGTCACATTCGACAACGCTGAGGCTGATGAGCCCGTCCGACATGAGGACCGTCGAGCCCGGGGTCAGCCGGGTTGCGGCGAGGTTCTCGACGTAGATCTCCTCGGCCGAGCCGAGACCCTCACCGGATATCAACGTGATGGCGGACCCTGTTTCGAGATTGACCGATCCACCGGGGAACGTCCCCACACGAATGCGCGGGCCCTGGATGTCCTGCAGGACCGCAACCGGCTTACCCAACTCGGCTGACGCGGCCCGTACCCACTCGGTGAACTGGCGATGCGAGTCGTAGTCACCGTGGGAGAAATTGAGCCGGGCTACGTCCATTCCGGATTGGACAAGCTCGCGGACGGCCTCGTAGCTGGCGACGGCCGGGCCGAGTGTCGCAATGATTTTCGTCTTTCGCACGCCAGCACCATACCGAATGGGTTACAGCCACCTGTCGATATAGTCACCAGCAATGCATGAGCTGAAGCGATGAGCAAGGCCGTCCTTGCCGCCATTCCCATCAAACCATTCGGCGTTGCCAAGCGCCGCCTCTCTGATCGGCTTGACGGAGCGACTCGCTCGCGGCTCGGTCGCGCCATTGCCGCCCGCACCGCTACTGCGGCTGCTGATGCCGGAGCCCAGGTTGCCATTGTGAGTAGAGATCCCGGGGTGACGGCCTGGGCGCAGGCAAACGGGCATCTGACCGTCCCGGAGGAGGGGCCCGGCGGCCTCGACGGCGCCGCCGATACAGCTCTGGCTAGAGCTGCGAGCCGCCAGCAGCCGTGGGCCGTGATCCACGCCGATCTGCCGCTGGTCACGCCGGATGTGCTTGCCCCGATCTTCGAGTTGGCTTCCTCGAGCACGGTGCTGGTCCCGTCTCATGACGGAGGCACGAACATCATCGCCGGCGCATCAACAACGTTCCCCTTCGCCTACGGAACGTCGAGCTTCCATCGTCACCTCGCCGCCCGTCCCGCCAGTGTCGTCAGAGCCCACCCCCAACTGGCTCTCGATCTGGACACGACTGAAGACCTAGAACGAGCCCTGTCGCATCCGCTCGGTGCCTGGCTCACGCCACTTCTCATTTGAGCAGACCGTATCCTGTGGCCATGACCGGCCCTACCTCCAACTTGTACAGCGACCTCGCCCGGACTGCCACCCCAATGGCAACGCCGCAGTCGGCGCTGGCCATTGGTGCCCACCCCGACGATATCGAGTTCGGATCCGCCGGCACTTTGGCTCGCTGGGCGAGAGAAGGCTGTCAAGTGACGATGATGGTTGTCACCGATGGGTCAAAGGGCACGTGGGACCCCGATCTCGATCCTGTGGAGCTGGTGACCACCAGGCAGGCCGAGCAGCAAGCCGCGGCCCAGATCATTGGAGCAACCTCCGTTCGGTACCTCGATCACATCGATGGTGAGCTCGAGTACACCGTCGAGCTACGTCGCGAGATGTGCCGCCATATCCGCGAGCTGCGACCGGACGTAGTCCTCAGTCACGATCCTTGGAAGAGATACCAGCTTCACCCGGATCATCGAGCCACAGGTTGGGCGGTGATGGACGGGGTCATTTCGGCCCGTGATCATCTCTTCTATCCCGAGCAGGGCCTCGAGGCGCATCGTCCTGCAGCTGTTCTTCTCTGGTCGGCAGACGAACCCGACCACTGGGAGGACATCACCGGTGAATTCCAAACCAAGATCGCCGCTCTCCTCTGCCACTCCTCGCAGGGCACGACCACAATGGGCGGAGCCGAACGGGATGGAGATCGTAAGGAAAGGTTCGTCGCGCAGATGAGGAGTTGGGCGGCGGACCAGGGATCAGCAGTGGGCCTAGAGGCAGCCGAAGCGTTCAAGAGGATTACGCCATGAGAGCATTGGTACTGGGATCGGGGATTGTCGGTCGGGCCGCCGCATGGGACATGTCACGCCGGGGCCACGAAGTTACGGTGGCGGACGTCGATGCGTCGGTCGCCCACCGCCTTGGTGAGGAACTCGGCCTGAGCTGGAAGACGCTCGACGTAACCGACATGCGGGCGGTTGATACAGCTCTTTCTGCCAACGACGCAGTCATCTCGGCGGTTCCGTATCTGTTTGGGGTGAGCCTTGCGAAGTCTGCGGTAGCCAACCGATGCCACTACTTCGACTTCGGGGGAAACCCTACGGTGGTCAAACAACAGCTCGTGCTCGACGACGAAGCCCGGGCCGCCGATCTGGCCATCGTCCCCGACTGCGGATTGGCGCCCGGCATGGCCAACGTAATGGCCGCAGGCCTGATCGAAGCGCACGACGACGCCCCCATCGACGATGTGCAGATCAGGGTCGGTGTACTTCCTGCACACCCGACGGGCACTTTGCAATATCAGCTTGCCTTCTATGCCGGGGGCCTCATCAACGAGTATGCCGAGCCCTGCGAGGTCATCGAGAACGGCGCAGCATCGACGGTCGAGCCTCTAACCCGATTTGAGAGCCTGGAGTGGCCGGAGATCGGCACTCTGGAGGCATTCTCGACCGCCGGCGGAACCTCAACGATGTGTCAGCAGTACCTGGGGCGGGTGCAGAACCTCGAGTACAAGACGATCCGCTATCCGGGCCACGGTCGCATCTTCGCGGCCATGCGAGAGATCGGGCTGTTCGCAACTGACCCTGCCGACTTCGGCGGAGTTGCCGTGGCGCCACGGACTGTCCTGCAGGATCTTCTGACCGATCGACTGCCGCAAGGCGGGCCCGACCTCGCTCTCGTCGACGTTGCCGTCACTGCGGGTGGGGTGACCAAGAGGCAGCGCATCCGTGACGAGCACGACGGAGAATTCTCGGCACTAGCGAGGACTACGGCCTTCCCCGCAACCGCTCTCTGTGATCTGATCGACAGAGGAGAGGTCGGATTCCGCGGCGCCGCCGCCATGCACACTGCGACTCCCGCTGATCTGCTCCTGACCGAGCTGAGTTCGGTGAACATCATCGCTGAGAATCAATGATCTGGGGGAGCTTGCCCAACTAGGGTGGCGCTATGCAAGAGAACGTAGCTGTCGTCACAGGGGGCACCGGAGGCCTGGGCCGGGCGCTCATTCCTTACCTGATTCGCCGCGACTTCCGGGTCGCCGCCACGTACCTGAAGCCCGAAGAGGCAAGCAAGCTCGAAGAGGAGCTCGACCTCGACGAGGATCGTTTGATGCTTCGTCGCTGCGATTGCACCGACCTCGAGGCCGTCGAAGAGGTAATGACCGATGTCGTCGAGACCTTTGGCACCATCAACGTGGTTGCCGCTCTGGTCGGTGGATGGGCCGGCGGCCGCGATCTGGCCGAAACATCGCGGGTGCGCTTCGAGCGGATGATCGATCTCAACCTGCGGGCCACCTTCAATGCGCTGCGAACCGCAATCCCCCACATGCGAGACGCGGAGTGGGGACGGATCATCGCCATCGGAAGCCGGGCAGCCAGCGACAACCCTGCCGGGCAGGCGGTGTTCAACGCGTCCAAGGCCGCGGTTGCCTCCCTAGTCCAGAGCCTGGCCGGGGAGCTGGACGACACCAACATCACGGCGAACGTACTCGTCCCTGCCGTGATCGATACCCCGGCTACCCGGTCCGCCCTCCCCTTTGCCGACTACATGGATTGGCCAAAGCCGTCGGAGATCGCCGTGGTTCTCGATTTCTTGCTGAGCCCGGCTTCCGAGGTCATCAATGGAGCGCAGATACCGGTGTTCGGGAAGGCGTGAGCCAAACCCGAGTCTCTCCGAGACCAGCGCAGGATGAAGGGACAAGTGCGATACCGGGCGGTGGCCCCATCCGCTGACCTAGCGCGGTTTCAAGTGCGGTCGTCCACCGCCAGTTCCATTGTTGCCGACCCTCCGAAACCGAGGAAACGTCGCATGTACGGAAACGAGTCGTAGGCAACTTCGCGGAAGCCGACCCGTTCGTACAACGCCCGGGCTCCGACGTTGACATCCGTGACGTTGAGACGCACGGTGTCATGTCCGAGGCGGCGAGCCTCGTTCTCGATCGCACCAAGGAGCTCGGTTCCGATGCCGAGACCTCGGCAATCCTCCGCAACGGCTATGCCGTCCATGAGCAGTTCGTTGTGCTGGGGAGTCCGTCGGTGCATGCTGAAGGCAAACGCCGCTCGCAGCGCCTGCACCGGCCCCAGATGACTGCGCAGCAGCCCAAGCGTAGGCCGGCCTGAGAGGAGACCACCCGTGAAGGAGCCTTCTTCCGCATGCATGCCTGCGAGTCCAACCAACCGGTCACCCATGAATGCCGCAAAGCAGTAGTGCGGATCGAAGATGGCCGCCAGCAGTGCACGCCGGTCGGTGTCGTTGCGCACAGCAATAGACAACTGCTGCGCGAAGGCTTCGTCATAGATGGCCGCTGCCTCGCTGCGAAGCGCCTCGGGAAAACCTCGTTGAACAACGATCTCAGTCATGCTCACCACGCCACATCCTAAGGCGACCGAACGCAGCTGCCCCCAATCACCGGAGAATCACGAATTCGGTGGTGGTGCGCTACCGCAGGTGCATGAATCCGGCAGCCTCGCACGCTGCCAGCATGCGGCGAACGTCGTCGTATGACTCCGGTCCAACCGGGGCAAAGCGGTCGATTGCACCGAAATCGAGAAGGGGTCGCGCCATCGGGTCGAGGTGGAGGTGAAGCAGCACATTGAGAATCTCCTGGCGGAGCTCATATCCGATCCGCGGAGAGACAACTATCGGCTGGATCGTCGAGGGCCCGAAAGTGTCGATGATTCGAAGCGACTGATGAAGCTCGGGATTGTTGCGCAGCTCGACGCCGAGCACATGGGAATCAACTGCAGATGCGTCCACCTCACCTCGGTGCACCATCCGGATCGACTCCTCGTGGAAACCGGCCTCGACAACGGGGCCGAAGAACCCTTCGATCTCGCCAAGGGTGACCAGGTGATACCGGGTGATCCCGTAGCCCGACTGGGAGAACGGTTCGTTGTACGACCAGCTCCTGCCACGCAGATCGAGGAACGACCGGAACGGGCTGTCCCGGTGCACGATCACATCGGAGAAGTACACCGGTTCGCTCCGGTACCGCTCCCCGGCGAGGATCGGCGCAGCAATTGGAATCGCCGGCCAGGTTCCCTCACGCTCGAAGAGCACATAGGGCAGGCTGCACACGAAGGAGACTTCGTAGCAATCTTCACGGAAGGCCTCGTAGGTCGTTTCTTCGACGAGCTCGGTGCTCACGCCGAGCTCACGGCCGACTGCGTCAGCCACTGCCTGATACACCGGTATCAGAGCCGGCGCCAAGAAGGTACCAAACCGCAGATCAGTCAAGGGAGCCTCTGCCTGGAGTACCCCGAGCACGTCTAGCTCGGGCGAAAGCACAACCTACCGCACCGTCTACTCACGACAGCCGATCAGCGTTGCGGTACTCGAGTTCGCCGCGCCGCGGGCTGCGGTACCTGTCGGTGGATCAAGCCGGAAGAGCGACGGCAATCACCGGCCGCAGGCGTCACAACGGGGAGATTCGTCTGCTAGACCTAGGGCAGCCCGGTCGAAGCAAAGGGGGGACTCTGGTGAAGAGAGCAAGCGGTCTAATAGTTGCATTGATGTTGGTTCTTGCTGCGTGCGGTGGTGGAGACGAAGAAGCGAGCGAAACCACAGCGCCGACGGACGACGGCAGCGGGCAGGTAACCGCGACAACCGAACCAGCAGCAACAACAACGGAGGCGCCAGCTGCAACGACCGAGGCACCCACCGCCAACTCGTCTGACGAGTTCTGCCAGTTTGTCATCACTGTCGCAGCCGAGAGCGACTTCACACCGCTTGGACTGAGTCCGCAAGAACTCGAAGAGGCGTTCACCGGCAATCTCGATGCGATCAACCAGGCCGCAGCCCTGGCACCGGATGAGATTCGCAACGACGTCCTTCTCTTCTCCACGGCCTATGGGGGTTTTGTCGAACTGCTCGCCGAGAGTGGTTTCAACTTCCTCGCCCTGGCAGACCTAGACGAGAGCGACCCGCGGCTGGCGGCGCTCGACGATCCTGCGTTGATCGCGGCGGGAGAACGGATCGAGCAGTACTGCGGAATCGACAACTTCATTGCGACCCCGCCGGCACCGCCAAGCGATCCAGGCAATTCAGGTGATGCTGGAGCCGGGTCGATCGGTGGTGACGTGCCCGACGACTTCCCGGCCGAACTCCTTCCAGATGGCGCCAATGTGCTCGTCGCTATCAGCAGTCAGGGCGCCACCAGCGTGACCTACGAGATTGCGCTCCCAGCTGATGACGTGATCGCTTACTACGAAGCCCTACTCGGGGTAGCGGCCTCGGCATTCAACGACCCGAAGGGTGCGTTGTGGTTCACCAGCTACGAAGGTGCCGGCCTTGGGGTGACCGTGACCGAGCGAGACGCCACCACGACAGACGTGAACGTGACGCGGGGGTAATCCCCCGCATCGTAGGGGGATTTGTTCTAACGGACCCGCCAAGGTCGCTCGCATGCAAAAACCCCCGCCTGAGCGGGGGCTACTTGCCAACTTGTATGAAGAAATCCCCCGCCAAAGCGGGGGATTTGTTCCGACGGACCTGCCTGTGGCAGGTCCGCGTAGCCCCGACCGGATTTGAACCGGCGTTACCGCCTTGAGAGAGCGGCCCAGGGGGTTTTCGCGTGCTCCTCAAGAGGCCTACTGCCACAGCCGATTCGGGCGAATAGCCCGGTAATCATTGACGATTCTGGGTATGCGTGAGTGCGTGGCATCTTTCATTGTCCTTGGTCGTCTTTCGTCCTCTCGCGCCCCCAGCGCGCCCCGGGCACGCCGTCTTGGTCACACCAAACCCCGCTGGCGACGTGGTGCCTACTCGGCGCAGGCTTGTGACAGCTCACCGCCTCCCGCGCGGGCTTCGGCCGTCCATGTACTCCTGGAGCGCGGCATGGGAGCTCAACCACAGAGCGCCGTGGCGGACCGCGCGGAGGCGGCCGGCGATAGCTAGCTGTCGGAGGTAGTCCGAGGAGTATGGGCTGTTCTCGGCGAGTGCGCGAAGTGGGACAAGGCGCGCATCACCGGCGAGGCGGGGCAGAATGAACCGATTGATGGACTCGCTGACCGCTCGGGCCATCAGTTCTACAAGACCCGTGGCGTCGCCACTGTCAGCACGCTCGAGTCCGCGCAGGTACAGGGCCCTTTGCTGGAACCGAATAACAATCGGCGGGTATCCGGCCTGGACGAGTTCCCAGTTTGCTAGGAGTCTCCCGACTCGGCCGTTTCCATCTGTGAACGGATGGATGCGCTCGAACCACGCATGGCGCTCCGCTATTCGCCCGATCGCATGGTCCATCGTTGTGCGTGTGCTTGCCTGAGCCCACTTGGTCATATCGGCGTGGACTGCAGGTGGTGACGACAACCGGACGCGCCTGCCGCCTCCAACGGTCACTCCGGTCGTCCGGAAGGCGCCGGGGCTGTCGCCTGTGATTGGTGGAAACACTGTCCAAACAGGCCCAACGACCCGGCGATGTACTTCCCGAACGGTCGCCAGGTCGATTCCGGGCCCCGCTGTGGGGGCGGTTTCATAAACCCAGCTTGCGGCATCGGCGTAGGCCTTCACTTCGAGTGCTTCAGCAAGGCTGCCTCTGGCTTCATCTCGTTCGACCACCGCGACAACATCCTGCTCGCTCAGTGAGCTCCCCTCGATGGCCGTCGAGTGGTGGGTCTCAAGGAGCCAGATCTCACGAAGAACGTGGTCCAGCTCGAGGCTGTGAGGGAGGCCACCGAAGCGCTCGCGCAGGACTTCAACCTCGCTGTCCACGCGAGCGAGTAGCTGTTCGGTGGTCGGTCGGCCGCGAGGCACGGAATACCTACGTTTCTATTAGATCAAACATTCCGTAGGTATTCTATACACTCGTACGAGGCCAAAGTGGTGCCGGTCTGGGCGGTTCGACCGGGTGGGCGATATGGCTCTGTGTTTGGTGATCTCGGCGGGGTTCACCAGCCGATGTGGGCGTCCTCGACTTCTTCGCCGTACTCAACGATGGGCAAGCTCTCACTTGAGCGTGCTGCTTCGGTTGCGGTTCCGGCCGTTGAGTGAAGAAAGAGCTGCTCAGCTCGCTCGGCGTATGAGCGCGCCAACCGGTCGCCCCATTGTTGCGCAAGCTCGACTGACGGGGCCTCTAGGAGGAAGCACGCTGGCCACTGGTGGTCCTGGTCACCTGGCTCGAACATGTCGTCTTGGAACCACGCGACGTACTCAAACAGTGTCATCTGGCCATTATGACACCCACGTCTTCAGACCCACCCGGGTATTGTGCCGATCCCGGGCACTTCGCCAAGCTGCTTGGATCACCCCGGATTCGTCATCCGGGGAAACCGTGGAAGCGGGGCCTCGGCAAGCGTGTCCTCAACACAGGCAAGCCAGTCGTGCCAGGAAGCTGGGTCACTGGTCTCCTGAGATCCAACCGGTTCCATCGACGCGAGCATCAGCAGGAATGGATCGATTGGCTCCCGCTCCATGTACTGCCACACAAACCTGTAAGCCGCCTCATACGCCTGGTGATAGGTCAGCGGTTGCTCTTCCGCGGGAGGGACGTTCGAGGACTCCACGATCACATCTTTGCAGAAACACAGGGAAGGTGGCCGCACTGATCAACCCGCAGGTAGAGCGATCTCGCGAACTCCACTCCGAGCAGATCCGGCATTATGCCGGTAATCATGGCAAGTCCTGGTCTGGTGTGAGCCGGGTCTTTGCTGCTTTGAGGAGGTTGTCGTAGTCGTCGTTGAACGGCTCGACGAGGACTCGTTCGAGGGCTCCGGAGAGGTTCCAGAGCGCGACTCGTTCTGCGGTGTCACCTGGGGTTGTGCCGGCGTCTTCATTGCTGTGGAGCCATTCGAAGAGAACCAGTGCTACGGCTCTGGTCAGCTCGATTGTGGTCGAGGCTTCGGGATCGAACGTCATGCTTTGGTCTCCGTTGTCGCGTTGTCGAGGAGTTGTTGATAGAGCCGGACTCTGCTGGGTTGGTGGTGTTGTTGGGCGTGGTCTCGTTGCCGGATCAGCACCGGGACATGGTCGGGGTCGGTGGCGAAGTAGGTGCAGGCTTCGCAGATGGTTTCGTAGCGGCAGTCCATTTGGGCTGGTCGTTGGCACCAGCCGTTGCCGAGCATCCGTTGGTGCTGCTGACGGAGCCGCTGCATGTGCGGGCCTTCGGCGTCGGCGGGGAGGATGGTGCTGTATAGGTGATCGACCTTGGCAGAGACGTCGTTGTATTCGTCGGCGACGGTGCGGTCAGCGATCCGGGCATAGACCAGCGTCATCTCCAGATTCCTATGGCCCAACAACGCGGCGACGGCTTCGAGACGCATCCCCCGATTGATGGCTTGGGTGGCGAGGGTGTGACGGAGCTGGTGGGGATGGACATGACCGATCTGGGCTCGTTTGGCGACCCGGCGAACCATCCGGGTGAGCCGGTGCCGGTCGACAGCCGAAACCTTGTCGGTGAGGAGCCGACCAGTAGAGGCGATACGGTCGGCGTTGCCGGCCTGCCACGCTGCGATGAGTTCGACCAGTTCAGGATGAAGCGGAACATAGCGGTCGTTGCGGAGCTTCCCGACCGGGACATGCAGCCAATGATGATCACCGATACGGACGACCGGATCTTGGGGGAGGTTGGTGAGCTCGCCGACCCGCATCCCGGTCCTGGCCAGCAGCAACACACAGAGCTTCCGGAACGGGTCCGGTTCGATGTTGGCTTGGTGCATGAACTTGGCCATCTCCGCGTCATCGAGGAACTTCGGCAACGGCTCAGGCGGGGCGGGACATCACCGTGGATGATCGGGTTGCGGCGGGGCGCGTCATCGATGTCCCATTCGATAATGCGATCAAAGAACACCTTCAACAACCGCAACCGTTGCCGAATGGTGTTGATCGCCAACGGCTGACCGGTCTTGGAGTTCACATCAGCAGCGAGCTTGAGCTTGAAAGCTTCGATATGTGCCCTGTTGATGTCGACAACACCAACCACCGAAGGGTCGTGCTGACAGATCCAGAGCCCGAAAATGCGTAGCGCCCGGTCGGCGGCAGTAATAGTGCCCGCGGTCAAGGTGACGGCCTGCTGGTCCAGATAGCGCCGCATGGTCGCTGCCAGCTGTGGTGCCTGGTCAGTCAACAGGTCCCAATCGCTAGTCGGGTTAGCCTCGAGAGCGGCTGCGTTGGTGGTCATGACAACCTCTCCGCCGCGGCCACGACATCGTCAGCGAAACGGACAGCATCGATCGCGTCGGAGGCCCGCAGATATTCCTCAGCCAGCCAGTCGTTGGCCAAGTGCAGATAGATCCGAGTCGATTCGATCGAGCGGTGCCCCGCCTGAGCCTGGATAGCTTCCAGCGACATGCCAGCCTCCCGAAGCCGGGTAAAACAGGTGTGACGCAGCTCATGACAGGTGCAATGAGCCAACCCGGCCCGCTGACGAGCGGAGACGATCAACTGATCCAAACCCTTCGCCGACAGCGCCTTTCCAGTGTTGGGGCCCTTCAACACCACAAACAGCCGGTCCGTCGATGAATTCTTGGGACGTTCGCTGTTCAGATAGGCAGCGACTGAGTTGAAGAACCGGACCGAGATCGGAACGATCCGTTGATGACCGCCCTTTCCCTCGGCAACAAACACCCGCCGCTCGGCAAAGTTGAGATCCTCCAGACAAAGACCAAGGACTTCCATGCGGCGCAGGCCGCCCAACACCATCGCTTCAACCATTGCCCGGTCCCGCCACCTCCGACACGCCGCCACCAACTCGTCGATCTCCGCAGGTTCCAAGATCTTTGGCAGGGTTCGTGGGGTGCGCACCAAAGGTGTGCCCCGATCGGTTCGGGATCGTTTCCGGTTCGACAAGCCCCGCGGCACCGGATTCGCTGCGACCTCGCCGCACGCCAACAAGAACCCGAACAGGCCAGAGATCGACGACAACCGGCGCTGGATCGTTCGGGCCGACAAGCCCGACTCGCCATCAGCCAACCGAACAACTTCACGGTCACCGCGTTGAGTAGTGATGAACTCCAACACGTCCGCCGTGGTCACCTCGGCTGGCTCCTTCGGGACCACCGAGAAGAACACCTTCAAGTCATAGCCCGTCGCCAACACCGTGTTTGGCCGAGCCCTCGCCGCCACAAACTCTAAATAGCGATCCAGCTGTCGATGGCCCAGCCGCAACACCGGCCGGCCACCCCGATCAGCCTCCCGAATCAGCACCGGCAACCACGTCATTGCCCAACCTCCCCAGGCCTCGAAAACGCTCCCACCGGATCATCGCGAAAGCCCAAGTGGATTACAGGCATATGTAGCAATCTGCGCTAGCGAGACATTATCTCGGAGGGCCTCCGATTATCGCCCGGGCAGGCCGTGGCAGTGCTTGTACTTGAGACCCGAACCGCATGGACAGCGTTCGTTGCGACCCATCTTGGGTACGGTGTGACGGCGCTGCGCGGCTAGCTTCGATGCCAGCTCGAGCCGCTGCTCACGGGCTTCGAGCTCGCGCTCCCAACGGCGGAGACTGCCACTCCTAGCGCGTTGCCTCTCCTCAGCAGCAGCGACCGCTTGTTCCCGATTCGCAACCTCAGCCTCTTGTCTCGCCAGCTGCTCACGTATCCGCTGAGCCAACACCGGAGGATCGTCGCCTGAGGTGTCGGCCGTGGTTGCCAGCTCCCGGTCGATCAATGTCTCGATGGCTCGACCCATTGAGATCTCTGCAGTGCCGCAGTACCGTTTCCACGTCGACCACTTCGCCGGCGAGATCGGTACACGCACCATGTGGAATTGCTCCTCCCGGTCGAGCTCGGCGAGCAGCCTGCGGTCAACATTCGCCAGAGTTCCACGGTCAATGCCCATCAGAACCCGAGTGTCTACGTGTATACATCAGCAACTGCGTTGCATGTGCGTGTGTGGTTGGAGGGGGTATGGCGCGAATCGCGATCGCGATCTCGAATGCGCT
>JASJDZ010000022.1 GCA_030065575.1 Acidimicrobiia bacterium
CTAACGGAGTTTGCTCCGCAAACTCTGAAACACCGAGACACTGATACTCACCCGGGCCCACCATCAATGGCGGGGCCTCTCCCATATCAACAGGGGGAATCGAGCGTCTTCTCCGCCTGCCGGCACGCGGACGAAATCGGCGGGTGGCCCTTTGTCTGCCGCTTGAGTTCGCGGAGAAGGTTCGATTCCCACCGGGCCCACGCCGGTGGCTTCGCCACCTAACGGAGTTTGCTCCGCAAACTCTGAAACACCGAGACACTGATACTCACCCGGGCCCACCATCAATGGCGGGGCCTCTCCCATATCAACAGGGGGAATCGAGCTGCTCCCTCTGCGCACCAGCTCGACTCCACGACCGGCGGACAGCCCATTCGCTGACCGCTCGAACTCGCCGCAGCCACCCGCATTCGATCGATGCTTGTCGTGTCGAATCCGGATGCTCATGGCCGAACATCCTCGGCGCGTGGCACCGGGCGGATGCTCGGCCGTGCGCAGTCAGCTACCTCGGTGTATCAATCGTCGTCGAGTTCCCCGAAGAGCCAGAACGGGCCTACGAACCTCGTATTGAATTCGCCTTCTGGGGGTAGGAACCGGGCTGGATTGCCGTCACCATCGACAAACTTACCCGTCCAGAACCCTCCAGGCCCCCAACCGATGAACTTGTTCTTGGCGAAATGGCCCCAGCCACGATCTTCCGCACCCCGGATGAAGCCTTCATCAGCCGGATCCGGACACGTATTGCCCGTGGGATCGAGCGACCCTCTTTCGTAGATCTCCCACCGATCCTCGAACTTGACCCAACTGTAGAAGTCAGGCCCAGACCCCAAGGGGGCGAGGAACGCCATGTCATACGTGGCTCCGCCACGGAATGTGAGCGTTCCGACATAGGTGAGTAGCTCGCTGGGCTCCTCACCAGGCCCGTCAGGGCAAAGGGTTTGGTTACCTGCAACGTTCGTGATATCCATCCTGGCACGCTCGACACCCCGAGCGTGCACCGGAGCCGCCATGGCTAGGACGGTGAGAACAACAACTGCCACGACTACGCAGCGTCTCATGTTCCCCACTCCTCTCTCTAGGAGTCGCTACCCGCGGAAGGCATCCTCACCGACCGGAACACGGGTCGACCCCAACTCTGAGCCTACGCGCAGCCCGCGGCAGCTGGGAGGAAAATCCTGCACCCTAACGATCTAGGTTTTGGGCCGAGGCGGTCCGATTGCTTGGAGATGTGCCGCCAACTCCTACCCCGAGGACAGTGGCGACGAGTATTGATTGAGGAAGTCCCAGATGATGGTATTCACGTCCAGGCCGAAGGCTCCCTGCGGCCACCAGTGCCCACCGGGGTGGACGTAAACGACGAGTGCCGACCCGTTGGCGCACTCGTAGTCGCTCCGCACGACTCCTTCAGGAAGCGAAGTCTCGAGCGGCTCCGAGCCGCATCCGTTTGTTGTCGCCCAAGCTGCGGTCTCGTCTGCCAGCGGACCGGGAGGGTCAGGATCAGGCGATGCGAACATCAACCCCTCGTCGATCGAAACGGTTGTGTCGGTTTCCCCTGCGAAGGTCAGAATCCGCCCCGGACTGTGCTCAGGGCAAGCGGGCGCATCATGGTGGACGAGCGACGCCACAGAGGCGACTGCTGCAATCCGATCGGGCAGATGGCATGCCAGATAGGTGGCGAAGGCGCCGCCCTGGGAGAATCCGATTGCGTACACCCTGTCCGGATCGATGGCGGTCAGAGTCGACACGTCGTCGATGATCTCGGTGAAGAAGTTGATGTCCGCCGTCGTTGCCAGATCCCATACCCCCGCGATGGCATCGGGGTGAACCAATACGATGCCTTCGCTCTCCGCCTTGCTGGAGAAGCCGCTGCGCGACATCTGTGCAGAGGCCGAATCCCAAATGCCATGAAGATTGAATACAAGGGGGGCGGGAACAGAGGAATCGACTGACGCCGGGATGAGCAGCTCGTAGGTTCGATCGGTGTCTGCAACGACGATGGTTCTGCTTGCGGACTCGCGGATGACCGGGGCGGCCGAAGTCGTTGTTGTGGAAGTGAGCACCGTCGTCGTTGCGTTTGCGCCTGGCTGCGTCGGTTGGGCCTCGCCCTCGCCATCCGAAGCGCAAGCACTCAGCAGAAGAAGCAACGCCACCAGTTCCGCAATCACGACCCGCATGCGCCACTCCCCTGGGAGACCTTGGAACAGCCTATCCCAGAGGCGATTGTCCCGATAGAGGGGAAACACAGGGACTAGGGGGCACCAGGGGACGCAACACGGCTCGCGCTCCCGATTCACACCGGCCCACGCACTGAGCGATATGGGTTAGCCGGACACCATATCGACTGCCAGGTCGACCACCTGCGGCACTGCGGCGGCGACCCGCGCCGTCATCGGGCCGCCAATCGAGGTTGTGTCCTCGGCCTCGATGCAGACAAGGGAAACCTGCGAGGGAGCAGCCAAGCCGAGTGCCCGCGCCATCTCCAGCGTTTCGAACAGCCCGAAGTAGTGCGGGGAACCGCCGGGGGTGACATCGATGTCACCTTCCTCGAAAACATGGATCGTCCCCGGTGGGTAGGAACCGGTGACTATGGCGTCGATGACGACAAGCCGGTCGGTGTCGACGAGGTCATCCATCAGGTAGAGCCCGGACCCGGCGGCCTCGATCACCTCATGATCGGGGAGCCGCTCACGAAGGAGCGACGCGGCCGCACATCCGGCCGCGTCGTCAGCAATTAGGTCATTTCCCAGACACAGGACCCGGGAGGAGACCTCAGTCATCGTGCACGACGGTCCCGTCGGAATCCCGCCGTATCTTCACTACCGACGTGCCCGTTGCATCCCGCACATCGAGCATCAACGGCATGCTCCCGGGAAGGGTATGGGTTGCGCAGGCATGGCACGGGTCATAGGCGCGGAACGCCATCTCGATCTTGTTGAGGATCTCGTCAGATACCTCGCCCTTCGATATGACGCCCTTTGCGGCTTTCTCTACCGACATGGCGATGCGCGCCGAGTTGTTCTGCGTCGCCACAATGAGATTCGCCTTTTCGACGATCCCCCGCTCGTCGGTCTTGTAGTGATGGAACAGTGTTCCGCGCGGTGCCTCGATCACTCCGACACCCTCGTTGGGGGTCTTCGTCGGTAGCCTCCGGTAGTCGTCGCCGGTCAAGTCGGGATCGTTGGCAATCTCCTGCAGACGTTCCGCCGCATAGAGCAGCTCGATGACCCTTGCCCAGTGGTTCGCCAGCGTGTGGTGCACCGGCATTCCGAGTGTTGCCACGAACTCCTCGTACGCCTCTTGAGCCAGCGGCGTCGCCATACCGTCGGCCACATTGAGCCGCGCCATGGGGGCAACGGAGTAGACCCCGCTGTCCGGGCCGTCCACGAAGCCTTTCCAGCCGAGCGGCTTGAGATAGGTGAACTTCGTGTAAGACCAGGGCTCGACATGCTCGGCGACATAGTCGAGGTAGTCCGCAGCCCTGAAGCGATCCCACTCGCCGCCGGCCGGGGTCACCACACGAACATCACCGTCGTAGAAGTTGACCTTGTTGTTCTCATCGACCAGCCCCATGTAGTGCGTCTCGTGGCTGTAGGCGTCACTGGTTATCAGCCCGACGTAGTCGGGGTTGGCCAGAACAACGTCCCGGAACAGCTGCAATGTGAACTGGGCGAACTCGATCGCATCGGCAGCGACCTCTTTGAACTCCTCTGCCTCCTCGGGCTTGATCCGCCGCGACACCCCGCCGGGCAAGCCCAGCACCGGGTGAATCACCTTGCCGCCGGCGAGAGTGATGATCTCGCGGAGGCGGCGGCGCATCGTGATGACCTTCAGCCCCACCTCTTGGCCGACCTTGGCGATGACGCCAAGCACGTTGCGCTCCGCAGCCGGGGCACCTGGACCCATCACGAAGTCCGGTCCGCCCAGGAAGTAGAAGTGAAGAGCGTGGTCTTCAGCCATGAACGCCGAATACACGAGCTCTCGAATCAGGCGACCTGTGTGGGTCGGCTCTACCCCGTAAACGGCATCGACCGCCTTGGTCCCGACCATGTGGTGGGCGGTGGGGCACACGCCACAGATGCGAGCGGTGATCTGCGGCAGATCCTCGACAGGCCGGCCAACGACGAACTGCTCGAAGCCACGCAGCTCGGGCACCTGGAAGAATGCCCGATCCACATCACCAGCGTCATCGAGGAAGATGTCAATCTTGCCGTGGCCTTCCAGCCTCGTGATCGGATCGATGGTGATGCGGCGCTTCTTCATATATTCGGCGTTGGCTCCCGCGGCACCGGCGCGGAGAGCATCTCCTGTGGAAGTGCTGTCGGACATCGTCACTCTCCTTTTGGTGCGGCTACCTCGAGCGGGCGCTCCATTGGAGCTCTCCGCAACCGCGATGCCGGCAGGCTGTATCGATAGAACGTACCGACGGGATCGGGAATCCCGGCCAGGATCTTGTCGATCTCAGCTTCGTCGTCGCTGTCTACCAGCGAGGCAATCGCTCCCAGCGCCTTGCCTCCGTAGTCGCGGACCCGGCTGGTCGGACCGAAGCATCCGCTGCACGGCATGTTCGCCCCGATGCACAACGACCCGCACCCGGCTCGTGTCGCCGGGCCGAGACAGACGAGCCCTTGCGCCAGCAGGCAAAGGTCCTCGTCGATCAGCACCTCATGTGGCCGTTTCCATTCGGAGATTGCCACCACTTCGGGTTTGGTTTCCTTCCGACCGCACTCGTCACAAAGCGCAGTGTCCGGAGCGAGCACCGTTCCCGCAGGCGGTAGATCGTCGCCACTGAGCAGTGCCCCCACCGCTCCGCCGATGATGTTCGGCGTTGGGGCGCAGCCGGGGACGATGTAGTCGACCTCGGTGACCTGATCGAGAGTCCGGACCGTCTCATAGAAGCCGGGCAGGTCCACGGAGTGCCCGTTTTCCGTGAACTCCAACTGGGGCCGGACCTTCTCCGGATTCACAGTTGAAGGCGTGCTATCGAAGACGGTCTCCAGGATGGTCTCGCGGTCGAACTGGTTGGCCAGACCGGGGATGCCGCCCAGGTGGGCGCAGGAGCCGAACGCAAGCAACACCTGTGACTTCTGCCGCAGGAGATGGACCATCTCCTCCTGCTCCGTGGTGCGGATCGCTCCGTTGATGAAGGTGGCCAGGATCTCGCCGTCCTCCATGGCCTCGATATCGGATCGTTTGCCGTCGACGGCAACCGGCCAGAAGACGATCTCGACGGCGGCCGCCACGTCCAGCAGTTGCTCCGCGAGATCGACGATGGCTTCCTCGCAGCCACCGCATGATGCGCACCAGTAGAAGGCGACCTTCGGCTTGTCACTCATCAGACCGACACCTCCAAGCTGATAGGAACCGGTTTGACAAACTGCTCCTGCGGAACCTGCAGGTTTGCAGGCCCAAGAGATCGAATCTGCTCGGTCATCTCGTTGACGACATCGCGCAGGCGATCTGCCTCGGCGGCCGAGATCCACTCGAGCCGTATCCGCTCCTCGTCGATGCCGAGATCAGTGAGGAGCCGTTTGAGCAATCGGTATCGGCGCAGTGCCTTGTAGTTGCCTTCCTGGTAGTGACAGTCACCCGGATGGCAGCCACCGAGAAGCACCCCATCGGCTCCTTGCGCCATTGCATCGAGGACGAACTGCGGATCGACCCGCCCGGAGCACATCACCCGGATGACACGGACGTTGGGTGCGTACTTCATTCGTGAGGTACCCGCCAGGTCTGCTGCCATGTAGGTACACCAGTTGCAGAAGAAGGCGACGATCATTGGCTCAAAACCGTTACCGGCCACCTGGGTATCCACGGATTCAGACATTGGCCATCACCCCCACGATCTCCTCGAAGATCTCCTCGTCCTCGAATAGGTTCTGCCGGATGGACCCCGAGGGGCAAGCGGCAACGCAGGTGCCGCACCCCTTGCACAGCACTTCGTTGATTGATGCCTTCCCTTCGTCGTAGCCAATGGCGCTGAACGGGCACAGGCCGACACAGGTCTTGCACCCGGAGCACTCCTCCTCGACCACGAAGGCCGTGTTCGGCTCTAGTTCGATGTGACCGGCGTCGATCAGTGCCAGCGCTTCTGCCGCAGCGGCACCCGCCTGTGCGACCGTGTCGGGGATGTCCTTGGGTGCCTGGCAGGCACCAGCGAGGAACACACCGTCGGTGAAGGTGCTCACCGGGGCAAGTTTCGGATGACGCTCCGTGAAGAACCCACCCGTCGAACAGCTGATGTTGAAGGTACGCCGCACGTCCTCCGCATCGGCCTGCGGTTCGATTCCCGTGGCGAGGATCACCATGTCGACCGGGATCTTGCGGACCATGCCGAGGAAGGTGTCCTCCGCCTGGAGCACGACCCGGCCGGTGTTCCCTGCCTCCGGATAGACCTCGGCAACCTTGCCGCGGATCATCGTGACGCCTTCTTCCTTCACCCGAAGCATGAACTCCTCGAAGCCCTTGCCCCCGGTTCGCATGTCGATGAAGAACTCGTAGATCTCGGCGTCGGTCTTCTCCTTCACCAGGTGAGCCAGCTTCAGTGAGTACATGCAGCAGACCCGGGAGCAGTGAACGTTGGTGTTCTTGTCCCGGCTGCCGATGCAGTGGATGATGCCGACCTTCTTCGGCTTGCTGCCGTCACGGAGCACAATCTCGCCCTCGGTCGGGCCGGATGCGTTGACCAGCCTCTCCACCTCGAGCGCCGTGTACACAGGGTCGAGGCGGCCGTAGCCGTATTGGGGCAGGCGCCGGGCGTCAAAGGCCTTGAACCCGGTCGAGATGATGACCGACCCAATCTCGACCTCGGAGAACGTCTCCTCCTGGGTGAAGTCGATGGCGTTGCGCTCAGCGCACACCTCGACACAAGTCTTCTTGCACCTCCCGGTCCGGAACTCGATGCACCCTTCCGGGTCGATGAGCACCACTTGCGGCACCGCCTGGGGGAACGGGATGTAGATCGGCTTGCGTTTCGACAGCCCGAGGTTGAACTCGTCCGGGGTCTTCCCGTTGCGGAATACGCACACATCGATGCACTCGAGACATCCGACGCACGCATCCTCGAGGATGTACCTCGGCTTGTGCTTGATCTTTGCCCTGTAGTTCCCGACGAACCCGTCGATCTCGACGACCTCCGACATCGTCATCACCTCGATGTTCGGATGGGCCCGGACCTGGGTCATCTTCGGGGTGAGGATGCAGGCGGCGCAGTCGAGTGTGGGGAAGGTCTTGTCGAACATCGCCATGTGCCCGCCGATCGAGGGCTCCCGCTCGACCAGGTACACCTTCTTGCCGGCGTCGGCCAAAGTCAGCGCAGAGTGGATCCCGGCGATTCCTCCGCCGACAACGAGAACGCGGGGGTCGATCGGCACCCGTCGTGCCTCGAGCGGCCGGTGAAAACGAACGCGTCGCACTGCGGCCCTGATCAGGTCGTTGGCCTTGGCCGTCGCTGCCTTGATGTCCTTATGGACCCAGGATGCGTGCTCCCGGATGTTGACCATCTGGAAGAAGTACGGGTTCAGGCCACCGTCTGCGATGGCATTGCGGAAGGTCTCCTCATGCAGGCAGGGAGAGCACGATGCCACCACGATCCGATCGAGACCTAGTTCTCGAATGTCGTCCTTGATGATCTCCTGCCCGGGATCGGAGCACATGTACTTGTACTCGCGAGAGAGAACGACTCCGGGCAGATTCTCGGCGACGTCCCTTGCAGCAACGACATCGATAGTCGCCGAGATGTTCGTGCCGCAATGGCACACGTAGACACCGATCCGGGGGCTGCCGTTGCCGTTCCCGGCCGAGAGATTGGCTTCAGTCATCCGACGCCCTCCTCGCTAGCACCGGCTCCACCGGTACGAAGCTGCGCTTGATCCCCAGCGCTTTCTTGTCGAGCCCCAGGGCCAGGCCCAGGAGCTGTGTGAAGTAGAGAATCGGGATTTTTGTCTCCGCTTTGATGCGCTTCGAGACCCTGGGCTGGTAGCCCTCCAGGTTGAACTGGCACAGCGGGCAGGCCACCGCAATCACATCGATGTCGCGAGAGACCGCGTCCTCGAGCAGCAGCGACACCAGGTCGATTCCAACATCCGGCATGGTCATCATCTGGCTTGCGCCGCAGCAACGGGTCTTGAACGGATAGTCCGAAGCGACGTCGCAGCCGGCTGCCGCCAGCAGGTGATCCATCGTCATAGGGTCGTGCTGATCATCGAAGGGCGACATCGGCCTGACAATCTGGCACCCGTAGTACGGCGCAACTCGGAGCCCGGAGAGTGGGTTGGTCACCGCATTCTCGAGCGCTTCGACGCCAACATCGTTGTAGAGAACATCGAGTGGGTGACGGACCGAGACATTTCCGGAGAATTCGAATGACGCCCCCTTGCCGTTGCCGCTGATGGAAGGGCAGGTACCGGCGATCGCCGAGCAGATCAGGTCATTGAGATCCTGGTCCTCATCTAGATACCGAGAGGTTTTGTTGAGAACGAGCCAGCATGCGTTGCATGGGGCCACCAGATCCTTGCCCGATTGCTCGGCGAGCGCCAGATTGCGGCTTGCCAGGGCTACGGCCTTCTTCTCGTCCACTGCCATGTATGCGGTTGCCCCGCAGCAGTTCCAATCGTCGAGCTCGTCGAGCCCCACATCGAGGGCCTCGAAGACAGCGAGCAGAGATTCCTCGTACGGCTTGCCTGTCCCTTTCAGCGAACAGCCTGGGTAGTAGTCGTACGCTGTCATCGGACGCTCACCTCCTTGGAGTGGTCGTCGACCGCGTCGAGCAAGCGACTCAACTCGTCACGTTTTTCGATCGAGTCGAGCTTGAGAGACACTCGCCCGGTTCGCAGGGCATTGATGCCGACACCGACCATTCCGATGTAGCGGGTGATGCCGCTCTTCAGTGCGAGACCGGCGATCAGATATGCCTCGGTGAGGCGACCGCGCTTGTGGACCATCTTGGTGAAGCCCTTGGCCATGACGGGGACCGGATGACGCGATGGTGCTTTCCCGGTCTCGATCGCCCTTCGCTTGAGGGCGTACATCACTTCTGTGACGGGTATCTGTTGGGGGCAAGCGGTTGTGCATGCGTAGCAACTCGTGCACAACCAGATGGTGTTGCTGCCGAGAACGTCTTCGGCGAAGCCTTGCCTCGAGAGGGCCATCAGCTTGCGAGGGCCGAGGTCCATGTGGCTGGCCAGCGGACAGTTGCCGCTGCACACGCCGCAATGGATGCATTCCCGCAGCTTCTCTTCCTCGACAAGGCTGGTGAACCAGGCGGCGAACTCGGGATCTCGATCAGACTCGCTCCGAATCATCGGCTCGGTCGTCATCCGCTTCTCCTCGCGTCGTGTGACACCAACCTGCGACGGGACCGCGGCTACGCGGCGCAACTGCGGATAGACAGAACAAGAGCCGGACGGATCGACCATCCCGGGCAACGCGCCTAGGCAATCGTGCTGGCCCTTCTACCCACCTCCTGCAAGGTGCGATCCGTACGCTTCGTGACAGTCAAATGCTCACTATCCCCTTTAGATAGGGCCTTTCGGCTCTATGTGGGGATTGACGACAGGCCAACTACACAATGTGTGGGGGTGGTGCGTTTTGACCTAATGCGGACGGCTACGACAGTGCCGCGGTATCTGGATGCAGGCCGGGTCTGTGCGGGTCGAGTGATCACCGGCACCCAGCAGCCGGCGGATCAAGGCCCGGTAGCGAGGAGCGATCGGCAAGCGGGCCGGCGTTCTGACTACCCTTGCGCCAGGCATACCCGCATGATCCGTGAATCGACCACGGAGGTAGCCACGGTGTCAAAGAAGGCTAAATCGGCACCCAGGAGGGCACGGTGGGAGACCACGGCGCGCTATGTGCCCATGATGCAGTGGCTGCCCGATTATCCCCGCGACCGCCTGCGTGGCGACATCCTGGCGGGGGCCGTGGTGGCGGCGTTGATGGTGCCACAGTCATTGGGGTATGCCCGGATTGCAGGAGTGCCGGTCGAAGTCGGGTTGTACGCTGTGCCGCTGGCCCTGCTCGCCTACGCGGTATTGGGCTCGTCGCCGCAGCTGATTGTCGGCCCGGCTTCTACGGTGGCCATCGTCTCGGGATCGCTGGTCGCCGACATTGCCCGTGACAATCCGGAGGATGCTGTTGCGGTCACAGCCGCGTTGGCCATCGCGACCGGGATCGTCCTTGCGGCCGTCGGGCTGCTGCGGGTTGCCTGGCTAGCCGAGTTCCTTTCCCGGCCCATCGTCACGGGCTTCGTGTTTGGCCTGACCGTGACCATCGTCATCGGCGAACTACCCACACTGCTCGGCATCGCAAAGCCACCCGGGGACCTGCTCGGGGTACTCGTCCGCACGATCCGGAGCATTGACGGCGCCCACCTCCAAACTGCAATCGTTGGCGGTGTCGCCCTGGTCCTGCTCTTCGGTGGCCGCCGCTGGCTACCCACAATCCCGTGGGGATTGGTGACCCTCGTGATCGGCGTGGCTGCATCCCAACTCTTCGACCTCGAAGGGAACGGAGTAGCGGTTGTCGGCGATGTCCCGGCCGGCCTGCCGCCTATCGGTTTGCCGCTCATCAATCGCCTCGATCTTGGCGCAGTTGTGGTTGGTGGCATGTCGCTTGCACTGGTGGCCCTCGCCGAGGGACTGGCCGCAACTCGCCTGTTTGCGACGCGCGGCGGCTACCGCGTGGAAACCGATAGAGAGCTGGTTGGCATGGGCGCCGCCAACATTGCGGCCGGCCTATCGGGAGGCCTGGCAGTAGCGGGCAGCCTGTCGAAGACTGCGGCCGCCGAACGGGCGGGTGGCAGCAGCCAGGTAACCGGCCTCACTGCGGCAGTGCTGGTCATCGCAGTGCTGATCGCATTCACGCGATTCTTCACGCAGCTGCCCCTGGCCGTACTCAGCTCGATCGTCGTCGCAGCCGTGTGGGGCCTCATGGACATTCCATCAATGCGGCGTTATCGGCACATCAGCACTGCCGATTTCGCTGCAGCTGTGGTGGGAGCTGCATCCGTTGTGTTGTTCGGACCGCTCTACGGGCTGGGTATTGCAATAGTTGTTTCGCTGCTGGCGATCATCTACCGGTCGACTTCGCCACGTATCGAGGTGCTGGGCAAGATCAGCGATGAGAAGGCGGCATGGGGCCGGGTCCGCGGCCATCCCGAACGCAAACCGGTTGCGGGCGTGGTGGTCGTCAGGCTCGACGCACCTCTGTTCTGGGCTAACGCAACAGCAATCGAGGACCGGCTTCTTGCCGAAGTTGCGAAGTGGCCGGATACCTATGCGCTGGTTCTCGATCTCGAAGCAACAACGCAGCTCGACACGACAAGCGCCGACGTCCTGCTCCACCTCGCCGACGAACTGGCGAAACTCAACATCAGGCTCTACCTGGCCCGTGTGCTGCACCATGCCGAGCACGTTCTCGAGCGGTCGGGCTTCGTCGATGTGATCGGTCAGGAGAGCCGTTTCTGGCACAGCATCTCCCAGGCGGTGCGGGCCGCCCGGAGGGACCACAAGAAAGGGAAGGGTGCGCACCGCAAGCCAGGTCCCGATCCGGTGGACGATCCTCTCCTCGGTGACACCCTCGAGACAGAGGTGGATGAGGGAGACGAAGTCGAGGTTGAGGTACTCGATGAGGACCAAATGAACCCGGACGGATCCGGCCAGGAAGTGTGACCCTACGGTCGGGGTGAGATACCGGACCCGGCTGCCGCTCAGCCAGACGCCGAGAAGGAATCGATTCTCCGCGCCGCCATCTACGCACCATTCCGGAGTTTGTTCCGTACACTTCCTTCATGACGAAGGCCGAGACTCATTTGACCCAGCCCGTCGCACCTGGTCCGATCGCGGACCCTGCGACGCTTGCGGGCCAGTTGGCAGAGGACGTGTGGGAGCGTGCGCTGCGCCGGCTCGGCGACCCGGCACTCGCCGCAGCGGCGGCAGAACTGGCCTGGCGCAGGTTCGCCCGCAACGCCCACTTCGAGGGAGTCTCGAACCCCAGGGAGTGGTTGCAGAGTGCGGTTGATGGGGAGGTCGTTCGCCTCGCCAAGTCCCTCGGCGCCGTGCCGCAGGCGGACGAACATGACTACCAGGCCGAAGTTGTGTCGACCGCCGGTCGAGTGCTCGCCGAAACCCAACCGCAAGGTGCTTTCGCCAGAATCATCTATGACTCCTTCTCCCCGACCGCGCGCAGCGCCTTCCTTCCGTTGCGCAGCTCGGGTGCAATGAGGATGCTGAGTTTCGAGGCAGGAGAGTCGGTGATCGACCTATCGATTGAGCCTGAGGGCGGGGCAGCCACTCTGATGGGCGTCGTTGCACCGCCACCAGAAAGGAAGCTGGTCGAGTTGGTGCGTCGCGGCGATCGAGTTGGTCTTGATGTCGAAACCGATGGCCGTTTCCGAGCCGGTTCGCTCGAGTCGGGCCCGCTGAGCATCGCCGTCCCCAGACCGCACCAACCCATGATCACCGACTGGTTCTCAGTCTGAGTACTGCCCGCTGCGGCTGACTTGCCTCGCACGGAAGAGACCGACTTCGACACTGGCCTCGATGTCGACGTCAGCAGCTGCCGTTGCGTCCACCCACCAGCTCTCGAGAAGCGGCGGATATGCCAGTCCCGTCTCCGTCTGGATTGATGCGGCCGCTCCGACGAGCTTCGGTGTTCCGCCACCGCGAGAGCGCTCGACTATCGCGGCCGCCCGCAATGCCCAGAGTGTGTCTTCCGGGGACGATGCCGGCCGGTCGACGCGGAGCGATCGACACAGTGCAGCCTGCCCCGCGACTGCGTCACCGGCTAGTGAGTTGGCAATAGCTATGAGCGAATATAGGGCCGGCTCGGTCCCCGTGCGACCGATGTCCTTCCCAAGGCGGAGCGCGTCTTGCGCATAAGACAAGCCCCTGTCGTTGCGACCCATCGCGATCTCCAGCCAGGACGCGTGCTGCAGTGCGACCATCAGGCCCTGAGCGTGATCCAAAGCTGCGTACTGCTCTCTCTGGTTCTGCAGATGCCTGCGCGCGCCATCGGCGTCCCCGGCCCACATTGCCAGCCAAGCCTGCACACCTTCGCGCTGAGCTCCCGCAAGGTCGACATCGTGACGAGCCGCCACCCGATCAATCTCGTCGAGTATGTCGGCAGCCCGCTCGGCCTCGCTGGCGCGGGCCAGTAGGTACCCCAGGCTGCCGAGCGCTGTGGCCAGTTCGATGTCGTCGAGTTGACGCCATATGTCCACGGCGTTCTGCTGCGCCGTGATGGCATCACCAAGACGACCTTGCTCGAGCAAGATCGAAGCGTTCAGCTGGATGGCAAACGCTCTCGAGCGGGGCCCTCCCAGTTGATCGGCAATGACGCTGTGTCGCTCGGAGTAGCGCACCGCTTCGGGGAGATCACCGTCGGCGACCGCACAGATTGTTGCGAAGAAGAGGGCCTCCTCGAGAGAGTGGCTGGGTTCCCAGTCGACCCCGCTCAGAGTCGACGAAAGGATGTCACGGGCAAGCGTGGTTGACCCATGCCGCCACAATCGGCCGGACAGAAGAGCAACCCCGTCGATCGCCCGCCGGTCCTGTTGATCGGCCGCCCACCGAATCAGCGGCGCGACCCGGGCAGTTGCTGAGCTCGGTCCCGTCCGTTGCGCCCGCATCTCTGCGAGGGCAAGGTCAAGGAGTGCCGATCTCGCCTCAGCGACCTGGTTGTCTCCTAGTCCGGAAGAGGCGACACGTCGAACAGGATCGAGTACGGAGAAGAGACCGTCCTCTCTGGGCCCGACCAGAAGAGAGCCCTTAGCCAGGGCTTGGAGGTCATCGGGCGAGCACTGGCCTATTGCAACCGCATCGGTTGCAGTGAACCAGCCGTCCACGATGGCGATTCGGCCTAGCGCAGAACGTTGGCTGTCGGACCTCTGCTCGAGTAGGGCCTGGATCGACGCATCCAAGTCTGCGGCGGGTGATCGAGCGGCATCGACCCAATCGAGCCCGGGCAGGTAGTTCGCAGCCATCAGCTCGACACCGAGAGGGAGATTCCCCACTGATTCGCAGATATCGGCAACTTCCGTGGTGTCGAGCGGAGCACCGGTCCATCGATCCTCGAACAGCTCCGCGGCACTGCGGGAGGTCAACGGTCGCAGCCGGTATCGCGCCTCGCCCCGGATGCCGAGCGGCGCCGTTGTTGTGACGAGCACAGCAAGAGCCGGACTCAGCCGGAGCAGCTCAGTCATGACGTCACCGGCACCTTCCGCATCGTCGGCCAGCCCATCGACCAGCACCACACCGGGGGCAGCTGCAACCACCGACGCCAACTCGCCGACTGATGCAACGTCGCCGGCGCCTACCGCAGCGGCGACGGCACCTGCGAGCTCGGCGCCGTCGGCAATCGCAGATGCATCAACGAAATAGGAACGAACCGCTTTGGCGCGCTCCAGTTCGCGGACCGCGGCAAGCGCAAGGTGTGACTTCCCGACCCCGGGCGGGCCGGTTATCGACACCAGGCGTGCGGTCCCGATTCGACGCATCAGCTCGCGGAGCTCATCCTCTCGCCCGATCAACGACCCAATGGGTGCGGGGAGAATGCCTGACTCGACCGTGGCCACCTCCGGCGATGTCGGATCGTTGATCAAGATCGCATTCTCGGCTTCCAGGAAGACGCCACCCGGTTCGAGGCCGGTCTCTTCGACGAGACGCTCACGGAATCGCTGCGCTTCGCGTAGGGCTTCGACACTGCGACCCGTGCGATGAAGCGCCGTCATGTAGAGCGCCCAGAGGCCCTCCCGGTAGGGGTACTCCTCGACCAGGCCGGCAAGATCGCTCACCGCCCCGGCAGAATCCCCGACTTGCAGGGCCGCCTCGTACCGGGTCTGCAGTGCTAGCGCCCGGGCTTCCTCGAGGCGGCGCAGCTCGGTTTGAGCGAAGTCGTCGTAGGCAAACTCGACTAGCGGCGTACCCCGCCATAGCAACAGCGCAGTGTCGATCGTCATTGCCGCTGTCGACGGATTCCCGCTCCTCAAGGCCTCCGACCCGGCGTTGACCAGCGTGTAGAACCTGTTGACATCGACATCTTCAGCAGGCACGTCGAGAAGGTAGGCCTTCGGGCGAGTCACGAGCCGATCGCCGAACTCGCCAAGCGTGCTCCGCAGCTTGTGGATGTGGAACCTGAGTGCACTCTTCGGCTCGCTCGGCAGCTCATCGCCCCAGAGATCCTCAGAGATCCGGTCGAGTGAGAGCTCGGCGCCGACCTCGAGTGCGAGGATGGCAAGCAGCTTCCGCTGTGTCTTGGCGTCGACGGCCACTGGTTGCTCGTCGACGGTGACTTCGAAAGGCCCGAGCAGACCGACTTTCAGCATTCCCTGCGCCTGACTTGGGGATTGGGAAACCTTACCCCGACCGGTTGCAAGGCCGTGTAGGTTTCCGTAGGAGGGTTGGGAGTGGGATTTTGGCAGCAATGGCCACCCAGTCGATTGCAGAGCGCGCCGTTGAGGTGCTGTCGCTCGCCGACGCCAACCCGCCGGAAGCGTTCGCGGTAGCCACCGCATTGGCAGCAGAGGCCACGGATGCGGGAGATGTACACGGCGAGGCAATGGCGCTGCGCGCTCTCGGCCTGGCAGCAAGGAACATCGACGAAATCGATCGCTCTGTAGATGCGCTGGAGCGCGGCGTTGCTCTGGCCCGGTCGCTCGACGACATCGAGTTGGTGGCTCAGATACAGACGACACTCGGCCCAACGCTGCTTTATGCCGGGCGAAGCGAAGACGCCATTTCGGTGCTGAGATCCGCCATCGCTGCCCTCGAGGGGGTAGATCGAGCGAAGGCATTGAGCCAGTTGGGCGGCGTGATGGCACGGATGACCCGCTTCCCCGAGGCTGCAAGCCTGTTGGAACAGGCCGTTCAGGAGATCGAGGCAGCTGGGGACGACGAGTGGCTCGCCCATGTACTCACCAACCTGGGTCTCGTCCATGCGTATTCGGGAGACACCCGGAAGGCAGAGCGGAACACACTCCGGGCTCAAGCGCTCTATCACCGGCTAGGTCACGACTCCTCGGTCGGGATCCTGACACACAATCTTGGGTTCATCGCAATGCGGGACGGTCGCGTCGGTGAGGCATTGCAGCATTTCCGGACCGCCGAGGATGCGCTGAGCGAGCTCGGCCAGGCATTGGGCGAACTGCTCACAGATCACTGCGAAGCGCTGATGCTTGCCGGTCTCTACACGGATGCCATGGCAGTCGCTCAGCGATGCGTCGGCGTGATGAGGGACTCGAACATGGAAGTGGGGCTGGCCGAGGCCCGGCTGATGTTGTCCCACGCCGCGTTCCTTGCCGGTGAGTATGAAACGGCACGCCTTGCCGCCGCGGAAGCGCAGGGGTCGTTCATCGAACAGGAGCGTCCGGGATGGGCGGCTCACGCGGAGTTCAGTGGTCTGCGGGCAGCAGCGTCGCTGGGCGCCGCGGTTGACCAAAGGCATGCAATGGACGTTGCCGATCGTCTCGAGGCCGGCCAGATGCGTCTAGCTTCGCTGGCGGCGCGGGTGATTGCGGGGCGCATCGCTCTCGATCACGGAAACACCGAAGTCGCCAGGTCGGCGCTCGAATCGGCGGCGGCGGCACGACGCTCACGCCGACTCGATCTCCGAGTCAATGCCTGGACTGCCGAGGCGATGCTGCGTCGAGCGGAGAACGACAGTCGCGGCACCCTGAGTGCGCTGCGCAGCGGGATGCGGGCTGTCGAAGATCTCGGCGGCTCGCTCGGATCGACCGACGCTCGGCTCGGTGTGCAAGCCATGGCTACCGAGCTCATGGACCTTGCGCTCGACGTCAACCTCGATCGTGGTCCGCAGGCCGCATCGGAGTGGATCGAGCGGATTGCGCTGCGCGACCTGGACTTCCGACCCGTTTCGCCCGACCCGGTGCCCGAACTGGAGGAGGCGCTCGCCCGGCTCCGCGACGCCGCATCGGAGTTGCGCAGTGCCGAGCTCGAGTCATCGTCGGTTGCATCGCTGCAGGCGGAAGTGACCCGTCAGGTCGCATCCATTCGACGCGTCCGGATCGGAACGGATGACCTCGGCGACTCGAAAGAGGTGCTCCGGCGCGCCCAGCTGCGTCTTGCTGATGGGGCTCTCGTCCAATGGGGGATCTCGGGTGATCGCATTGTGGCTGTCGTGACCACGTCTCGCCGCCGTCGGGTCGTCGAATGTGGCTCGTCCGCACTCGTGACCGACCGACTGGACTGGCTGCGGTTCCAGCTGCTGCGCGTGGCTCGCCATGCAACTGACTCGAGCCGATCAGACGAAGCAGCTGATGCCGCGCAGGTTGCGGCAGCGGAACTGAGTGCGGTACTGCTGGCGCCCTTGAGGATTGCGGAGGAGTCCGTGGTGCTCGCTCCACCGCGGAGCCTGTTGGGTGTGCCCTGGAACTTGATGCCGGGCCTGTTGGATGCATCCGTCTCGGTCGTGCCTTCGGTTCGTTCCTGGTTGCGAGCGACGTTGGCGCCGCCCAGATCTATCCCGGCGCTAGTGGTGGCAGGGCCCGATCTCGACGGCGCCGAAGACGAAGTCGATGCCCTCAGGCGAGTCCTGCCCGACCCGTCATTGCTCAACGGCCGGGCGGCGAGTGTCACGGGAGTGAAGTCCAGCCTCGACGGTACAGGCACGGCACATCTCATCGCCCACGGGTCGGTTGCCCCCGAGAACCCCATGCTGTCGTCGCTCCGTCTCGCTGACGGACCGCTCATGTTGTACGACCTGGAGGATCTTGCGAACCCGCCGAGCACTGTGGTGCTCTCGGCGTGCGACAGCGGACGGGTCGCTACGGGGAAGCTTGCCGGCGTTGGGATCGCCACTGCACTGCTCGGGCTGGGCGTGCGTTCTGTGGTTGCCAGCACAACGGTCATTCCCGACTCGGCGGCCACGAAGGATCTGATGGTGAGGCTGCACAGTGAAATGCGGGAATTGCCGGCGGCAGAGGCGCTACGGAAGGCGTACGAGAGTCTTGACGAAGGACCGGAATCCTTGTTGTTGAGGGGGTTTGTCGCTTTCGGGGCGTGAGCGATGGGGAGATAGATGATTAGCGGAGCTTTGCCGCAATCGAGAAGGGAGCGGGCATGAGGTCGTCGAGCGAAGGCAGGATGTGGAGGGTTCTGGCGCTGTTGTGCGTGATGGTGCTTGTGGCTGCGGCATGCGGCTCTGACGACGGAGGGGAGTACCCCTGGGTGTCTCAAACGCAGACGACAGTCGGTGTCCCTGCAGCTCTTGACTCTCTCACCTATGGAGATCACCAACGGCAGGTGCCGTGCGCCGAGTGTGGTTCCTCGTCAGAGGGTTGGGATCCGGACGAAGGGTTGGTTACATTCTGTCCTTCCGACCATCCGACGCTGTACTACGACAACCAGATCGTGGTAGAGGGCGAGTTCGAGCCCGAAGGGGCCGAGGACGTCACCCCGATCCTGGAGATCAACGGCGGTGTGTTCGAGCCACCCGACTACCACTTGTTTCAATGGCCGGGAGCCGTTGACGTTCTTGAAGTGGTCGAGCTTGCAAGGGCCGCAGGCTCCGACGCATCACCGAATTACCTGTTTGAGCTCTCGCCGGGCTGGAAGTTCGGTCCGGCCGACGATCGTACGCAGAGCGGAGCCCCGACCATAACGAAGCCCAGCGACTGGAGCGTCGGCACGATCGCGGTGCTGGACGATTTCACCCTCGACCCCAACGACGACACGAGTGGCCACGGCGTCTTCATTGAGAACCTCCTATTGGCCCTTGGCCATGAGGTCGAAAGGGTCCGGCTGGAGTTCGGAAGCACGGTGCCGAATTCGGTCATCAGCAGCCACGAGAAGGACACGTGGGCGGTCGCAGCGGCCCTAGCGTCCGCCGCTACCGGTGATGCGGAAGTCATCAGCATGTCCTTTGGCACCTATCCATGTGATGGGTACCCACCGATACTCGTGAAGGACCAGATCGCCTTGTTGCGTGAGACTCACACGCTCGTCGCCGCCGCGGGCAACGACTCGAACGGCAATCCCGACCCTGGGCCTGCATTCTTCCCGGCGAGCGAGGCCGACGTAATTGGAGTTGGCGCGGTCGGGTGGTTGCCTGGTACCGGATGGATACCAGCTGACTTCTCGAACATAGCCGCCGGTCAGGTGTGGTCACCAGGAGTAGCGATCGTGTCGGAGCTCAAGACAGGCCCGGGTGACACACCTGAAACCTGGCAATGGAGTGGCACATCCTTCGCTGCACCCATCTATGCCGCTTGCGTCGCTGCGGGCAGGTGCTGATTCCAGAGGGGGATTGATCGAAAGGAGCCAAACGATGCCCACCAACGGTTTCCCATGGGTCGAGGACAAGATCCTCGAGGCCCTTGTACCTTCACCACTGGACACGATCCAATACGGCGATGAGCCGGATACGCACCAGGTCGAGTGTCTCTCTTGCGGGCAGATCCAGCCTGAGCTGGATGCGCTGACGACGTGTGATGGCCACAAGGTCCTCTACGCCGAGAACGAGATCATCGTCAATAGCCTGAGCTTCGCTCAGGATTTCCCCGAGCTGGACCCAGTCGATAGGACACCCCGAGTGTCGATCGGCGATCCGCCCGAACCGTACGT
>JASJDZ010000064.1 GCA_030065575.1 Acidimicrobiia bacterium
GGGTACAGAATCGTGTCGGTCTGGCCCAGCAACCCATCGAGGAGATGGAATGGCTGAACTGATTGGTGGTTCCGTGTTTCGGCGCTCTGCCGGGCAGCGAGTATCGCCTGCTGGGACTTCTGCGTGAAGGCGTTGATATCCATGGAAGAAGGATCCCCCTGGGACTGTTGTTAGCTATGGATTGGATACTAGCACATAAGGATTAAGAAATCTAAGTCTATGAGTATCAACTTTGAGAGGTTTGTGCAACGGGGTGGTTGGTGGGTTGTTGCCCAGTTTGCCCTGTTTGTCCTGATCCTGGTGGCATTCACCGGCAATCGTACGGCGGGACCTGTGCTGACGTTTGTCGGCTGGGCTCTCGTCGGCCTTGCGGTCGTGATCGGGGGCAGCGGCTTGTGGATGCTGCGCAACAAGCTCACACCGATGCCGGCTCCGGCCGCCGGGGCAATCCTGCTCCAGGGCGGCCCCTATGCCATAGTCCGCCATCCCATCTACAGCGGTGTGGTCCTCGGCTTCTTGGGTCTCGCCGTCCGCGGCGCCAACCCGGTTGCGGGGTTGCTGGCCCTCTCCCTGGTTCCCTTCTTCTACGCCAAGACCCTGCAGGAGGAACGGCTGCTCACCGTGCGGTTCCCCGAGTACGCGGCCTACCAGCGGCAGGTGCGGTATCGCATCCTGCCCTGGCTCCTCTAGCAAGTTCGCCTGAAACCTTTGCCCTCGGGTTGGGTCATAGGGGAGTACGTTCGCCGGTCTCAGGAGAAGGAGTGGGAGATGAGGAAGCTGTACGGTGAGTTCAAGGAGTTTGCGTTTCGTGGCGACATCGTCGGCTTGGCCGTGGCGTTTGTCATGGCAGCTGCGTTCGGTGCCGTTGTCAGTTCTCTTGTCGACAACATCGTGATGCCGGTCGTCGGCATCCTGTTTGGGGAGCCCAGCTTCGACTTCCTGACCTGGACGATCAACGATTCCGTGATCCTCTACGGTTCGTTCATCACGGCCATCGTCAAGTTCGTCGCTATCGCCCTCGGTGTGTTCTTCTTCATCGTGAAGCCTTACAAGGCATATCAGGAGGCCACAGCTGAAGAGGCGGAAGAGGCTCCCGCAGAGCCCGCCGAGGATATCAAGCTTCTGACTGAGATTCGCGACGCCCTGAGCAAGTAATCCGCATAGCTACCGTTGCGATGGCCCCGGCATCCCGGGGCCTCGTTGCGGAATTATCGAGCGATCCGATCCGTTGCAGCGGATAGCAAATGAGGAGTCGAAATTGAAAGCAGTCTGGAACGGAACCGTGCTCGCTGAGAGCGACGAGACAGTCGTGGTGGAAGGCAACCACTACTTTCCCCGCGAGAGCATCAACGCCGAGTTCTTTGTCGACAGCTCGGCACAGTCTCGCTGTCCCTGGAAGGGCCTTGCGAGCTACTTCGATGTCGTGGTCGGCGACCAGACCAACCCCGGCGCAGCCTGGTACTACCCGGATCCGAGCCCAGCGGCCGCCGACATCAAGGACTACGTGGCCTTCTGGCGCGGCGTCAGCGTTGAGAACTAGCGCGAAGCCCGGCCGTCGCGTTCACCAACTCGTTGTGCAGTTGGCGGATCTGGAACTGCGACCACCTCGCCGGGTCCTCGCGAAGGAACGATGTCAGGTCTTTCCGGTTGTCAAACACGCCGGTCGGTAGCGCATAGCGGTCCTCACCCTTGTCGACGAACACGTGGCTGCCGCCCCCGGCGGCGAGAAGCCACATCAAATCGTCGGTGCCGTACTCACCACGCATTACGGCTTCGGGGACACCGTGGTGAAGGATCGAAGCGTCGCCATCCCGTCCCGGCTTGGCTCGGGCGAGGTTCTTGCGCCGGCTCTCTTCGGGATCGACCCACACGTAGAGAATCGAGGCACGGCTGAGGATCTCTGCGCTCAACAGCGAAAGTGAGTGCAGGTATCCGTACGGTGGCGGAAGAGGCAGCGGCGACCCCTCGGGCCCGCCGCGAGCGAACTCGATTACGACGGTTTTGCCCTCGAGGCTGGCCGGGATTGCAGCCGCCCTGGTGTCGAACACGTCCTGGGCCTCGAACTCGAGAGCGCTCTCCAGACGTTTCAGAGTGAGCGGTTCGAGGCTGGCGATCGCTGCCGGCAGTCCGGCCATCTGTCTGGCCCGGTCGATGCGGGCAAAGAGCCACCGAGCCGCGGTTCCGGTCATTGGAGCATCCGGGGGATCGGTCAACTCCGAGAAGTCGAAGTTGAGCAGGTGCATCAGCGTTCCCCAGTCGCGGGGATCGAGGAAGGGCTGCTCGCTGGATGCAAAGAAGATCGGCTGGTCGCCGGCGGCGACGACCTCTTCGCCTATGCGGCGCATCATGTGGACGTAGGGGTAGTCGTCGAGTTGAACCGATGGGCCCAGGTGGAGGTCGTCGTGTGCGGCCACCGGATCGAGCAATTCCAGGTAGCGACGAAGCTCGGACTTCCCCGAGGCGGGCAAAGCGAGCAGCAGCAAGATCTCTATGGGCATTGCCTAACCCTAACTCGACGTCTCCACCCATACATCTGGAAGGCCTGGGGATGGTTGCCAGGAGCGAAATCGAGAACTGACGCATTTCTGGCTACCCTCTGGCTCGCCGTGGCAGTGCGGGCCAGCGGAGGTGAGAACGAATGAGAGGTGAACGCCGCCCTCGCGTGTATTACGCCGCGGGGTTGTTCAACCAGGGGGAGCGGGCGTTCAATCTCGAGGTCAAGGCCGTTCTGGATGAACTGGGGTTCGAAACCTGGTTCCCTCAGGAGAGCGCCGGACTCCTCGAGGACTACATCCGTGAGGGGATGTCGGTCGATGAGGCGCGGCACAAGATCTTCAAGATGAACCTGCGCGCCGTGGAGGAGTGCGACATACTCGTCTTCGTCCTCGACGGCCGGGTCCCGGATGAAGGGGCCTGTATCGAGGCCGGGCTTGCCTACGGCAGGGGCAAACAGTGCATCGGTCTCAAGACCGATTTCCGCAATGTCGAAGGCGGCGGGAACAACCTGATGATCGACGGGATTCTCGACTACCGGATCGCCGGAAGCCTCGCCGAGCTTCGTGAGATGCTGACGGAAGACCGAGTTGTTGTCGACATCAGGGATCCGGACAACATCACCATCGATCTCCGTGCGTTGGAGCATTCCTACGTAGCCGTCTCTGGGCCGCTGGGTGTCGGCAAGTCGTCCCTCATCGAGCTGCTGGCGACCACGGGATCTTGGACGGTGCTGCGCGAACCGGTGATGGACAACCCGTATCTCTCCGAGGTGTACGCAAACCTGTCCGACTTCGCCTTCCGCAACCAGGCCTTCTATCTGGGTCAGCGCGCCAAGCTGCATCATTCGGCACGCCGCGCCAACGGGCCCTTGATCCAGGAACGGTGCATTGCCGAGGACGGCGAGGTATTTACGCCGGCTCTCCGCGATCACGGCGCCTACGACGACAATGACCTTGCCACCCTGACCACGCTCTATCACGGTCTGCGCGATCAGGTGCCCCGACCCGACCTCCTCCTCTACCTGACCGCGCCTTTTGAGATCACTCTCGAACGAATTCGCAAGAGAGATCGGGTCGGCGAAGACGACCTGGACGTCGACTTCCTCAAGCGCATCTACAACCGCTACGAGGAGTGGGCCGGTGCACAGAATCGGGTACCGTTGCTCAAAGTGGACACCTCGGATCTGGACTACGTCAACCGGCCCAAGGATGCGGCGGAAATCGTGCGCCGTGTCGAGACTCTGCTGACAGACGCTCTGGTCCTCGCGTGACGCAAGCAGCGAGGTCGTCACCGCCAACGATGGCCAAGGCTGTTGGGCTGGCGATTGCGGCTTCCCTGCTGTGGGCCCTCGCCATCGTGCTGGTCAAGCTCGGTCTGGAGGACATCCCGCGACTCACGTTTGCCTCGTTGCGGTACGTGGTTGGTGCGCTCACCTTGTTCGTGTGGCGGACGCTCACTGTTCGTTCCGGGGTCCCAACGGTGCCGAGTTCGCTCTGGCGGTGGCTGCTTGCGCTTGGCGTGCTGTTGTATGGCATCGTTCCCGCTGCCCAGTTTGTGGCGCTCGATCTCGTCGACGCGGTTACGTTCAACTTCGTCTTCCAGGCCGGTATCCCGCTGGTGACCGCGTTGTTGGCCGGGATGGTCCTCAAGGAGCCGACTTCCCGCTGGGAGTGGCTCGGTGTTGCCTTTGTCGTGGTCGGAGTCTTCTTCTTCTACCCCGTCGTCCCCCGCGGTGACGAAGCATTCGGGATCTTCCTTGCCGCGGTCGCCGCAGCAGGAATCGGCGGATCGAATCTGCTGCAGCGCAAGGTAATGAGGGGCAGGCAGATCTCCGCTCTGGATGCCACCGTTGTGCCGATGACGCTGGGCAGCGTCGGCTTGTTCATCGTGGCCATGATCGTCGAGCCGTTTCCCGATCTGGGAGCCGAGCAGGTGCTGCTCATCCTCTTCCTCGGTGTCGTCAACACTGCGCTGGCCTTCACGCTGTGGCATCACGCAATGCGCACGCTGAACGCCCTGCATGCCGGGGTCATTGCGTCGGCCCAGATGGTCGAGGTGCCGATCTTTGCGCTGGCGATTCTGGGTGAGGCGCTGACCGCGGGTCGGGGCTTCGGCTCGATCATCGTCCTCGGTGGCATTCTCATCGTCCACTTCTCGAAGGCGGCCGCGGCGAGGAATGGGGTTCCCGACCCAGCCGGGGATATCGACCGAGTCGGGTAACGTTTGCCCATGCTTCCACTACGCATTGTTGAGACCGATCGGCCCGAGTTCGACGAGCCCGTCGTCGAGTTGTGGCGAGATGACGAGTTCATCGGCATGGTTTTCTGGGACGGCGAGGAGTCGATCGTCCAGATCTACCCGGACCGAGATGGGGACGTTCAGGATCTGGAGACGAGCGACCTGCTGCGCGTGCTCGACATGGCGGTGCGGATTGTCACGCCCCTCGATCAGTTCTCCGAGGACGAGGGCGAGTATCTGGAGGCCTACAACGCCACGGTCCCGGAAGGGGAGTGGGACGAGGAGCTCCCAGCAACCCGAGCGCTCACCAGCGAGTTCGACGGTCAGGTCGTGTTTCGCGCCGAGGACGGTGAAGGCTTCTACGGCCGCGCCGTCATCCTCGAGATGGTCGACCGCTGCGAGGAGCTCGGCCTTGCCATCGTCGAGGTCGATGCCTTCGACCTGCAGGGAGCAAAGCTGATCCCGCGTGAGGAACTCGGTGTGTTCGTCGATGCCCCCGCCGGTCTCGATGCCAGTGTGCGCGCTGCCGCGGCCAACGCCCAGGTGAAAGCCGCAGTCGACGCCTGGCCCGATCGCCCCTCACTCGTCGGAGCCCTGGTCATCCAGCAGCCCGACGGCGAATCGTTCGTCGCCTGACGCTTCTTGCAGACCGCGATTGTGGTATCCGCGACCCGGTTACGCAGGATGGAAGCAATGAGCGCCCAGAAAGGGACAGTGGGGCCCTTCTCCTCTGGTTTCGCGTTCTACGTGTCGACAAAGTGAGGGAAGCGTCGGCTCAGTGAGGTGTGGGATGAAACGGCTTGCGGCGATAGTGGCCCTCGGCATGGTGATCACGGCGTGCAGTGGTGACGGCGAGGCCACGACCACGTCGACCACGATGGCTGCAGCGACAACCGGTACGAGCGGTCCGGAGGCGACGACCGCACCGCCGGAGACCATTGCCCCCACGACCACGACTGCGGCAGCAACGACGACGACCACCACCGCACCCGACACCACCCCTCCCGACCTCGTTGTCACCTACCCGGCAGAATGGGAGACGGTTCCCGACGCCGAGGTCGTGTTCACCGGCACTGTCGAGCCGGGGGTCCAAGGTGTGTGGTCGCCACCGGACTACGAGGCGAGCGTCGATGCAGCCGGGAATTGGGAGGTCACGATCAGCCTCACCTCCGGTGCCAACAAGGTGGTGTTCACCACTCAGGACCAGGCGGCCAACGAGACGGTTGTGGAGAGACATGTGACCTACACGGCACCCATGCCGTGTGAGGGATTCGAGGTCGTGGCCGAGCACGTGTCCGCCTATCCGCTGGGGCCGACAGATTGGTGTGGTGGCTGGGGGTACATCTGGTGGGCCGATGCGAAAGAGATCATCTTCGATCTTGCCCAGGTGTCGCTCAACGTTCCCGGTGACGAGTCACAAGGATGGTCGATCGTCAACAACAACCCGATGCTCCGCTATCTGCCGACCGGCGACGATATCGAGATCCGCGCCTGCCCTCCGGCTCCGGGAGAAACGTGGCCCGGCATTTGTGGGAGTCTCTGGGTGGGCCCCGAACCGTGGCAGTTCCACCTCTGGGACATAGACGACCTGAATGGCTTTGTCAGTACGGGCCCCGGCACCGAGTTGTGGCGAGTCCTCATCGACCCGGCCACGGGAGAGGTGGTCTGGGTCGAACAATGGTGGCAGCCCTGATCGAACTCCAAAGTGAAAAGGAACTGATTGCACTGGGGGCAAAAGGCGGGAGTTCGGATTGCATCCGAACTCCAACCTGAAGTTGGCTGATTGCATCAGCCAACTTCAGGCGTTACCCCAAATCGCCAGACCGGCTCCCGCTGCGATGTAGAGAATTCCGGCCAGCATGGGCAGATTGGACACCGCCGTCTCGACCCGTGAGGACTCCCAGTCGTATCCGTGTTTGAGCACGTGGGCGAAGGAGAAGATGATCGGGCCGATGACGAGCATGAACAGGCCAAAGCCGATGAGGAAGTTGCCGCTCATGGTCATCGGGCTGACCGGGGCACACTCGCCCCCGCGAGTCACCGGCTGACCGCTCCAGCCGACGAATTCCCTCGAGTTGATCCGGTTGCAGAGGTCGACCCAGTGGGGCTGGAAAAGCAGCCCGGCTGCCGCCGCGCTGCCCAAGCCGGCGACGAACAGCAGGGGCCGACGAATGAGCGGGCGGGACCAGAATGCCATGTGTCGATCATACGACCGCACCCGGTTTGCGGGAATCAGCTTTCGCCGAAGGGCCCCTTGCGCACGATGTCGGGCAGATTGCGACGTCGGGTCACGTTGACCTGGAAGGTCTGTGTCGGCTGCGCATCGGCCCCGGTTCTGGACTGCGCCTCACCGAGCAGCCGCCGCAGCCGATCTACCTGAGCGCGCAGCCGGTTGTTCTCAGCTTGCAGGCTGAGGATCCTCCGCACACCCTCGAGGTTGACTCCATCGGCGGTCAGTTCCTGGATCAAGCCGAGTCGCTCCAGATCCTCGTCGGAGTAACGGCGGGTGCCACCGGGAGTCCGGAAAGGCTCGATGAGCCCCTTACGCTCGTAGATTCGCAGCGTCTGGGGGTGAACTCCGGCCAGTTCGGCGGCCACCGAGATTATGTAGACAGCGTTGCTTCTCTTGCTCATGGTCACACCCCCAGGTGCGATCGCGGGTTGTCGTGTGGGTTCTTCAGTCGGAACTCCTGGAGCAGTTCCTTTCCTTCGGCTGAGAGCTTCTCCGGGACCGTCACAGCGACGACGACGAGCAGGTCGCCGCGGTCGCCCTTGGCGTCCTCGATGCCGTGTTCGCGCACGCGGAACGTCTTGCCTGTCTGGGTTCCGGCCGGGATCCTCACCCGGACCTTGCCTTCCAGCGTTGGCACGTCGATCTCCGCACCGAGGGTGGCCTCGATGAAGGTGATGGGAACGTCGATTGTCAGGTTCTTGCCGGTCCGACCGAAGACAGGATGCTCGGCGACGGTGACCTTCACGTACAGATCACCAGCGGGTCCTCCGTTGCGGCCGGGGGCTCCTCGCCCTTTGATCCGGATGCGGGAGCCGTCGTTCACTCCCTTGGGGATCTTCACCTTGACCGTCTGGCCGTTGACGCTGAGTTGCCGTGTGGTGCCCGACACCGCATCGTGGAAGCTGAGGTGCATCTCGGCAGTGAGATCATCACCGGCCCGAGGCCGCGAACCCACCTGCCGGCCAAACAGATCGCCAAGCCCGCCGATCAGATCGAACGGTGACGCACCGGTCCGTGCCCCACCCATCAGGTCCTCGACCCGGACGTACTGTTGGCCACCACCGGGACCGCCGACGAAGTAGCCCATCTCGCGGGTGTGGTCGTACTCCTTGCG
>JASJDZ010000065.1 GCA_030065575.1 Acidimicrobiia bacterium
CCGACTCCAACTCACGCACCCGATCCAAAGCCGCATCATTGAAGCCCTGCTGACGCCGACCCACCGACTCCAACTCACGCACCCGATCCGAGACCACACCGTTGAGGTCCTGCTGACGGGCACTGAAGTCGTCGAAAACCCGCCCTGAATCGTCCATCGCGGCTCGCAGCTGCCGCAACTCGACGGCAATCTCGAAAAGGCCCTTGAGCGCAGCCGTGAGTAACACGGTGAGTACGGCCAGTACCACCGCAGCCCAGGGTTGCTCGTACACCTGCCACAAGACGATGGCGCCGATAGCCCCCAGCACAACAGCGACCACGAGAACACTCGCTCGCCGAATCGGCGACATGAGTTGATCCATCAATCCCAAGGCCGACCTCCTTCGAGCGGTATGGGGGGCACCAATCATAAGCCGGACCGATGCCTCAATCGGGACCGGAGGAGCGTCGGTATGATCCTCGCTTGATGATTACTACGAGATGGCCCGCCGCGATAGGTCCGGCATGACCGACGAAACCGCAAGAACTGCAGTAATCACGATGATGAGGCGTCGCGAGTTCCCTGCCGCGTGGTCGGGTTTGAAGACCATTGAGCCGCAATTGGGTCGTGACACTGTGCACTTCCTACTCCTCAATGACGATCGCGACCCGGATCTCGAAGCTGCGCTGGCCTCCCGACCCAACACGCAGGTCATTACTCCCGGAAGGAACCTCGGGGTTGCCGTCGGCCGCAACACGCTGATTGCCGCGGCCTTGGAATGGGGGGCGAGCACGATCTTCTCGCTCGACGACGACCTCCTCGTCCCCTCCGACTATCTGCGCCGGATCAAATCCTGGATCACGGACCGACAGCGCGCCGGTGAGCGAGTCGGAATCGTGGCACCCGCCGTGCTCGACTTCCATGCCGTGGCCGAGCAGAGCTTCTCCGCCGAAGAAATCGACCGGGCCGAGCAGGGCCTTCTCGACGAGTTTCTCGACACCGATTCATTGCGAGAGCTGCTGCGCAGCGCATGGCCCGAAGACATCCCGCTCGACGCCATGTATCACGCCGGAATACGCAATTGGCGCCACCACTACCTCGAGAACTACCGCCTCCGTCCCACCCAGGTCCGCTCTCTCTTTCGCAGCAGCCGGGGAATCCCCGACACAGAGCCGGGAGTCACGGAACTGCGACTGGATCCCGTCACGCGGCGATCGATCCTCGAAGGAAGTGACGAGGGCCTGCCCATAGACACCGCAGCCGGTGGTGCAAGCGTGTACACCGCAGAGTTGCTGCGGGAGATCGGCGGTATCGACGAAGCCTTCTCACCTTTTGGTTACGAGGACTCCGACTTTGCCATTCGCTCTGTGCAGTCAGGGTTCACCAACTACTCGTTGCCAAGCGAGATACTGCTGCACGATCTCGATTCCCGGCAGAAGACTCGATCCCCGGCCGTCGTTCTGCACAGCCAGGGACGGGCTCGCGGACTCATCGGTCGGAAGCATCTCCCGCACGGCGACCGTCTCCTTGCCCTGGCCGAGACCGCTGCTCTAGCCCCGCTCCAAGCCGTCGACCTGGTCAGAGCCACTGCAGGTACATTCCCGTCCCCCATTGGTGGTGCCATCGGCGCCGCCGCTACCTATCTTGCCGGGTTCACAGAAGGGCTCTTTGCGGCACCCTCTGAGCCTGTGTACGGCAACGGGTCGCAAGACGCACGCTATCTGGAGATACCGCACGAAATGAAGCGGCGCTTCACGACGACATACGGTACGTGGACAGGATCACCCACCTCAGGCCTCCCCACGTCGTTTCTCGTCGATATAGATGTCGCGTGGTCGTGGGATCCAGGGAGCGGGACCATGCGGCTGACACACGCAATAGCGGATGCGCCCGGCCAGTTCCGCATCAAAGTGGCGGGAGAACTCCTCGGGGTCGGCAAACGCGACGAGGCTGGAAATGCCGATCCCTTCAGCATCCAGGTCCGAGAGGCCTCCGTCACCGTCGAGGATTGGGGCTTCCTCAGCTCTGCCCAAGAAACTGCCGCCTGGTTTCGAGACGAGCGCACGCCCGGCTACGTCAAACGCCTCTTGCGCCGACCTCGGAGCGAGCTGGCTCGCATGGCGCAGTGGTTCCTATCGCAAAGCGACAGGCCGGCTCGGCTTGACTTCTCGATCGCCCCGGAGCGGCCGGTATCTGTAGCCGAGCTGTTCGAGGCGCCGCCGAACCTCCATCTCGATCGCAAGCTCCATCTCCGTGCAATGGTGAGCGAGATTGCGTACTACTAACCTCCGCCGGGTTCCATCTCGTCAACCAATGCGGGTTGCTGCATGCCATCAATAGCAAGTCGAATCCGGCCGATCGTCAAACACCTCATGTCGGTTCGCGGGATCCTGCTCGTCCTGTCCTTCCTACTCGTCGTAGCCGCCGCTCTCACTGAGGGAACGGTCAGCCGGGTGGGAGTCGTCGCCGCGGCGATCACAACTTCGATGTTCCTGTTCCTCGTGAGTCTGCGACTGAGTGGCCAGCACCGCACGCTGCGCGAAGTCGAACGGGACCAGAAGCGCCTCGGCAAGACCGTTGCCAAGGTGCGCCCGGCCCCGGCGAAGGCCCCGGTTTCTCTGCTTGGGCCGGACCCGCAGCAACGCCGAGACGACCGGCTGAGCAAGGCCCGTGCCGCCATCCGCTCCGTACGCGGCGGCCTGGCGGCAGAGAGTGCGTCTGCGGTACCGCAACTCGAGGAGATGGAACCGCAGCCACCTGATTTGCCGGGCCCGGCAGTCACGGTGGTCGTGTCTTGCTACAACGACGCCCGGTTCATCGGTACGGCTCTCGAGTCGATCCGCCGGCAAAGCTTCGCAGACTGGGAGTGCATCATCGTCGACGATGCGTCAACAGACGCGAGCGTCGCCGAGGCATATCGATTCGTCCGCACGGACAACCGCTTCGATCTCGTCCGTCACAAGGTTCGGGGAGGACCGAGCGCGACACGCAACACCGGATTGCGGCTCGCCCGCGCTCGTCTCGTCGCCTTCCTCGACGCGGACGACATGCTGATGGCCGACAGCCTCATCGATCGAATAGAAGCGCTGGCGGGAGCTGACGCCTCCGTCGCCGGCTCGTACTCGGGCACACGCATCGTGCCGAAGACTGCCCTCCTGGACAACCTCGCAACAAGTGAGGATTGGTCGGACCGCCGCTACCTCGACTTCGTTTCTACCAACGGTCGCTACCCGTTCCCGGTACAGGCACCCCTGCTGCGAACCGACATCGTCCAACGCACGGGCGGTTTTGACGAGTCCATGACCGATGGGCTCGAGGACTGGGATCTGTGGCTGCGGCTGATGCGGAGCGGATACGGTTTCATCCCGGCTAGGTGGCGAACCGTCGTCGAACGCGCCAACCCGGAGCGCTCGACAGGACCGGAGGCGACCCGGAGCCTGCGTCTCGCCCAGGAACTGACGGCGAGAGCGTTCCGAGATGAGGCCGTTCCCAACACAGATGGCCCGTTCGTCTTCTCGAGGGGCGTGGCGGAATACGGCCAACAGCTGATCAGCGCCGAGCGGGCTCTTCAGTATTCGGCCACTGCCTTGGCGACCGGCGACCGCGACTCAGCGAGATCGATGATCGAGGACGGCGACGTGGTTATCGAGCCGTGGATGGACCGGCACTTTGGATTCGACAAGGCCGTGAACTCTGCATTTGAGAGTGCGTTCAGCCTCACCTCCAGAGAGGTGAACGAGCTCGCCAGCGATCTGGCCCCTCTGCGGGCGGAGATTGCCTCGCTGATCGAAGGTCGTGCGTCCGCCGCGGCAACACACGGCGAGCCACAATCGCAGCCGAGCTACGACACGGTGTTTGTGCCGCTCAACCAGGTCCAGGCGAAGGCGATGCTGGGCATATCGGCTTCGCTGCCCGCTACCCATTCGGTAGCGTTTCTAAACACCGAGAGAGTCACCGGCGCCGCGGGTGTCGGCGCAACGCTCGCCGACAGCCCGCACCCGGTCTTCACTATCAACCGCTGGGTCCTCGACCGGGTACAGCATCGAAACCTCGTCGTGGCGTTCCCGCGGGATGGTGTGAGTGAGGAACTCGTCGCGGTTACGACGGACAACGGGGGACGAGTCCTGGAGTTGGCGGCCGAAGGCGACGACGTCATGCGGGTTGCGGCGACTCCCGACTACGGCCGCAAGATCCCCCGCTTCGATGCGAGCGAGATCGCCAATCTCCTGGCCGCAGCCGATCAGCCGATCCCGTCCACAACTGCCGTGGCGCCCCGACTCCCCAAGACATGGTTTGGCACCACCGAGCCCAACCCCGACAGAGCTTTCGTTGCCGAGGAGTATCCGGCAACCACATTCGACGGCACCGCAATCGAGAGGTTCAAAGACATCCACCGAGGTGAACGTTGTGTGATCATCGGCAACGGGCCCTCCCTGAATGAGATGCATCTACCGCTGCTCGAGGACGAGTACACGATCGGTGTCAACGGCATCTTCTATGCGGCCGAACAGATGGGATTCGACCTGTCGTACTACGTCGTCGAAGACACGGCTGTGATCAAGGACAACCTCGAGATGATCAAGCGCTACCCGGCGGGCCACAAGTTCTTCCCGTCCATCTATCGGGACCAAGTCGGCGAAGCCAGCAACGTCTCGTACTTCATGATGAACAGGGGTTACTACGAGCAGCGCTCCCCCGCTTACTGTGTCCCCCGCTTCTCCACCGACGTTGCGCAGCGGGCCTTCAGCGGCCAGTCGGTCACGATCATCAACCTCCAGCTTGCGTACTACATGGGATTCTCCGAGGTGGTCCTGATTGGGATGGATTTCTCATACACGATCCCCGACGACGCTCAGATCGACGGCGTCAACATCACATCGATGAGCGATGACCCCAATCACTTCCATCCCGACTACTTCGGCAAAGGGAAGGTGTGGAAAGACCCGCAGCTCGACCGCGTGCTGGCCAATTACCAACTCGCCAAGCTGATGTACGAAGCCGACGGACGCCGCATCCTGAACGCTACGGCCGGAGGCAACCTCCACCTCTTCGACCGGGTTCCCTACGAGGACCTGTTCGGATAGTTCTCAGGCTTTGCCGGCGTGGACCGCGGTCCGGTACTCCTGAACAACGTCCTCGGCGGGCCCCAGCGACTGGATCTTGCCGTGGGAAAGCCAAGCCGCTCGATCGCAGAACTCTGCGACGTTGGCCAGGGCATGGGACACGAACACGATCGTTCCCTTGCTGCGGAGCAGGCCGCGCATCGTTGTCAGGCTCTTCTCGCGGAACGCCTCATCACCAACTGCGAGCACCTCGTCCAGCAACAGGATGTTCGGCTCGATCGCCATGCCGACGGAAAACGCAAGACGGGAAAACATGCCCGAGCTGTAGGTTGCAACCGGCCGTTCGATCGCTTCCCCAAGGGCGGCGTACTCCACGATGGAATCGAACTTCTCGTCGATTTCCTTCTTGCGCAGACCCGCCGCCAAGCCGCCGAGATAGATATTGCGACGTCCCGAGAGCTGTCGATTGAAGCCGACACCGAGTTGCAGCAGGGTGGACGTCTTCCCGTAGACGTTGATGGTCCCCTCGTCGGGACGGAGGGTCTTCGCCATCACCTTGAGGAAGGTCGACTTCCCGGCGCCGTTGCGGCCGATCACACCAAACGCCTCACCCTTGTTGATCGTGAGATCGACATTATCGAGCGCGGTGATCTCCTCGGTCACCCGGTGCTGCATGCGCCCTATGGAGCGACGCAGCGTCGGACGGCGATCCACCAGCGGTCGGAACCGAACGGTTATGCCCTCTGCGACGATGGCAGGACTGCTCATAGATACCTCGCCATCTTGCCTTCGTAGCGGATGAACGACAGACCACCGATAACCAGCAGGACCAGCGCCCAGAGCCCTGCCCCGAGGAACGCATTGGAAAGATCGGTGTCCAAGGGCGTCAGGGCATGTCGATAGAGCCGAAGTAGCGGCTCCAGAGGATTCGCCTCGGCGATAGCGCGTGCCCAGTCTGGTGCCTTCGCCAGAGTCACCGGGCCGTAGAGGATCGGTGACAGATAGAGCCACATCCGGGTGAAGTATGGGACCAGGTTGTTCAGATCGCGGAAGGGCACGGCCAGCCGGGCTACAAGCATCGAAACGCCCAGATTGAACATCAGGTGGATCACCATGATGGGTAGCAACCAGAGGATGTCGATGTCGGGCCACACCGCCTGGTCGAACCCCACGATCAATCCGTTGGCCGGACCGACGATCATGAAGAACGCCAGCAGCGAAGTCAGGAAGCCGACGAATCCCTCGACCAGCGCAGCAATCGGCAGAACCGCCCTCGGAAAGTTGAGGTTGGCCAGTAGTTGTGTGTTGCTGACGATGCTGTTGACGCCACCAGTCATCGACGTCTGCGTGAAGTAGAACGGGAACATCCCCGACAGCAGATAGACGACGAAGGGGAGGCCGCCGAACTCGTCTGGGTCGCGATCGAAGAGAAGGCCGAAGACAAACCAATACACGGCACCGAGCAGCACCGGGTTCAGCACCCACCACAGGAGCCCGAGGGCGGTCGATGCGTTTCTGGCTTTGAGGTTTCCCATCGCGAGGTACCAGGCGAACTCGCGACGGCTCCACAGGTCGGTGAAGTAGTTGCGGGCTGCCCTGACTACGCGTTTAGGAGCGAGTGAGGTTGCGGGCATAGGACCGGCAGTATAGGGGCGGGTGGCCGGACGCAAGCGAAGAGGAGGCCGGGTCGGGTCCGGGGGGCGGACCCGACCCGGTCAAACTCAGCCGCTGGGGAGGGAAGGGAGAGTTGACGGCTGAGAGACTCACTAGTTATTCGGCGCCCCCGCGCAGATGGATCAGTGAATCCGCGCCGTGCCTCACCGCCGAACTACAGGTGTGATTGCGCAGTACCCCCCAACTACCACGACGCCCGTTCGTCGCCCGGTCATGCTCCAGTCCTGGAACCGGGTGGCGTTTGCGCATTGGCCCGTCGCTCCCGCCGCTGTGCAAGCGACGCTGCCGGCGGGCTTGGAAGTGGACACCTTTGGTGGTGACGCCTGGATCGGGCTGGTTGCGTTCGACATGCGCCGGATCCGTCTCCCCGGCATGCCGGCCGTCCCCTACTTTGGCTCGTTTCCCGAGACCAATGTGCGGACCTACGTGAAGGACGCATCCGGCCGACCCGGCGTTTGGTTCTACTCGCTCGACATCACAAGGCTGGCACCGGTTGCCGTCGCCCGTCTCGGCTATCGCCTTCCCTACATGTGGTCGCAGATGGACATCGCAGAAGATCTCGACCTGATCACATACACTGCCCGCCGTCGCTGGCCCCGCGCTGAGAATGCACAGAGCGAGTTCGGGGTGTGCCGCGGTGCCTCGATACCGGACGACGAAGTGGACGATCTCGAGCGGTTTCTAACTGCACGCTGGGGTCTGTACACGATGCTCGGCTCCCTTGCCTACGCCCCCGTCGATCACCCTGCCTGGCCGCTCCATCACGCCCGCCTGTGCCGGCTCGACGACGGCCTCGTTGCGGCTGCCGGTTTCGAGGGGCTGACGAAACACCAGCCACTCGTTCACTACTCACCCGGCGTTGATGTAAGAATCGGTCTACCCAAGCGTCTGGATACTTGATGCCGGAAGGCCACTCCATAGCCAGGTTTGCGCAGCGGCACCGCGACCTGCTCGCCGGTCGCACGGTTGGCGTCGCATCACCTCAGGGGCGATTCTCCAAGGGCGCGGCCCGTCTCGACGGTCGGAAACTGCTCGACGTATCCGCACACGGGAAGCACCTGTTCTACCACTGGGAGCAGGCGGAAACGCTGCACATCCACCTCGGCCTCTATGGCAAGTTCCGTACGTTTCGCGAGGAACCACCGCCACCGACACCCGGGACCCGCCTGAGTCTGCGCGCTGACGACGTCACGATCTATCTCGCCGGCCCCACTGTCTGCGAGTTGATCATGCCCTCCGCCGAGGAGGCAATCCGTGGCCGGCTGGGCCCCGACCCGCTCCAAGCGGATATCGACGGAAACACGGCGGAGCGAGTGGTGCAGAAGCTGGCGCGACGCTCGATTCCGATCGGAGCCGCAATCC
>JASJDZ010000023.1 GCA_030065575.1 Acidimicrobiia bacterium
GGGTAGCTGCGTCGGCGAATAGACCTGCTCACTGATATTCTCACCAGCGTTGCTGCCGGAGGAAGGAGCACACGTGACGGTAACCGCTGACGATCTTCAGTGGTTCGGTAAGAGCTTTGGCGCCATCGTTGACAACATCGAGAACGTCATCCAGGGCAAACGCCGCACCATCGAGCTGGCGACGATCTGCCTGCTGTCCGAGGGACATGTCCTGATCGAGGACGTCCCCGGCGTAGGGAAGACACTGCTGGCTCGTTCCCTGGCCCGATCGATCGATTGCAGCTTCCAACGTATCCAGTTCACCCCCGACCTGCTCCCGTCCGACGTGACGGGAGTTTCGGTATGGGACCGCGAGTCGGCTCGCTTCGTCTTCCGTCCCGGCCCGGTCTTCGCCAACGTCGTGCTCGGCGATGAGATCAACCGCGCCAGCCCGAAGACACAATCGTCGCTTCTCGAAGCGATGGAAGAAAAGCAGGTGACCGTCGACGCAGTGACCCGCCCGCTCGGACCCCCTTTTATGGTGGTTGCAACGCAGAACCCCATCGAGCACGAAGGCACCTACCCGCTCCCCGAAGCGCAGCTGGATCGCTTCATGATGCGACTAGCCATGGGCTATCCGGGACGTGACAAAGAGCTCGAGATGCTCGAGACCCACGGTCACCACTCGACCCTCGATGATCTCGACCCCGTGGTCGATGCCGCAGATGTCAATCGGATGACCGAGATCGCCGCCGGGGTATTTGTTGCCGATGCCGTCAAGTCGTACCTCGTCGACCTGGCCGAAGCAACTCGCAACGAGCCCGACTTGCTGCTGGGCGCCTCGCCCCGGGCGACGCTCTTCATGCAGCGCGCCGCTCGCACCAGCGCCGCCACTCAGGGACGTGACTACGTCACCCCGGATGACGTCAAAGAAATGCTGCACCCCGTTCTCAACCATCGCCTCATCCTCCAGCCGGAGGCGCAGATGAGAGGCGAAGGTGTCGCAGGCATCATCGACTCCATCAGCGGACGCGTCGGCGTTCCCGGCGCGCGAACCGGGGTCTGATGCCAACGCTGCGCGGCTGGGCGGCCCTCGGTGCGGCCTTTGCGCTCGGGGTTCTATGGATCGGCTTCGGCGAGCGGATGTTGCTGGCTGTCGGCCTGTTCCTCCTCGTCTCGGTAGTCGCCGGCGTTGTCTACGTGCGCAGTAGCGCTCCTCGAGCCCGACTCACCCGGCGGATCTCGCCGGTGCAGGTCCACGACGGCGATCGGGCCATCGTCCAACTATCTCTGGTCTCGAGCCGCAAGCTCTACGCCGCCATCGTCGAGGACGTCGTGCACAGCCTCGGTACGGCATCGTTTGTGGCCGAGCGAGTTGACGAACGCGAGCCGATGACGGCGCGCTACGAAGTGCTGTGCAAGCCGCGGGGCGTGTACAAGGTGGGCCCGGCCGTGCTGCGAGTCCGGGATGTGATGGCTCTCGCTGAGTCGGTCAGCTCTGGACGCCGTGCTGATCGCCTTGTTGTGTACCCCCAGGTGGAGACACTGACCGGGCTACCCGTGGTGCGCGGCCAGGATCCCAATGTGAACTCCGCTCGCGCCAACTTCTCGCACAGCGGCGGTGACGACTTCTTCACTCTCCGCGAGTATCAGCGTGGCGACGATCTTCGACGGGTGCACTGGCCGGCGTCGGCCCACCGCGACGAGCTCATGATCAAGCAACTCGAGATGCCCTGGCAATCCCGGGCTCTGGTTCTTCTCGACGTCCGTGCCGACTCGTATTCGACTGCCGAAGCATTCGAGCATGCAGTGCGAGGCGCTGCGTCGGCGATGCGACATCTCTACCGTCAGGGATTCTCCCCCACCCTCTGGGCCGGCCAGGCACGAGGAACGACGGTGGCCACCACCCAGGCATATGAGCTCGCCATGGAGGAGTTGGCGACCGTGCAGACCGACGCCGACCTGGACTTCGGGACAATGATGAGCCGGATGCGGCGAGAGGGCCTCGCCGGAGGCGCTCTCGTCCTGGTCACCGGCGTGCTCGACGCCGGCGGCATTGCCGTCTTCAAGACGCTGAGCCGGGACTACTACAAGACGGTTGTGATGACGGTCTCGGAGCGGGAGAACGAGGCACTGCACCAGGTACAGCGTGCCGGCGCGGTCGCCGTAACTTCTGGGCCGGCTTCCAAGTGGGCGCCGGCCTGGCGAGAATCAATGGAGAAATCGTGGTCTACCGCTTCAGCTGGCTAGCGGGGGCAACCGCCATCCTGTTTGCCCTGTTCGGGCTCAACGGGCTGCTGCGGCCGACCACCGACGGGACCAAGTGGCAGTTCATCGTCTTCGCTGCATTGATTCTCGGAGCGACGATCACCTGGACCGCGCTCACCTATCGTGCCCACCCTGTCCTGGTCGTGGGGCTGAACCTGGTCGGACTGGTCGTCGCCGTTGCTCGTATTGCGGCGCCGGAGACCACTTCCGGGATCCTGCCGACCCGCGAGACCTGGACCGCAGTTGCCGAGCAACTCGATCGGGCCGTCACCCTCATCCGAACGGGGATTGAACCGGTACAGCCAGAGCCCGGCATCGTGATCGTGCTCGCGGCGGTCTTCTGGGTGGTTGGAGTGCTGCTCACATGGGGATTGATGCGTGGCCATCCGTATGTGGCACTCATCCCGCCACTGGTGCTCGCACTCCAGTTCGCAACCATGGATCGCGGCCGCACCAGCGCCGTGAGGATGATTCTCTTCCTCGCCATCGTGGCGTTCTCCATCGTGGCAATCACGATGGACGAACGCGACCAATCGGCAGGACGGATGGCTGCGGCTACCCGGCGTGCCTCGGCCGGCAGCCGGCTTGCTCCATCCGCCGCAAGTCTGCTGGCCGGCACTCTGGTCTTCAGCGTCCTGACCACCGGATTGATGTCGGGATGGGTCCCCTACGACGGTGTGCTGCCGTGGCGCAGCGCCACCGGTCTCAGCTCTGACGTCTTCGGCGGTGTTGCCTACAACCCCTTCATCAGCATCCAGCAATCTCTGGGCACCCAGTCGAATGCACCCGTCTTCCTCGCAGAGATCACCGGCGATGTCCCCGGTGAACAGGTCTACTTCCGGCTGGTGACAATGGAGACCTACAACGGAGGTCAGTTCTTCGCCGACAAGCCGAGGGTGGCAGATCTAGACGCTCGGCCCTGGGAGGAGCAGGGCAACGTATTCGCCGGTCCGGCCGGCGAGACGACCACCACGATCCAGATCGAAGGACTCCGGATGAACTGGCTTCCTCAGGCATACGTGCCGGTTTCGTTCTCGAGCCCCGAGGACATCGCCGACCAGGTAAGGGTGCGCCAGGCCGATGGGTCCCTCCGCCTGGAGGGGAACGTCTCGTACGAAGGGCTGATCTACACCATCGACTCGGCGATTCCCCAGCCCGACATTGCCGTGCTGGCCACCGGAGCCGATGGGCAACTGTCCCCGGCGTTTGAGTTTGCCGCCACCGAACAGGACGTACCCAGCCCGGTGGTTGCGCCGGCTCGGCCGGAGCCCGCAGATGTCGACTTGTACCTCGCCCTTCCCGAGGACCTCGACGTCGGCATTTCCGCCGAGGCGGCCCGGATCACCAGCAACCTCACCACGAACTACGAGATCGGGCTGGCGCTCGAGTCCTGGTTCCATTCCGACGCATTTGCCTACTCGACGGATATCGAGCCGGGACATGGCGCAACCGATCTTGCCGCCTGGCTGCTCGATCCGGATTCACCCAACTACCACATTGGCTACTGCGAGAACTTCGCCACCGCAATGGCAGTCATGGCCCGCACGCTCGACGTTCCCTCGCGAGTTGTGCTCGGGTTCACCCCGGGTCAGCCGCATCCCGACCAGGAGAACGTGTTCGTCGTGCTCGATCGCAATGCCCACGCCTGGGTCGAGCTGTGGATGCCTACCCAGGGGTGGGTTCGGTTCGACCCCACCCCGCGCGGCGACGGTATCAACCCGTCCACATTCGGGGATGCAGAGGATGAGCTCGGGTTCGCCATATCGTCGTACCTCAATGTGCCGTCTGAGTCGATTGATGTGGAGTTCGCTCCGCTGCCCCGGCCGGAGTTCCCCAGCGACTTGGAGATCCCACCCTTGGATTTCGACCGGGGCACGGCAAACGACGGCGGGCTCGAGATTCCGACCTGGTTGAAGACCGCACTACCTCTGCTGCTGTTGGTGGTGCTGGTAATCGGCGGCGTCCCCGCCCTGAAGTGGTGGCAACGGATACGACGAATGAAGCGGCTCGAGGAGGGCGACATCAGCGCAGCCTGGGAGGACATCGTCGCCCGTCTCACCGACCTTGGCGAGACCCCGTCTGCAACAGCGACTCCACGCCAGATCGCCGACGGAGTAGATGAGGCCATGATGCCGCTGGCAACGGTGTACGGACGTTCTATCTACGGCCCCGACGGTGCGATTGCAACTCGTCATGTCAACACCGCCATCGAGTCCCTGGAGCAAACCCGAGCTCGTCTACTAACGAGACACAGCGCGGCCCAGCGGTTGGTCGCCGTCTACCGCCCGTCGAGCATCATCCCGGATCGAGCGCGCAGGATTGCCCGCAAGCTGAGATTCAACGGGAACCGCAATAACGGCTCTTGAGTCGCCTTACGCCTGGGCGGCCTCGGACTTCACATCGTCCTCGACCCTGCGCAGCATGTCGAGGAAACGATCCCGGTCGAGCTCGAACTTGGTGACGTCTTCCTCGACGCTCTTGGTGATCTCATTGATGGCAACAAAGAAGGCCAGCTGACCATCACGGAGAGCGTCGAGCAGTTCATCCTCATTTTGGGCAACCCGGAAGATGGTTTGCCCGTCGGTCACCAGTTTCACCGACGCCAGATGATCGTCCATATCGGCGGTGCGGCGCAGGTAGTCCCAGGCTCGGCGCACCCGCTGCACCGACATGCCGTTGTCGAGAAGGCTCTTCACGACCCGCAGTGCCACCAGATCACGGAATGAGTACAACCGCCGGCGTCCGGGGCGGCCACCGCTGCCCTGAATGCTCGGAACAACCAGATCAACCTTGTCCCAATAGCGAAGCTGATGGGCGGTGCACCCTGTGAGTGCTGATGCCTGCTGAGCAGTGAATGAGTTCACCTATCTCCTCCCACACCTCTGATCCGCTGGCTCCCGCCGGATCCCGACTTGTGCGTCGCGTTCGTGCTGTTGCGATACCTGATCCCCGCCTCCGGGGAAGGGTCACTCTAGCTGTTTCGCGGCCACCTCTGTCGAGCCCGATCTAGCCAGGATCCGATCGAATCCGCGTCCCCCCCGGCGGTGTTTCGGAAGCTCATTGCCAGCCATGCGGCAGAGGCCAGCATGAGGATGAAACCCAGCGCAGCAATCCACACACTCGACGTGAAAGAAACCAACATCACGACCAGACCGACCACGAAGCCGGCTACGGCGAAGCGGCGATATGGCTGCAGGCGCGAGCGCAGAGAAGCACCAGCGACAGAGCGCGCAAGCTTGGGGTCTTCCTCGTAGAACTGGCGCTCGATCTCCTCGAGAATGCGCTGTTCGTCTTCGTTGAGGGGCATTGGTCGTCTCCGGGTTCCTACCTCGGAGTATACAAGCGGCCCCGTCTAGCGATCACGACGTTTCTGGTCAGTTCTTGGTATGAAGGAGGCCCGTAGTACGGCATCGTCACCAAACCGGTCCCGAACCGTCTCAACAACGTCGGCAGCGGCCTCGCGCGGTCCTTCCCCGAGAGCGAGCTGATGGGGTTCGCCTGCATCGGCAAGCCCGGCAACGCCAACGCCGAGAAGCCGAACCCCGCGGCCGCGGCGATCGACCCGATTCAGCAACCGCTGTGCCTCATCCCAGATCGCAGTCGCCGAACCCACCTCGGTCGGCATGGTCTCCGATCTGCTGACGGTCTCGAAGTCGCCAAACCGCACCTTGAGCGAAACCACCTTGCCGAGATGGCCAGACCGGTGCAGCCGGGTTGCCAGCCGATCGCACAACCGCAACACGCTCTGCCGGATCTCGTCATCATCGGAGAGGTCCACGTCGTAGGTCTCTTCCACAGAAATCGACTTCGCCCCCGTCCCCGGCTCAACCTCTCGCGGGTCGACCCCCATGGCGAGCCGGCTGAGGTGGCGAGCCAGACTTGGCCCGAGCCGCTTCACGAGCAGCGACTCCGGCACTCCGGTCAGATCACCGATGGTCGCTACCCCGAGCGCATCCAGAGTGACTCGGGTTGCCTCCCCCACTCCCCACAACCGCCGCACCGGCATCGGATGCAGAAACTCGAGTTCGGTTCCGGCCGGGACAATGTGCATGCCGTCGGGCTTGGCTTCCTCCGATGCGAGCTTGGAGATGAACTTGACGGCGGAGATGCCCACCGAGGCAGGCAAACCCAGCTCCTCACGTACCTTCGCCCGCAAGGCCGAGCCCACGTCACCGGGGGTGGCGAAGTGCAACCGCAGTCCCGAGATTTCCAAGAAGGCCTCGTCGACGGACAAGCCCTCAACCAGTGGGGTGAAAGATCGGAAGATCGCAAACACCTCCTCCGACACCTCCCCGTAGACTCCGTGGCTCGGCGCAACAAACCGTCCGTGCGGACAGAGACGACGCGCCTCGACTATCGGCATTGCAGAGTGCACGCCATGGCGCCGAGCCTCATAGGAGGCGGAGGCCACAACCCCGCGAGGTCCGAGCCCACCCACTACAACCGGCTTGCCTATCAAGCTCGGATCGCGCCGGCGCTCGACCTCAACGAAGAATGCATCCATGTCGATGTGCAGAAAGCGCTCGCCGTACCGCTCCATGGCATTCACCGTAGCGCTACCGGGATGCGCACATGCGATACTCCACCGATGCCAATCCACCTGATCAGACACGGCGAGGTCAGCAACCCGCATGGGCTCGTCTACGCCGATATCCCGGGATTCACTCTCTCCGCCAAGGGCCGGCGGCAGGCAACTGCAGCCGGCGAGTACCTCGTCGACAAACCACCCCGGCTGATCGTGTCGTCTCCTCTGGACCGAGCAACCGAGACAGCAGAGCGGATTGCCCGGGTCACCGGATCCGACGTAGTGGCAGACGCCCGGCTCACCGAGTGGGCGGTAACCGTCAGGTGGCGCGGAGCGGCTTGGGCCGATCTGCCGACTGTCTACCCAGGCGAGCTGGAGGCCTATCTCGACGACCCCCGCACCATCGAATTCAGCTCGGAATCGATCACCGACCTGGCCGATCGTGTGAATGCCGCCGTTACAGAATGGTCGGCCCGGACCGACGGTGATGTCGCCTTCATCTCGCACGAGGATCCCATTCATGCGGCGTACCTTCGCCTGATTGATTCGTCCCCTGCGCGCTTCCACGAGGGCAAACCCCGGCACTGCGCAGTGCTCACCCTGGAGCAGGCTGAGCAAGCGTGGCATGCCGCCGCCCGATGGGATCCGCCGCAGTGATGCGATCGACTAGTCACGCGGCAGGGTTTTCGCACTACAATGCTCGGCCAACCACTCCGAGGAGAAACGTGCGAACTCGCTGGGTCATGCTGACCGTGATTCTTGCCCTGGCGCTCGGTGCCTGTGGGAGCGGACCCTCCCCGGAAGCGATCGCTGCGGACCGGGCTCCAACGACGACTACAACCACCGAGCCTCCCCCGGAGGGCATCACGATCGTCCTCATCGAAGGAGGGCGCTTCCGCCCCTCAAACTTGAAGCTCGACCTCAACGAGTTCCAGATCGTCGAATGGCGCCACGAGGATGATGCCGAGCGGGAGTACGTCATCGAAGCACGTAACGGCGAGTGGGAGCCAAGCCCGCCACTCACGCCCGGTGACACGTTCCAGGTGGACTTCACCGATCTCGAACCGGGCATCTACCGGTACTACTCATTCCTGGGCAACAACCGAATCCCCGGATCGATCGACACACGACCGCAGCAGTAGCACCGCCTCCCGGCATGAGCAGAGAGGGTCATCAGTCTTGTCTCGTATGCCCTTTGTGATCGCTGCGGCGACGATGGCCGCCGGCTTTGCGTGGACAGTTCATCTCCTGGTATCCGGAGACCCCTGGGAAGCAGACTCGGCTATGGCGATCGCAATCGGTACCTTGACGCTGAGTATCGCTGCCATGACCGCTCTGCTTCTGAGCAGAGGCCGCTGGGCCCGCTACTTTGCGATCACCTTGTTGGTAGCCGAGCTGCTGATAGCCCTTGTCGCCGAACTCACCGGGTGGGCCATCGCAGCCCTGGTTCTCAGCGCCCTGGCGCTAGCCGGCCTCGGCGGACCGTGGATGCACGGCTGGTTGCGCCAACGCCCTGCCGCCGGGGCGCCCGGCGGGGTTCCGATCGCTCTGACCATCGGCACGTTCTCATTGGTCCCCCTGGTCGGGGTGGTATCTCCGTCCGGTCTCGAGCCGGCCCACGGGCTGCTCGGTGCGGCCGGGATCCTGTTCAGCTGGGGCTACATGAAGGGTGGAGTCTGGGCGATGTACGGGCTCCGATTCGCTCTGCCTGTCCTCACTCTTCTCGCCGCGGCGGCATCTCCCCCCGCCGGAGCGGCTACTTTGCTTGCGGCCGGAACCGCCCTCGTCTACCTGGCATGGACCAAAGACGCCCGGCTTGCGGTCGATCCGATGCCCGGGTTGCCGGCTCCGCGTAGGAAGAGGAAATGAACCGATCGATCTCACTCCGCCAATGGTTACCGATCGCCGGCTCCACCGCGCTTGGCGGTGTGATCGGCTGGATGGTCGACCGCACCGTCGTGTGGACCACAATCGGCGCCATAGTCGGGCTGGCTATTGCGGTGATGATTGTCTGGTTCCAGGTTCGGCCTCTGGTGGCAGCACCGGTTGGTGTGGGCGCCGGCGTCGGGGCCTATCTCGGTGGCAAGATCGTGAGCGTGCTGTGCGAGCCCGCAGGCTGCCCGGCTTTCGAAGCCACGGCGGCAACCACAACTGGTATCGGAGCTCTGGTTGGGATTGGGCTCGTCGTAGCTCTGGCCACCCGCTCGTTCGAGGAGTATCGGGAAGCGCAGGAACGTGGCGCTCCCCCGCCGACCAGCTCCTGCGCGGCCGGAGACGACCCTCCGGACTGATCTCTAAGCCGAGGCCGAGTTCGATTGCATCGAACTCCAAGCTGATCGCATCAGCCGGGGACTGACTACGTGGTGGCCCGCAGAGAGCGGAACAACAGCGATACGTTGTGCCCACCAAAACCGAATGAGTTGGACAGCGCCGTCGATACCGGAGCTTCCCTCGGTTCATTCGGCACGTAGTCCAGGTCACACTCCGGATCTGGTGTCGTGTAATTGATGGTGGGCGGGATGACTCCCTCGCTGACGGTCTTCAGAGCAATAACCGCTTCGACAGCTCCGGCACCACCCAGCATGTGCCCCGTCATCGACTTGGTCGAGGAGACTGCAAGGCTCCGTGCGTGGTCTCCGAAGACACTCTTGATGGCGAGCGTCTCGGTCACGTCGTTGGCCGGTGTTGAAGTTCCGTGGGCGTTGATGTAGTCAACGTCTACCGGGTCGACGCCGGCATCGTCCAGCGCGGCCTGCATGGCACGCGCCGCTCCGCCGCCCCCGGGTCGAGGGAGGGTGATGTGGTAGGCGTCAGCCGACATCCCGTAGCCGACGAACTCGCCATAGATGTCGGCGCCGCGCTCGCGGGCGTGCTCGTATTCCTCGAGGATCAGCGCCCCCGCGCCCTCTCCGAGCAGGAATCCGTCCCTATCGCGATCGAAGGGCCGGCTGGCCGCCGTTGGATCCTCGTTACGGGTGCTGAGCGCCTTCATCGAGTTGAAGCCCGCCATAGCGAACTCGGTAACCGAGCCCTCCATGCCGCCGGCCACCATCACGTCTGCAACTCCGCGTCGAATGATCTCGGCAGCATCACCGATGGCGTTGGCGGAAGCCGCACACGCAGTGACTGTGCACGTGCTCGGACCGGCCAGATGGAATCCGATCGAAACCGCTCCGGCCGCCTGGTTGCTCATGATCATCGGTATGGCTAGTGGCGAGACGCGACTTGGGCCCCGCTCGGCGAGTACATCCATCTGGTCCTGGGTAGTTCCGATGCCGCCGATACCGGTGCCGCAGACCACACCCGCTCGCTCCGCGCCGGGCTCACCGTCCTCATAGGAGATGCCGGCGTCGGCAACAGCCTGCTGGGTTGCCGCCCAGAACAGCATTGTGCTGCGATCGAATCGACGCGCTTCCTTGCGCGGCAGGTAGGCCGTCGAATCGAAGTCCTTGACCTCAGCCGCAAACTTGACGTCCAGGCGCGATGAGTCGAACAGGGTTATCGGAGCCGCGCCCGACCGGCCCTCGAGCAGGGCTGCCCAGAAGTCGTCCACGTTGTGTGCGAGCGGGTTGACCGTGCCGAGGCCGGTCACCACTACACGGCGACGTTGCATGATCAGGCGTTCAGCTTCTGGCTCACCAGCTCGGCGGCCTCACCGACTGTCGTGATCTTCTCAGCTTCCTCATCGGGAATCTTGACGTCGAAGTTGTCCTCGAGTGCCATCAGCAACTCGACAACACCGAGCGAATCCACATCGAGGTCCTCTTCGAACCTGGCTTCCATCGAGATGTCGTCCCGCTCCAACCCGAGTTCGTCGACGAGTAGATCGACCAGCTTGCTTTCGATTGTTGCTCTATCCATTTGGCTGTTGCCCTCCTGCTCATATGGCCAGGCCACCGTCGACGACGATGGTCTGTCCGGTTATGTACGAAGCCTCTGCGGAGGCGAGATAACCCACCGCTGAAGCCACTTCCTCGGGACGACCGAGCCGCCCCAGGGTGATCTGATCGGCCGCGGCAGCAGCGGCATCGTTGCCGAGAGCGGCGGTCATGTCGGTTTCGATGAATCCGGGCGCCACTGCGTTGACTGTGATCCCCCGGGAGCCGATCTCCTTGGCCAGCGACATTGTGAATCCGATGACACCGGCTTTCGCTGCTGCGTAATTGGCCTGCCCTGCGTTGCCGGCGACTCCGGCGATCGAGCTGACATTGATGATCCGACCCCATCGGGCCCGCAACATGCCGCGCAATGCGGCCTTGCTGCAGAGGTAGACAGACTTGAGATTTGTCTGCATGACGGTGTCCCATGCGTCGGGCTTCATCCGCATCAGCAAGTCGTCACGGGTTATGCCCGCGTTGTTGACCAGAATCTCAACTGGCCCCAGCTGCTCCTGGACCTGGGTCATCATGGCGGCCACGGCGTCTTCGTCCCCGACGTCTGCCTTGATGGCTATCGCAGCCCCGCCGGCCGCCTCTATCGAGGCAACCGCCTCGTTCGCTGCCTCTTCGTTGGATACGTAGTTGATTGCCACCTGGTGGCCTTGCGCTGCCAGCAGTTCCGCTACGGCCCTGCCGATGCCGCGCGATCCGCCGGTCACCAAGGCGACCCTCGACTTGCCCTCCTCAGCCATCACAAACCCAATCCTTGAACTCGATCCGCCAGCAACTCCAAACCTGTCTTGTCCGTGCCGGGAAGGCGACTGTCGGTCGTGCGCAGCCGCTCGACGCGGTCGCCCCAACGAACAATCGCCGCACCCCAGGTCAGACCGCCACCGAAGGCCACCATGGCCACGAGCGATCCAGGTTTGACCACGCCCTGGTCCACGGCTTCGGACAGCGCAATCGGGATGCTGGCTGCCGATGTGTTCCCGTAAGCATGGATGTTCGTGTAAACGTTCTCGGGGTCGACGTTGAGCCGCTTCGCCGTAGCGTCGATGATGCGGATATTCGCCTGGTGGGAGATGAGCACGTCGATGTCGTCTACTTCGAGACCGGCGTTGTCGATGGCGACAACAGCTCCCTCGCCCATTCTCGTGACCGCATTGCGAAAGACCTCGCGCCCTTCCATGTCCACTGTGGTCGGCACGTCTGCGGCAAAGACACCCTCGGTGCCGGCGCCGCGGATGGTCAAGATCTCGGTCAGCGACCCGTCCGAATGAAGATTGGAGGAGAGAACGCCCTCCGGGCCGTCGGTTGCCTCCACGACTACCGCTCCTGCGCCATCACCGAAGAGCACTGCGGTAGTGCGATCCTCGAGATCGAGGAATGAAGACAGGCGCTCGGCGCCAATGACCAGCGCTCGGTCGGCCGTGCCCGCAGCGATCATTCCGTTGGCAACACTCAGGGCGTACACAAAACCGCTACAGGCGGCGTTGATATCCATCGTCGCGCCGAGCCCGCCAAGTTCCCTCTGGACATAAGCTGCGACAGACGGCACAGCCCGGTCGGGGCTACAGGTGGCCACGATGATGAGATCCATGTCGCCGGCGTCGAGGTTGGCTGCGGCCAACGCGTGGCGAGCGGCAGCAGTCGCCATGTCGGAGTTGGTCACGTGGCTGATCCGCCGTTCCTTGATCCCGCTTCGCGTCGTAATCCACTCGTCGTTGGTGTCAATTACCGACGCTAAATCGTCGTTACTGAGAACGGCCGGGGGCGCGTACGCACCCCAGCCGATGATGGCCGCATGCCGCATCGAGCTCCCTTCCGACCTCATGATGCCAGGGCAGCTACTGCCCCATCAACATCATCGAGCGACGACACAGTAATGACTGTTGCACTCTTGCAGGTGCGTTTTGCCATGCCCGCAGTCACATCTCCCGGGCCGATGTGGACAAAGGCCTCGGCTCCCGCCTCGTGCATGGCGAGCAGAGACTCGCTGAATCGAACCTTCCCGGTGAGCTGACCGGCCAAACTCTCCGACACGTCAGAGGCTGGAGCCGCGTCGAGATTGGACCACACGGGGAAGTCACCCGGCAGGAAATCAGCAGAGGCCAGCGCCGCAGCGAGTCGCTCGCGGGCCGGAGCCATCAGCGGGGTATGGAAAGCGCCGGCCACGCTCAGCGGGATTACCCGGCGCAGACCCAGATCGCGAGCCCGCTCGGCTAGGTCCGTGACCGCGCTGGTCGCGCCGGCCACGACGATCTGGCCGGGCGCATTGATGTTGGCGATCCATATCTCCCCACCTTCTTCGCGGAGCCGGGCGACGGTCTGCTCCAGTTCGTCGGGGTCTGCCCCCATGACGGCGGCCATGGTTCCGGCTGCGGCAGCAGTTGCCTCAGCCATTGCGGCCCCGCGTGCTGCCACCAGCCGCAAACCGTCGTAGTAGTCAAGTGCTCCCGATGCGGCAAGGGCGGTGTACTCGCCCAGGGAGTGGCCGGCCGCTCCAATCGGGAGATGGCCTACTCGCACGGCAAACGCCTCCCACAGGGCGTAGGAAACCCCATACAGGGCCGGCTGAGCACGGTCGGTGCGGACCAACTCGGTGTCCGGCCCCTCCGCTACAGTCCGGGCGAGAGACCACCCGAGGACCTCGTCTGCTGCCGAACCGAGCAAGTCAGGGCGCGCAGCGAATACGTCGGCACCCATGCCAACCGTCTGACTGCCCTGACCGGGGAAGAGGACTGCGTATTGCATCGGGGGTTCTGACTCGGCGCGACCTAAAACCGTTACTCGTTGCGTAGGATTTGATTGGATCTTGACGATGGGCACCCCATGCGCAACCTGATAGTCGGGGCGATCGGTGTCGCTGCCGCCGTGGTGGTCGTCCTCGCACTCAGCAGCTCGGGGATTGATGCCGACACGCCGGTTGACGTTTTGATCGCCGACGAAGTGGTCCTACATCTTCCCGTCTCGCCGTCCGTCGAGCGGATAGTTGCTGATCTCCACCTCGAGCTCGTAGCAGTAGCGGATTCATCGTCGGACAGTCGCGTCGAGGCTGCCCTGCGACGGATCGACGACGACAACGATCTCCTCCGCGCGATCGCGGCTAGCCCCGTCCACATGTTCGACAGTGGCGAGGCGGCAGCTACTGCAACCGCGGTCTATGACATTCAACTGGAGTCCGACAGAGTCACGCTCACGGTAGCTACCGTCGAATTGGTCCCCGCCTATGGCAGCACAGCCCGAAGTCGAGAGCATGAGGACGGGCACGCTTTGATCAACGAACGTGTTGCCGAACGTTGCGCTGCCGAAGCGCTCCAGGTTGGCATCGCGTCCGGGCTCAGGGGTGAACTGCTGGTGAACCGCATGGTTGCCGAGCTATCTGCTTCGGGTGATCCGGTCCACGACGTCTATCACAGCTACGTGCACAACGCCGATTACGGTGAGCACATTCGGGCGGCCGAACGAGCACTCGAGGATGTGCCGGGCTGTTGACCCGTCAGCTGATGGCGTCGGCCACTGCCAGCACGCGATTGACATCCTGCGCATCCACGTTGCGATGAGTTACAAACCGGATGACGCCCGGGACGATCTGTGCCGTTCGCACTCCCGCCGCTTCGAGTTCGGCGATGAGGCGGTCGGCCGGCCACGGAAGCCCGGATTCGCGGACAATCACCATGTTGGTAACCACGGCCGCGGCATCGACCGCTTCGGGATATCGTTGCGCCAGTCCGGTCGCCAGCGCCTTGGCGTTGGCGTGATCGTCGACAATCCGATCTCTCTCATCCAATGCAACCCTGGCGGCCGCAGCAAGCACACCCGCCTGACGCATACCGCCACCGAGCCTGGCTCGCGTCCACCGGGCCTCGCGAATGAAGTCCTCAGGTCCGACCAGGATCGATCCGACCGGAGCCCCGAGGCCCTTGGAGAAGCAGAACATCACACTGTCTGCAGGTGCCACGATCTCGGCTGGAGCGACTCCAGAGGCAACGATCGCATTCCACAGCCGCGCACCGTCGATGTGAACCCGAAGACCGATTGAATGGCCGTACGCAGACCCTCGCCTGAGCGTATCGGTAGCAACGACGGTTCCTCCGGACACATTGTGGGTGTTTTCCCAAGCGAGCAATCCGACCCGCGGGTACCCGTAAGAGGTACCGGCAACAGCGGCCTCGATCTCAGCAACACTCATCTCTCCGTTGGGACTGGGCACCGTGCGGAAAGCGAGGCCGAAGTTCGCCGACGCTCCTCCATGTTCGTAGTTGCGGACGTGAGCCGTTTCGACGCAGATGACCTCATCGCCGGGATTCGTGTGGGTCCCGAGGGCAAGCTGGTTGGCCATTGTTCCCGACGGGGTGAACACTGCCGACTCCTTGCCGAGTAGCCCGGCGACTTCCTCCTCCAGAGCATTGATGGTCGGGTCCTCGCCGTATACGTCGTCACCCACTTCTGCCGAAGCCATCGCCGCCCTCATGGCATCCGTCGGTTGTGTGACGGTATCGGAACGGAAGTCGGCGATGCCGTTGGGGAATGCCACTATGCGATCGGAGTCAGCCGATCGAGGGCACGGCGAATGCTGCGCACCGCCTGACCGGTTCTGTGCTCATTCTCGACGAGCGCGAAGCGAACAAAACCCTCCCCGGTCGGCCCAAAACCTATACCGGGGCTAACTGCGACCTTGGCCTCACGCAGGAGATGGAAGGTGAACTCGAGTGAGTTCAGTTCGCTGTACTCCTCGGGGACCGGAGCCCAAACAAACATCGTGCCGAGTGGCTTTTCGATAGGCCAGCCGGCACGGTTCAAGCCGTCGACCAGGATGTCGCGCCGTTTCTTGTAAACCGCCTGGACCTCGCCCACATGCTCGTCGCCTTCGTTGAGGGCGACGATGGAGGCAATCTGGATAGGTTGGAAGGTGCCGTAGTCCAGATACGACTTGAGCTTGGCCAACGCACCGACCATCTCGGCGTTGCCGACAACAAATCCGACCCGCCAACCGGCCATCGAGTGACCCTTGGTTAGCGTGTATAGCTCGACTCCGACCTCTTTCGCCCCCGGAACCTGGAGCAAGCTCGGCGCTTCGTACCCGTCAAAAGTGATGTCGGCGTAGGCAAAGTCGTGCACCAGCATCACATTGTGCTCCCGGGCAAAGGCCACCAGCTTCTCGAAGAACTCGAGCCCGACGGTCTTGGTAGTCGGGTTGTGAGGGAATGAGGTGATGATCACACGAGGACGCGGCCACGAATCGAGAAACGCCTCGTGCAGATGATCGAAGTAGTCGGCGCGATGCAGCACCGGTACCCGGCGTACCTCGGCTCCTGCCAGGGCGGCGGCGTAGATGTGAATCGGATACGAAGGCTCGGGAACCAGAGCGACATCGCCGGGCTGCACCAGGGTCCACATCAGATGGGACAGCCCCTCCTTGGCTCCGATAGTGTTGATCGCTTCGGTCTCGGGGTCGAGCTCAACGCCAAAGCGGCGGGAATACCGATCCGCAATAGCCTTTCGCAAGTTGGGGATGCCACGAGACGCTGAGTAGCGATGATTTCGCTCGTTGCGCGCCGCCTCTGCGAGCTTGTCGACCACAAATCCCGGAGAAGGGATATCGGGATTGCCAAAGCCGAGGTCGACAATGTCCTCGCCGGCACGCCGCGCCTCCAGCTTCAACTCGTTGACCTGGGCAAAGACGTAGGGCGGAAGGTTGCTGATTCTGCGGAAGTCCATGATTCCGGGGAGAGTAGCCGGGTTCGGCTCCGACGGTGCTTCACGAACCGCCGGGTCGGCGTTCACCGCTGAGCGAAGAGCCTCTGAATGCGGCTCGGGAGCAGTTCGACGCCCCAGGCGGTCAGCCCCCTCACCAACTCCAAACCATCCTCGGATCCGTCCCAGTGCTCGATAACGACTTCCGGCGGACTCGCCTTGAGCAAGTAGTCGATGCCAAACGCCATCACCAGCAGGTCGTCAACGGTGCCCAGCACAGGTACGAAGTCGGGGATGAGATCTATGGGTGAAGCGAGATATGCGCCGACTGCGGCCATTACCCAGCGCCGGTTTCTCGGGACCCGCGGATCCCGCAGCAGCCGGAACAGAAGCTTGCCGAGATTGGGAAGGAGCAGCAGCGCCTCCGCGATCACTTCCTGCCGGCTCCGCATCGGCACCGGGGGGGCGGTATCGAGAGGATGATCGACCTTCGCCAGCACCGGGTCGAGTTCCCGGCTCTCCGTTATCTCGACGATCTCGTCATCCACGGCGACTACTCCACCATTTGCGCGGCCAGCAGTGCAGCTCCAATCGCGTTCGCTTCCGGGCCCAACTCGGCCACGACGATTGGCGGCAGCGGCCGATGGCTTCCACCGTGCAGGGCATCGGCGGCTACCCGTCGCGCCGGACCGAGCAGAGACTCACCCACCGACCCCAGGCCCCCTCCAACCACGATCAACTCCGGATCAAAAACGGCAATGAGGCTGCACAAACCCTGGCCGAGTGCGGCGCCCACCTGGCTCACCAGGCCGCGGGCGGTCTCGTCCCCGGCATCTGCCGCCGAGGTCAGCGTCTCGGCGCTGAAGTTGCCTTTCTGCAGGACCTTGGCGAGGTGGCCTCCGGGATTGAGCGCATGGAACTCTCGACCCAGGCGGGCGAGGGCCGGGCCTGAGGCAACTGTTTCCCAACAACCCCGCTTGCCACAATCGCACTGCAGCCCATTGGCCTGGTAGATCATGTGACCCCACTCGCCGGCGAACGAGGAGCCCCGATAGACATCTCCGTCGGCGATCACGGCACCCCCGATCCCGGTGCCGAGGGTGACCAGCAGTGCATGCGTCCGGCCGACGGCGGCTCCAGAGTGCAGTTCCGCGAGCGCTGCCGTGTTGGCATCGTTGTCAACGGCGGCAGGCACCCCGAACTGAGCTTCGAGCATCGCTCGTACCGGGATGTTGGTGCCCGGCACGTGCGGCCCCCAGACAAAGACTCCTTCCGGATACCGAACCAGCCCGGCGATTCCAGCGCCGATGGCGACCACGTCGTCGGTCCACAACTCCTGGATGGCGGCTAATGCCGACTCCATGAAGTCCTCGCCCGGTGTCGCAAACAGCTCCCTGGCGACAACCTCGCCATCCTCGAGACGAACCGCCAACAGCTTCGTTCCGCCCAGGTCGATGCCCACACTTGTGACCAACTCGTCGCCTTTCAATCAATCTCGATGCGAACGGGACCTTCCTGACCAGCGGTGTCCTCGTCCGTTACGGGATCCTCGTCATTGCGCGCTTGGACAATCTCGTCGAGGAAGGCACCAAGACCGGCGACCATCTCGTAGCCTGCCCGAATCCAGTGCAGACCGGCGCGGCGCAACCCCAGCCGAATTGCAGTTCGATATTGGTTCTCGTCGTCCATGGTTGCACCCAGTCTCCAGAAGCAGCGTAGCTGGCTAAGGATCGAGACCGAAGGTGATCTTGAGCTCCCCTTCGGTCAGCTGAGCGCGACGAACGTGACGTCGGGCCAGCGAGTCGGGAAGAACGATCGAGCGGCGGTAGGGACCGAGAGTGACCACCAACTCACTGCCGTGACGAACTACATCCACCTCGCCCTTCTCGGCAAGCGGAACCGATACGGCAAGCACGACATCGTCGCCGATGTCCTCAACCCGGAACGGCCGACCTAGGGAGAGACGAGCGGAGGGATCGTCGTCGCCATACAGCTCTTCGCCGAGCGTGCGCAGGTGATCAACCCCAACCATCTCCTGATCGAACAGCGGCAAGTGACGGATGTTGACGTCGGCGAAGCCCTCGTCGACTGATGCCAGGTGCTCTTTCTGAATCTCTCGCCACTTGGCGAAGTACGTGTCCTCAACCGATTCGGGCAACACCCGGTTGACGATCGCCGCATCGACGGCGTAACCGAACAGCCCGAGGTAGGTGTAGGTACGCCTTGCCTCAGCGATGACCATCTTCTCCGGGTTCATGACCAGACGGGCGCTGGTGATCTCCGGGTCGGCGAGGATCTCCCGGATGCCGTCTAGCCGGTCGTAGAAGCGCTGGACCGCAGCGAAGACAGCATCATCGGCCACCGGCATCGAAGTGACCTTGGTGAGCATGGGACGCACGACCTTGGCCACCCGCCGTCCAATCGGGAACATCTTCTCCATGTACCACGAGAGCACTTCGGGCAGGCTGAGCAACCGGAGAGTCTCCGCCGTTGGCGCACAGTCGACGACGATGAGGTCGTACGCGCCCGATCGGACGTGGTCACGCACCGTTACAAGGGAGAAGATCTCGTCCATCCCGGGGAATACGGTTAGCTCCTCTGCCTCAATCCCCTGCAAACCCGACCAGTCGAAGAACTCGGTGAGCGCGTCACGAACTTCTCCCCAAGACTCCTCGAGACGCTGCTGCGAATTGATCTGCTGTGCTGCTAGGCCCGGTATCAGCGAGGTTGGGTTATCTCCGAGCTCGACCTGGAACGCATCGGCAAGGGAATGCGCCGGATCGGTTGACATGACGAGGGTTCGATAGCCCAGATCGGCAGCCTTGACTGCGGTCGCCGCCGACACCGTCGTCTTGCCGACTCCACCCTTACCTGTGACGAGCAGGACACGCATCTCGCTACCGCGGCGCTAGACCGCCTCTGACCTCTTCTTCAGGCCGCGCAGAGCGTTGCTAACGATCTGCTTCTCCGCCTGCCTGCGCAGGAATCCGGGCACCGTAAACGCTGGATCGACCTTGAGCGCATAGAGAACCTCGGTTCCCCCATCCTCGAGAGCGGAGAAGCGATAGCTCCCCTCCATCTCCTTGATGTCGGCTCCGGGTTCTGCCGACCAGGAGAACCCATCATCCAGGTCGTAGCGATAGAGCAACGTATAGCTGATCTCCTTGATCATCGCATCGGCGACAAAAGAGACCCTGACCGGCCGCCCCGACTCGTCCTCTTCTTCGATCTCGACTTCCTTGACCCCGGTCGCCCATTCCGGGTAGGCATCGAGATCCAGGGCAACTTCATAGATCGTCTGGACATCGGCAGACACTTCGATGCTTTGAACCGTGCCTTCGATTGCCATTCTCAATCCTCTCAGCTGCTCGCAATTGCAAGCGTAGCCTCAATAACGCTTACTTTTGCAAGCACTCTACTTGCGTGCCCCAATCCAGTCGAACGTCAGTTGATACTCGACCTGTTCGTCCGGGTCAGGATACGTCTCATCAAACGACGCTAGCCCGGCCGCAAACTCACCGTCGGGCAGCAACTGCAGGGTACTCACAAAGCGCGCCTGCGCGGCCTCTCGCCAGCCCGCAGCCGACATCGTCCTTTCCTCGACCTCCCGGCCGTGCTCTACCTCCGACCAGCGATCCTCCAGGGCGGCGACTACTGCTGCGGGGTCGGGGAAACGGGCGGCGTCGATATCGCCAACTGAAGGAAACCATCGAGCCAGGAAGGAAGACCTGTGATGCTTCTCCCCCATGGTCCAAATCCAGCAGGAGCCGCCGGGCCGCACGACTCGGTGGACCTCATCGAGAGCAAGTTTCCAGTCGCCGTAGTGAATGGAGAGGTGGAAATAGGCCAGCTGCGTCGTTGCCGAGCGGATCGGCAAGTGCTGGGCGAAGCTGCGTACCGGGACAACACCAGGACGTAGCTGAGCAGCCCTGGTCATTCCGCGTGACGGGTCAACGACAACTGCGCGTGCCCCCGCCTCCGCCCATACTGCGGCGTGGTGACCCCGGCCACCACCAATGTCGATCGCAACATCCCCCGGCTTCAGGCTCGCCGACTCTGCAGCCCGCGCCGCACGGCGCAGCGCCGCCGACGAGGGCGGCCGATGCTCATACCCGGCAGCCAGGTCCTCGAGATCAACCGGCATGGTGGTGCACAACTCTTCCCGTCGCCCGGAAGTAGCCGACATTGATACACCGAGTCTTGCCGAACTTCCAGCTCACCGCTTGTGGCTGGTGGATGTCGCCGAAGTAGTGATACTCCGGTTGGTGACGCTCCAGATAGGCACGCACGGCCACGGAGCCTTTTGCGAGGCCACCGAGAACATCCGTGGCCAACGGCCCCACGTCGGGGGCGACGTGAGTGCACAGAACATCGACCGGCCCGATCGAATCAAGCCGGGTCGCCATCTCCTTATTCGACAGCTCACCCGGAGAGTTGATAGTCGGAACGCCTCCACCAACGATGCCAAACGTCTGCCCGCTGACGGTGATGGTGCCCGCCTCGATGAACTTTGCCGACTCGGGCAGGTAGCGAAGCATCACATCGACGTTGTCGACGTTCCCGTAAGTCAAGACGGCTTCAACCCCGTTCAGGGGAGCACAGATCTCTGCATAGGCAGCGTCAATAGCGGCGGCATAGTGAGCACGCAGCTCGTCCTCACGACCCTCACGGTGCGCCCGCCACAGCTCTCTAGCACCGGCGAAGTCCCGGCGCGCTCGAGCCCGAACAACGTCCGCCACAAAACTCCGGCCCGCGACGTCGGCGACGATGCCGCTGTTGTCGCGATAGTCGATGAAGTTGATCAGGTCGCCGAGGATCAGCAGCAGCCCGGGCTGGGCCGTCACTCGCTGCAGTGCTGTGGCAGCACCGTGGACGTCGGAAATGATTCGGATCAAGCGGGATCACCGTCTTCTTCGACCCCCAGGTAACGTCCAACGATCACGGCGCCACCCGCCCCGACGATCGCTGCGGCGACGGCGAGACCGGTGCCCCAACCCGCAAATGACGCCGACATGCCCGCGAGGCCAAAGCCAAGCACAGCAGCGATGGCGGTTCGACCCCGCTCCCCGAAACGAAGCTCGGGATCGAGGTACCTGCGGTCGTCACCGGCGCTGGCCGCGATCCCCAGGGTGATCCAGATCAACAGCGCGACAACGCCGAGCACGGTGCAGATCGCATAGAGCGCAACCATCAAGTGCGTCCTTTCCCTGGTGACTCGACCGCAGCGTAGACGCGCTCCAACCTACTCCTGTGTCGCTCCCGTTGCGGCAGCCAGGGCGGCTGCCAACTCACTGCGCACGGCCGGAACACGCTCTGCGCCCTGCGCTTCTGCCAGTAGCCGGATCGCCTCGCTACCCCCGATCCGTCCGATGGCCCATGCGCTGTGGAGCCGCAACTGCTCGTCGGGCCCGGCGAGGAGGTCGGCCAGCACCACAAGCGCGTGGGAGCAATCATCGCCGTCGTCGCGGGAACCGCAGTCGGCGTAGGTGTTGCCAAGCGCCAGGATGGCGTTCCGGCGCAAGATGCGAGGCCGACGCCGTGGAATGTAGAAGTGGCCGTATCGGCCGAGGAGCTCGGTGTCGGTGGCCGACAGCAGATCGAGGAGATCAACCCGCCCCTGAGTGTCGCTGATCAAGCCCAGGCGCTTGAAGCCGGGCGGGCAAGCATCCAGGCAGTCATCGCAGCCGTAGACACGATCGCCGAGCGGCGCCCGCAGCTCCACCGGGAAAACGCCCGCCGTCTGCAGCCAGTGGGCCAGGCAGCGCCTTGCGTCCAACATCCCGGGGCCGACGATGGCCCCCGTGGGGCAGGCAGGGATACAGGCGTCGCAGCTTCCGCAGTCGCGCCGCATCGCATCGTCCGTCGGCAACCGAGCATCAGTTGCTATCGAGCCCAGGAGAAGCCACGGCCCATGCTTGGGATCGAGGACCATCGTGCTCTTCCCCCACCAGGCGATGCCGGCGCGCACCGCTGCCGCCCGATCAACAAGTCGATCATCGTCGATGAGCACCTCGCCCCGATGGCCACGCTCCTGCAGCTCGGTTGCGATTGCACCCGCCGCTCGACGCAGGCCGTTGTAATGATCCACGGTGGCGAATCTGGCGATGCGCCCCGTGCCCGCCGACGCCGACCCGGGTGAACCTGCCTCGGGAACATAAGACCAGGAGATGACAACCAGCGATTCTGCCCACGGGAACGACCGGCGCACATCTGCGGCCAACTCAGGCGACTTGAAGGTGAACCGGATGCGACCCGAGAAGCCGGTTTCGTTGCGGTGTTCGATTGCGTCGGCAACTCCGGCAAACTCGCCAGAATCGGTGACGCCGAACCCGGCGCAACCTGCATCGATGGCAATCTGCCGCAGCCGCTCCTTCATCCGGGAAGCTTATATGCCGGACTCGAGCGGATACACTCCGGCCCTCGCCCGAAGGAGATCGTGCTTCCCCTACCCACCCAGCGCTTCCCGAGGCGTCTCGGTCAGTTACTTCCCGGCCTGGCGCTCTTCGGTATCGGAGTCGGCCTGATGGTGCGGGCCGACCTGGGCCTCTCGCCATGGCAGGTTCTCCACCAAGGAATCGCCAGCCGAACCGGATTGGCGATGGGCACCGTCGTGATCATCACCGGCTTCTTCGTCCTGTTGGCCTGGTTCCCGCTACGCGAGCGCTTCGGGCTCGGCACCATCCTCAACGTCCTGATCATCGGCAACACGCTGAACCTGGCCTTGCTCTTGCTGCCGGAGTCGCTGGGCTCTCTACCGATGCGCTGGCTGGCGATGCTGGGAGGGGTGACGTTGATCGGTATCGGCTCGGGCCTATACATCGGAGCGGGCATGGGGCCGGGGCCGCGGGACGGGCTGATGACCGGCCTGGCGCGTCGCGGGCTTCACATCGGGGCGGTGCGAGCGGCGCTAGAGGTGTCGGTACTCATCGTCGGCTGGGTCCTCGGGGGCACCGTGGGAGCAGGCACGATCGCCTTTGCTGCCTTGATCGGCCCGCTGGTGGCCTTTTTCCTGCCCCGTTTCACCGTCCGCCTCGACCCAGAGCCGGTGCCGGCCTAGCCAGAGTTCGCCGCCTCCCCTTTGCCCGGCCATGGGGAGAACCCTCCGTCGGACACCAGCCGCAGCGGAGTAACGAGACCGGCGTCGGCAAGGTTGTCCAGCGCTCTCGCTTCCTCGTCCGCGAGATCGAATGGTCCGGACATCTGGTTCAGGAGGACCGGCACTATGCACTCTTCACACGCGGTCGTGGCTTGTAGCTGGCATGCATTGCAATCAATGATCATCTATCTCTCCAATCAACGTCTCCCTGAACTTATCCACAGCCTGTGACAAGAACCGGGCCGCCGCTTTCTTCGTCTCCTGCTACCTTCGCCCGCAGGTCACCGGGAGAGACGTATGAAGCTCGCTATCAACATCGGATACTGGGCCGGTGGTGCCGGCACCGATCTGACATTCATCGAAGAGGCAGAGCGTCTCGGATACGACTCAGTTTGGTTTGCGGAGTCGTGGGGATCCGATGCGGTGACCGTTCTCGCCTGGATCGCAGCTCGAACCGAGCGCATCAAGGTCGGGGCCGGCATCCTGCAGATGCCCGCACGTACCCCGGCCATGACAGCGATGACTGCGGTGACTCTCAACGAGCTCAGCGGCGGTCGCTTCCTTCTCGGCCTCGGCCTATCCGGACCGCAGGTTGTGGAGGGATGGCACGGTGTCCCGTACGGGAAGCCGCTGGGCAAGACTCGCGAATATGTGTCCATCGTTCGGAAGGCCATCTCCCGGGAGCGCCTCACCCACGACGGCCACCACTTCCAGATCCCCTACCGCGGGGCGGACGCCACAGGTCTCGGCAAACCGCTGAAGCTCATGACCCACCCCCGGCATCCGGTGCCCATCTACCTGGCCGCAATCGGGCCGAAGAACGTCGCACTGACCGCCGAGATCGCCGACGGCTGGTTGCCGATCTTCTACTCGCCCGATCAAGCCGGCACCGTCTATGAGCCGCTGCTCGACGAGGGCTTCTCACGCTCCGGCGACGAGGGCAAAGCCGAACGATTCGACACGGTCGCGACCGTTCAGGCCATTGTCACCGACGACCTGGAATCAGCCCGGCTCCAGGTGAAGCCGATTCTTGCCCTGTACATCGGGGGGATGGGCGCCAAGGGGAGGAACTTCTACAACGACCTGGCCTGCCGGTACGGGTACGAGGAGGCGGCCACGGCCATTCAGGATCTCTACCTCTCAGGCAAGAAGATGGAGGCGATCCAGTCGGTGCCCGACGACCTCGTCGATGAGCTCAGCCTCATCGGGACTCGCGAGATGATCAGGGACCGCCTCGAGGCTTGGCGGGAATCCGCTGTCACCACGCTGGCTCTGATGCCGACCGACCCCGTCAGCTTGCGCACCGTCGCCGAGCTTGTGCTCTAGCTAGGCCCGCTGCAGCCAGTCCCGCAGCGCCTCCGACCAAAGAACCACGGCGCCACCGGCTTCGGCTCCTTCTCTCACTTCGCGATCACTGGAAATGACAACTGCCTCGTCCAGCTCCTCAGCCATGGCGACGATCTCTTCGTCGGCGATCAAGTCCTTCTCCGCAAAGCGAACCTCCACTCCCCTCTGGGCGGAGCGGGCAATCCTCTCCCCGGGCAGTGTCGAGTCGTAAACGACAACTAGCCGATGCGGTGAAGTGGCCGCAGCCCGGAGCCGCTGCAGCGCGTCAACCATGGCACGTCGGGAAGCACCCGACGTGAAGTCGTCACGGTTGATATGGAACTGGGCGTTGTAGCCATCGACCACGACGACAACGGGGCGATCGAGACCCAGGAGCCAGCGGATTGCGTCCGACGAGTCGGGGCGCACCCCCGCCTCCAGGCTCAGCGACGGTGGCTCCGTCGGGCCCTCCGGTTCCGCAAGCTGCGGGCTGCGCCCGTAGGCCGCCGTTTGCAGGTCCAGCAGCCTGGCAAGCTTGACCGGATCCGACGGAACCGACCGGGAAGTCTGGCTTCCCGCCGGCGTATCAAGTCGAAGCCGGCGAGCCCGGGCCAGGCGAGTGCGAAGGCCATCGAACGAGTCCTGCAACTCCCGGTGCTCGACCTCGACTTGCTCGAGCCGCTGTTCGAGATGACGAGCCTCAGCACGGGCTCGCGCCAACTCGGTTGCGGCCGCAGTGTGCCGAGCCTCGAGTGAGCGACGCACCGCAGCCGCCGCTTCCTTCGCCTTCTTCTTCTCCCTCGCCAGCTTCTTCTTGAGCTCCGCGGTCTTGTCACCCGCCGACCGCACCTTGCCCTCAGCCTCCTCGACGTCCCGCCGCAATTGGTCGATTGCCGCCTCCTCCTGCCGGTTCGACTCCTCCTGCACCATCTCAGCCAGCGTGAGCCACCAGCCGTCGGGGCGCTGCAGGAACAGGGAGGACGCGCTCGCAGGATCTCCCTCCCAATCCTCCGTCGTCTTGGCTCGGAGCCACTCGTTTCGGTCGAGTTCGGCCAGCAGGCTGGCGGAAAGTGGTGGGGGTAGCCGACCCCCGGAGTAGGCCGCCACCTTGCGCACCGAGGCAGGAATCTCGGGCGGATCGAGATCGCGCAGCACCGCTCTCGCAGCAGCTACAGCGTCGCTGAGCAGGGATAGCCAGATACCGCGAAAACCACTCATGGCCCCATCTTGGCGCGTCGATAGAGAAGATCAGGTGATTGTGCCTGGCGACGCTTGACTTGACAGCAGAATCGTGACTGGCATACTCGCACCTCAATTCAGAAAGCAACACATGCAGACGACCAACGACAACCTGGTACTTATCGATTAGGCGCAGACGTCGCCAGACGTCACCGTGCGCCTACCACCCTCCAGCCGGAGGGTTTTTTCATATCTCGAGCAACCAACCGGGCCCAGGAGGCCGACATGGGTGAAACACTCACCGGAGCACAAGCATTGATCAGATCCCTCGAGCACGAGGGTGTAGACGTAGTCTTCGGCATGCCCGGTGGAGCGATCCTCCCGGCATACGACCCCCTGCTGGATAGCCCGATCCGTCACGTACTCGTTCGTCACGAACAGGGTGCCGGCCATATGGCCTCTGGATACGCTCATGCCACCGGACGAGTTGGAGTTGCCATCGTCACCTCCGGGCCGGCTGCAACCAACCTCATCACGCCGCTGCAGGATGCCTTCATGGACTCGATTCCGGTGGTAGCCATCACGGGACAGGTCGCCCAATCGAACATCGGTCTCGATGCCTTCCAGGAGGCTCACACCTGGGGCATCTCAGCCCCGGTCACCAAGCACAACTACCTGATCACCGACGTTGAAGAGATCCCGGACGTCATTCGTGAGGCTTTCCACCTAGCTGCCACTGGTCGGCCCGGTCCGGTACTCGTTGATATCCCCAAGGACCTGCTGGTGGACTCGATGACCTGGCATCGGCCCGGCGAGATCAACCTCCCCGGTTACAAGCCGAGTGTCAAAGGGCACCCCAAGCAGGTGCAGGCAGCCGTCGACATGATCCACGAATCCAAGCAACCGGTCCTGTACGCCGGTGGCGGCGTCATCCGCGCCAATGCCGCCGATCGACTTCGCAGGCTGGCCGAGGTTGCCAACCTGCCGACCGTGACCACGCTGATGGGGCGGGGCGCGATCCCCGACTCACATCCGCTGGCACTTGGCATGCCCGGCATGCATGGCAACTACACGGCAATCACGTCGATGCAGCAGTCCGATCTGCTCATTGCCATCGGCGCCCGCTTCGATGACCGGGTAACCGGGAAGGTCGATGCCTTCGCTCCGAACGCCAAAGTCATCCACGTCGACGTCGATCCGGCTGAGATCAGCAAGGTGCGGCACGCCGATATCCCGATTGTTGGTGACGCCGGAGCCGTGCTCGAACAGCTCATCTTTGCCATGGAGCACTTCCTCGACACCAAGCCGGCTCCCGCCCGCGAGCCGTGGTTCGCGACGATCCGGGAGTGGCAGGAGAAGTACCCGCTCCGCTACGACCAGGACCCCGATGGCCCGATCCAACAGCAGTACGTCATTCAGGAGTTGCATCGCATCACGAGCGGCGACGCCATCGTCGTTGCCGGCGTCGGACAGCACCAGATGTGGACCTCACAGTTCTGGGGTTTTGAGAAGCCCAACACCTGGATCAACTCTGGCGGCCTCGGCACGATGGGCTACGCCATCCCCGCCGCGATCGGCGCAAAGGCCGGAGCCCCCGACGAGTTGGTCGTAGCGTTCGACGGAGACGGCTCCTTCCAGATGACGATGCAGGAGTTGGTCACCGCATCGACTGAGGGCATCAATGTCAAGATCATGGTCCTCAACAACCAGTGGCTCGGCATGGTGAAGCAGTGGCAGAAGCTCTTCTACGACGAGCGTTACAGCTCGACCGATCTGAGCGGTGGCGTCCCCGACTTCGTCGGTCTCGCCGAGGCGATGGGCTGCGCCGGATTGCGGGCGGAGAAGCCCGCCGATGTTGGCCCGGTCATCGAAAAGGCCCTTGCCATCAATGACCGACCGGTTGTGGTCGAGTTTGCGTGCGACCCCGATGCCATGGTGTTCCCGATGGTGCCTGCCGGAGGCTCCAATGACGATGTCGTGCTGGGACCGGAGGATCTGACATGAGGGCGACCAACATCACTCAGCACGTGATCACCGTTCTCGTTGAGGACAAGCCGGGCGTTCTCGCCAGGATCTCAGCGATGTTTGCCCGACGCGGGTTCAACATCCACTCCCTGGCAGTCGGCCCGACTGCCGACCCCAATCTCTCCCGGATGACGGTTGTTGCCGACGGCCCGGAGATGGAGCAGATCATCAAGCAGCTCTACAAGCTGGTCAACACGGTGAAGGTGACCGAGCACGCCCCCGGTGCCGCGGTAGAGCGGGAGATCATGCTGGTCAGGGTCAACGCCGAGCCGAAGCGTCGCGGCGAGATCCTCGACGCCGCCGGCATCTTCGGAGCCCGGGCAGTAGATGTCGGCAAGGTGACCATCACTTTCGAGCTCTCCGGTGAACCCGGGCAGCTCAGCGACTTCTTGGAGTTGGTGAAGCCGTATGGCATTGTCGACCTCGTCAAGTCGGGACGCATCGCCCTCGCTCGCGACCCGAAGTCCAAGAACGGGCGCCGCGCCGAGCTGCGTTCCGCATAGGAGAGGACACCCGGATGAGTGCCACCATGTATTACGAGGACGACGCAAACCCGTCTCTGGTTGCAGCACGCAAGGTTGCCGTGCTCGGCTTCGGTAGCCAGGGGCACGCCCATGCGCTGAACCTGAAGGACTCGGGCGTCGAGGTGGCCGTCGGCCTCCGCCCCGGCTCACGCCGGGAGTCGACCGCAACCGATGCCGGCCTGACGGTGATGACACCGGCGGCAGCAGCCGAATGGGCCGACCTCATCATGACGCTGGTGCCCGATCAGTACCAGCAGGAGCTGTACAACGAGGCAATCGCCCCCAACCTCAATGAGGGTGATGCGCTCTTCTTCGCCCACGGTTTCAATATCCACTTTGGCTACGTCGCTCCCCCGGCGACAATCGACGTGGCCATGGTCGCCCCCAAGGGGCCCGGTCATCTGGTCCGCCGCCAGTACGAGTCCGGGAGCGGAGTTCCCGCCCTGGTCGCCGTCCACCAGGACGCAACCGGGAGCGCCAAGGATCTGGCTCTCTCCTACGCCCACGGCATAGGGGCAACCCGGGCGGGCGTCATCGAGACCACGTTCAAGGCAGAGACCGAGACCGACCTCTTTGGTGAGCAAGTGATCCTCTGCGGTGGCATCGACGAAATGATCCGTGCTGCCTTCGAGACGCTGACCGAGGCGGGCTACGAGCCGGAGATGGCCTACTTCGAGGTCCTCCACGAGCTGAAGCTCATCGTCGACCTGCTGTTCGAGGGCGGTCTGTCCTGGATGCGCTACTCGGTTTCCGACACCGCAGAGTACGGCGATGTCACCCGGGGCCCGCGGATCGTCACCGAGGACACACGCGCCACCATGCGGGACATCCTCTCCGAGATCCAATCGGGAGCGTTCGCCCGGGAATGGATGGCGGAGGTTGCAGAAGGAACGCCGAATCTGCTTGCGTCGCGGCGCGCAGTGGCCGATCACGAGGTTGAGAGGGTGGGCCGAAGCCTGCGCAATATGATGCCCTTCCTCGTTGCCAAGACACCGGAAGATGACCAATGACGACGATGACGACATGGAGCCTCCGGTCCGGCCTGGGCCTTAGGTAGCCGGGCAACCGTCCCCTGCGGTTGACCCGGCCACTCTCCAGCCGACCCACCGCGTACAGGAGCCCAACACCATGCCTACTTCCGACAAACTGATCATCTTCGACACCACCCTCCGCGATGGCGAGCAAGCCCCCGGCATCGCACTGTCCCCCGACGACAAAGTAGCCATCGCCCATCAACTGGCTCGGCTCAAAGTGGATGTAATCGAGGCCGGGTTCGCCGCGTCTTCCCCCGGTGACCACCTGGCCGTCTCCCGAATTGCCCGCGAAGTAGAAGGGCCGGTCATTGCCAGCCTCGCCCGAACCCATCCCGACGACATCGATGCCGCGGCCGATGCACTCCAGGCCGCAGATAGGAAGCGGATTCATGTCTTCATCTCCACATCGCAGATCCATCGTGAGGAGATGCTGCGCATGTCGGAGGACGACGTTCTCAACGCCATTACCGAATCGGTAGCCAGGGCACGCCGCTACGCCGACGACGTCGAATTCTCACCGCAGGACGCCACCCGCACCCATCCCGATTTTGTGATCGAGAGTTGTCGCCGTGCCGTCGCCGCGGGGGCAACAACCATCAACATCCCCGACACGGTCGGCTACGCAATACCCTCGGACTTCGTGGCCCTCATGTCGCGGGTCTACGACGAGGTGCGGGGCGGCAACGAGGACGTCATCATCTCAACGCATTGCCACAACGACCTGGGCCTGGCCGTGGCGAACTCGCTGTCCGCAATCCAGGCCGGGGCCCGTCAGATCGAGGGAGCAATAAACGGGCTGGGCGAACGGGCCGGGAACACATCCACCGAAGAGATCATCATGGCGGTGAAGACCCGCCAGGATTACTTCGGTGTCGAGGTCGGCGCCGACACCACTGAGATCTTCGACACCTCCCGACTGGTATCGAGGCTCACCGGCTACCCGATCCAGTACAACAAGGCGATCGTGGGTCGAAACGCCTTCGCCCACGAGTCGGGCATACATCAGCACGGTGTTCTGCGCAACCGCGAGACCTACGAAATCATGGATCCGGAGTCCATCGGGCACGCATCAGCCATCGTCCTGGGCAAGCATTCCGGGCGCGCCGCGTTCGCCGATGCGCTGGAGAAGATGGACATCCAGCTCGAAGATGACGACTTCAAGACCGCATTCGATCGATTCAAGGAGCTGGCCGATCGCAAAGGGGAGATCTCTGAGGAAGGGATCCGTGCCATCGTCACCGAGAAGACCAGCGTTGCCCCCGATCTGGCCGAGTTGGTGGGCATTCACGTGTCCGGCGGCAACCGGGAGGTTCCGGTGGCGACGGTCACGTTGCGACGCAACGGCGACATCATTGAGTCATCCTCAGACGGGGATGGCATGGTCAATGCCGCCTTTGCTGCGCTCCGCGAGGTCTTCGACGTGCCCGCCATCCTCCTCGACTATCGAGTGAGTCCGCTCACTTCCGGAGCCGACGCCATGGCGGAGGTCAATGTGATCATTCAGGTAGGCCCGGAGACATACTCGGGTCGCGGTGTCTCTACCGACGTTGTCGAAGGCTCAGCTCGAGCCTTCACCGCGGCGCTGAACAAGGCTGCTGTCGATAGGCGGGCAGTGACGCCCGAAGGAGCGGAATAGCCTTGCGCGCATCTTTCGTTCTTCTTCCCGGCGACGGGATCGGCCCCGAGGTGACCGCCGGTGCTCACAAGGTGCTGCGAGCCGTGGCCCGCACCTACGGCCACGACTTCGAGTTCGACTGGAGGCCGGTTGGTGGCATCGCCATCGATGAGTTCGGCGATCCACTTCCCCTGTCGACACTCGAGGCCTGCCGGAGTGCCGACGCCATCATCCTGGGAGCGGTGGGAGGACCGAAGTGGGATGATCCCGATGCCAAGACCCGCCCCGAGGCCGGGCTCCTTGCGCTTCGCAAAGAGCTGGATCTATTCGCCAACCTCCGGCCCATCACTGCCCATCGTCAGTTGATCGACGCGTCCCCGCTGCGGCGCGACTTGATCGAAGGAGTCGACATCCTGTTCTTCCGGGAACTGACCGGTGGCATATACTTCGGGGATTCGTCACTGAGCGAAGACGGGCGCGTTGCGCAGTCGGTGATGGAGTACTCGGTGGGAGAGATCGAACGCATCGTCCGCATGGCTGCCGGCGCCGCCCGCGAACGTCGAAACCGGCTCTCCTCTGTAGACAAGGCCAATGTGCTCGAGGTGTCGCGCCTATGGCGCCGGGTTGCCGCCCGGGTCATGAGTGAGGAGTTCCCCGATGTCGACTACGAGGTGGTGCTCGTCGATGCCATGGCCATGCACTTGATCTCGCGACCGAGAGACTTCGACGTGGTCGTCACCGGCAACCTGTTCGGCGACATTCTCACCGACGAAGGATCGATGTTGCCGGGCTCGCTGGGCATGCTCCCCTCAGCCTCGCTCGGCGAAGAGCAACCCGGCCTTTACGAGCCGATCCATGGGTCGGCGCCCGACATCGCCGGTCAAGATCTGGCCAATCCGCTGGCCACGATCCTCGCCGCCGCAATGGCACTCCGCCACTCGGTCGGGCTGGCCGACGAGGCTGCGGCTGTTGAGCGAGCGGTGGACAGTGTGCTCGACTCTGGAATGCGGACGAAGGACATCGCGGCCGGCGGCAAATTCTTCGGCACTGAAGCTATGGGAGACGCGGTGGCCGAAGCTGTGGCTGGTTCGGCCGCCTAGGCCAAAGCCGCAGTGTCGTAGTAGCGGTGTCGCACCGATATCCTGCCGGTATGACCCGCCGCATAGCTTCGATCCTTGCGCTGCTGCTGCTGGCCGGCGCCTGTTCATCGCCGGAATCGGCCACCGTCGACACAACCCTGACTGAGCCGACGGCAACATCGACCACTACCACCGCCCCGCCAACCACCACCACAACAACTACGACGACAACAGCGACGCCAACACCAGCTGAGGCCTTGGTGGGCGTTGGTGACAGCCTCTATCCCGACCTGGGCAACCGCGGCTACGACGTAGGGCACTACACGGTCGACCTCACCTACGACCCGGATACGAACGAGCTGAACGCACAGGTTCAGATTGAGGCCACCGCAACGGCAACTCTGCAGGGTATCGGCCTCGACTTCATCGGCTTCGAAGTGACCAAGGTCGAGATCGGCGGAGAGACGGTGCCCTTCACCCGGACAGACGACAAACTGCTCGTCGAGTCGCCGCAGGTCATAGCTATCGGCGAGAGCTTCACGACAACAGTGACGTACCGGGGCGAGCCGGCACCGTTCAACTCACAGGCGATCCCGCTTGAAATGGGCTGGCTCACCGACCAATCCGGGGTGTCATACGTGGTAGCCGAGCCCGATGCGGGCCGGTCGTGGCTGCCCGTCAACGACCACCCTCTCGATAAGGCGACGTATACGTTCATGATCACGGTTCCCGACCCGCTGGTGGCTGCCGCCAATGGGATTCTGGTCGAGACGATCACCGACCTCGGCTGGGCAACCTGGGTCTGGGAGTCGCAATCGCCGATGGCGTCCTACCTGGCGACGGTTGTCATTGGAGACCTCGAGATCGTCCCCGACGACGGCTCCACCGCTCGTGCCGGCGTTCCAATTCGGAACGTGATTCCCGACGACCTCTCGGCTGGCTCGTTGGCAACGCTTCAACTGCACGGCGAGATGGTCGAGTTCTTCGAGACCGTCTTCGGGCCCTACCCGTTCGAGGCATACGGTCTCGCCGTCGTCGACGGCTTTGCAGCAGCACTCGAGAACCAGACGCTTTCCATCTTTGGGCGCTTCTTCGTTGACAGCCCTCAGTTCTTCGAGACGGTCATGGTTCACGAGCTTGCCCACCAATGGTTCGGCAACAGCGTCAGCCCTGCCGACTGGGGAGACATATGGCTCAACGAAGGCTTCGCCACCTACGCCGAATGGCTCTGGCTGGAGCACCAACGGGGTGAAGCCGCCATGCTGGCAACGATCCGGGGCGAACGGAATCGCATGGCGTTGTCCCCGCTCCCACCCCCCGGATCGCCTCCTGCCAACGATCTGTTCAATGCGAGCGTCTACATACGTGGCGGCCTCGTGCTTCATGCCCTCCGCACAACGGTGGGTGACGAGGTGTTCTTCGAGATCCTTCTGAG
>JASJDZ010000004.1 GCA_030065575.1 Acidimicrobiia bacterium
GCCGAAGGAGACGGAAGGGACGACCATGCCGAACGGTAAGCCGAACATCCTGGTCCTCTGGGGGGATGACATCGGGATCACCAACCTGAGCTGCTACAGCGATGGGCTGATGGGATACCGCACGCCAAACATCGACCGGATCGCAGACGAGGGAGTCCGCTTCACCGACTACTACGGCGAGCAGAGCTGCACTGCCGGCCGGGCTGCTTTCATTACCGGTCAGAATCCCTACCGGACCGGGCTCACCAAGATCGGCCTGCCTGGCGCAGACCTGGGTCTGCGCGACGAAGACCCCACCATCGCCACCGCTCTGAAGAACCTCGGCTACACCACCGGCCAGTTCGGCAAGAACCACTTCGGCGATCGTGACGAGTTCCTCCCAACTAATCACGGCTTCGACGAGTTCTTCGGGAACCTTTATCACCTCAACGCCGAGGAGGAGCCGGAGAACGCCGACTACCCGGATCCGGACGACTTCCCCAACTTCCGGGCGCGCTTTGGACCCCGTGGGGTGATCCACAGCTATGCCGATGGTCGTATCGAGGACACAGGGCCGCTCACCAAGAAGCGCATGGAGACGGTCGACGACGAGATCATCCCCGAGGCGCAACGCTTCATCAAGGATGCGGTCGACAGCGACACTCCATTCTTCGTGTGGTTCAACACAACCGGGATGCACTTCCGCACCCACATCGCTGACGAGATCCGCGGCCAAGCGGGCCGCTGGCAGTCGGAGTACCACGACGCGATGGTCGAGCACGACAAACGGATCGGGCAGATGCTCGACCAATTGGACGAACTGGGCATCGCCGATGACACCATCGTGCTCTACAGCACGGACAACGGTGTGCACATGAACACCTGGCCCGATGCGGGAATGACCCCGTTCCGGAATGAGAAGAACTCGTGTTGGGAGGGCGCCTTCCGGGTGCCGTCCCTCGCCAGATGGCCGGGTCACTTCGAACCGGGCACTGTGCTCAACGGGATCGTCAGTCACAACGACTGGTTCGTCACACTGCTGGCGGCGGCTGGCGAGCCCGACATCGCTGACAGACTGAAGGCCGGTTACGCGATGAACGGCACGACCTACAAAGTTCACCTCGACGGGTTCAACCAGCTCCCATATCTGACAGGGGAAGAGGAAGAAAGCCCACGTGACTACTTCTTCTATGTGTCCGACGATGGTGATCTGATGGCGCTGCGTTTCTACGCCTGGAAGGTCGTGTTCCTCGAGCAGCGGGCCCAAGGGACACTCCAGATCTGGGCGGAGCCGTTCACCGAGCTGCGTGTTCCCAAGCTCTTCAACCTCCGCACCGACCCATACGAACGGGCGGATGTGACGTCGAACACCTACTACGACTGGTTGATCGACCGCGCCTACCTGTTCATCCCCGCCCAGGCCTTCGTGGCTCAGATGGCGCAGTCGCTGATGGAGTTCCCACCGCGACAGGAGTCGGCGAGCTTCACGGTGGGGGCGATGCTCGAGAAACTCAAGGCGGGTCTGCCGAGTTCGTAGCAGGGTTCACATCTAACAAGAAGGGGCGCCACCTGGCGCCCCTTCTCTTTGTGTGACCGGTTCGTTTCTAGGCCGCGGAGTCTCAATACGCGGGCAACCGGCGCCGCGGCGCCGGTTGCGCAAAGAGGTTCTGGTTGTCAGCCGAGGATCTTGGCTTTCTGAGCGGCAAATTCCTCATCGGTGAGGATGCCCTGAGCGTGTAGCTCGCCGAGCTTCTTCAGCTCCTCGTACGGGTCCATCGCTGGAGCGGGTGCCGGCTCGGGTGCGGGTGGCGGGGCGGCCTGCGGTGCAGGTGCGGGAGCGGGTGGCGGAGCCGCGGCTGCGGCCATCATGTCCTGGCGCCGGTCGTGGCGCCGTGCGGTGCGGCGTGAGGTACGCCGGGCGGTACGTCGCATCGATCGTCTCGCTGGAGGCATCGGTAGACCCTTTCTCGGTGACTGAGGGTGGTCAGCATAGAGGAAGCAAGCCCGGTCCGTTGCGGTTTCTTAATACACGGTTCGGGTCGATCCGAACGGTACGATCCGGGCAATACCGGTGCCCGGAGGCTGTGATGCAGGCTCAATCCCAGAGTGAATTGGAGCAGATCGCCGATTCGCTCGAACCGATCAATCTCGACTGGCTATCGCTCGCAATTGCGGCTGCGGTCTTCCTTGCCTCGATAGTCCTGGCGAGGTTTGCCCGGCGAGGCCTGCGGCAACTCGCAGCAAGAGTCGACATCGGGTCGCCTGCACTATGGGCGGCAAGCGCCCGCATCAGCTCATGGCTGATCATCTTCTTCGGCATGGTTGGGTCCCTGCGGGTCCTCGGGATCGACTTCATCCCGCTGATGGCCGGCCTTGGTGTCGCCGCCGTGGTCGTGGCCGTGGCGTTGCGACCGTTCTTGGAGAACTTCGCCGCGGGGTTGACCCTCCAGCTGCAACGCCCGATCGAGGTCGGCGACCAGATCGCCGTACGGCAGATAGAGGGTGAGGTGAAGGAGCTCAACGCCCGCACCGTCGTCATCAGGACTATGGACGGCCGCACCGTCCACATCCCCAACAGCTCCGTGCTCGAGTCTCCGATCACCAATTTCACCGACGGCCCCCAGCGACGCAGCGTCATCGATGTCGGCCTGGCCTACGACACGAACCTGGCCGAAGCGGTCGAGGTCATGATCGATGCCGTCGCCGCAGCGCCGGGCGTGATCCAGGAACCGCCCCCCGAAGCCTTCATCCACGAGTTCGGCGACTCAACGATCAACGCCCGGGTGCGGTTCTGGCACGAACCACAGATCAGGGCAGGATGGACCATCCGCCACGAAGTAGCAGTTGTCATCAAACGGGCGCTCGATGAGCGCGACATCGAGATCGCCTTCCCGCAGCGCGTGCTTTGGCAGGGCGAGACCGGCGCCGAGCCGGCGATTCCCGAGCTGGGCTAGTCCTCTAGAGCAATCTCGGCGCCAAATGCGATGAGGGTTTCCGGGTTGAGGAAGTCCTGGGCAATGACGATGCCGCCCTGGGCTCGCATTGCGTCGCGCATCGGGATCATCCACTGGTGTTCCACCACCAGCATGAGGCCCGCTCCACCAGGCGGAATGTCCTCGGCGATCGTAGCCAGCGCCTCTTCATCGAGCCCGTACTCGTACTCGTCCATGGCACTCACCGCACCGACAACGGCACCCATCTCAGCGCCCGCCTCGCCGCCGGCGCCCAACCCGATGAGAGCGCCGACCCAGGCACCGTAGGAGATGGCTTCGTCCTCAGTGAGCTCGCTCATCTCAGCGGCCAGGATCTCACCATCTTCGTCCTTGTAGACGCCGAGCAGGTCAACGATCCGGATCAAGCCGGCATTGCTGGCATCTTCCAGCGCTTCCAGAACGCTGCCGTCGAGCTGCGGATCCGTGAAACCGATCACGAAGAGCTGTAGCGGGCCAAACTCCATGGCGTCTCCTTGGTAGAAATCGACTGAGGTCGAGATTAGCCGAAAGTCGACCGCGAGCCTGGCTGGTGTATCTTTATGCAATCGTCGAGCGGAGACCGGGAGATGACTGAGGAAGCACAACAGGATCAGGTCGATTTCAGCACTGCGCAAACAGACGTCGGGAGGTTGCGGGACGAGCTCCAGGGCGGTGTTGCCGTCGAAACCTCCGTTACCTCTATCAACGGCCAGACCTTCGAATTCGTTACCTCGCTCGAGGTGCCGGTGCCGCTAGGCGGCTTTGTCGTGATCGATACTCAGGATGGCCGCAGCTACATGGGCCAGGTAACCGACCGCTCGGCCGACCTTCGCCGCGGAGCCCGGGTAATGATCGACGTGCCCCAGGTGGAAGTGGGTTCGGCCCGGGTGTCGCAGGCCGAGATCCAGCTCGAGCAACGCACCGTGGTCGGTGGCGGAACTCTGCTGGCACGGATCTCGGACGGCGAGCTCGGCGGGACCCATCACGACGATGTCTTCGACCGTGCCGATATGGCCATAGCCCCGGTCGAGTTGGTCGAGCAGTTCATGGAATCGGCGGGGAGAGGCGCCGCCGGTCTCGATATTGGCTGGTCACCGTTTGCCTCCCCCGAGGTGCGTACCACTCTCCGCCCTGGTGGCTTCAACCGACACACGTTCCTGTGCGGCCAATCAGGGTCGGGGAAGACCTTCTCGCTCGGTGTTGTTCTTGAACGATTGCTCCTCGACACTTCGCTGCCGATGATCATCATCGACCCCAACTCGGACTTCGTGAAGCTCGGCCAGGTGCGGGGCAAGCAGGGTTTCGATCGGACGCTGGCGGGGCCGACGAGCGATGACGCATACTCGGAACTGGAGCGCCGGTACAACTCGGCGACGGCAGGGCTGCGGGTTTTGCGACCCGGTGATGCGGAGACTCCGCTGCAGATCCGCTTCAGCGAACTGACCCCCCATGAGCAGGCGGCCGTCTTGCGGCTCGATCCGCTGGAGGATCGGGAGGAGTTCAGTGCGTACTGGCGGATTGCGGAGACTCTCGGAGATGGGCGCTACACCCTTGGGGATGTGCGCCGGGCCGCTCTCGACACGCTCGATGAGGACGCCCGCCAGATCGGGCTGCGGCTGGACAACCTCGGTGTCGCCGGCTGGGACGTGTGGGCCGAAGGTGAAGCAAGCGCCCTCGGCGACCGTCTCGCCGACGACTGGCGCGGCCTGATCCTCGATGTCGGGGGTCTCGGGTCCTCGGCAGAGCAGAGCGTCGTGGCCATGAGCCTCCTGGGTCGGCTGTGGCGCAAGCGAGAGGAGCGAAAGCCCGTCCTGGTGGTCATCGACGAAGCCCACAACGTGTGCCCCGCCGAACCTGTCAATGACCTACAGGCGCTGGCGACAGACCACGTGGTGCGGATTGCCGGCGAGGGCCGCAAGTTCGGCATCTACTTGCTGCTGTCGACGCAGCGTCCCCAGAAGCTGCATCCCAACGTGCTGTCACAGTGCGACAACCTGATCCTGATGCGGATGAACTCGCTGGCCGATGTCGCTCATCTCAGCGATACATTCTCGTTCGTTCCGCCGCGATTGTTGGAGCAGTCCACCGGGTTCACACTCGGCAGGGCGTTGCTGGCCGGCAAGATCTCACCAACTCCAACGTTGACCAAGTTCGAGGGCAGGCTCAGCCTCGAAGGAGGGGGCGATGTCGCTTCCACCTGGGCAAAGGAGCGGCAGGCTTGACGGCGGAGTCCGCCCAACGGGACGCTCGGATGAGGCGAACCAGGTCGGTGGCAACCACCATCCTGGTGATTCTCGCCTCGCTTGGCGTTGTCCTGTCGCTTGTCGGAGCCTGGGTGAAGACCACGCTGTTCGACACCGACTCTTTCGTTCAGGTCGTTGACTCGTCACTCACGAGTGAAGAGATCGTTACGGTCATCAGCGATGTCGTTTCCGAGCAGGCGATCCTGGCGCTCGACATCGAGGGTCGTCTCGAAACACGATTGGGAGCGATCGACACCTATCTCTCCGATTCGCTGGCGGACGCGCTCGACCTTGGTCCGGCGCAGCGGGCGTTACTGAGCAGGATTGATCTACCCCAATTCGCCAGCCTGGCGGGGCCAATAGCTGAACCAATCGAACGGCGCATCGAGGAGTCGGTGGACGGTCTGGTTGCATCCGATGGGTTCCAGGAGGTGCTGCCGGAGGCAATTGCGTTCGCCCACCGTGGTGCGGTTGCGCTAATCAGGGACGACATCGATGCCCTGGAGAATGTGTCGATCGTCGCCGGCGAGGTGCAGTGGAACATCCTGCCCCTGGTAGAGCGAGCAATCGGGCACGTGTTCAGCGAAGGCATCCTCGATTCGGTGGTCGATTCACTCAATCTCTCCGTGGCGACGTACGTGGGAGTGCGGGAAGACGCTCTCGCCAAGCTCGGCGAGGCGCTTGGCACGGTGCTTCCCGACGACTTCGGTCAGGTCACCGTGATGAGCGAGGAACGCCTGGAGACCTGGCAGGGACTAGCGCGCACTCTCGATCGTATTGCGATGCTGGCCATCATTCTGACCGTCGCACTGTTAGTTGCTGCGCTGGTCGTGTCGCACAACAAGCGACGCACCCTGGTTCAGTTTGCAGCCGGCAGCGTGATTGCGTTGGTGGTGGCTGCCATCGTGCAACGCAATGTGCTGGAAGCGCTGAACGAGGCTATCCCGGGACCACCTGAGCAAGCCGCCGCCACAGTCCTCTTCGATGCGCTGTTCACCAACTTGCGGACCGTTGCGTGGGTGTTCGTCATATTCGCTGCGCTCGTTGGTGTGTCGGCCTATCTCGCCGGTCGACCGGCGTGGCTCGAGGGCCTGCGAAGCGAAGCTCCCGGCGCCGGGATCGTGACCAAGGTCACTCCCCTGGTTCGGGCCAACCAAGATGCGTTCAGCGCCGGTGGCATCGCCGTGGCCCTCCTCATCTGGTGGATTGTCGGCCTCAGCACTGTGAGCTTCTTCCTCGTGGGCTTCCTACTGGGCGGGTACCTGTGGTGGGTGGCCAAGCTGGCGCACCCGGACGCGGTCCCGGCAGTAGATCAATCCTGACGTGGTTGCGTTGCCGGCAGCGGAATTGAGGTACGCCGCAACGGTCGAGGTCCTCTATTCTCGAGGGCAATCGCCCGGTGGAAGGACTACTTGAACATGTCACCCAGATCAGCATCTCCACAGCGGATAGGGAGAGTCCTTCTCGAATCCGACACATCGCAGCGGGTCGCCAGGTGGCTCAATCCCCTGTTCGGCAGCCCCTCGTCACCTCTGGAAACGCGGGCGTTCTTGGATTCCTTCGGACCCTCGCTGATGCCGCGCACTTCGACGCTGCAAGGGGTCGTGGCAGGAATGAACGTGCTGGCCGCCAGGGCTGTGACCAGTGTTGTTGAAGGCAGGCTCAATCGGGTCGTTCCACCGTCCGCCTCGCTCCCGGTCCGGCTCGGGGCCCGGGCAGTTACGGCCGGGGTCGGAATAGCGTTGGGACAGACCCCCGAAAGCGACGATGAGACCCTCTACCGGGCCGGAGCCCGATCTGCCGGAGGCATCCTGCGGGTAGCGGCCACGGGTGGCGCCATCTACGACCTCGGCAAGTACGCCCAGAAGCGCTTCCCAGCGCAGAAGGCAACACGGCCGGCCGCAATCAGCGCACTCGCGCTGGCGGGTGTCGGCTACTGGGCCGCGCAGCGGATCGCACAGCGCAAGAGAGAAATCGAACGCTGGCCGGTCCCCCAGAAGGAAGCCCTTCCTGGTGCAGTAGGCGTGGCGGCGGTCGTCACGGTCGCCGGCACCGGTGCCGCACGCGGCTACATCGGCACGAGGAACGCGATGATCCGCTGGATGGGCCCGGGAGTCGTGAAGAACGTGATGGGACGGGTCGCCAATGCAGGCTTGTGGTCCCTTGGGCTTTCCACCCTGTACAACGCCGGAGTCGGCTACATCGGACGGGCCAACGAAAAGGTGGATCCGGGATACGCCACTCCTCCACCGAGCCCGATGATGTCGGGACATGCTGAGAGCCTCGTCGAATTCGAGGATCTCGGTCAACAGGGCCGCCGCTACGTCAACGACGTGGCGACACCTGAGCTCATCGAAGAAGTAATGGGGGAGCCGGCGGCCGCACAGCCGATTCGGGTCTACATCGGATACAACACGGAACCCGTATATCCGACCGGTCGTGCCGAACTGGCTCTCGCCGAACTGGACCGCACCGGCGCTTTCTACCGGAAGTACCTCCTGCTGGTGGCACCGACGGGTACCGGATGGGTCGACCACACGATGATCGAGGCAGCGGAGCTGCTCAGCCGCGGAGACATCGCAACCTGCTGTATCCAGTACGGGCGTTTCCCGTCCTTCCTGTCCATTCAGAAGGTAGCCACCGGACGCTCCCAGTTCCGGCTTCTGCTGTGGGGCGTGAAGCAACGCCTGCAGGCAATGCCACCGGAGCAACGACCCAAGGTCCTCATCTTCGGCGAGAGCCTCGGCGCTTGGGCTTCTTCGGACGTTGTCATGTACCAGGGAATCGGCGGCTTCGACCACTACGGGATCGACAAGGCACTGTGGTTCGGTCTCCCCGGGTTGGCGAAGTGGTCGCGGAACGGAATGGCGCGAGGCTCCAGCGATCTGGTGCCGGCGGGCACCGTCGGTGTCTTCGACCGGCCCGAGCAGCTGGCCGCGCTCGGAGAGGAGGTGCGATCCCAGCTACGGGCCATCATCCTCTCCCACGACAACGACCCGATCGCCCAGTTGGTCCCCGACATCGCCGTACAACGTCCTTCGTGGCTCGCCAAGGACGGAGAACGAGGTCGCGGCGTCGCTGAGAGCATGGACTGGATCCCCATCGTCACCTTCTGGCAGACCGCGATCGACGCCGCCAACGCCATGGTGACCGTACCCGGCGAGTTCCTGTCGTTCGGTCACGACTATCGGGCGGACACAGCCCAGTTCGTTCACATGGCATACGAGTTCCCGCCTGTCACAGACGAGCAGATGGAACGGGTCGAGGATCTGTTGCGCAGGCTGGAGGTGGAGCGGACGGAACGCCGTAAAGCAACGACTGCCGATGAGGCCCCGCCGCCACCAGCACAGCAGGCCATCCCGGCAACGATGGCCGGTGGCGTCCCGCTCCAGCAGGCCCGTACCCGCGGCGCCAGGTGGCAGACGGTGCTGAACCGGCCCAAGCGCGGCAGCGAAGAAAGCTGATGTGACCAACCTGTCGCGACGTGGCTGGCTAGATCCTGCCTGGTTCGAGGCGCCGGACCATCCGCAACGCGCACCCGGCTACGAGCTTGCCGTGATTGCGGTCATGTTCCTGTGGAACGTGATCGCCAACCTCGTCGTACCCGACGCCGCAGCGTCCGTTGTTGTGGCAACGGGCGCCATCCTCCTGCTGGTCATCGCCCGTCGCTCCGGCTCTACCTGGGACCAGCTGGGCCTTGGGCATTCATCGATGGGGGCCGGCGTGCGTCTTGGGGTCGCAGCCGTGGGAGTGGTCACCGCCGCCATCGTTGTGGCCTCTGTTGTGCCCGCATCACGGGGCCTGCTCGCCGATGACAGGTTTGTCGGGGTCGCTGCCGGCGAAATGTTGCGCGAGGTCTTCCTCAGGATCCCGCTCGTCACCGCGGTCGGTGAGGAGGTTGCCTTCCGGGGTGTGCTGCTTGGTCTGCTGTTGACCCGGTACTCCCCGTTTCGAGCTGCTGTTTTGACATCAGCGCTCTTCGGCCTGTGGCACGTCCTTCCCGGAGTTGATGCGCTGGAGACAACTGCGGCGGAGTTCTCGGCTGGTCTCATGGGCGTAGTAGCGGTCAGCGGGCAGGTGCTGGTTACCGGATTTGCCGGCATGGCCTTCGCCTGGCTCCGGCTTCGTAGCGGGAGTCTGGCCGCACCCGTCCTGGTCCATTGGGGATTGAACGGTGCGGCCTATCTTGCAGGATGGCTGGTTGTGGAGAATTCATGGGCGTAGCGGGACAGCCGGAGCCGGGCAAAGCAACGCGCAACATCTGGCGCGATGTAGCCGTTCGTCTCGGCGGCCTAGCGGGCGTCGCCATTGTGCTCTGGCTGCTGTTCACCCGATTGGTGTCGTGGAGCGATGTCGCCGACGCAATCGCAGGTCTGGACAACGGCGATTGGGCGCTGCTGATCATCATCTCTGTGATCCGGGTAGCGATCGAGCCACTCCTGCTCATGGCTTCGACCCCCAAGCTGCGCTGGCCCAAGGCGCTGCCGGGCTTCCTCGCTCCTGCCGCGGCGGCGAGTGTCGTGCCGGGCCCGTCGGATCTGGCCGCTCGCTACGCCATGTTCCGCAGCTGGGGGTACTCGGGGGCGCAGACAAGTGCCTCGGTGATATTGGTCTTTCTCTACACGACCTTCGCCAAGGTCGCTCTCCCGGTCGTCGCCGCCGTGGTGTTCGTTGCATTCGGCAGATCCAACGCTCAGCTCGAGACGCTGGCGGTCATTGCCGGTGGGATCCTGGTCGGCGGCGTCTTCCTCGTCTTCCTGTTGCTGCGCTCGGAGGGGACCGCACGGAGGTTGGGTAATGCTGCCGGGGTCGCCGCCAGGAGAGTTGCCTCCTGGTTTCGGATCACCACACCGGAGACACTTGCTGCCGACCTGGCCGACCGGGCCGCTCACTTCCGCGACCGCACCGGGGACGTGGTGCGCACTCGCACCCACCTTGCGGCCGGTGCCGCTGCGTTGGGTCAGGCAGCCCTCTTCGCCATATTGCTGGTATCGGTGCGGGTGGTCGATATCCGATCCGATGAGCTCGACTGGGTTTCGGTGTTTGCCGCCTTCGCTCTAGTCCAGTTGCTGACGTCCGTCCCGATCACGCCTTCCGGGCTGGGTGTTGCCGAGGCCGCTTACGTTGCCATACTCACCGCCGAGAGCAACGCAGGTCTCGCCGGGCAGATTGCCGCCGCCGCAATCATCTATCGGCTCTTCAGCTGGGTCTTGCTGGTCCCGCTCGGTGCCCTCTCCTGGTTATGGTGGAGCCGCACGCGACGCAACTCCACCGAAGACAGCCCCGAGGCCATGCCGTGAACGACGACGTCAAGCAGATCGCCGACGCTGCCAGTTCCGGCTACTTCCTCGACACTCAGGACGAACCCCGAGTACGCCGCGCCCGCGACGCCGTCCAACTGGGCATCGGGCTGCTGCTACTGCTGGTGGCCGCCTCCGACGTTGTCCGGCTCAGCTCACTCCAGGAATCCATCAACGGAGTGTCGGCGGCACTTCCGGGCTGGGCCGGCCTGATCTTCTGGTCGTCCTACGCGCTGGCCGCCCTCTATGCGCTGGGCATCATTGCAGTCAGTCTCGTCCGGGCGCGACGGAACCCGAAGACGGCGCGTGACATCGTGGCGGCAGGAGCTGCCGCCATCTTCATGACCTTCATGATCATGCAGTGGAAGGAGGGAATCTGGCCAAGGCTTCTCCCTGAGCTGGGTGCCGAAACCCCCGAGCCGCACTTCCCCGTCCTGAGAGTTGCGGTCGTCGCTGCCGTGGTGCTGGCGTCTTCTCCGCACACCACACGCGCTTTGCGTCGCTTTGGTCTGATCATGATCGCACTGACCGTTGTGGCCAGCTTCGGCCTCAACTTCGGGTATCCATCGGACGCGATCGGCGCCTTGGGCATCGGCATGATCGCGGCGGGTGCGGTACTGCTCGGCTTTGGCTCACCGGGCGGTTTCCCGGAACCGGCGGTTGTTGCCGGCGCGCTCGGGCAACTCGGAATCGTGGTTCACGACCTGCTCCCGGCAGCAGATCAGTCATGGGGTACCCGCCGGCTCGTTGGACATGATGGCCAGGGAGCCGAGATCGAAGTAAAGGCCTATGGGCGGGATGCCGCCGACACACAGTGGGCGGCCAAGGTGTGGCGAGCACTGTGGTACCGGGACTCCGGTCCGCCGATGGCGTCGCGAATGCAGGCAGTCGAGCATGAGGCCCTGATGTCCCTGTTTGCCGATCGGGCCGGGATGAGTGTCGCCGAGCCGCTGACTGCAGGTCTGGCGGGCGATGACGTGGCGATCCTTGCCGTTCACCGCCCGGGACCGGCACTCGCCTCTGTCGACCCCGAGGAAGTCAGCGACACATTCCTCACAAGCGTGTGGCAGGACCTGGTCCGTCTTCACTCTGCCGACATGGCTCACGGCTCGCCCCGCACTGAGGCAATCATGGTTACGTCGGACGGGCACGTATTCGACGACTTCGTCATGGGGTCCCTGGGGGCCGGAGATCGCATCAATCTGGACGTGGTCAATCTCTTGTTCTCGCTTGCAGCATGGGCCGATGTCGACCGGGCGGTGGCGACTGCGCGGGCGGGCCTGGGCGACGAGCGGCTGGCTGCCGCTCTCCCGTACCTCCAGCTACCGGCGCTCGACCGCCGGGTCCGACGGGCGACGCCGAAGCCGAAGAACCTGATGAAGGACCTGGGCGCTGCGGTTGCCGCAGCTACCGAAACCGAGCCGCCCGAAGAGGTGAAGCTGCGCCGGGTGTCGGTCGGCAGCGTCCTCATGGCGCTCCTCATTCTCATTGCGGCGAATGCGCTCATCACCCAGCTGGCCGGGATCGATTTTGCCGCGGTATGGGATGTTGTTCGCGATGCCGCTCCGCTCGGGATCCTCCTCGCCTACTTCGTTGCTCACCTCAGCTTTGTGCCTGAGGCAACGGGGATGATTGCCGCAGTGGGGCGGCCCTTGCCTCTGCAACCTGTTGTGATCCTGCAACTGTCGGCGCGATTCATCGGGCTTGCGGTTCCCAGTGCGGCCGGAAGGGTCGCTATGAACAGCGCCTTCCTCATGAAGTTTGGGGTCGGGCCGACCGCCGCAGTGGTGCAAGGGGCTATCGACGGCATCTCCGGGTTCATCGTCGAGGCCTTCATCCTCGTGATCGGCCTCATGTTCATCGAGGGCAGCTTCGACCTCGGTGGAGACGTCGACTGGCAGGCGATTCTGTTGATAGCGCTCGCCGTGGTGGTCGTCGGGGTGACGATCCTGTTCCTGGTCGAACGACTACGCAAACTGGTGCTGCCGGTCCTCAAGGATGCCCTGGGATCCGTGACCTCGGTGCTCAAGGACCCGCGCCGTGCGATCACGTTGCTCACGAGCAACTTCCTGGCCCGCCTCGCACTGGCAGTAGCGTTGTGGTTGATCCTGCGTTCGATCGGCATCGAGCTGTCGGTCGCCCTTGTGCTGGTGGTGACGGTGGCGACCAACCTCCTAGCGGGTTTGGTGCCGATTCCGGGCGGGATCGGGATCGCCGAAGCGGTACTGACGTCGTGGCTGGTATTGGTGGGGGTGCCCGAAACGTCGGCGTTTGCGGCCACAGTCGTCTACCGCATGTGGACCTTCTACCTACCTGCCGTCGAGGGGTTCTTTGCGATGCGCTGGTTGGAGCGTCGCGACTACCTGTAGGGCGAATCCGTATGTGACCGGGCAACCACGCAGAGTGCTACGCTGCCCGGCCGCAAACCCTTATTGAGGATTCAACCGTGAAACAGTTCCTGGTGTTCGTCCTACTCGCCCTGTTTGCCGCAGGATGCGGCGGATCCGACGACCCATTTGCCGATCTCGACCCGGTGAGGGCTATCGAGCAGCTCGACGAACAGGGCCGACCCTACCTGTCTCCCTGGGACGTGGACCCGGCCGTGGCAGATCTGCAGCAGAGGGCTGTTGATGCCGGCCTCCCGGTCGAAGTAACCGGCGTCTATGACGACGAAACCCTGGCCGTAGTCCTTGCGTTCCAGTACAGCCAGGACCTGGTTCCAGACGGCATCATCGGCCCCAACACGTGGGATGCCCTCGACAACCCGCAGGAGTTGCCCGAGAACATCGAGGCGTTGACTCTGGTCGAGATCGCCGAGGTCGCCATCGAGTCGCCGTCGGATGCCCAGCAGATGCTCACCGATCTCGGGCTTCCGCCGCCTGTGTCGCCTTCCGGGACTTCGGCTGGGAGCGCTCCACCGAGCGGCGATACGTCCTCTCCGGCTGTGACTGCGGTTGTCTATCTGGGTGAGCAACAGATGGAGTTGATCGACGCCGGCGGTAACGTGACCCACCGTTTCCCGGTCTCGTCGGGACGTGATGGGCTCACACCGATCGGCAACTTCAAGGTTCAGAGCAAGTCGGAGCTGGCCTACTCCGCCACCGACTATCCGAACATCACAATGAAGTGGATGACCCGCTTCAACGGCGGAATCGGCTTTCACGGCATCCCGGTTGAAAACGGAGAGCAGCTTGATACGCCCCTCGGACAAGCACCGGTCAGCGCAGGATGCATACGCATGGATGACGCCGATGCCAAGGTTGTCTACGACCTGCTACCCGTAGGTGCGAATGTGATAGTCCAGGCCTAGGCCTCGAAATCCCGTTCGGCAAGAGGCTCAGCTACCTCTCGCTCGGAGTTGTATACAACTTCGTGGCTTGCTGCGTAGTTGGAGATCACCGATGAGATCAATGCTGCGACCGGAAGCGCGGTAAACGCACCCATAGGGCCTGCAATCGCACCCCCAGCTAGTGCCGCACCAAAGGCAACTCCGCCGTTGAGGCTCATGGTCTCGGCGCTGATCTTCGGACTCAGCCAGTAGTTCTCGAGTTGCTGATACAACAGCACGTAGCCGAGGACGATGATCCCTGCGGTCAAACCCTGCAGCGCCAGCGTCAGCAGAATCGGAATCGCTCCCCCGATGTAGGTTCCGATCGCCGGAATGAACACCGAAACGAACGCACCGAACACCGCCAGCGAAATCGCCAGGGTGGTTGGGACGCCGACGAGAACCATTGTGAAGAAGAATCCAAACCCGTTGATCGCCATCAGAATCATGCGCGAGTAGAAGTAGCCGCCGGTCTGGACAATTGCCTGGTCCCAGGTCCAACCGACACGTTCCTGGGTTTTGGCACTGAACAGCCGCAACACCGCCCGCTGCACCTGCGGCGCCGCCGCAGTGAGATAGAAAGTGAACATCGCGATCGTGGCCAGGCTGAAGATCAGCCCAATGCCGGCCGAGGCAATACCCAGGACGGCCCCAAAGGCCTCGTCGGCCCATTCCCCCAAGACCTGGTCGGTGCTGGAGGCGATATCTCCAGCGGTGCCTGCACCAAATACCTCGACTCCAAACCAGTCCTCGAGCCGCGCATCGATGTTGTTGAGCCACTGCTGACCGTTCTCGCCGATCGCCCGGGCCAGTTCAGCTATTGCCGGAATCAGCACCGCAATCATGAATGTGGCAAACAAGAACCCGGCTACATAGATGACCCCGACCGCAGAACCACGGCGCCAGCCGTACCGGCCGGTGAGCGAGCGTACGGCGGGATCCAGCGCCAGGCTGAAGAAGAACGAGATCAGCACCATCGAGACAACACCCCAGGCCGCGTTGACAACCCAGAGCAGGCCGAGCGTTAGCAGGATCGCACCGATGACCTGCCAGATAGTCTTGCCCGAGATCCGCACCTCGACGACTCCGGGGGGCAACGTGGAGCCTGCGATCTCCTCTTGGTCCTTTGGAGCAGAATCCTGCGTCTCCATCGAGTGCCTCCTGCGCGGCGGTGGGCCTGACCATACCGCCTCAGCGACCCCTGCGCCCGGATTGAGCAGCAGCCCGGATGCGCCGGACCCCGCCTAGGGACCGGTGAGTTCCATCGATGCGGCCGGCGAGGACTTCTGCGATGCGGCTAGTAGCCGCGGCCGGCGTACCGGCTCCGGTAGCCGCCGCCACCGTGCGACGCGAGGTCAATGATCAAGGCAAGGCCAAGCCAGACCCAGTCGGAACCGGCGATGGCCCCGGCAGGGGCCACTACGACAAACATCAAGGTCGTCCACGGGAGGAAGACAAAGCCCAGGAAGGGAACGATGAAGGTGTCGTAAGCCGCTTCCCACCTATCGGAGCCCAGAAGCCACCAGACCACGATGGCCACCCGCGGACCACCGAGCATCAGGCTGAGCAATAGGCACACGACGTCACTCCTCGGCGAAGCTGGAGAAAACACTAGCAACGAGCTCTCGTCGGCCGCCGGCAGGGGCAGACGCGCTCGAGCTTTTTGCGGATTCTGGTCGAGGTACGGAGACGCAGAGCGACATTGGTGGCTGCTAAGGTCTGCGGACAGTTGACTATTCCGCAGGAGGCCAATTAATGCCAGTACTCGACGTCATCTTCTCAATGCTCGTCTTCTTCCTATTCATCGCATGGATCTGGGTATTGATCTCAGTGATTGGAGACATCTTCCGCAGTGACATGGGCGGAGCTGCCAAGGCTATTTGGGTGCTCTTCGTGATGTTGCTGCCGTGGCTAGGTGTACTCATCTACCTGATTTCCAACGGCGATGCCATGGCCGACCGCACTGTGAAGCAGGCAGTCGCCATGGAGGAGGCGCAGCGCGCCTACATCCGGGATGCGGCTGGAACCGCATCGCCGGCCGATGAGCTCGCCAAGCTCTCCGGCCTGAAGGACTCGGGTGCCATCACTGATGAGGAGTACCAGAAGCTTCGAGCCCAAGTCATCGGCTAGAGAAACGCATATTCGGTAGAGAAATGGCCGCCCTTCGGGGCGGTCATTTGTATGTCCCGACGGGTTGTGACTGGCTATCGTGTGGCCGTCTCTTCGTCTATTCCCCGGGAGCCGCCAATGTCAGACGACAACATCCAGATGGAAATCGTCGCCGCCGTCTATCCCAACCTCTACGACGCGCAGGCCACGTTCAACGACCTGGTTAAGCTGCACAAATCTGGCGCAATCGAGCTAATCGATGCTGCAGTCATGGTGCGAGAACGTTCCGGCAACCTCACCATCACCGAAAGCGCCGAGTTGACGCCGGCCAAAGGAGCCAAGCGCGGCGCATTGATTGGGGCAGTTCTGGGTGTCGTCTTTCCACCGTCACTGCTGGCAAGCGCTGCTCTTGGGGCCGCCGCCGGTGCGGTTACGGGGAAGGCGACCGACCAAGGCTTCGAGAACGAGATGCTCGAGGAACTGGCTCAGGACCTGGAGCCCGGGAAGTCGGCAATCCTTGCCGTTATCGAGCACACGCTCTACGAGAAGATGCTCGCCGCCGTCGAGGGCTACGAGCGAGTGCTGAATCGCACCTACTGGGCGGACGAAGCCGGGAGCATCGAGCTCTAGCGACAGTCAGGAAGGTTGAAGGAGGAAGCTGATGGTACGTGGTCTTTTTGTCGCCTTGGTCGTGTTTCTCGCCGCGACCTTCCCTGCGACATGGCTGCTGATGCTGTTCCTGGGCAATGTCGGGATGGAGTTGTCCTATTGGGCGACCCTGCCACTAGGAATACTCGTCTCGGCCCTACTCGCCGGCTCATCTTCCGGAGCCGGGCAATAAATCGAAACTCCCCTGCGGACGGACCCGGGACAGCAACACATCCCGGCCGATTGAGCGGTGGCGTGGCAGCATGCGCGAACTCGGCATCTCGGGCAGAGGCTGGCTGGAAGGCTCGATTCCGGTAGCTAGCTCAGACTCGGCTCGTCGCTCTCGGTGACCGACTTCCTCGCCAGATAGGCCGAGATCGGCACCGGCAGCTCGGCGGTGCGCGGACCCCAGTCGTAGATGACTGCCGATCCGGCAACCACGTCGTGCAGCGCTCTCCGCTCTCGACCGAAGATGATGCCCAGGAAGCCGAAGCCAAACAGCAGGTAGCTGAACGGCAGCGAAATCGCCCGTAGCGCGCTGCGAAATGACGACAGGATCTCGCCCTCCCGGCTTACCACCCGTAGCCCGAGAACTGCCTTTCCAATCGTCTTGCCGGCCACTGCAATGGATACCCACCAGTAGAGAAACAGCCAGACTGAAGCAGCGGTCGCAGACCAAACTTCGGGATTGTCGGTTACCGCATCCACACCCGCGATCGTCTGCAAGACATAGTCGAGCGCGACCAGACCGATGACAAACAGCAAACCGGCAACAGCGAGATCCACCCAGTGCGCCAGCAGTCGGGTGACGGCCCCTGCGTAGTTGCCAGACACATCCTGGCGACTCGACCTCATCCGCTGTCCTCCATAGCTAATAGACGGGGCCGCTGGGGAAGATCGGCAGCTTGTCTTCTGAGAATCCGTTGTGCGAGCCCGTAGACGACCAGATCCAGGCCAACTGCAATACGGCGCAAGGCGTCGATGAAGGAGGCGGCCATATGGCTGGTGCTCTCTTGCACGATCTCCGGAATCCCGGCCCGCTGCGCCAACTCGTCGACGGGCACCCGATCGAGCACTGCATCGAGATCAACCCGGGCGATCAGAGCGTTGACATCGATCCGGTTGAGGAGTCGCTCCACATCGACCCGATCCAGGAGCGTGTTGACATCGACCCTGGTGAGAAGCGCGTCGACTTCGACGCGGTCGAGCAATGCGTTGACATCGACCCGCTCGAGCAAAGCGTTGGCGTCGACTCTGGCGATCACCCGGTCAACATCGACGGAGTCGAGCACAGCATCCATGTCGGCTTGCTGCAGGATCGCATCGATATCGGACTGATCCATGATCTCGAGGATGTCGATCTGATCGACGATCGCGGCGACATCGATCTCGGACACCAGCTGCGGCAGATCGAGCGTCTGCACAACGCGAGCTGCGATTGCGTTGGCGAGTTTGCCGAGCCGGCCCTGCAGTGGATCTTGAGAAGTCACCTGGGAACGCTCTCGTCCAGCCGGAAGCGGTGGGATTGCATCACGCGTGATTCCTCATTCGCGCGACCGACTCAACGCTATGAGCCTCAGTACCTCTAGATACAGCCATACCAGGGTGAGGATAACCCCAAACGCTGCCTGCCACTCATAGACCTTGGGCGCTCCGGCGGAGGAGTACCGCTCGATCGCCTCGAAGTCGAGCACGAAGTTGAGAGCCGCCAGCCCAACAATCACTAGCGACCAGAAGATCCCGGCAGATGTCGGCTTGGCCCAGAAGACCATGTCTATCCCGAAAAGGGCCATCACCCAGGCGAAGAGGTAGAGGAGCGCAACCCCGACGGTACCGATGACCACCATCTTCACAAACCGCGGAGTGGCTCGCAGAACACCGAGTAGATACAGCACGAGAACCGACAGCATGATGCCGATGGTGACGATGGTCGCTTGGAGCACGATGCCGTTCCAGACCACGTCGTAGATGGCGGATATCGAACCGAGGACAACACCCTGCAGCAGCGCATAGAGTGTCCCGGTCACCGCAGCTTGTCCGGGGTTGCGGAGGGTGACCATCGCAACCACAAAAGCCCCCAGGCTCAACCACCAGGTCCACCAGGGCCAGACCACCGCACCCGTTGGATCCGTCTCGACCAGAGACCAACCAACAACTGCTCCTGCCACCATCAGCACGGTGAAGTAGAGGGCTTTGATAGCGGTCCCGGCAACGGTCATGGTTGCCTGACCTGTCGGGGCCGCGGTGTATACGGATGCTTTGAACGCCGGGTTGCCGGTTTGCCTGGTATCGACGGGTGCCTGGGCCCCACCGGCAGACGCTGTGGCGCCACCTCTCGCCATGAACTGCTCCTCTCCCCGATGCGTCTGGGTTTGCAGCCCAGTTGGTCGTGCCCGGAGAATACAGCAGTCACCCAGGCGCACCTCACCCCGCATTCACCCGGGAGTGTTGCCTCGTGGACGGCCCCTACGGAATAGCGCCCTTCGTCTTGCGCCGGGCCCGCCACGCCCTAGTCTGCCGCAATGACCGAAGCCTCCACGCCGCTTCCCATGCCAACCACTCGTACGAGTGATCACCTGGAACGCGCGTGGTCGCCGGATGCCGTCCACATCCTGGGAAAGCCCACCGGGGCAATCTGCAATCTCGGGTGCAGCTACTGCTTCTTCCTCGACAAGGAGCAGCTCTACGAAGGCGACCGGTTCCGCATGTCGGACGAGATGCTCGACACGTATATCCGGTCCCTGATTGAGATGCACCGTGTGCCGCAGGTCACCGTCGCCTGGCAAGGAGGCGAGCCGACCCTGATGGGCCTTGACTTCTACCGCAGGTCGATCGAGCTCGAGGAGAAGTACCGCAAGCCGGGCATGTCGTTCCTCAACACCATGCAGACCAACGGCACGTTGCTCAACGATGAGTGGTGCGAGTTCTTCGCAGAGAACGACTTCCTGATCGGGATCAGCATCGACGGGCCCCGGGAGCTCCACGACGCCTACCGGGTCAACAAGCGAGGTGAGGGCACCTTCGACAAGGTCATGGAGGGACTGCGGCTCCTACAGAAGCACGAGGTCGAGTACAACATCCTCACCACCGTCAATCACATCAACGGCGACTACCCACTCGAGGTGTACCGATTCCTTCGCGACGACGCAGGCACCGACTGGATGCAGTTCATCCCCGTCGTTGAGAGGGTCGATGAGCACGGCAACCCTGCCGACTTGCGTGGATTCCACGCATCAGAGCGCTCGGTTGGCGCGGAGCAGTTCGGCTCGTTCCTCATCACAGTGTTCGATGAGTGGGTTCGCCACGACGTGGGGTCTGTCTTCGTGCAGACGTTTGAGGCCGCCGCCCGCAACTGGGCCGGGATGGACCAATCCGGGATGTGCGTGTTCAACGAGACCTGTGGTCTCGGTCTGGCCCTGGAACACAACGGCGATCTCTATTCCTGTGACCACTTTGTTGATCCCGAGTTCCTCATCGGCAACATCAATGAAGCCTCGATCGACGCTCTGGTGTCCGGCAAGCAGCAGTACGACTTCGGCCAGGACAAGCGTGCCAGCCTTCCCCAGTACTGCCTCGACTGCGACGTTCGGTTCGCCTGCCACGGCGAATGCCCGAAGAACCGATTCATCACGACTCCGGACGGCGAGCCAGGGCTCAACTACCTGTGCGCCGGATTCAAGGATTTCTTCCATCACATCGACAGGCCGATGAAGACGATGATCGACCTCATGCGCCGCGGTCAGCCCGCTGCCGGGGTGATGGATATGTTTGCTGCGGAGGAGCAGCGCTTCCGGGACTCTCTCCAGGAGGCGGGCCGCAACGGGCCTTGCCCCTGTGGGAGCGGGCGAAAGGTCAAGCTGTGTCACGGAGCGCCGCAGAGCCACCCGGGTGGGCCACCACTCCCCGACGAGCTCGGCCTGCCCCGGCCCCCGGTCACCGACCGCGGGAAGAGGGCGGCCGAACGCCGCACCGTGTCACCTCCGGGATAATTCCCTAAGCTGGCTGCCCGAAAGGAGAAGTCGTTATGCCGATGGTTGATCTGCTCTGGGTGATGCTGCTCTGGTTCCTGTTCTTTGCCTGGATCGTGGTGATCGCCGGCGTTGTGACTGATGTCTTTCGCAGCCATGACCTCAGCGGCGTGAGCAAAGCTGCCTGGGTGTTGTTTCTGATCGTGATCCCCTGGCTTGGCGTGATCGTCTATCTCGTTGCTCGAGGCGACTCCTTGACCTACCGCTACCTCGAAGCGTTGGGGAAGCGGGAAACCCGACGCATCGGGGATCCGCGAGCGGGCCGTGCACTGGGTGTCAGCTGGCAGAGCACCTCTAACTACCGCCAGACCGGCATGGCTGGAGCCATGGACTTCGACACGCAGTCGGCCCGAATCATGCTGTGAGGCGCCGAGCCGCCGTAACCGGATCATGACGGATCGCAGCCCCGACAGGAGAGAAATCCCCTCCTCCGGTTGGCGCAACGCGCTGCGCTCCATCGAAGCGGCGGCAGTCGCCGGCATCGTTGCCGCCGTCGGCTGGGTCTACGCGCTCCTGCGTCTTCTCGATGGCCCCGGCGTGGATGCGTCGGAAGCCGAGATAGCCCAGTACTTCTCCGACCCGGACACCGGGTGGGACACGCTGATTGTTCTCCAGGTGCTGGTGTTTGCGACCATCGGGTTCCTCTGGTTCATCGGGGTCATCCGCAACCGCATCGGAACACCCACACCGAAGCTGTTCGACACGGTCTTCTTTGGCGGGGCGATACTCTTCGCCGGGCTGGTCTTCGTCGGGGCGGCGGCCCTTGCCGCACCCTTCATCCTCGCCGACAGAGGAGTGGCCGTAGACCCCGGCGGCGCAGGATTGATCCGTAGCTATGCGCTGGTTGTCCTCGCCGTGTTTGCACCGCGGGTTGCCGCCCTCGTCGTGTTCTCCTCCTCGACTCTCGGTCTGCACACCAGAATCCTGCCCCGGTGGATGGTCTTTGGCGGGTACCTCATGGGTGTGGCCATGCTGCTGAATGTCACCTTCTACTCGCCGAGTGTGTACCTATTCCCGGCCTGGATTGTGCTCATTAGCCTCGTCTTGCTGTTCCGCCGCCACCCCCGGCACCCCAACCCCACCTGATCATCCTGTTCTTGCGTAGATCTGTCGGACATAGCCCGACCTTTCTACGCAAGAAGTATGACATTCGACCCTGCCCGCAACCCTTTGACAGTTTGTAAGATTCGACAATCGGGTTCTAGGAGGGTTGCTTTGGTCATTGCCAAAGAGTTCGACTACCAACGTCCGACGACGCTCGAGGAGGCTACCCAGATCCTTGCGGGCCACCCCGGCTCGGCTCGGGTGCTCGCCGGTGGAACAGACCTCGTCGCCTGGTTGCGCGACGACGCCGTCGCTCCCGACCTCGTTGTCGACATCAAGGCGATCCCCGATCTCCACGACATCAAGATCGATGGCGACACGCTGCATCTCGGATCGCTCGTCACGTTCTCCGATCTGATCAACTCCCCCATTGTCAGCGAGCACGCCCCGCTGCTCGCTGAGATGGCAGAGACCGTCGCTTCCACGGGCATCCGAAACCGGGCGACGCTGGTCGGCAATATCTGCTCGGCCGTCCCGTCCTGTGATGCCGGGCCCGTTCTCCTCGGGTACGACACCACCGTCCACATGATCGGGCCCGATGGCACACGCAGCATCGACATCAACGACTGGTTCGTCGGCCTCCGGGAAACGGCGTGTGCCGGCGACGAGATCGTCAGCCACCTCACGATGAAGGTGCCAGTCCACGGCGGCGTCTATGTCAAGCTGATGCGCTATGCCGGCGAAGACCTAGCCCAGGCTGCCGTCGGCATCGTCGCCTATCCCGGGGACGAGTATCGGGTGGCCTTTGGCGCCGTTGCGCCCACCCCGATCCGCTCAACCCGGATCGAGGACGCACTTCGGAGCAAGCCGCTCGACGAGAAACTCATCGCCGAGGTCGTCGCCATGGTGGCGGACGAGATCAGCCCGATCGACGACATTCGGGCCACTGCCGCCTACCGCACCCGGATCTGCGAGGTGATGCTGGAACGGGGGCTCCCGGCGGCGAGAGAAAGGCTCGATGGGACTGGGCCGGCATACGGAACGAGGTTGATCTAATGGAGTTCACTGTCAAGGTCAACGGAGAGCGCTGGGACATCGATGCCGCCCCTGCCGACGTGCTGCTGGACGTGCTCCGGGAGAAGATCGGGGTGAAGAGCCCAAAGATCGGCTGTGAGCGCGGTGACTGTGGCTCCTGCACCATCCTTCTCGACGGCAAAACGGTGCGCAGCTGCCTCGTCCTTGCCGTAGAAGTCGACGGTCAGGAAATCACCACCGTAGAAGGCATCGGCTACGAAGGGCTCAGCCAGCTGCAAGACCTCTTCATCAGCAACAACGCGTTCCAATGCGGGTTCTGCGCTCCGGCGATCGTGCTGTCGGCGACAGAGCTACTGGACAGCAACCCCAACCCAACCCGGCACGACGTACAGGAAGCACTGGCCGGGAACCTGTGTCGGTGCACCGGCTACGAGCCGATCATCGAAGCGGTTCTTGCCGCGGCAGAAGGGGGTGCGAAGTGACCACCACATTCCCGTTCGAAGCCGAAACGGACAGCGATCAGCTGAAGACAGTTGGCACCGGTGCAGTCCGCATCGACGGTGTCGACAAGATCAGTGGCGCGGCCGAGTTCGTCGACGACATTGACTTCGGCCCGGGGCTGCTCCACGCCGCCATCGTCGAAAGCCCCCATGCGTACGCCCGCATTGTCTCGATCGACACGACAGAAGCCGAGGAGGCCAAGGGCGTGGTCCGGGTCGTCACCGGCGAGGACTTCCCGTACAAGTTCGGCATGTACATGGAGGACCGCTACATATTCGCTCAGGATCACGTTCGGTTCGTGGGCGAGCAGGTGGCTGGGGTCATCGCAAGGTCCCATCGTCAAGCGGTGCAGGCCGCCAAGCTGATCAAGGTCGAGTACGAGGTACTCGAACCACTGCTCGACCCGAAATCGGCTGTGGCCGAAGACGCCAACCTTATTCATCCGGATCTGGACGACTACGCCCACGTGCCCTGGTTCTTCCCGAAGGCCGACACCAACATCGCCCACTGGCGCAAGATCCGCAAAGGTGACACCGAGAAGGCGTTTGCCGAGGCCGACTTCGTACTCGAGGACACCTACACGGTGCCTCGCTACGCCCACTGCGCGATCGAGCCACACGTGACCGTGAGCAGGCTCGACCACGCCGACCGGCTGACCGTGTGGACCGCCTCCCAGTCTCCGCACACGCAGCGCCATCTATTCGCCGAAGCGCTGGCACCGCTCGGCTTCACCCACAAGGACGTCCGGGTGATTACCCCGTACGTCGGTGGCGGCTTCGGCGGTAAAGCCGGCGTCTCGATGGAAATCCTCGGCGCGGCGATGGCAACTCTCGTCAAAGGCCGCCCGGTCAAGCTTCGCTTCACCAGGGAGCAGGAGTTCTACAACACGTACCAGCGGCAGGGCGTCGTCGCCGAACTGAAGGTCGGCGTGATGAACGACGGCACCATCACCGCCGTTGACCACAAGCTCTTCTGGGATGCCGGCGCCTACGTCGAGTACGGCGCCAACGTCGTCAATGCGGCGGGATTGTCCGCCACCGGCCCGTACCGGGTGCCCAACATCAGCAACGACTCCTTGTGCATCTACACGAACCTCCCGCCGGGTGGGCCCTACCGCGGCTTTGGCTACTCAGAGTTCCACTTCGGCCTCGAGTCGCACATGGACCGTATTGCGGAGGCGATCGGCATGGACCCTGTCGATTTCCGCCGCAAGAACGCCATCCAGGAAGGCGACGAACTGTCGTACGGGGCACATATGAATCCGTCCGGGATGATCGAGGCGATCGACAAGGTCGCCGCGGCAATCGAGTGGGGCGTGGAAGAGGAAACCGACAACCCGAACACCGTCATGAGCAAAGGCATCGCGTGCTTCTGGAAGGCACCGGCAATGCCGCCCAATGCCTCTTCGGCTTCCTTCCTCAAGTTCAACGAGGACGGCAGTCTCAATATCACCGTGTCCGGGATGGAATTGGGGCAGGGCTACCTGACGGTGATGGCGCAGATCGCCAGCGAGATCCTCACCGTTCCGGTGGAGAAGATCCGGGTCGAGACCCCCGACACCGACCGCAACCCCTACGAGTGGCAGACGGTGGCGTCGCACGTCACGTGGAGCTCGGGCCTAGCGGTGGAGAAGGCTGCCATCGAGGCGCGGGCCAAGATCTTCGACGTCATCCATCAGGTGTACGGCTTCGAAGATGAGTCGCTGTACCTCGAGAACGAGGCTGTGCGCTGTTCGACAGACCCCGAGTTCGTCAAACCACTGCGGGACTTTGTCATCGACGGAATCCAAACCGAGGAAGGCACCTGGCGGGGTGGGCCGATCATCGCCAGCGGCAAGTTCATGCCGGAGTTCACCAACGCCAACAGTGACCCGGAGACCGGCCAGGGCGGCCACCCCAACGTCCACTACACGGTCGGCTGTACTGGTGTTGTCACTGAGATCGACAGGGATACCGGGCGGGTGTGGGTGCGCAAGGCTGCCCTTGCCGTCGATGCCGGCCGCGCCATCAACCCGGACCTCGTCAAGGGACAGATCGTCGGCGGCCTGGTTCAGGGATTGGCCACCGTCCTCTACGAAGACATGCGGTTCGACGAGGATGGCAAGCTGCTCAATCCGAACTTCACCGACTACAAGATCCCAACCGCGTTCGACATACCGGACGAGGTCGTTCCGATCATCGTTGAAGTACCCCAACCCGACGGCCCGTTTGGGGCTCGCGGAGTCGGTGAGCACACGATGATCGCCGCGGCACCGGTGATCGCCAACGCCGTCTACAACGCGTTTGGAACCCGGATCAAGTCGATGCCGGTAACCCAGGAGAAGATCGCAATGGCTCTACTCGAGAAGGGGAGTGGATAGCGAATGTCCGTTGATCTAGAGAAGATCCTACGGCCCATAGATCATGACCTGGCTCCGTACGAGCCGAAGTACATGATGCTGGCCAGCGGGGAGGCGGTGGTCGTCCGCCAGGTGTTCCGGGATGAGATTCCCGACCTGCTGAAGCACGTCGAGCCGCTGATCCATGTTGAGCGGGATTTCTACGACGTGGTGGCGGCCCGGGTATATGCCGAGCTGCTGGGCTACTACAAGCATCGGTTCCAGGATCAGTACGTTTTGGCGCTGCAGGTGGACGGCGAACTGGCGGCAATCGTCAACGGCCGCGAGGTCAAGCCCGGTCTCGGTCTATCTCTTCACACTCTTGCGCTTCGCCGCGGGCTCCGGATCGGGGCTCACGGATTCGCCGCCAAGATGGAGTACCACATCGACACACTCGGCCACGATGAGGTGCTGATCGTCGCCGAGTCTCCTATCGGGTTCCGGCGGTGGATGATCGAGTACAAGCTGGAGAAGCGGTTCGATATCCCACACGAGCTGGGTGGTGTGCCCTCCTGGGCATTGACCAGGGAACTGTTCGACCGGGCTCGCTCCAAGCTGGTCGTCGGCAGACGGCCGGTGCCTCCGGCGCTCTTGGAGAAGGCGATGGAGAAGATCCTGCCTCCATCGGATCCGCCGACCCCACCACTCGACCCGCTGGCGGCGACCCGGGCACTGTACGACCCGACCGCCACCGCGTTGGTTCAACAGCGTTGGGAGATGGAGAAGGGGGCCGGCAATGCGTGATGTGTACGTAGCCGGCATCGGGATCACGACCTTCACCCGGCTCGAGTACCCGCTGGTCGAGATTGCCTCCTATGCGTCGATGATGGCACTCAAGGATGCCGGGATCACCGAGGTCGACCAGGTGTACGTTGCCAACATGGGTGCGGCTCGGCTGAACCACCAGACCGCACTGGCCAGCGCAGTAACCGACAGCCTCAGCCTGCTGCCGGCCGGAGCGGCGGCTATCGAAAACGGACCGGCCTCTGGCGCCGCAGCGATCAAGGCCGGGTTCCAGGCAGTTGCGTCCGGGATGGATGATGTGGTGCTGGTGGCCGGAGTGGAGCGGATGCGCGAGGTGAACAACCTCGAAGCCACCGACTTCGTTGCCACACTGACCCACCCGCTAGCCGAGTACATCTACGGTGTTACGTTGCCGGCGCTTGCAGCGATGTTCGCCAGGCTGTACATGGACAAGTACGGCGTCACCGAGCGGCACCTGGCCATGGTTGGGGTCAAGAACCAGAACGCAGCCCTCAACAACGAGTGGGCTCATCTGCAGCAGGCAATCACTCTTGAGGGCATCCTCGACTCGCCAGAAGCGATGACCAACAACCCGTACGTCGCCGATCCGTTGCGATTCTTCGATGCTTGCCCGGTGTCCGACGGCGGCGCCGCCATCATCCTCGTGTCCAAGGAGAAGGCACAGGAGCTGGGACGCCCGATGATCCGGCTCAGTGGGATCGGGCAGGCTACCGATACCCATGCGGTGTTCGAGCGTGAGGAGCCGACGGATCTGCTGGCCGTGCGCAAAGCAGCGCACGACGCCTATCAGATGTCCGGCCTCAGCCCCGAGGAGATCGACGTGGCAGAGCTCCACGACGCTTTCACGATTCTGGAGATCGCACAGAGTGAGGAAGTTGGGTTCTTCCCTAAGGGTGAAGGCCACATCGCCCTCGAGAAGGGCGAAACCGCACTAGGCGGCAAGATCCCGATCAACGTCGGAGGCGGCTTGAAGGGCCGCGGCCACCCGGTCGGAGCAACCGGCGTCGCCCAAGCCTGGGAGATCGTCACCCAGCTGCGCGGGGACGGCGGGAAACGCCAGGTGGAGGGAGCCCGGACCGGCCTCACCCTCAACTTCGGCGGCTTCGGCAACAACGTTGTCTGTCTCACCTTTGTGAGGGAGGACTAATGGCACGCGAGATCTACGCATACAAGTCCCGCGTCGATGGGACCCTGCATTACCCGATGAAGATGATCAGCAGGGGCAACAGGGACCACGACTTCTTCGAGTTCGACCCCGTGCCGCTACCCAAGACGGGCAAATTGCTGACCTTCACCACGGTCTACAACCTGCCCGCCCAGTATGAGGTAGCTACTCTTGGCCTCGGCATCGTCGAGCTAGAGAACGGGATGCGGATGCTGGGACAGATCGAGATCGATGACCCCCAGATCGGCATGGCCGTCAAAGGCACCGTCAAGGTGGTCCGCAGAGAGACCTACGACGACTACTACGGGATGGTGTTCACCGCCGCATGAGGCAAGGACAGGCCATAGGCAGGCAACCGGCAAGGGTCGCGAGACGGGGTGGGACCGAGGGTTCCTCCCATGGGTGGAATCCCCCCTTTCTCCAAGTGGGCCGGCCTTGGCAGTCAATCAACAGTTGGGTCGTTGACTCAACGAGTGAAAGCAAGGAGCCACTCCCCATGGAGTGGCTCTCTTTCTATGTGGGAGAGGAAGGGTAAATGGAGCTAACCATGCAGAAGAAGGTCGTCCTCGGCCTTCAACATACGATCGCCATGTTTGGCGCTACGGTTCTCGTACCGCTGATCACTGGGCTGAATCCGTCGGTTGCGCTGGTCGCAGCAGGCGTTGGAACACTTCTGTTCCACCTGGTCACGAAACAAATGGTCCCGGTATTCCTGGGATCATCGTTTGCGTTCATCCCACCAATCCTGATTGGTGTCGAGCGCGGCTATTCCTGGGCGGGTATCGGTGCCGGCATTGTCGGCGCGGCGGTGATCTACATTGCGATGTCGATCCTCGTCACCTTTGTGGGCAGCGACATCATCCGGCGGGTGTTCCCGCCGATTGTGACGGGCCCGGTCATCACGGTGATCGGTATCACCTTGGCCCCAGTCGCCATCAGCCAAGCAGAGGGTGCTTGGTGGCTCGCCATCGTGACGTTGGGGGCAACGATCATCGCAGCGATCTTCTTCCGGGGTCTGTTCCAGATGCTCCCCATCCTGACGGGCGCACTAGTGGGCTACGCCGCGGGCATCCTGTTCTACTCGGACTTCACCTTCGATCCAGTCCGGGAAGCGAGTTGGCTCGGCTGGCCCGAGTTCACCTGGGGCCTCGGCGACCTCAGTTGGGCGCCGATTGCGCTGATCGCACCAATTGCGTTCGTGACGATGATCGAGCACGTCGGTGACATCCTGGCCAACGGTCGGGTTGTGGGACGGGACTTCTTCAAGGAGCCCGGCCTGAACCGGACGCTGCTCGGTGACGGTATCGCAACGTTGTTTGCCGGCCTCGTCGGTGGTCCACCGAACACCACGTACTCGGAGAACACGGGAGTGCTGGCCGTCACGAAGGTGTACGACCCGTTCATCATCCGGATCGGAGCGGTCTTCGCCATCTTCCTGGGTCTCATCCCGAAGCTGGCTGCGGTCCTGCGCACCGTGCCGGTGCCGGTGCTCGGCGGTCTGTCGGTCGTGCTGTTCGGCATGATCGCATCCGTCGGCCTGCGCACACTGGTCGAAGGACAGGTCGACTTCAAGAAGGGTCGCAACATGATCGTTGTCGGCCTCATCCTGGTCTTCGGCCTTGGTGTGAGCGGGCTTTCTTCGCCGCTTGCCATCGGTGATGTGGAGATCTCCGGTCTGGCTCTCGCCGCCGTCATCGGCGTCGTCGCCAACCTGATCCTCCCGATGGATACCGAAGAGGTCGAAGTCGCAATGCCTACGGAGAAGATGTCCAGCGAATAGGACAATCTCTCCAGGACCGCCCATCCAACTGGGCAATGAAGGGAGCCGGCGCAACCGCCGGCTCCCTCTCCTTTTTCTTCAGTTTTGGCGTAGATACGTACCGAATACGGCACACAGATACGCCAAAACCGTATGGGGAACGTCAGAGTTTGCGTTCGTACATGACCCAGTCGGGCCGAGGTACAAAGCCGAGGCCGAGGTTGATGCGATACATCGGGTTGTTCTCCTCGTTCGCAGTGTCGATACGCACGATGCCCCGGTCCTTGAGGATCGATAGGAGTTCGACCTTGAGTGCGGTGGCGATGCCTCGCCTGCGGTAGTTGCGGTCAACCCCGGTGAGGCCGAAGTAGGCCAGCGTCGGCGTAGCCGAATTGGCTGCGGCCTGGCTGAGCCCCACAATGTCTTCCCCATCTCGGGCGACCACCCAGAGGGAGCTTTCGAAGTCGGGGGAGCCGATGACTCCTTCGAGCCACTCGGCGAGGGTGTCCAGCCGGGGTGGATCGGGGGCGGGCTGATCCGCCACCAGGCGCTGGTACACAGGATGAAGCCGCTCCGGCCAGTCGCCTTCGTCAAGATCGGCCAACGTCGATAAGGCTATGCCTTGGGCCTCGACTCGGGCTACCGCAGTCCCGAAATCCTGAGGAACGAAGTCGGTCACCTGCAGCCGAGAGATGTGCTCGCGATGGATTTCGACGAAACCCTGATCGAGAAGGAATCGAACGTGGGCTTCGTAGCTCTCCACCATCCCGCTGAGCACGGCCGAGGGATGTCGCCGCGCCAGCGAATCGAGAGCGAATTGCAGGTACGCGTCGCGGACGGCGATACCTTCCCGATCCCTTGGCACCAGGATCTGGAACCAGTACCGGTCGGGGTCATCGATCCAGTCGCTGTGGCCAAAGCACCCGCAAGCCACGGGCCCGCCGGTCACCTCGACAACATGACGTCGGAAGAAGAGGCCCGGATCGCGCGTCGCATCGTCGTGCTTCCACAGCTCCGGAGGGCGCAGGTCGTCGTCATACGCGGCCGCGTCATACGCGGCCAGTAGCGGATAGTCACTCTCCTCGAAATCCCGGATGGTGAAACCGAAGTTCATAGGCCAAACACTATCGCCCCCGTTTCCTGCGTAGATTCATCGCTCATAGCGCTACGGATCTACGCAAGTTCGATGAGGGCGGCTAGCCCCCCGCAACTAGGCCGACCGCCACTAGGGCGAGTACCAGGCCGAGTTGGCGTTGGCGAGTGAGCCTCTCCCCGAGCACTAGCCAGGCGAGAATCACGGTGGCGGCCGGGAACATCGCAGCCAGCACGGAGACAACCGCCAACGAGCCCTCCGTGGTAGCGATGATGAACAGGCCATTCCCCAGCGTCACCAACACACCGGCACCGATCGCAGCAGGTAGGGCCTCCCGGCTCGGCATCAGCCTTCCCGTCGCCCGGACTGCAATGGCAAGCATCACGATCGAACCGGCGATACGGGCCGGTAGCAGACCCCAGATACCCGAGTCGGTAGCGCCCAGGCTCAGGAAGATCAGCAACCCGCCAAACCCAAGGCCGGCAAGAATCCCGTACCTGACCCCAACTGCCACGTTGTCCTCAGCCGTGATGTGCCCGCCACTGCTGATCGTCCAAATGGCGATGAGGCCGACCACGAGACCCAGCAGGACCACGGCATTCGGTAGGTCCCTGCGGACGATCTGCCATACCACCGGCCATACCCCGGCACCAACCGCGGCTATCGGTGAAACAACGGCGATGCTGCTGTGCGCAAAGCCGCTGTAGAGAGCGATCACCGCCATCGCCCCGCTCAGCCCGGCAAGCCCGCCCCACAGCATCGTTGGGCCATCGAGGCTGCCACCAAAAAGCGGCCCGAGGAGGAGCACCGTGGCAAAGCCGGCGAGATGATTGACCAGCACAACCGCCATGACGCGGTCGCGTCGGCTTCCTAGCCCGCCGAGGAAGTCACCCGATCCCGACAGCGCAGCGGCAGCAAGGGCGAGAGCTATGGCCATCGGCTAGTGCTCGTGATTGTTGGAATTGAGAAGTGTCTCCACCTCTGCCCGGGCACTATCGAGCTTCGCCTGCGTCTTGAGGATTCGGCGGCCGACGGTGCGCAGACGTTGCTCGGCGGCGGAGACATCGTCTGCCTCCCATCCTGAGCCGTCGATCCGCAGCTCGACCTCAGCTTCGAGACGTTCCCACTGGCGTTGCAGCGTGCGCAACCGGTTCTCGGCAACCTGGACGATCTCTTCGGCGGCGCGCAGCTTGATGCTCTCCTCCGTCTCCGGCCCTGCGGTGAGATCCACGGCGGTACCGGCAATGAAGACCGCCGTCGTGGGAAGCGAGTTGAGCAGCACCGACGTGTCCATCTCGAAGGGACCGACGAACCTGCCCTGGCGCAGCGCGGAAGGAACCATCACAAAGCTGGCCAGCGCCGAAGTGGTGGCAACCTCGCCGATTGTCGGGTTGGCCAGGCACACCACCTCGGCGGAGATGCGGGCCGCATCCAGCATTGATCCCAAGGCGTCGGTCTCGGCAGCGATGTCGGCGTCTGCGGGTAGTGGCGCCAGCAATCGGATCCGGGCGCGAGACCACTCCCGCGTCCGGGTGAAGAGGTAGGCACTGAGTAGTGCCAGCCGGCTGGAATCGTCGTCCTGCCACCACACATCGATGAACCGCTCGTTGCGAGCCAACTGCTCGAGAGTCGACCAACGACGCTCATCACTCAGCATGCTCACCACGTTGACGCCCACCCGGTGGATTTCACGTACCGCCTGGGCATATCCGGCGAGGTGGTGCTCATCGCTCTCCTCGGGCCATCCGAACAGCACGGTGTTGGCGCGGAGCGGTCCCAAACCGAACGATTGCACGATGACCGGAAGGGCCTCCATGGCGTCGGGAGCGAGGACCGCCCGGCCGTGCACATCCAGCCCGAGAGCGTCGATCTCCGACCGCAGAGCCAGCTCAGTCGCGTTGCGCTCCCTCCGCTTCAGCGCCCCCTCCCCGACAACTATCTGAACCGCCGCCGTCAGCCCGCTCTCCCCCTCCAGCCATGAGCCAAATCGGAGCAGCCGAGCCCGGCGCCGGGGGTCGGCGGAGAAGGCCAGAACCTGAGGTCGCCAACTACGCGGGTTCTCCGCTTCTGCCTTCATGGCCCGGATGCCCTCTTTGACCCGCTGGAAGTAGAACGATCGGCTGGCATCGGCCCAGCGTTGCGGACGGTCGATGCGCCGGAGGTACTGGTAGATGCCGGCCAGGATGACGATGGCTCCTATGCCGGCCGGGATGTTCACGGCAACCATGGCCACTGCACAAGCGATGGCGCCCGCCAGACTCACCCTGCGGTGAAAGAACCGGAAGCGGGGCCGGAATGACGGGCTCGCAGCTCTCGCCTCGTAGTAGGTGGCGTAGTTGAGCAGCCCATATGAGATGAGGAAGAACATCGAGACGACGGGAGCAATTGCGTTCAGATTGCCGATGGCGACTGTGGCGAGGGCGATCCCAAGCGACAGGACCACGGCACGTCGCGGATTGGATGTCTTCCCATGACCCTTGGCGAAGTAGTTGAGGATGGGGAACACTCGATCCGAGGCCAGGGACTGAAGGATGCGAGGTGCGCCGAGGAAGGAGGCCATCGCCGAGGACAACGTGGCGGCGATAACACCGGCGTCGATGAGCGGGCCAAAGACCGCAATTGAGTTGAGGATCCCGGTGTCCTCGATGAGCTCACTCGAGGAAGCGTTCCCGGCAATCAGGATTGCCACCGACACGTAGACGATCGTCGACAACCCGACCGCGGCGAACGTACCGCGGGGCAGGCTGCGCCCGGCGTCACGTAGATCGCCGGACATGCTCACACCCTGGGTGAACCCGGTCACCGCCGGGAAGAAGATTGCAAAGACCACCCAGAATCCCAGCGACTCCTCCGGCCTCGACCAGCCGTCCCCGGCCACACCTGCCTCGAAACCCGGGATAGCTCCGGCGTAGAAGGAAATGAGGGCGGCGACCAGCAGGGTCATGACTACGAACTGGAACCTGCTGGCGATGTCGGCGCCAAGCCAGGCCAGTCCGAAGAGCAGCAGAACGGCAACGGCGGCAATCATCTGAGCTGCCCAATCAGCTTCGAGGCCGAAGATGGCCGTCACCGCTTCACCGAAGCCCACCGCATAGAAGGCGATCGACACCGATTGCGCCAGGAAAAGGACAACACCAATTGCGCCGCCGAACTCGACCCCGAGGGTGCGCGAGATCATGTAGTAATCGCCGCCGCCCTTGACATCGATATTGGTAGCGATCGCGGCAAGCGAGATACTGGTGAGCACGGACACACCGGTGGCGATCCCGATGATGATGAGGGCGTTGCGCAGCCCGCCGTTACCCACGACGTAGCCCAGCCGGAGGAACAGAATGATCCCGAGGATGGTGAGGATCGATGGCGTGAACACACCGGCAAACGTGCCGAGAGTCCCTCTTCTTGGCTGCTCAGTGGTCAATGAAGGATCCGCTAGATCGGCTGATCAAGGCATCGTAGGCGTCGCCAACCGATCTGAGGTTGCAGCAGTCCCCCGACCAGATCGGAAGAGGGGCAGATAGCCTTGAAGTGTGAGCGGAAACACAGATCACGAGGGACGCATCATCGACTTCGGTCGGATGGCTGCCGACTACGAGCAGTACCGACCCGGGTTCCCCGACGACTTCTTCGCCAGGCTCACGAACATCGGCTGGTGTAAGCCCGGGGACCGTGCACTCGATCTCGGCACCGGAACCGGCACCGTTGCACTCGGGCTCGCCGCACAGGGCCTCGAGGTGGTCGGACTCGACATCGCTCCGGAGCTGCTGGACGCGGCCCGCCAGGCTGCGATCGCTCGTGGCCTCGAAGTCACATTCGTAGAAGGCCGCGCTGAAGATACCGGTTTCGATGATGAGTCATTCGATCTCGTTTGCGCCGGGCAGGCGTGGTGGTGGTTCGACAGCGACGCGGCGGCTGCAGAGTCGCGTCGAATCCTGGCCCCGGGCGGCCGGCTGCTCATCTGTGCCTTTAGCTACATGCCGCTGCCCGGCAATGCCGCCCACCTCACTGAGGAGTTGATCCTGGAGCACAATCCAGGATGGCCGCGGGCCGGATGGCGGGGGGTACATCCTGAGCAAGTGAAAGCCCTCGACTATGCCGGGTTCATCGAAGTGGAGAGCTTCAGCTACGTCATGGACATCGAGTTCACCCACGAGGCCTGGCGAGGACGCATGAGAACCTGCAACGGTGTCGGCGCAGCTCTCGATCCGGAATCGGTCGAACGGTTCGACGCGGACCTGGCGATTCTGCTGGCGGGCGAATTCGATGATCCGATATCGATTCCCCACCGTGTGTTCGCCACCAGCGGGCTGCGCCCATAACTCCCTAGCCCGCCACCCTGTGCTGCGCCATCCAGGAAGCCCCGAAGTCGACCAGAGCGGGCAAGCTGACCAGGCGCGATTCAGCTGCGCCAACCCTGCCCGATCTGACCTGATCCGGATGGGCATCAGTGAAGTCGGCTCCGATCCTGGTGAAGTCGCCATCGTCTACTGCCGGCTCAGAGAACGACACCCAGCGCCTGGCCCCACCAACTCGAATCGGAGCGCCGTTGGCGACTCGAGAAATGGCCAGCCCGCTTCGGCTCTCGGCGAGGTGGAGAGCCGTGCATTTGTCGAAGCCGACCCCGAGGAAGAGGATCATTGCACTGAGCTCATAGAGGGCACGAAGCGGTGAGCCCTCCCCCACCGGGTCGTCGAGCTCGTGATGCGCCACAACCTGCTCCGCAGCTGGTCCCCAGGCGGCAAAGGAGCGATGGGGATGAGAGCTCCGGACCGCCTCCGGGTGGGTACGTACGGCCTCGGCGATCAGCCCCATCGATCGGGTCGGCGTCCATCGTGGGTCATAGGCCGGAAGCTCTGCTCGGACCTGGTCCCAATGCTCAGGGGGCTCGATTCGCAGATAGGCAGGATCACACAGCTGCCACGACTGTGCGGGGACAACGATGGTTCCCTCAGGGCCGATCACGTCACGAATCGCCATCACGACAGCTTGCTCGCCTCCGGGAACTCTCCCGAGTGCGGAGAGAGAACCGTGCACGAGTAGAACATCCCCGGTCGCTATTCCCAGAGCCACAAGGTCCGCAACGAGCCCGCTGCGGGGAATGACGGTCATTCGGTCAGCAGACAACCGGCATCAGCCATCTCAGCCAGAGCCTGGTCACCATCGCCCGACTCGAGATTCACAGCACGAATTGCATCGGTGAGAACGGTGACGTCATAGCCGGCGGTAGCTCCGTCGAGGGCCGTTGCCTTGACGCAATAGTCGGTGGCCAGACCGCAGACAACAATTGCCTTGATCCCCCAACGATCCAACTGTGACGCAAGACCCGTTGGGGATACCTCTCCCGTCTCGGGGTCGCGCACGCTGAACCCCGAATAGCCGTCCTCGCCGGCAGTGCCCTTGCGCACAACGGGGCCATCGACAATCAGGTTGGGATGAAAGGCCGCACCCCAGGAATCGCCGACGCAATGCACCGGCCAAATCCCACCGTCCCTGGCGAAGTGGGGGGTCGTCTCCGGGTGCCAGTCGGCCGTGTAGACCACATATGCACCGGCGTTACGAGCGCGCGCGATCTCCGTATTCACAACCCTGACCACATCCTCGCCGCCATCGACATAGAGACTGCCGTTCGGGTCGGCGAAATCGTTCTGGACGTCGACAACAACCAGCGCTGTCGTGCGGTTGTAGTCGACCGTGGTGTGAGAAGTCATGCTCGGATGATACCGACTGCCGCCTCAGGGGCCTCAGGGTACGACCAGGGTCAGTCCCGATGGAACCGGGACCTCGGCTGAGGGATGCTGAAGGAGAACAAACAACCGAAATGAGGCAGAAATGACTACCCAAACCAATCAGCCGGTGACCTCCGAGGTACGCAATTGGGCGACCCTCAGCCACCTATCGGGCTTCGTCGTATTCCTGGGGATTCCCCCGGTACTCGGGCCCCTGGCAATGTGGCTGCTGCGCCGGGACGTTCCATACGCCGAGTACCACGCCAAGGAAGCACTCAACTTCAACATCTCGTTCATGATCTGGTCGGCCATTGCCGCGCTGAGCATCCTCGCCGTAGTTGGTCTGCTCCTGCTGCCGGCAGTGCTCGTTACCTGGCTGGTCCTCACCATTCGCGGCGCACTGCGAGCATCCGCCGGCGAGTATTACCGCTACCCGCTGACCCTACGCTTCGTCCGCTAGGGCATTTCCACGCTCGAACCGGAGCCCCCGGCATTGCCGGGGGCTCCGCTGTGCCCCAGACCAACGGTCACCGATGAGCTAGCTCAGCATGGACCAGGGAAAAAAGGCGCTCAGGTACTCCGACCCGGTGACCGATTGAACCCCGAGAGGAGGAACGAAATTGGCTCTCGACCCGCTCGCGCTTGACGAAGAACTGCAGCAGGAGCTCACCGATGTCCGGCTGCAAACCGAGAATGGCCGGATTGTGATGCCGGTCGTACCGGTTGACATGGGCATCATCGTCTCCGACGTCTTCGGTATCCACGATGAGGATCAAGCCTTCGACGTAGTCGTCGCGGAGCTGGGGATGAAGCCGCTGGTGACCCTCATCTGGGACGAGGACGGCGCCCCCGTGTTCGACAATTCTCTTCAGGTGCTCCATCTCGGCGAGCGGGCCTACATATCGATCTCCCCCGATGTAGCCGTTGCCCAGCACTGGGAAGCAATCGCCATGTGCGAGCCGGCGTCGCCAGAGATGCTGGAAGCATTCTTCCTCGACCTGTCCCGTGACAACGGGGCGACCTACAGCGTGGATCTGTACAGCGCCCTGCCGACCAGGGTGTCATCCGACTACCTGAGCGTCGATTCCATCGGTGCGAGCTTTGCTGCCTATCTCGATTGGGATGAGCAGCGTTCTCCGGGGGCCTGGGCCTATCAGGTCGAGTATCTGCCCCGGTCCGTCGAGAAGACCTCGGATCTGGTCATCGGGTCGATGGCGCTGCGCAAGGAAGACAATGAGTTCTCGCGGCGCCGCTACATCAACGCCTATGCCCACGCTGTCTACGAGACGAGCGCCGAAGCCATCTGAGCTCCTGATCCGGCTGCGCTGCGGCGGATTATCGTGGCGGCATGAGACCTTCCTGGGATGACTACTTCCTCGACCTGGTTGACCAAGTTGCCTCCCGGGCGACCTGCGATCGAGGTAAGAGCGGCTGCGTCGTAGTCCGCGATAAGCGGATCATCTGCACCGGCTACGTCGGCTCCCCATCCGGGATGCCTCATTGCGACGATGTCGGCCACGACTTCAAGCAGGTAATCGACGACGACGGCACAACCCGCCAGCACTGCGTTCGTACGGTGCATGCCGAACAGAACGCCATCGTCCAGGCCGCTCGCTACGGCCTCCAACTCGAGGGCACAACCATCTACTGCTCGATGGAGCCGTGTCGCGTGTGCGCAATGCTCATCGCCAGCAGCGGCGTAAGCAGGGTCGTAGCCCGTCGCCGCTATCACGCCGGTGGCGACACCCCGGTGATCCTTTCCTCGGCGGGAGTCGAGCTGGTGATCGTTGAGGAGGTCGTCGAGAGCTACGAGGGCCAGTAGCTAATGGCCGACCTGGCACGGAGGGAGATGAGCTCGCTTAGGCCATTGCCGCGGCGACCGCATCGGCGATTGGACCTCGCCAGGGTTCCCCGTGGCCCGGGAGCAGGAGATCCACTGGTAACGACGAGAGGGTCTCTGCCGACGCCCGGGCCGCCGCGGGATCGGCATGGAAGAGGTCGGCCATGATTTGCGGGCCGAGGCGAGGGCTTATCAGCCCTTCGGTAACCAAGGCATCGCCGGAACAGAGAACTCGAGCGTCTTCCAGCAGGTAGCTGGCGTGGCCTGCAGTGTGACCCGGCGTCGCAACTACCCGAGGCCTGCCGGGGACGTCGAGTTGCTCGCCGTCGGTGACCGTCTCGAAGTCCTCGAGCCGGTAATCCCGGTGGGCTCCGGCCCGGACCATCTCGATCATGAAGACAATCGCCTTCGGCTTCCAGAACGGCACTTCGGTCGGACGCACCTGCGTCCCGGCGGCCGCGTCCCTGAGGAATGGGGCTTCGTCCTCATGTACCTTCACCGCCACCCCGAAATCGGCGGCTCGACGAGCGAAGCCGATGTGGTCGGTATGGCCGTGAGTAATCAGCAGCGCCTCGACATCATCAAGGGAGAGCCCGCTAGCGGCCAGCGCAGCCTCGAGAAGAGGAAGCTCCCTGCTACCTCCGGCATCGATGACCGTTGCCCGGCCCTTATCTACGACGAGATAGAAGTTGTGGAATCTGCGCCCGAGGCGAAAGATGTCGTCGCCGACCCGCTGCATACCGCCACCCTATCGAGTCTCATAGGTCGACGACCAACTTCTCAACCACTAGGTCGGAGCCAGCCCGCAACGGTTCTGTCTCTCCGGTGGGGACGAACCCCGCCTGCTCATAAAGTCGCTGTGCGGCGGTGTTGTCCTTGCCAACCCAGAGCTCCGCTCGCACCGCTCCGACACTCACTCCCCACTCAACCGCATTGGCAAGCAGCCTGCGACCGATGCCGTTGCGCCGGACTTCGGGTTCCACCCACATCGAGCCAACATCGAGCAACTCACCCTCGTTGACCCGGCCAAACAGCATCCCGACGGCATCACCGGCCGCTTCAGCTACGAGCAACACGTCGTAGGGGTGATCGGCTGTCTTCTTGATCAGCTCTATCCACCAGTCGTCCGCTTCGGCCGACTCCTGGCCAAGAGTGCTGCGGAATGCGTCCGGAGCCTCCTCCACCGCTCGCATTCGTAGCGAGCGCCACAGCCGCCACTCGTCGCCATCGATTGCCCTGATTCGCACGTCCATGGCGCGCAGTTTCGCACAGACCGACGGATCAGCGGTGGATTGGAGCTAACTGGAAATCATGTCTTCCAGGGCCGCTATGTACAGCTCAGCATCGAGTGAGTGCCGGAAGCACACAGGTGCACGATGAACCTCGCCGCCCACTGTCACCAACTCGAGATGTGGCCCGAGTGCAATCAGGATCGTCCACAGACCCAGGATCAGCGGCGGAACGGACAGCCACCAGGGGAGGAGGAACCACGGGGCGACTGCCAGGCCCACCCCCATCAGAATCCGAATTGGATGCGGCACCACACGTCGCATCTGCACCGAGGCAACTTCGGCGACCGGCACTTCGATGAACCGCGATCCCGCCGGGATCATCCCGAGAATGGTCCGAGGAACCTCCCACCTCACCAGCCCATCATCCACCTCGATCCTGGTCCGGATGTATCGCGTTGAGCCGTGTACCGGCAGCGTTGTGAGTGGGACGGAATCGGCCATGACCTGCTCCCGAGTCGCTCAGTCAATTGCACACCGCGGCACACTCGAGTTCAAGGGCCGGATGTCACCGCCTCCCAACGTTTTGGCGTATCTGTGTTTCACATGCGGCACACATCTACGCCAAAACGGGAGTGTGAACTCCCCGCTTGAAGAACACCCGCCTTTCGGCGGGTGTTCTTCCGACGTAACTTCCTTCGGAAGTTACGCGTCGTTAATGGCAGCGTGGGCTGCGGCCAGACGGGCGACGGGCACCCGGAACGGCGAGCAGCTCACGTAGTCGAGACCGAGCTCGTGGCAAATAGCCACCGAGTCCGGGTCGCCACCGTGCTCACCGCAGATACCGATCTCCATGCCGGGACGCTGCTTGCGCCCACCCTCGACGGCGATCTTGATCAGACCACCGACGCCGAGACGGTCGAGCGTCTGGAACGGGTTGACCGGCAGAATGCCCTGCTCCACGTACTGGATCAGGAAGCTCTTCTCGGCATCGTCACGGCTGATCGCAAACGTCGTCTGCGTCAGGTCGTTGGTGCCGAAGGAGAAGAACTCCGCTTCCCGGGCCAGCGGACCGGCAGTCATGGCCGCCCGTGGCGTCTCCACCATCGTGCCGACCTGGTACTCGACCCGGACACCGCGCTGCTCCATGATCTCTTCCGCTGCCTCGACCACGATGGCCTTGACCCGCTCCAGCTCCTTCACGTGGATCGAGAGCGGGATCATGATCTCGGGCTTGGGATCGAAGCCAGCTTCCTTGGCGTCGCAGGCCGCGGCAATGATGGCCCGAGCCTGCATGCGGGGAATCTCCGGCATCAGCAGCGCCAGGCGGACACCGCGGAAACCAAGCATCGGGTTCTCTTCCTTCAGGTCCTCGACCCGGTCGATGACCCGCTCGACCTCGGCGACAGCGGCGTCGTGCCACACCGAGCGATCCTTCTCCAGATCCTCGAGCTCATGCTCCAACTCCTCGTGAGCCGGCAAGAACTCATGGAGCGGCGGATCGATCATCCGGATGATGACCGGCATACCGGACATCGCCTCGAACAGGCCGCGGAAGTCCTCACGCTGCATCGGTCGGAGGATGTCGAGCTGCTCCTGACGGTCCTCGGCATTCTCGGCCAGGATCATCTTCTGCACGATCGGAAGACGCTCGGCCTCGAAGAACATGTGCTCGGTACGGCAGAGGCCGATGCCCTGAGCACCGTACTCCTTGGCACGGTTTGCGTCGGTCGGATAGTCGGCGTTCGCCAGGACCCGGAGACGACGGTACTCATCAGCCCAGCCGAGCAGCGTCGACAGCCAACGGTCCTTGATATCCGGCACAACGGTCGGCAGCTCTCCGAGGAACACTTCACCGCTGGTTCCCTCGATGGAGATGTAGTCGCCCTCGTTGACGACGGTCTCGCCCACCGACATCTTGCGATCGGTGAGATCAATCTCGAGCTCAGCGATACCGACAACGGCCGGCTTGCCAAACTGACGAGCGACCAGCGCAGCGTGGCTGGTGCGACCACCCCGGCTGGTGACGATGCCCTGTGCGGCAAGCATGCCGTGCACGTCGTCGGGCTTGGTCTCGGGTCGAACCAGCATGACCTTCTTGCCGTCGTCGGCCCAGGCCACGGCGGTGTCGGCGTCGAACGCGACGCGACCAACCGCGGCTCCCGGAGAAACGTTGAGACCCTCAGCAAGCAGGCTGCCCGACTCCTTCGCAGCCTTGCGGTCCTTGCTCGTGAACTGCGGATGCAGGAAGAAGTCGATCTGATCGGGAGTGACCCGCATCACAGCCTCTTCCTTGGAGATCAGCCCTTCTTCCGCCATCTCGACGGCAATTCGGACGGAGGCCTGCGCGGTGCGCTTGCCATCACGGGTCTGCAGCAGCCAGAGCTTGCTGTTCTCAACCGTGAACTCCATGTCCTGCATGTCGCGGTAGTGCTCTTCGAGACGATTGGAGATCGACAGCAGCTCGTCGTAGGCGTGCGGCATGTCCTCTGCCATCTGCTCGAGATGGAGCGTGGCCCGGATGCCGGCGACAACGTCCTCGCCCTGGGCGTTGAACAGGTAGTCACCTTCGATGTGGTTTTCGCCGGTGGCCCCGTTGCGCGACATGGCGACGCCCGTCAGGCAGTCCTCGCCCAGGTTGCCGAAGACCATCGTCTGTACGTTGACGGCCGTACCCAGATCGTGCGGGATGTTCGAGGCATTGCGGTAATCGACGGCCCGCTTACCAGTCCACGACTTGAACACTGCTTCGATAGCCAGCTTGAGTTGCTCATCAGGGTCGGAGGGGAATCGGGGGGTGATGGTGAGGAAGCGCTCGACGATTTCCTTGAGAGCGTCTGTCGACAGCTCGGCATCGGTGGCTACCCCGGTCTTCTCCCGGAACTCCTCGAGGATCTCCTCGTATGGCTCATCCGGATTGCCGAGAACGACGGAGCCGAACATCTGGATGAGACGCCGATACGAGTCGTAAGCGAAGTGCGGATCGCCACTGCTGACGCCGAGCTCCTCCGCGACCTCGTGGTTGAGCCCGATGTCCAGAACTGTGTCCATCATGCCGGGCATCGAGAACTTCGCGCCAGAGCGGCAGGAAAGGAGAAGCGGATTCTTCGGATCGCCGAACTTCTTGCCGGTCTCTTCCTCGACATGGTCGAGTGCGATGCGTACCTGGTCCCACATGCCGTCTGGCACAACTCCGCCGGCATCGGTGTAAGCGTTGCAGGCAACAGTCGTGATCGTGAACCCCGGGGGAACGGGAACTCCGAGACGGGTCATATCGGCAAGGTTTGCGCCTTTACCACCCAGCAGACCGCGAACGTTGTCCCAATCGCCAACCAGAGCCTCGGCCTCGGAGACCTCGTCAAAGGTATATACCCACTTTGTCATGTTTCCACCTATCGATAGGGAGATGGTTCTCGGAACGCCCGCGCCGTCTCGCAGGATCGGCTTTAGCGAAGCAGGAACCCTTCAAAAACACAAGGGTCAAGCTGCACTGAAGATGGGCCAATCGGCCCATTAACGCTTGATGTGCGGACCCTACCGTGAGCAGCGTTACCGAGAGGAGATTCGACTGTGAGCGAGATGTACGTCTCGGGCCAGTCGGGTATCGGCCGTTTGATCGAAGCGTTGGCCGAAAGGGGCCATCGCGTAATCGGGCCGGTAGTCCGCAATCAGGCCCTCGTCTACGACGAGATCGAAGGGGTCGAGGATCTTCCGAAAGGGTGGACGGATCTGCAGGAGCCGGGCAAATACCGCCTCGAGCGCCGCGGTGACGAGAAGCTCTTCGGTTATGTAGTCGGCCCCTCGAGTTGGAAGCAGTACCTCAACCCCCCGGAGGAAGTTCTCTGGTCCGGCACGATCGGGCCGGACGGATTCCAGACCGACCCACCCCCGGAGCCACCGTTGTACGCATTCTTCGGTGTCCGTCCGTGTGAGCTGGCAGCTCTGGCCATTCTCGACAACGTCTACACGACAACCGACGGGGTACCCACATTCGGCGGGTATACCGCAACTCGCGAGAAGGCCTTCATCGTTGCGGTGAACTGCTCAGATCCAGGTGGCAACTGCTTCTGCGTCTCGATGGACACGGGCCCGACGGCCAAGGCGGGATACGACATCTCGATAACCGAGGTCGCCCACAGCGGCAACATGCGCTACTTGCTGAGTAGCGGCAGCGCAGCCGGTGCCGAAGTACTGGCCGGCCTTGGTGGATTGGACGAGGCCAGCTCTGATGAGATCGAGGCCGGTGACGCCGTCCTCGCCAGGGCAGCCGAGATGATGGGGAGGGAGCTCGACACGAACGACCTGCCCGACCTCTTGAAGGGCAACGTTCTCAACCCACGGTGGGCGAGCGTTGGCGATCGCTGTCTGGCTTGCGCCAACTGCACGATGGTGTGCCCTACCTGTTTCTGCAATACCGTTGACGACAACCTTTCTCTCGACGGTACTCATGCCACTCGTACCCGCAAGTGGGACTCGTGCTTCACCCTCGGCTTCTCGTACATGCACGGACAGCCGATGCGCGAAGCGGTCAGCTCCCGCTACAGGCAGTGGATCACCCACAAGCTGTCCAGTTGGGTGGACCAGTTCGGCGAGATGGGCTGCGTTGGTTGTGGCCGCTGCATCACCTGGTGCCCGGTCGGGATCGACATCACCCACGAGGCCGGGGCGATCCGTCGTGGCGACCTGCGCGACACCCATATCACGGTGGGAGGTCACTCATCATGACCGAAAACAACCTGGTCAAAGCCCTGGCCGAGCACGAGTTCTTCGCCGATCTGAGCGCGGAAAGCCTGACTGCCCTGGCATCAATCGCCGAGGTGATCGAGGTCGAGCCGCACACGATGATCTTCGAAGAGGGTGGTCACGCTGATGCCGCGTATGCGATTGTCGATGGCTCCGTAGCTCTCGAGATGAACATGGCCCACCGGGCCCATCACATTGTCCAGACTCTGCATCGCGGAGAGATGCTCGGTTGGGGGTGGTTATTCCCACCACATCGCTGGGCGTTCAGCGCCCTCGTTCTCGACACGACCCAGCTGATCCGCTTTGACGGCGAGAAGATGCGGTCGCTCTGGGATGAGGATCGTGAGTTTGGCTACGAGATGATGAAGCGGTTCGCTCACGTGATGACCGACCGCCTGGCGGCAACTCGACTCCAGTTGGTGGATTTTTATGCAGACCGTTACTAACCCCGCAGTCATCGATCAGATGACACCGGTACCGTTCCGCGTGCGGAGCGTGCGGGAGGAACTCTCGCACACGTTCACACTCGAGCTCGAACCCCCCAATGGCGCTTTTGAGTTCCTTCCCGGGCAGTTCACGATGGTGTATGCGTTCGGGATCGGCGAGGTGCCCATCTCGATCAGCAGCAGCTCTTCGAACCAGGGAACGATCCTGCAGACCATCCGCCGCACCGGCGCGGTCACCCATGCCCTCGGTCACCTCAAGTCGGGTGACTATGTCGGGATCCGGGGACCGTATGGCGTGCCGTGGCCGATGGATGAGATCAAGGGGCGCGACTTGCTGATCATCGGCGGCGGGATTGGTCTCGCTCCACTTCGGCCGGCGATCTATCACGCCCTGGAGAATCGTGACGACTACGAGCGGGTCGTGGTTCTATACGGAACCCGCACCCCCAACGAGATCCTCTTCGAGGAGGAGCTGGGCAAGTGGGGTGCTCGCACTGACTGCACCACGATGGTCACCGTCGACGCCGCCGACCGCGGCTGGAACGGCGCCGTCGGCGTGGTAACTCGCCTGATCGGGCGGGTTGGTTTCGATGCGGCCAACACAACGGCCCTCGTCTGTGGCCCCGAGATCATGATGACGGTTACTGCAGAGCGACTCATGGAAGTCCACAGCATGGCCCCCGAGAACATCTACATAACCATGGAGCGCAACATGAAGTGTGCGATCGGGGTATGTGGCCACTGCCAGTTTGGCGCCAAGTTCATCTGCACCGATGGGGCGGTGTTCCCGTACCCAGAAGTCGAAGAGCTGTTCGATGTGAAGGGAGTGTGAGATGGCCCTACCGAAACTTGCGGTATACAAATTCGCATCATGTGACGGATGCCAGCTCAGCATTCTCGACGTCGAGGACCTGCTCCTGGACATCGCGAGCGTCGTCCACATCGCCAACTTCCCGGAGGCCTCGCGTGAGGTGGTCGAGGGACCGTACGACCTGACTCTGGTCGAGGGATCGATATCGACACCGCACGATGCCGAGCGGATCCATGAGATCAGGCGCCAGTCGAAGTACCTGGTGACGATCGGAGCCTGTGCCACAGCTGGTGGCATCCAGGCCCTGAAGAACTGGAAGGACACCGACCTGTTCATGTCGACGGTGTACGCCCATCCGGAGTACCTGGAGACGCTGGAAACGTCGACCCCGATCAAGAACCATGTCGAAGTCAACTTCGAGTTGCGGGGATGCCCCGTAGACAAGATGGCGCTGGTCGAGGTGGTCGCTGCGTTCGTGCAGGGACGTCGTCCCAACATCCCCGAGTACAGCGTTTGCGTCGAGTGCAAGCGCAAAGGCACACCGTGCGTCATGGTTAGCCACGGCACACCGTGTCTCGGCCCGGTCACTCAGGCCGGCTGCGGCGCTCTCTGTCCGTCATACAACCGTGGCTGCTACGGCTGCTTCGGCCCGATGGAGAGCCCGAACACCGAGATGCTGGCGGCTGCCTGGCAGCGGTTAGGCGCCTCGCATCGGGACCTGGTTGATGCCTTCCGAGGCTTCAACGCATACGCAGAGCCTTTCCGCATCACGAGCGATCACCATGAAGCGCTCGCCGTGGCGAAGGGAGAGTGATCATGACTGATGTCAGAAAGATCGATGTCGACTACATCGCCCGAGTCGAGGGCGAAGGCGAGATGCACGTCAAAGTCGTTGACGGTGTCATCGAGGATGTGTGGTTCGGCATCTTCGAGCCTCCCCGGTTCTACGAGGCATTCATGGTGGGCCGCCCCTACGCGGAGGCCCCCGACATAACCGCCCGCATCTGCGGCATCTGCCCGGTGGCGTATCAGATGAGCTCCGTCCATGCGATGGAGTACGCATTTGGCGCCTCGGTCACGGGTCAGCTGCGAGCGCTGCGGCGGCTGCTCTACTGCGGTGAGTGGATCGAGAGCCACATCCTCCACATGTTCCTGCTGCACGCACCCGATTTCCTCGGGTACGAGAGCGCAGTGCACATGGCGGCCGATCACAAGGACATAGTTGAGCTCGGCCTGCGGATGAAGAAGGCCGGCAACGCCATCGTCACCGTGGTTGGTGGTCGGGAGATCCATCCGATCAATGTGAAGGTCGGCGGCTTCTACCGGGCACCTACGAAGAAGGAGCTCGAAGCGCTGGTCCCCGAGCTGGAGTGGTCAAGGGACGCTTGCATCGAAACGATCAAGCTCGTCTCCGGGTTCACGTTCCCGAACGTGGAGCAGGATTTCGAGTTCGTCTCCATGAGCCATCCGCTCGAGTACCCGTTCAACGAAGGCCGCATCGTGTCCAACAAGGGGCTCGACATCGCGGTTTCGGAGTGGAACGACTACTTCATCGAGGACCACGTCGAACGGTCGAATGCGTTGCATTCGACGATCCGGGAACGCGGCGCATATCACGTCGGCCCACTGGCGCGCTATGCGCTCAACTACGAAAAGCTCACCCCGGCTTGCCGGGACATCGCTTCGGAGGTGGGTCTCGGCCCGATCGAGCTCAATCCGTTCAAGAGCATCATCGTGCGCGGTGTGGAGACGCTGTATGCCATCGAGGAGGCGCTACGGCTGATCGACCAGTACGAAGAGCCGGCCAAGCCGAGTGTGGAGCTGAACGTTCACGCCGGTGTCGGTCACGGGGCGTCGGAGGCTCCACGTGGCTTGCTCTATCACCGGTACGAGCTGGACAGCAACGGTCGCATCCTGAAAGCGCAGATCGTGCCGCCGACGGCACAGAACCAGCTGACCATCGAGGACGACCTTCGTGTGGTCCTAGAGCGATCGCTGGATATGCCCGACGATGAGCTGACCTGGCTGCTCGAACAGTCGATCCGCAACTACGACCCGTGCATTTCGTGTGCGACCCACTTCCTCAAGCTCAAAATCGAGCGGATCAGCACGAAGTAGCGGGATGGTGACGGAAGCTGTCGTCATCGGCGTCGGCAATCGCTGGCGCCGGGACGACGCAGCAGGACTGGAGGTCGTCGATGCGCTGCGGGGGCGCGTCGACGACTCGGTCGTCTTGGTAGAGAGCGACGGGGAGCCAACCCGGCTGCTCGATGCATTTGAGCTGGCCCCTCGAGTGATCATGATCGATGCCGTCGTCACTGGGGGAGAGCCGGGCACCGTGCATCGATTCACCGATGAGCAGCTGCCCGACGGCATGGGGATCGGCCAGTCGAGCCATCTCGTCCAGCTGTACGAGACGATCGCTCTCGGCAAGCTGCTCGACAGACTTCCCAACGGCCTGGTACTCATCGGGATCGAGGCGATCGACTTCGACAACGGCGAGGGCATGACCGACGCCGTTGCAACCGGCGTGGCCGATGCGGTGGAGGATGTGCTCGCAGAGTTGGCTCCGTAGGGCCGTTCGGTGTTGCCGGTGACAGCCCTTCCCTCTCGGTTCTGGCGGATCTGAGGCCCATATATGGGCCTGGTGTACGTCAAAACGAGGCAGTGTGCATCAGCTTTCGTTCTTGCGGATCTGAGGCCCATATATGGGCCTGGTGTACGCCAAAACGGAGAGGGCCTCCCTAACCCTTGGGGGGCTCGACGCCGTTCTGCCGGGTAGGGATGACGGCCAGCTGTTCGTCGATCCATACGATGTTGACCGTGGCGTCGTAGTGCACCCGGATCGTCTCCTCGGTGAGCACCTGCTGCGGAGGGCCGCTTGCCACCAGCTCACCCTCCGAGAGCAGCGCCAGCCGGTCACAGAACTGGGCAGCCAATGTGAGGTCGTGAATCGCCGCCACCACCGTCAGCCCACGAAGCGAGCGCATCCCGTCGATCACCTCCAGCACCTGCTGCTGGTTGCCCACATCCAGCGCGGACGTAGGCTCGTCGAGCAATAGGATCTCCGGCTCCTGAGCCAGCGCCCGGGCCAGCACCACCCGCTGCAGCTCGCCACCCGAGAGCGTCGACATGTCACGATGGCTCAACTCGGCCACGCCCATCTCGTCCAGCGTACGGATGGCAATCTCGACATCGTGCTTGCCTTCGGACGCGAAGTAGCTCAAGTGTGGGGTTCGACCCAGCAGCACGTAGGTGAACGCATCCATGCCCGGCGGGATGATCGGACGCTGGGGAACCAACGCCACCCGCCGCGCCCGCTCCCCCGCCGAGAGGCCGCCGAGATCATCCCCATCGACACGAACACTTCCGAACGAGTCAACGAGCCCGACCACGGCCCGCAACAGGGTGGTCTTGCCTGCACCATTGGGCCCGATCAGCCCCAGCCACTCCCCCGGGTCGACGGTCAGGTCGACACCGGTGAGCAATACGGAGCGATCGATCTCTACACCGAGGCTGTGAACGGAGAGTCGTGTCGTCACATCACCCTCCGCGAGGTCCGCAGCACCAGGACAAAGAACGGTGCGCCCAGGAAGGCCGTCACGACACCGATCGGAACCTCAGCCGGAGCGAGGACCGACCGGGCCACGATGTCGGCCAGCACCAGAAAGGCGCCGCCGAGCAAGGCCGACAGAGGCAATACCCGCCGATACGACGTACCGGCTACGAGTCGCACCGCATGAGGCACGATGATCCCGACAAAACCAATCAGCCCGGCAACTGCCACCGCCGCGGCTGCACCGAGGGTGGCCGAACCGACCACGATCAGGCGGGTCCGACCCACCTGCAGCCCGAGCGACGAAGCCTCTTCATCGCCAACCGACATCACGTCAAGGGCCCTGCGATGCGCGAAGATGCCGACTGCGCTGATGAGCACGTAGGGCAGGATGAGCTCGAATTCGGACCAGCCGGTGGTGACCAACCGGCCGAGGATCCAGTCGTAGACTTCGCGCAGGGTCTCAGCATTGCGTTGTTGCACAAACGTCTGGATTGCGGTGAGGAAGGCGGCGACGGCAACACCGGCGAGAATCAGCGATGTCACCGTTCGAGCCCCGCCGACGGTCCGCCCCAGGCCGTAGCTCAGCAGTACCCCCAAGATCGCGCCGACGAAAGCCGCCGCCGGGATGATCGGCACGATGCTGTCTGCGCCGGCACCGGCGTAGACAATCGCCAAGGTCGCGCCAAGCCCGGCCCCTGCAGCCACGCCCAGGAGATACGGGTCTGCCAGCGGGTTGCGAAAAACGCCCTGATAGGCGGCACCGCTCAGCGAGAGGGCAGCACCAACCAGCACGGCCAGGAAGACCCGAGGGAAGCGGACAACCTCGAGGATGCCCAGCTCCAGCTCGGACAGATCCGTCGCCAGTTCGATGCCCGGCAACAGGCTCACCAGCACCTTGGTTGCATCAACGAACCCGATGCTGGCGGGGCCAACCATGGCCCCGATGAGGATCGCACCGAACAGGATGGCGAACGCACCGAGCCACCACTTCCAGCCGACGGCGGGAGCAGCGAGCTCGGTGCGAGCGGCCATCAGGCGTCGACCTCTAGCTCGATAATGGCGTCGGCTACAGCCTGCATGAGCTCGACCACCCGGGGGCCCCAGCGAGAGGCGACGTCATCGTTGAGCTCGACTACGGAGCCTCGCCCAACTGCCGTCAATGCCTCCCATCCCGGCCGTTCGGCCAGGGTCTCCGTCGACATGCCGCAGCAGATCGTGTCGGCGAGGAGGATCAGATCGGGGTCCTGTTCGAGGATGTACTCCTCGGCCAGCTGCGGATACCCAAAAGAGCCCTCTCCCACCTCATCGGCGATGTTGACCAAACCCATCGACGCATAGACCTGGCCGATGAATGTCTCGCTGGTCACCGAGTAGAAGGTGTTGTCGAGCTCGTGATAGAAGGTGACACCTTCCTCCGTGTCGGGCAGCGATTCGAGAACTGCCGTCACGTCGGCTTGCATGTTGGCGACGAGTTCGGCGGCATTGGCAATGTGCCCGGTGGCAGCGCCAAGCTGCTCAATCTGCGCATAGACGTCGTCGAACGACTGGGCGGCCGGCAGGATCAATACCGGGATACCCAGCTCGGTGAGGGCACCCATCGAGGTGCCGTCCCAATCGCCGTCGGTCACCACCAGGTCAGTCTCGAAGCCGACGATCGCCTCGACATTCGGGGCAAAGCCGGTGAGGTCGGTCACCGGGGCATCGGCTGGGTAATTGGAGAACGCATCGACGGCTACAACCTGGTCGCCGGCTCCGATCGCGTACAGCATCTCGGTGTGGGTTGCCGACATCGAGACAATCCTGGTCGGCATAGCTTCCAGCTCGATGTCGCCATTGGATGCGGCGATAGTCACCGGGAACGCCGATGGAGCTTCCGTAGCAGTTGGTGCTGCCGTGGTGGTTGGTGCCGGGGCTGCTGTCGTGCTCGTAGCCGCTGCCTCCGTTGACGGCGGAGCGGGATTCTGCTCTGCGCTCGATGAGTCACCACAAGCTGCGACGAGCAGCGCAACAGCCGTGACGGCCAGTGCGAATCGGGTCCTATACAAAAGAATCATCCTCCGTCTCGGAGGATGAAGGTGCGGGGTCGGCCCGTGCCAACGACGTCTACCTTCATCCGAGGTTCGATCGTCACCTCAACGACAGGCGGCCTGGCTTACCCCGAGGGGATCACAGTTGCGGGACAGCACCGGACTCTCACCGGATTTCGCTGCTGAAGAAGCTTCGTTCTATGTCCGGGGGAATCTAGCAGACAGCCCTACCGGCCCGCCTGGGCCCTCAGGTTGCGATACTGAGCCCATGGAGATGAACGTATTGGGCACCGAACTCCTCGAATGCAGCACCGATCCGCTCACCGGGTGGTTCCGTGATGGGTCGTGCCGGAGCGATTCAGGCGACCGGGGAAGCCACACGATCTGTGCGGTCATGACGGAGGAGTTCCTCGATCACCAGCGCAGCATCGGCAATGACCTGACGACGGCGATGCCCCAATACCGGTTTCCGGGGTTGCAGCCCGGCGATCGCTGGTGTGTGACCGCACCCAATTGGGCCCTTGCTCATCAGGCGGGAGCGGCAGCTCCCGTAGTCCTCGAGGCCACCAACGCGAGTGTGCTGTCCATTGTGCCTCTGGAGGTGCTCGAGCAGCATGCGGTCGACGTCCCACCCGATCCCCGAGTCCTTCTCGAGTAGGTGCTCCGCGCCAACCTCGTCCCGCGCCGAACTTGTGTGCCGCTTTTTCCGACGCGAGACATCGGGCACTGATATCTTCCGATAGGAGGAGTCGCAGATCAACGAACTCTTGACAGAGTCCAAAGTTTGATTGAGTATGGCCCGATGAAGCCGGCACCGTCGATTGACCCTGCGGACCTGCTACGCCGCCACGGCTTGCAGGTCACCGCCCAACGTATCGCCGTGATGAACGCCGTGTCCGCCCGCCCCCACGGAACCGCCGACGACATCGCCGATCAGGTTCGGTCGGAAATCGGCGCCATCTCTCGACAAGCGGTCTACAACTCCCTGGCAACTCTTGCCGAGAAGCATCTCATCAGGCGGATCCAGCCATCGGGTTCGCCTGCCCGGTTCGAAGACAGGGTCGCCGACAACCACCATCACCTGGTTTGTCGGACGTGCGGCGAGGTGGTCGATGTCGACTGTGCAACGGGTTCGACTCCGTGCCTCACTGCCGCCCAGGATCACGGATACGACATCGACGAAGCAGAGGTCGTTTATTGGGGCGAATGCCCAACCTGCATCGCAGCAAGCAAAGAGAACGCCACGGTTCACTGAGAGAGCCCACAGTCAATCACGAGGAGCGAACATGTCAGAAGAGACGAACAGCGCAAGCAAGTGCCCGGTAGTCGGCCACGCCCAGTTGGGAACGGGCTCAATGGCCAATCAACAGTGGTGGCCGAATCAGCTCAATCTGCGGGTTCTCAACCAGAACTCGCCGCTGATCGACCCGATGAGCGAGAGTTTCGACTACGCCGCAGAGTTCGAGTCTCTCGACTACGCAGCACTGAAGCAGGACCTCGCCGAGCTCATGACCGATTCGCAGGATTGGTGGCCCGCGGACTTCGGCCATTACGGGCCGCTGATGATCCGCATGACATGGCACAGCGCCGGCACCTATCGGACCTACGACGGCCGCGGCGGTGGCGGCTCCGGCATGCAGCGCTTTGCGCCGCTCAACAGTTGGCCGGACAACGCCAACCTGGACAAGGCACGCCGGCTCCTGTGGCCGATCAAGCAGAAGTACGGCAAAAAGATCTCTTGGGCCGACCTGCTGATCCTCGCCGGCAACGTGGCCCTGGAGACCATGGGTTTCAAGACCTTTGGCTTCGGTGCCGGTCGTGAGGATGTCTGGGAGCCGGAGGAGGACACCTACTGGGGCCCGGAGACAACTTGGCTCGGTGACGAGAGGTATTCGGGTGATCGTGAGCTCGCCAATCCTCTCGGCGCAGTCCAGATGGGCCTGATCTACGTGAACCCGGAGGGCCCCAACGGGCAACCGAGCGCAATCGCGGCGGCCCGCGACATTCGGGAGACCTTTGCCCGGATGGCAATGAACGATGAGGAGACCGTTGCCCTGATCGCCGGCGGGCATACCTTCGGGAAGTTCCACGGCGCCGTCGAGGAACGGTATGTGGGCCCAGAACCCGAGGGTGCCAACCTGGAGGACCAGGGACTTGGCTGGAAGAACAGCTACGGCAGCGGCAAGGGAGCGGACACCTACACCAGTGGCCTGGAAGGGACCTGGACACCGACCCCGATCGAGTGGGACAACAGCTACTTCGAAACGTTGTTCGGCTACGAGTGGGATCTGGTGAAGAGCCCGGCCGGGGCGTGGCAGTGGGTACCGACCGATCCGGCTGCTCACGACCTCGTTGCGGACGCGCACGACCCGTCTAAGAAGCACCCGCCGGTCATGCTCACCACGGATCTATCGCTACGGATGGATCCCGAGTACGCCAAGATCTCACGGCGCTTTATGGAGAACCCGGACGAGTTTGCAGATGCCTTCGCCAGGGCGTGGTTCAAGCTCACGCATCGTGACATGGGCCCCATCTCGCGGTACCTCGGTCCCGAGGTCCCGGAAGAGGAGCTCATCTGGCAGGACCCGGTTCCCGCCGTCGACCATCAACTGGTCGACGAGTCGGACATTGCCGGCCTGAAGGCCAACATCCTCGACTCAGGATTGTCGGTCGGCCAGCTGGTCGGCACCGCCTGGGCATCGGCATCCACGTTCCGCCACTCCGACAAGCGGGGCGGAGCCAACGGCGCCCGAGTTCGCCTCGCTCCACAGAAGGACTGGGAAGTCAACAGCCCGACCGAGCTCGCCGCAGTGCTGGCGAAGCTCGAAGCGATCAAGGACGACTTCAACCAGTCCGGCGACAAGAAGATCTCGCTCGCCGACCTCATCGTGCTCGCCGGCTGCGCTGCAATCGAACAGGCCGCGGCGGCCGCCGGCCACGAGGTCAGCGTTCCCTTCACGCCCGGGCGTACCGATGCCGCCCAGGAGATGACGGATGTCGAGTCGTTTGCGGTTCTCGAGCCGACCGCCGACGGGTTCCGCAACTACATGCGGGTGGGTGACAAGCGTCGTCCGGAGGAGTTGCTTCTCGATCGGGCCGCCTTGCTCTCGCTGACCGCACCGGAGCTCACGGTATTGGTCGGAGGTCTCCGCGTTCTCGGCACTAGCTTCGGCGGCACCGACCTTGGAGTGTTCACCGACACACCCGGCCAGTTGACCAACGATTTCTTCACCAATCTGCTCGACATGGGCATTGAGTGGAACGTCTCGACCACAGAGCACGTGTACGAAGGAATCGATCGGGATACCGGCAAGGTGAAGTGGACTGGCACAGCAGTCGATCTGGTCTTCGGCTCCAACTCGCAACTGCGGGCTCTCGCCGAGGTCTACGGCAGCGCAGACGGAGGCCGGAAGTTCGTAGAAGACTTCGCCGCCGCCTGGGACAAGGTCATGATGCTCGACCGGTTCGAGCTGGCCTGATACGAGGAACCTGACTCGGTCGGGGGAGTAACCCCTCCCCCGACCGGCACCCTCCAGCTAGCCACCGGGAACAAGCTGCTGCCCGGTCTGCTCGTCGATCACAACGCGATCACCCAGCGGCTCGTCGAGCACAATCGTGTACTCATCCGCACAGTCGTCGTCGCCACCCGACCCGATGAACGATCCTCTCTCCTGAACGAGGATCATCACAGCCTCGTCGTCCACGCTGTAGTCAACAGTCACGTTGGCATTGCAGGCCGACAGCGACAGTTTCAGCACCGTTCCGTCTACGGAAACACCGACCCCGAGGATGGTGACCGGGGACGAGCACGCAGACAGAAGCACCGTCAGGGCAAGTGCCGGCAGCAGAGCCTTGATGAAGATGCGCAGCTTCACACCCTGATGGTAGGAGCCGGTGACGACATAGCCGATCAACCGCCCGCCATCAGCACGAGCTTGCCTGCGTATCCGCCCTCGGCCATCCGCTCGTGGGCTCGGCGTGCCTCAGCGAGGGGAAACCTCCCCGCAACAAGAGGAGTCATCTGGCCGCTTGCGGCGTGATCGAGCAGATCGGCAATCGTGTCCCGGTACCAACCCATATCGGCTGTGGCTACCTTGTCGAGCGAGGGCATCCCCGGCGAACGTTTGCCGTTGGGAAGCAGGTTCATCATGGCCACCACCAGAAGACTGGCGGGGATCACCCCCCTGCCGCTTCTGTTTGCCGACGCCATGCCGAGCAAGACAAGCCGGCCGCCCTTGCGCAGACAGCGGGAGGATCGCCACAGTTGCCTGCCGCCACCAATGAGGTCGAACACCACATCGACGCCATCTCCCGTGAGCTCACCGACGCGAGCAACAAAGTCCTCGTTGCGGTAGTCGATTGGCGTTACCCCAAGCTCTCGCACAAGGTCGTGGTTGTGAGCCGAAGCGGTCCCGTACATCTCCAGGCCGGCTCGGGATCCCAGCTGAGCAAGGGCGGAGCCGACCCCTCCAGCAACACCGTGGATCAGAGCACGTTCTCCCTCGGCGACGGCGGCCGCTTTGTGCATCGCCGCCTCTGCCGTCAGGTAGTTGACAACCAGCGCCACCGCCGTGGCGGCGTCCAGCCCGGCGGGAACTGGAACAGTGCGCTCTGCCGAAACTGTGACGTACTCGGCATAGCAGCCGGCATCGCCGAAGGTCCAGGCTGCGACACGGTCACCGAGCGACGGGGCGGTCACCCCATCACCTACCGCGTCAACGAAGCCGACAACGTCCTCCCCGGGCGTGTAGGGAGGCTTCGGCGCCCCGGGAAACGAGTACCGGCGCAGCATCGCGTCGTAAGACGAGATACCACATGCCTCGCTGCGAATCCTGACTTCCCCCGGCCCCGGCTCTACGAGGTCAACAGGCAGGTACTCCAGTACCTCGGGCCCGCCGCGCCTTGCCACTATCACGCTGTGGCTGTTCACGGGCTTCTCCTCAATAAGACTGCTCCGGATTGTCGCACTGCAGTGGAAGGACAAGAAGGGTCGGAAGTCCTCATGCCAGATGATGTCCGCGAGAAGCGGCCCCCGAGCTTGTCGCTCGGGGCCGCTTCGCCTGGGAGCTCGGGCTAGGCCTTGGCGGCCTGGACCTCGATCTCGATCTGAACTTCCTTGCCGACCAGCCAGCCGCCTGCCTCGAGCGGGGCGTTCCAGGTGAGACCGAAGTCTTCACGGTTGATGCTGGTGTTGGCCGAGAAGATTGCCTTCTCGTTCCCCCACGGGTCGGCCATGACCCCGGCGTACTCCATGTGCAGAGTCACCGGCTGGGAAACGCCACGAATCGTCAGGTTTCCGTCGACCTCGTAGCCACCGGCAACGGGACGCACCGCGCTCGAGACGAACTCGAGGGAGTCGTAGCTCGCTACGTCGAGGAAGTCCGGCGAGCGGAGATGCTTGTCTCTGTCCTCGACACCGGTATCGATCGACCCCGCGTCAATGGAGACCTTCACAGACGACGACTCGGGTGACTCGGAGATATTGATGGAACCCGAGAAGGTCTTGAATGAGCCCCGCACCTTGGCGGCCATCAGATGGCGAGCGCTGAAAGAGACCACCGTATGGGTTGGATCGATGGTCCAGGTACCGGTTGCGGGCAGCGTGAGAGTCGACATGGAAGAGCCTTTCTTGGGAAATTGTCTGACTGATCAGATAATGATACCTAGAATCTCTGACACGTCAACTATTTCCTAGTAAGATAAATACCATGAATGCAGTCAACCTCCTCGCCGACAACCGCATCACCGAGTTCGGTCTCCTCGTCGAAGCGACTCGAAGGGTGACGCGTGTCATCGAGGCATCGTTGCGAGAGCACCACGACCTCGGGATGGCGGAATTCGAGGCGATGGTGCGGCTCGGGAGGTCTACCGATACCCAGATGTCCATGTCGGACCTGGCAGGGCAGATGGTGCTCACTTCCGGTGGCGTAACCCGCTTGATCGACCGATTGAATGCCCGCGGCTACGTGGAGCGGGTGTACTGCCCAAGCGACCGTCGGGTGCACTGGGCTCAACTCACCGATGCCGGCGTCGCCAAGATCTCCCTCGCTCTCGAGACTCATCTTGCCGACCTGGATGATCACTTCTTCGCCGTCATGTCGCCCGAGGATCGCGAAGTTGCCGTGGCTATCTTCGAAAGACTGCGCTCCGCCGGCTAGACGGGTAGGGAAACCTCGAACACCGCACCGCCCTCGGGTCGGTTCGCCGCCGTGATCGTGCCGCCGTGGGCGAGCACTAGCGCACGGGCAATGGCCAGCCCCAGCCCCCTGCCCGATTCACCCGGCGTGCGCGCCTCGTCGCCGCGCCGCAGCCGGTCGAACACCGATCCGACCAGATCCTCGGGGATGCCGGGTCCGTTGTCGCTCACAACGATGCCAACCTCGGCGGAGGCAGCCAGGACGTTGACGTTCACCACACCTCCCTCCCCCACTGCGTCGAGCGCGTTGTCAAGGAGATTGCCGACAACCTGTTCGATGCGGAGGGCATCAACCGAGGCAGATGCCGTCGGGGCGTCGCACAGGATTTCGACCGAGCGATCTGCGGCTGTGACCCGTCGGGCTTCGACTGCCCGGGTAACGATCGACGCAACGTTTTGTTCCTCGCGGAACAGTCTGATCCCTCCCTCATCCGCCTCGGTCAGTTGTCCGAGATCCTCAATCAAGCCGTGCAGTCGCTGCGCCTCGGCCGAGACGACGGAGAGGTGCTCCGGGGTCGGCTCGGCGACGCCGTCCTCAACGGCGTCGAGGTGCCCGATGATGTTGGTTACCGGCGACCTGAGCTCGTGAGCAACATCCGATGTCAGCTGCTTGCGGCGCTTGTCTGCCGCCTCTAGTGACCCGGCCATTTCATTGAATGAGCCGGCGAGTGCCGCCAACTCGTCGGAACCCTTGGCGGCGACCCGGACACTCAGATCTCCCGCTCGAATGGCATCGGCCGCCTCGGTCAGTTTCCGGACCGGCCCTGCAATGACACCGGCGGCGACCGCTGCGGCCAGCAGTGCCAGACCCAGCACAACACCGCCTACGATCGCAAGTTGCTCCCAAGGGATCGGGGGATCAACCGAGTAATCCACGTACAGGTACACGGGCCCGACGACATCATCGACCGCAAGCTCTGCGAGATCGCCGAGCGCCAGGGCGTAGCACTCATCTACTGCGGCAAGGTCCTTCCCGTCGAGCGGGAATACCCCGAACTCGTCTACGGCGTGCGGAATGGCCAGGGCACTGAGGCAATCAGAAACCAGCTCGTGCAGCTCATCCTCCGAGTACTTCGGAAACGCCTCTAGCTCTAGCTCGTTGAGCGCATCGAGGGGATCGATCAGGTCGGTGATGCGATCGGGTAGGTCGCCCGATCCCGAGTCGACGATCGGTCGGCCGTCCAGGTCCGTGAGAGTGATCCGGGTCCCAAAATCCTCGGCCAGGCCGAGGACCTTGTCGGCGGCTTCGGACCACTCGTCAATCTCGAAAGCTAGGACTGTGAGTCTCTCAATGATCTGCTGCTCTGTTTCCTCCCGTTCCGCAAGACGGTCAATGATGGCGTCCTGGGTACGCGCTGCGATCGCCCAAGTCGTCAACGCAATTGCCAGGACGGCAATACCGGCGATCGAAACGACAAGGCGGGTGCGGAAGCTACGCATTGGTGGGCGCCTTGTACCCAACGCCGACCACCGTTGCGATGTAGCGGGGATTCCGAGCGTCATCTCCGAGCTTGCGCCGGAGGTTCTTCACATGCGCATCGATCGTTCGTTCCATGCCCCGGTAGTCGAAGCCCATTACCGCCTCGAGTAGCTGCAGTCTGGTGAAGACGAGACCGGGCGAAGCAGCGAGCAGAATCAGTACGTCGAACTCGGCTGCCGTGAGCTCTACAAAGCGTCCGGCAACCGTGACCGACCGCCGTGCCCGGTCCAGTTCGAGGTCGGCGAACCTCACTATCTCGTCGGTCGTTTCGTTGTGGTTGCCGGCCCGGCGTAGGAGAGCACGCACCCGAGCCATCAGTTCCCTCGGCCGATATGGCTTGGTCACGTAGTCATCGGCGCCCAGATCAAGGCCGATCAGGACGTCATCCTCGGTAGACCTGGCAGTGAGCAACAGGATCGGCACATCGGATTCGCGGCGCAAGATGCGACACACATCGTGGCCGTCGAGCTTGGGCATCATGACATCGAGAACCAGCAGGTCGGGTTCCCGTCGCCGCACTTCCTCGAGCGCGGCCAAACCGTTGTCGGCAACGACAACGGAATGACCCTCGCGTTCCAGGTAGAGCTTGACGATCTTGGCCTGGTTCGGATCGTCCTCAGCGAGAACAACGCGTCCCTTCACAGCACCTTCCGGCGGTAGCTACAAACTCACTCTTCTTCGGCGTCCTCGTAGACATCGCATTCTGCAAACTCATCAAAGAACTCGCCGTCGGTTTCCCACAGCGCCTTCTCTAGCTCCTCGGTCCACACAATGTCATAGACCCCAGCACCAATCTCTTCGGTCTCCACCGTGATCCCATCGGCCTCGAGCTCAGCCACAAACTCGTCGATCTCAGCGTTCCACTCAGCCTTCTCGGCATCGGACCAACCGGCCACCTCATCAGCAAACAGCTGCCTGTAGAAGTCATCAACCGCTTCGAACAACGCCTCGTCCGCAGCAGCCTCGCCTTCCTTGTCGAAGTCCACATACGTGATACCGAGTTCATCAGTCTCGACAGTCACCTCAAACCCAAGATCCTGCAGATACTCAACCAACGCATCGGTCTCAGCATTGATCTCAGCGATCTCCTCAACCGACAGCTCCCACTCCTCATCAAAGAGCTCATCATCCACAAAGAACTCGCCGTCGCAGTCTCCCGCGTCTGGCAGTTCGTCCGCCGTCACGTGGTCGGCCTTCATCACAACGGGCCCCATGGTGATTTCGGTCCGCAACTCGTTCTCGGTATCGGCCGACGCAACACCTACCAGCGCACCAACCATCAGAGCTGTCGCTGCGGCGATGGCCACGACCCTCAGTCTCGAAAGCATGTCGCATGCTCCTTTCCTTGCTTCACGATAGGAGACATGACCGCTATGAAGATCGTGTGAATCAGGGAGGAATCAGGCGGGGATTCGTCCGCACTTTCTCGACAGTTGGCCTACTTCCTGGGGACTTATGGGCCTACCGATTCCGGCCTCGCAGTCGCAATCATTGAAGCCACCTCAAGCTGAGGAGCTGAATTGACTGCCCAACACATCATGGTCGACGGCAACGAGGCTGCCACCAGGGTTGCCCACTCCGTCTCTGAAGTAATCGCCATCTACCCGATTACGCCCGCGTCACCAATGGGTGAGCTGGCGGACTCGTGGTCCCAGGTCGGCAAGCCCAACATCTGGGGCGTTATTCCTGACGTCACCGAGATGCAGAGCGAAGGTGGCGCCGCAGGTGCGGTGCACGGCGCTCTCCAGGCCGGCGCGCTCTGCACGACGTTCACGGCATCGCAGGGTCTCCTGCTGATGATCCCGAACATGTACAAGATCGCCGGTGAGCTGACCCCCACTGTCATCCACGTCGCCGCCAGAACTCTCGCCACCCATGCGCTGAGCATCTTCGGCGACCATTCCGATGTCATGTCGGCCCGGCAGACCGGGTTTGCGCTGCTTGCATCGTCCTCTGTGCAAGAAGCACAGGACATGGCGATGGTGGCTCATGCAGCGACCCTGCGTTCTCGGGTGCCGTTCCTCCACTTCTTCGACGGCTTCCGGACTTCGCACGAAGTCTCGAAGATCGAGGCAATCAGCGAAGAGACCATCAGGGCGATGATCGATGACAACCTCATTGCCGATCATCGGATTCGGGCGCTCAATCCGAACGATCCGAAGCTACGCGGCACCGCGCAGAACCCCGATGTCTTCTTCCAGGCTCGTGAAGCGTCCAATGTCTACTACAACGCCCTGCCCGGAATCGTCCAGGTCGAGATGGACAAGCTGGCCGAACTGACCGGCCGTCAGTACCGCCTGTTCGACTACCACGGCGCTCCCGACGCGGAGCGGGTCGTAGTGATGATGGGCTCCGGCGTCGGCGCCGCTACCGAGGCAGTCGACTACCTGACCGCCGCCGGCGAGAAGGTCGGCCTGCTCACGGTGCACTTGTACCGCCCATTCTCGATCGACCACTTTGTTGCCGCTCTCCCCGAGACCGTGAAGAGCGTCGGGGTGCTAGATCGCACCAAGGAGCCCGGAGCAACCGGCGAGCCTCTGTATCTCGACGCCGTTGCCGCCTTCGCCGAGAAGGGTGGCGGCCCCCGGGTCATCGGCGGCCGCTACGGCCTGTCGTCCAAGGAGTTTGATCCGGCGATGGCAATGACCGTCTTCGACGAGCTTGCCAAGGAAGAGCCCAAGAACCACTTCACCGTTGGCATCACCGATGATGTCACTCACCTCAGCTTGCCCGTGGAGCGGGAGTGGACCGAGCCGAAAGAGGTCGTTCAGGCAGTGTTCTTCGGCCTCGGTGCCGACGGCACGGTTGGTGCCAACAAGAACTCGGTGAAGATCATCGGTGAGAACACCGACATGTTCAGCCAGGCGCACTTCGTCTACGACTCGAAGAAGTCGGGCGCGATGACAGTCTCCCACCTTCGCTTCGGGCCGAACAAGATTCACTCGACGTACGAGATCCAGCAAGCGAACTTCGTGGCCTGCCACCAGTTCAACTTCATGGAGAAGGTCGATGTGCTCGACATCGCCGCCGAGGGAGCAACGTTCCTTCTCAACAGCCCCTACGGGCCCGATGAGGTGTGGGACCACCTGACTGCCGACACTCAGCAACAGATCCTCGACAAGAAGCTGAAGTTCTACGTCGTCGATGCCGTCGCTGTTGCCCAGGCAGCCGGTCTCGGCGGACGGGTCAACACCGTGCTGCAGACGTGCTTCTTTGCCCTCGCCGGGGTCTTGCCTCAAGACGAAGCCATCGCGGCAATCAAGAACGGCATCAAGAAGGCATACGGCAAGCGGGGCCAGGTCGTCATCGACAGGAACTTCGCAGCCGTCGATTCCTCGCTCGCCGCCCTCGCTGAGGTCACTGTGCCGGCCGAGGTCAGCTCCACGATGGAGTTGATCCCGCCGGTGCCGGCCGACGCTCCGGACTTCGTGCAGCGGGTCATCGGAATGATCGCTGCCCGCAAAGGCGACCTGCTGCCGGTGAGCGCCCTGCCGGTCGATGGCACCTTCCCGACGGCAACCACTCAGTACGAGAAGCGCAGCATCGCACTCGAGGTTCCGGTGTGGGATCCCGAGATCTGCATCGACTGCGCTCGCTGTGCGCTGGTTTGCCCGCACGCGGCCATCCGGCTCAAGGTGTACGACCCGGCCGAACTCGACGGCGCACCCGACGCCTTCCAATCCAAGCCGTGGAAGGGCCGGGACTTCGCCGGGATGAACACGACCATTCAGGTGGCCCCTGAGGACTGCACCGGTTGTGCGGTCTGCGTCAACGTCTGCCCGGCCAAGAGCAAGGAAGAGGTCAAGCACAAGGCGATCAACATGGTCCCGAAGATGGATGTTCTGGAGGAGGAGAAGGCCAACTTCGACTTCTTCCTCAGCATCCCGGACTACGACCGCACCAAGGTCAAGACCGAGACGGTCAAGGGCTCGCAGGTGCTCAAGCCGCTGTTCGAGTACAGCGGTTCCTGCGCCGGCTGCGGCGAAACTCCCTACGTCAAGCTGATGAGCCAGATGTTCGGCGATCGCATGATCATCGCCAACGCAACCGGCTGTTCATCGATCTACGGCGGGAACCTGCCGACCACCCCGTACACGGTCGATGAGGACGGGCGCGGGCCGTCGTGGTCGAACTCGCTGTTCGAGGACAACGCTGAGTTCGGTTTTGGTATGCGGCTCGCTGTTGATCAGCAGACCGAGATGGCCCGCGGGTTGCTGACGGAGCTCGCCCCGCAGGTCGGCGGGCTGGCGGGCGAGATCCTCGACGCCGATCAGTCGAACGAGGAAGGGCTCGCCAAGCAGCGCGATCGTGTCGCCGAGCTGAAGCGGATTCTCGCCACGATGGACTCCCCCGAGGCGAAGCGGCTCGACACACTCACCGACTACCTGGTGAAGATGAGCATCTGGATCCTCGGTGGCGACGGCTGGGCCTACGACATCGGCTTTGGTGGCCTGGACCACGTCCTCGCCTCTGATCGCAACGTCAACATCCTGGTCATGGACACCGAGGTGTACTCCAACACCGGTGGCCAGGCTTCGAAGTCGACTCCGCGAGCTGCCGTCGCCAAGTTTGCCTCCGGTGGTAAGCCCACCGGCAAGAAGGACCTCGGCATGATCGCCATGTCATACGGTCATGTGTACGTAGCTCAGGTATCAATGGGCGCCAACATGACTCAGGTGGCCAAGGCCTTCGCCGAGGCAGAGGCCCACGACGGACCATCGATCATCATTGCCTTCAGCCCGTGTATCGCACACGGTATCGACATGGCAACGATGATGGCGCACCAGAAGGAAGCTGCCGACTCGGGCTACTGGCCGCTGTACCGGTTCAACCCGGGAGAGGAAGCCGAAGGGCGCCCGGCGATGAAGCTAGACAGCCGGGCCCCGAAGATGTCGTTCCGGGAGTTCGCCAAGTCAGAGGGCCGGTTTGCGATGTTGGCCAGGGCCAATCCGGAGCACTACGAAGAGCTCATGGACCAGGCGCAGGACGACATCGACAACAGGTGGCACCTGTATGAGCAGATGATCCACGTCGAACGCACAGCTGAGCTGGCTGACGAGGAGGAAGAAGTATGACCGTGGATATCACGACAAAGTATCTCGGGCTGGACCTGGCTAACCCCCTCGTCGCCTCAGCTTCGCCGCTCACCGGGAAGCTGGACACGCTCATCCAACTCGAGGAAGCCGGGGCGGCTGCAGTAGTGCTGCCGTCTCTGTTCGAGGAGCAGATTGAGCACGACTCATGGGCGGTCCACGATCTGTATGAGTACACGTCGGCGATCTCCCCGGAGGCCTTCGGTGCGTACGTCCCAGAGATGGACAGCTACAACACCGGACCGGATCACTATCTAGAGACCCTGGCCAAGGCAAAAGACAACCTGACCATCCCGGTCATCGCCAGCTTGAATGGCATGTCGCCGGGCGGGTGGACCAAGTACGCCAAAACGATGCAGGAAGCAGGGGCAGACGCCCTCGAGCTCAACGTGTATCGGGTTGCCACCGACATCAACATGATCGGCAGCGAGATCGAACAAACGTACATCGATCTGGTTAGCGACGTGAAGGCGTCGATCGATATCCCGCTTGCGGTGAAGATATCGCCATACTTCTCTTCGCTGGCTTCGATGTGCCGGCGGCTGGTCGAGGCGGGTGCGGATGGCCTCGTGTTGTTCAATCGCTTCTATCAGCCGGACATCAACCTCGATGAGTTGAAGGTAAAGCCGGATGTGGTCCTGTCGAGCCCGGTCAACCTGCGGCTGCCGCTGCGGTGGACTGCGATCTTGCGAGGTCGCGTTGATGCTTCGATTGCAGCCAGCTCCGGTGTGCACACCGGTGAGGATGTGGTCAAGCTCTTGCTCGCCGGCGCAGATGTCACCCAGATGACCTCCGCTCTGCTCAAGTACGGGCCGAGCCACCTGGCGACGGTGCTCTTTGAGATGGAGTCGTGGTTCTCCGAGCGGGAATACACCTCTATCGAGCAGGGCAAGGGCAGCTTGAGTCAAGCATCGGCCGGTGATCCCGAAGGCTTCGAGCGCACCAATTACATGCGTTCCCTGGTCACCTACTCGAGCAGGTACTAGGCCTGGATACTGCGAGACGCCCCACCCACGAGGTGGGGCGTCTTTTGCGTTAGGCGGGGCGTCGCCGTGTGGTCGCCCACACTCCGTTTTGGCGGCGCTTCCCGGCTCTGGCGCCATTTCCCCGTTTTGGCGGATCCAGCGCCAGGATGTTGTCGCTCTGTACGCCAAAACAGATGGGGAACGGATTATCAGTCGGTGATGCCGTGCTCGTAAACGTCCATCGGGGGACAGGCACAGACCACGTTGCGATCGCCGTAGGCCCCGTCGATACGACCGACCGGTGGCCAGTACTTGCCGGTTCGCAGGCCGGGGACCGGGAAGGCCGCTTGCTCTCTGGTGTACTCGTGGGCCCAGGAATCATCGACAACGTCCTCTGCCGTATGAGGGGCGTTGCGCAGCGGGCTGTCATCCAGGGACCGCTCGCCGGCGGCGATCTCGTCGACTTCGGCCTTGATGGCGATCATCGCATCAGCAAACCGGTCTAGCTCGGCGAGGCTCTCCGACTCGGTTGGCTCCACCATCAACGTCCCGGCGACGGGGAACGACATGGTCGGCGCATGGAAGCCGTAATCGATCAGCCTTTTGGCGAAGTCGTCTGCGGTCACTCCGGTGTCGTGCCTGATGTCGCGCAAGTCGAGAATGCACTCGTGCGCCACCAACCCGTTCGCCCCCTTGTACAGCACCGGGTAGTGATCGGCGAGTCGGGCGGCCACGTAGTTTGCCGAGAGTATCGCCACCTCCGTTGCCTTCTCCAGCCCGGCGGCGCCCATCAGTGCGATGTACGCCCAGGAGATGGGCAGGATTCCTGCTGAACCCCACGGAGCCGCCGATACCGCGCCGATACCGTCCCGGGATCCCGCCTGGTCATTGACCAGGGGATGCCCGGGCAGGAAGGGCTCGAGGTGATCCTTGACGCCGATCGGCCCAACCCCGGGGCCACCGCCACCGTGGGGGATGGCGAAGGTCTTGTGCAGATTCAGGTGGGAAACGTCGCCGCCGAACTCGCCGGGCTTGGCCAGACCGAGCAGCGCATTGAGATTGGCCCCATCGATATAGACCTGACCGCCGTGTTCGTGCACCACATCGCAGACTCGACGGACGTCCTCCTCGAACACCCCGTGTGTGGAGGGATAGGTGATCATCAGCGCAGACAGATTCGCACTGTGCTCGGCCGCCTTCTTCTCGAGGTCGGCAAGATCGATGTTGCCCTCATCGTCGGTGGCGACAACTACAACTTGCAGACCGGCCATGACCGCGCTCGCCGGATTGGTGCCGTGGGCGGACGCCGGGATGAGGCAGATGTTGCGATGACCTTCACCGCGGCTCTCGTGATAACCCGAAATGGCCAGCAAACCTGCGTACTCGCCCTGCGAGCCGGCATTGGGTTGCAGAGACACGGCGTCGTATCCCGTTGCCTCGGCCAGCCACTGCTCCAGGTCGCCGATCAACTCCAGGTAGCCGGTCGCCTGATCGAGCGGTGCGTAGGGATGGATGTCGGCGAACTCCGGCCAACTGACCGCTGCCATCTCGGTAGCGGCATTGAGCTTCATCGTGCACGAGCCGAGCGGAATCATCGAACGATCGAGAGCGATGTCGCGGTCCTGGAGGCGGCGCAGGTAGCGCATCATCTCGGTCTCGCTGCGATAGCTGTGAAAGACCTCGTGCATCATGAACTCGCTAGTTCGATGTAGTCCATCCGGGATGCCGTCGCTGGGCTCAGTCGCCGACCCATGTACAAAGAACGCCTCGACGACGGCAGCCACTATCTCGTCGCTACTGGTCTCGTCGAGTGAGATACCCACGTGGTCGGCGTCGATGAACCGCAGGTTGATCTTGCGATCCTCGGCAGCCGCAATGACCTCGTCAGCGGATTCCGGCACCCGCACCGTGACGGTGTCGAACCAGGTCTTGTTGACCACCTCGACCCCACCTGCGACCAGGCGTCCGACGAGATCAGAAGTGAGGCGATGGACTTCAGTAGCAATGGCCCGGAGGCCCTCCGGCCCGTGCCACACCCCGTACATACCGGCCATCACGGCAAGGAGAGCCTGGGCCGTACAGATGTTGGATGTCGCCTTCTCGCGGCGAATGTGCTGCTCCCGGGTGGTGAGCGCCAAACGAAGTGCCATCCGCTTGTGCTGATCGCGCGAGACCCCAACCAGGCGGCCGGGCAGGGATCGCTTGTACTTGTCACGGGTGGCCATGAACGCTGCATGGGGACCACCGAACATCAGGGGGACGCCGAAGCGTTGCGACGAGCCCACGGCGACATCGGCCCCAAGCTCTCCCGGCGGAGTGAGCAAAGTGAGAGCGAGCAGGTCGGTAGCTACCGCGACCAGGACACCGGCCTCCTTTAGCTCGGAAATCAACTCTCGATCATCTCGAATCACACCTGATGTTCCGGGGTAGGCCAGGACGACCCCAAAAACGGCATCGGCATCAATCGCTCCCGCGTCCCCGACTACAACCTCGATGTCGAGCGGGAGGGCACGGGTTCGAACCACCTGAATGACCTGGGGGTGACATTCACGATCAACAAAGAACGCAGTCGCTTTGCTCTTGGAGAGCCGGCGCAGCATGGTCATTGCCTCGGCAACCGCAGTCGCCTCGTCGAGCAGGGATGCATTGGCGATGTCGAAACCGGTCAGATCCGCAACCATCGTCTGGAAATTGAGCATCGCTTCGAGACGGCCCTGCGAGATCTCGGGCTGGTAGGGGGTGTAGGAGGTGTACCAGCCTGGATTCTCGAGGACGTTGCGCAGAATCACGGACGGGACATGGGTGGAGTAGTAGCCCATGCCGATGAGGGACGTGTACACGCTATTGAGGGCACCAAGATGTTTCAGCCTGGCCAGCACGTCCGGTTCCGAATCGGCTGCAGGAAGGTCGAGGCTTTCCCGGATTCTGATCGACTCCGGCACGGCACGAGCGGTCAGCTCCTCGAGGCTCCCTAGCCCCACCGTGTCGAGCATCAAATCGATATCGGCGTCGCTGGGGCCAACATGCCGGTCGACGAATTCAGCCCGTCCGGTTCTCGTTCTCCCCATTTCGGTACCTCCTGGGTCGCTGCGCGGAGACCGCAGCAATTCGGCCTCCACCCCGCTCTGTCGTCGGTACCTGAGAGATTCACCGGTAGCCGGCTTTCCCCTTCGGTGGAGCTGATCGCAATTCGGTGATCGACTCACTTTCCAGAGGCGCCTGGTCTGTGCGGTTCACGTGCCTGAGAGTTTCCCGGGGCGGTTGCTCCTTCGGCGCCGGCTGGACCGGTCTCTCCCGCACAGCTTCAGCGGCTGCCCTCTGGACTGTACACGAAGGAAAGTCATCACAGCCCGGCGTCGGCACCGAACACAGTGCATAGACCTCTACACCCCAACTGTGGGGTGCCGACATGGAGAAGTAGATGACCATTCTCGATTCTGGTACACGATCAAGATTCCTGGACGATTTCCCAGGATGGACGCTCGACGGCGAGATCATCCGAACCACGTACTCGTTTTCAGATTTCAACGAGGCTGTGGGTTTTGTCGTGCGTGTCGCCCTGATTGCTGAGATCGCCGACCATCACCCTGATATCGACATCCGGTGGAACAAAGTCTCGATTGCGCTGACAACTCATGACCACAACGGGCTGACGAACAAAGACGTCGACCTGGCGGCGAGGATCGAAGAGATCAGCAACGGACGCTGAGCCGAACGCTCCGGTAGCACCGATAACTGTCGATAATTGGGCTATGCCACGCATAGCCTTCGCAGTCGTCTTGTTGCTTGCTGCGTGCTCAGGAACAGCCGAGCCCGCCACGACCGCACCAGCGACCAGCCCAGCGACAACCGCTGCGGAGCCGCCCATCGAGGGTGCCCCGACGCCCACCACAACGACTACGACTGAACCGAGTTCGTCTACGACGAACTCGAACCTCGCCGAAGGCGAAGCCACAACCACGACAACTGCGGCCCCAACCACGACGACGACCACTTCGACAACGACAACGACCACCACAACGACAACCACGACGGCGGCTCCCACCACGACAACCACGACAACCACGACAGCGGCTCCTACCACGACCACCGTCGCCGTCGACTACGTGGCATGGGGCTCGGAGCTGGCGACCGACACCGGTTGTCGCAACTGCCATTCGACCAATGGGAGCGTGGGACTCGGCCCATCGTGGACCGGCCTGGCCGGTTCGACGGTCGCTCTCAGCGATGGGTCCACCGTTACGGCGACAGCCTCCTACATCGCCGAGTCGATTCGGTCCCCCGACGCCAAGATCGTTGCGGGGTTCCCGGCGGGCTTGATGCAGGCCATCAGCTTCACTGATGAGGAGATCAAGGCACTGGTGGCCTACATCTCCGCCCAGTGATCAGGGTGACTCACCGTACTTAGCGAGATGCTCGGCGGCGGCGCTACCCATCCAGTCGTCCCGCTCGATCCGACCCTTGAAGGCGGCCAGGGCGGCAGTCACGTAGACGATGTCGTCTGTCTCGAAGTTCGCAATCTGACGGAAACTGCTGATCCCGAGTTCCTTGAGTGTCCGTTCCAGCTTCGGGCCTATCCCGTGCACCTTCTTCAAATCGTCGTCGGCGACCGGGCCATCGCCGGCGGTGCGAGCGGCGATCTCGGCAATGCGGTCGAGCCCCTCCTGCCGGGAAGGAATACCCTCGTCTGGCGACCCGTCGGGTTCCTCGAGCCCTTCATCAGTTTCCGCTGCGGGGTCAATCGCCCCGTGCTCCAGTTCAGCGACTTGCGCCTCCAATTCGGCGCGACGCTGCTCGCAGTCCGCGTTGGCCGACTCGAGCTCCGTCAGACGCTGCTGCAAGACGGCGGACTCCTGACGCTCCGCCTCGAGATCGGCCTTCAGTTGCCCCAACCCGGATTCGTCGGAACCTGCGGCCTCGAGCTCAGCCAGAGAGGCCTGCGTTGATTCGAGCTCAGCATGGAGATCGCTGACTCGCTGCTGTTCACCTTTGAGCTCCAGGTGAACCTTGTCGAGCGCCTCGTTGCTGTCGATGAGACGGTATTCGGCCCTGCGGGTCAGCTCCTGTTGGGCCGCAAGGTCGGCCTCGAAGCTCTCGGCAAAGGACTCCTTCTGGAACCAGCGGATGAACACATAGGCAATCGCAAAACCGACCAAGGTCGCAAGCAGCATGTAGAAGACGATCTCGGCTGCCGCCCACTCAACTCCGTCCAACATCTATTGCTCTCCTTGTTCGATCAGGAACTCGATCCTGCGGTTTTCCGCTCTGCCTTCTTCGGTTGAATTGTCGGCAATTGGCTGCTCGTCACCGTACCCGATTGCTCTCAACCTCTCCGCCTCTATTCCCTGCGACACCAGATAGGCAACGACGGCCTCAGCGCGCTCCGCAGACAGGAGCAGGAGAGCGGTGGAATCACCTTGGTCGTCGGTATGCACGGCGACCGTCAAGCGGATGTCGGGATATGCCTGGATGATCGTCACGGCCTCATCAAGCGCGGCCGCTCCTTCCACTGTCACAGTCGCTTCCCCGGCCCCAAAGACTTCGACGCTCTGGATGAGCTCGGTGAGCTGGAGAGCAACCGCGACGGGATCCAGCTGAATCTCAGTAATCACGACCAGCTGTCCGGAAACGACCTCGGCGGCCAACACATCAATGGCATTGACGAGATCCAGGTCGGTGCTCGTTCCGGCGATTGTCACCCGGCCCTCGTTGATCTCAATCGTCCACGGGTCGAGGCGCGTCACAACATCGAGTAATCCGTCGATCGAATCGAGCCAGTTCGCCCCGGCTACCTCGCTGACTCGGATCGAGTTGGTGATGGTCGTGCTCGGATGAAGGCGCCGGGCCGCGTCCGCAATGGCATCAACAGTCTCCTGGCTCGGGACCCGACCCCGCAGCGTGAGTGCATTCCCCGATCCCGATGCGCTGAATGCCGGTGCGGGCAGTACTGCATGCGAGAGATCGGATGAGAATGCCACTGTTTCGCCCAGTACGAGCTCTAGCTCGCGCTTCATCTCTTCCCCAACGGAGTCCGAGATGACTTCGCCCTCGAGAACGAATCCGGAATCGTCGACAGCGAAGCCACCGCTGCGCAGGTCGTCGAGGTGGACAAAGACATCCTTGATACGGCCCAGCCAGGGGGCGTCGGCGACGTTCTCGGCGATGACGATCGCATCGACGATGCGGTCAGAGCCGTATTGCTCACGAGCGGCCGCAACCAGGGCCTCGCCCTGCGCGGCGTCCGCCAGCGTCGCCTGCAGTGAAACCGCATTTCCGACAAGGCGGAAAGCTACCCGCGGACGAACAATCTCGGGAGCGGGCGGCTCGACAACGATCAACCGGCTGTTGACGAGGCGGACGCCGGGAATCGCATCAATGGCTGCGATGACCTGGGCCTCTTCTTCCTCGCTATCTACCGATCCGTAGAGCGTCGCATCACGGCCGGCGATGTCGACAGTTACGTCGAGGCCGGTGTCGTCCAGGTAGCTGCGGGTGGCTTCCCGGAGTTTGGACTCTGCGTTACCGATCCCCCAGGCCAGTGCGACCAGGATTACCACCAACCAGAGCCCTGCCAACCACAGGAGAACCCGTGGTACGCGTCGATATCCGGTCCAGCTAATGGTCAACGACCCACTCCTACCTGCTGCCAAATCGAAGTTAGCTGTGGTGCCATCGCTATGCCACCACAACGCGCTGCGAATGCCCAATTACGGAATATGACAACGCTAGACTCAAGTTATACCTTATGTGTATACTCAACCCATCTAGAACTACAACTACGAGGAGCAAACAATGGCACGAGCGGTAGGTATTGACCTCGGTACGACCAACTCGGTGGTGGCCACTCTCGACGGCAACGATCCCCAGGTGATCGCCAATGCGGAGGGACAGCGCACTACCCCATCAGTTGTTGCGTTCGCCAAGAATGGTGAGGTACTGGTCGGTGAGCAAGCCAAGCGACAGGCGATAACCAATCCGGACCGAACCGTTCGCTCGGTCAAGCGCCACATGGGCGCAGACTGGTCGATCGAGATCGATGGCAAGAAGTACACGTCTCAGGAGATCTCAGCTCGCATCCTCATGAAGCTCAAGCGCGACGCCGAGAAGTACCTAGGTGAGCCGATTACCGAAGCCGTTATCACCGTGCCCGCCTACTTCGGGGACGCCCAGCGCCAGGCAACCAAGGAAGCCGGCCAGATCGCCGGCCTCGAGGTGCTCCGTATCGTCAACGAGCCGACCGCAGCCTCGCTTGCCTACGGGATGGACAAGAGCGACGACCACCTGATCCTCGTCTACGACCTCGGTGGCGGAACGTTCGATGTGTCTGTGCTGGAGATCGGTGAAGGGGTGTTTGAGGTCAAGTCCACCAGCGGCGACACCGGCCTCGGCGGTGACGACTGGGACGAGCGGGTCATGGATTGGCTCGTCAAGGAATTCAAGAACGAGCACGGCGTGGATCTATCGCAGGATCCGATGGCGCTGACCCGACTGAAGGAAGCCGCCGAGAAAGCCAAGATCGAGCTCTCTTCCGTGTCCGAGACCGAGGTGAACCTTCCGTTCATCACCGCAACCGACGCCGGACCCATCCACCTGCTCAAGACGCTGACCAGGGCCGAGTTCCGGAAGCTGACCGACGACCTGGTGGAGCGCACCCGTTCACCGTTCCAGCAAGCCGTGAAGGACGCAGGGGTCACAGTCGACGAGATCGACCACATAATCCTCGTGGGCGGCTCCACCCGCATGCCGGCGGTGCAGGAACTCGTCAAGGAATTGGCGGGCAAGGACCCCCATCAGGGAGTGAACCCGGACGAGGTTGTTGCTCTCGGTGCCGCCGTCCAGGCCGGCGTGCTGAAGGGCGATGTGTCCGGCATCCTTCTCCTCGATGTCACGCCGCTGACGCTCGGCGTCGAGACTGAGGGCGGCGTTTTCACCAAGATGATCGAGCGCAACACGACCATTCCGACCCGCCGCAGCGAGATCTTCACAACTGCTGCCGACGGTCAGCCCGAAGTGGAGATTCACGTGTTGCAGGGTGAGCGCGCAATGGCCGCCGACAACAAGTCACTAGGCCGCTTCAAGCTCCCCGGGATCGCACCCGCCCCGCGCGGCGTGCCCCAGATCGAGGTCACTTTCGACATCGATGCCAACGGCATCGTTTCAGTGTCTGCCAAGGATCTCGGCACCGGGAAGACCCAGCAAGTCACCATTACCGGCGGCACCGCCCTCGACCAGAACGAAATCGATCGTATGGTCAAGGATGCTGAAGATCACGCCAACGACGACACCCAGCGTCGCGAGTTGGCCGAGGCTCGGAACCAGGCCGATCACACGGCCTATCAGACCGACAAGCTCCTCGAGGAGCACGGCGACAAGCTGACCGAGGACGAGAAGAAGCAGATAACCGACAAGGTCGAAGAACTGCGCAAACTGCTCGGCGAGGAGGCATCGGCGACCGACATCAATGCGGCTCGCGATGAGGTCACGAAGGCATCGCAGATCCTCGGCCAGAAGATCTACGAGGCTTCGGCAGCCGAGGCGGCTGCTTCCGGAGACAGCGGTGAAGCCGCAGCAAGCGACGACGTTGTCGATGCCGAAATCGTGGACGATGCAGAGATCGTAGATGAGGGCAAAGAGGCATAGTGGGCGATCAGACCCTTCCCGATGACGGCACCCAGCCCGACCTGAGCATTCCCGAACTGCTCGCCGATACCGGCGAGGAGGCCGAGGTGATCGAGGCTACGGATGAAGCTGGTCCGGCAACGCCGGACCAGCCATCGGCCGAAATGCCGGACGACCCCGCCGAGGCGGTGCCCGTCCTGATCGCAGCTGTTGTTGAAAGCCGCCAGCAAGCGGCGGAGTATCTCGACACGATGCAGCGGGTCGCCGCGGAGTTCGACAACTTCCGCAAGCGCTCGGTGCGTGACCGAGAGGAAATTGTCGAGCGGGCGTCGCAGCGGCTCATCGAACGCCTGCTGCCCACCCTCGACAGCTTCGATGCGGCGCTCACCTACCAACCACAGACGGAGACGGAGACAAATCTCCTCGCCGGGATGGCCGACACTCACCGGTTACTGATGGAGACGCTCGCTCGCGACGGATTCGAGCCGATAGAGGCAACCGATGTCCCCTTCGATCCGGCAGTTCACGAGGCCGTCACCGGCCCGGGTGAGGGCGAGGGCGAGTTGCTGGTGTCAGAGATGCGCCGCGGCTACACATTGCGCGGCCGAGTTGTCAGAGCGGCGCTGGTCGCAGTGAGGCATGCGTGAGGACGATGCGCAAAGAGTGGCTCGATACGGATTACTACGCCATTCTCGGCGTGAAATCTGACGCGTCTGCAAAGGACATCAAGCAGGCCTATCGCAAGCTCGCACAGCAGTACCACCCCGACAAGAACGCCGGCGACACGGTCGCTGAGGGACGGTTCAAAGAGGTCAACGAAGCCTACGAAGTGCTCGGCGACACCGAGACGCGCAAGGAATACGACCACGCCAGGGAGATGGGTTACTTCGTCGGCGGTCCCGGTGGTGGGCAGCAGTACGTGCGGGTCGAAGACCTGATGGGCGGAGGCGCCGGCAGCGGCTCCCCATTTGACCTGTTCGGCGGGCTGGGTGACCTCCTTGGCCGCCAGATGGGATCACGGCCCCGGCCCGGAGACGACCTCACCGCCGAGATGAACCTCTCTTTCCACGACGCGGTCTCCGGCACAACCCGGCAACTGAGTGTCAACGGTCAGATGGTCAAGGTGAAGATCCCCCGTGGGGTAAACGATGGCGCTCGGATCCGCGTGCGCGGACGCGGCGGCCCGGGGCGCAACGGGGGCCCTGCCGGCGACCTATACGTGACGGTGCATGTGGCGGAACACCCCATCTTCGGGCGTAGCGGCAAGAACCTGACCATCGACGTGCCGATCTCCTTCATCGAAGCTTCCCTGGGCGCTGAAATCGACGTGCCAACGCTCGATGGCAAGGTGAGGCTCCGCATTCCACCGGGAACCCAAACCGGCAAGACGTTCCGTGTCCGCGACCACGGAGTCGAAGACGGGAAGGGCAATCGAGGCGACCTACTGGTCGTTGTCGCAGTGACGGTTCCCGAGAACCTGACCGATGAAGGAAAGGAACTGCTCGAACAGTTCCGCAAGCAGAACCCAAACGACAACCCACGATCGCACCTGGGGGTGTGACCAATGAGTAAGAGCAACGCTGTCTACATAATCTCGGTGGCGGCCGAACTGGCCGGTGTTCACCCCCAGACGCTCCGAATCTACGAGCGGAAGGGCTTGATTGAGCCATTCCGCACCCCCGGCGGGACCCGCCGCTACTCCGATGAGGATCTGGAGCGTCTGGGGCTCATCCAGGAACTCACTGCAGATGGAGTCAACCTGGAAGGGGTGCGCCGCATCCTGGAACTGCAGGCGGACAACAATCGGCTCCGCGGCCAGGTTGATCGCCTCCGTCGCCTCCTCGGTGAGGCCCAATCGCGCACCGGGGCTGATATGCACCCGACCCAGACCTTCCGGGTCAACGTGACACAACGTCGCAATCTCCCCGATATCGTGCGCGATCGACCGTTCGACGAATCCTGAACTCTTGAACGGCGGCAGGCCGTATCATCTCCTTATGGCCTGGTTGTCGCGTCCGCTGATCCGGCGACCGCTGCTGTTCGTGGCGGGAATGGGCAGCGCCGCTGCCGCTGGATTGCTCTTTCAACCGCATTGGGTCGAGCTATGTACCCGAATCAACAATCGGGAGTTCGTTGCCTGGGGCGGCCAGATCGCGCGTGGCGGTGAATGCGCTCCGGTCAGTCCGATGACCATGAGTGGCAACTTCTTGATCGGTTTCGGGCTCTTCATGCTCATCATCGGCCCGATCATCTTCTCCTTGGCCCATGTACTCCGCCATGGCTACAACTGGGAGTCATCTCGCGTTGAGACCGCCGTCTCGAATCTGCCGATGCTGTCGGGGGTCCTCTACATCGCCGCCGGGGCCGGGCTCGCCATCATGGGTACAACCTGATTCTGCTTGATGAGATCAAGCAGAATCAGGCGCTCCCGCTAGGGAGCCCACCACTGCTCGACCCAGACGACTTCACCGGTTGCCGGGTCGATGAGGACACGCCATAGCTGGTCACCGGGCCCGCTACTGACGAAGCCATTCAGATCGTCAATTCCCCAAAGGCGGTACCACCCCGGGTCAGGGCCAACCCAGAAGGTCCCGCAGTAGCCGGGCCACGTAGTGCCCGGCTCTGGTGAGCACGCACGTATCTCGATGTTGCTGCCAGTCGGCAGGTAGCGAAGCATGGGGTTGTTGTTGACGATCGACCATCCCTGCGACTCATCGCCGGGCACATTCAGCGCCACCTGGGCGAGGTCGAAGATGATCTCGTTGGCATCAGCCGACCAGATGTAGCCCCATCCCCCGCACCAATCCGTCCCCCCGGTTGGGAACGAGGAGGAGTGCTCGATCAGGATCTCAAAACCCTCACAGGGCATAGGGGCGGTGTAGGTCACATGGCTGGTGACGCTTGCCTCATTGCCGGCCTGGTCGAGTGTGAAGAACACGACTGCGTTCGCTCCGGACTCCAGCCCGATGGCCACCTCCCAGTTCCCATCGGGATCAATAGCCGCCTCGTAGTCGGGTGGAGACCAGACTCCTTGAACCCCGGGCTCAACCGTGCCTTGGAAGACTATCTCCGCATCAGGAACCGTCTCCCACTCTGCCGGGTACGTGACCAGGATTTCGGGTGGTGTCGTATCCGGGGCGGTGGTCGTCGTAGTTGTTGTCGTTGACGAACTCGGTTCGGTGGTCGTCGGAGCGAGCGTCGTAGTCGTCGTGATGGTGGTTGTTGGCGGTGAAGTGGTCGTTGTCGGTGGGAGGGTGGTCGTTGGATCGGCATCCGAACCGCTGCATCCGGTCAGCGTCGCGGTAACGAGCGCTAGGGCCGCAAGCCTCTTCATTGCATACCTCACAGAGCGGGCGTCCTCCCCAGTGTGTCGGCTGAAGCAACTGCCAACAAGAGGAAAACAGCTCTCCTCTCTCGTTTTGGCGGACTTCAGGCCCACATCCGGGCCTGGTGTACGCCGGAACGGAGGGAGGCGCCGGAGCTAGGCCACGAAGGACTCGCCGTCGGGCTGCTGAATCACCAAGGCGGCGACGAGCGACGACCGACTCGGCCAGGCTTCCAGGCCGGCTCGGACCTGGGCATTGGCCGCTGCAGCCCGCACCGAGAAGTCCATGCCGGCCGGAGCATCGACAAAGACACCGAGCTCGGGTCGTGGGATCAGCACCGAGCCCTCGAGGTCAAATGCATCGATCTCAACCACAGCAAGGCCAAGCTGCTCGCACCGGGCGACCATCTCCAGTGCTGTGGCTCCGTCGTAGAAGCCCTCGCCGTCCTCGGCGCGGAACACGACCTGCGAGTCGAACTCATCGGTGAAAGAGCGGGTCGCCGGCGACTCCTCATCCCACTCCCCCTCGGGCGCACCGGCGTTGTACTCCTGGAGGAATGACCCTTCGGTCTCGTCCTCGCTGAACTGATCGAGGGGCGTCACAATGCGGATCGCCATATCGAGCGCCCGCATCAGATCGCCGAGCTCCAGGTCGAACACATCCCCGTACCGATCCGGGTAGATCTGGACGATCGACTCCTCGCCGTCCCAGAAGACCATTCCAATGAACTCTTCGTCCCGCCACAGCTCAACGACTGGCTCATCGAACTCAGGGCGGTCTGTTTCGACAATACGTAGTGGAAGCATGCGTAGAACGTTACCCGACCCGCTCAGCCGGCTCACGCTGTGACCGCGCGGCAGCTGCCTTTGAGAAATGCACAACGAGGATCCCGGCGAGTACGACTATCGAACCGAACCCGCGCCCGGCCGTTAGGGATTCGCCGAGGATCACCCAGGCCAGAATCGGCACCTCAACGACCTGCCCCGACGCAATGATCCCGGCGTGAAGCGCATTGAGGGTTCTCATTGCGTGATGCCAGAGCGTGAACGCAAGGGCCGTGTTGACGACTCCAAGGACGAGGATCAGCACAATCTGCCGCACGCCGAGATCCGGGAAAGGCTCGACGCTCAGAGCCAACAACAGGAGTCCGAGACTGCCAATGGTCATGGGAATCACCGCAGCGTCGACTGCGGCGACCTCACCAGACCGCATGACGATGCGTTGCAGCAGGTTGGATCCGCCGATGCCGATCGCCGCAACCACAGCAAAGATGATCCCTGTTGCCTCATTGCCTCGCGGGACCGCCGGGTAGAACATGAAGATCCCGATCACGACCACAGCTACGCCCGCCCACTCCCAACGGGACGTCGGTTCGCGCAGCACAGCACCAGCTAACAGCGCCGTCACCAGCGGGATCCCGGCCTGGAACACGAAGTTGAAGGTGACCGCATCGACGAGGTCGAGTGAGATGAACTGGGTGGCGGGCACCACTGCGTAGAGCAACACCGCCAGCGCAACGAGCCAGCGCCAGGTTGTGCCCGTGAATCGCGGCAGACCCCGACCTCTCGTCGCCGTGCGCCATATCAGGAGCGTCATCGCACCAACGACATAACGAAGTGAGGCAAACGTCAGCCGTGGGATGTCTTCCAAACCGAGCTTGATGAGGATGATGGCGGCCGCCCACAGCAGAGAGGCGGCCACCGCCAGGCCAACGGCTCGCGTCAGCGTCGGGGCAGGCCCAACGGCGGAAGCGCTCACGCCAGAACCAGAGCGTCGGTGAGTAGTGACTCCACATGCCGCACCATCGCGGCTGCGTCTTCCGGTCGGTTCACGTAGTCAGTCTCAGCCGTGTCTATGCGCAGTAGCGGGACACGCGAGTGATTGGCAGCCCATTCTTCGTATCGGTCGTAGATCCTCCGCAGGAAGTCAACATCAAGTTGATCCTCGCCGACCCTATCTCGCCGGCTGATTCTCTCGAGGGTGACCTCGAAGGGAGAAGACAGGTAGAGAAGAACATCGGGTCGCGGCACCTGAGCAGCCAACTCTCGATAGAGAGTGGTCAGTGTGGCGAGGTCATTGTCGTCGTAGGCGCCATGGTGCCGCAGCGCCGGTGTGAAGACCTCGCCGTCCTCACTGATGCAACGTTCCTGCAACAGTGGCCCACTCGTCTGTCGGGCCAGGTTGTGGAGGCGGGCCCGCTGTCCGAGATAGAAGGCCTGGTTGCGGAAAGCAAGGTCGGAGAGATTGGCGTACACCTCCGAGAGGTATGGGTTGTCCATCACGGGTTCGTGCAGCACGGTCCAGCGCCCCGACCTGGCGAGAAGCTCGATGAGCGACGACTTGCCTACGCCAAGAGGGCCCGAGACGGCCACATACGACTGCTCGAGGGCACGGAGATCAATCGTGATGTCATCGTGATCGCGGATGTCGACGACAGTCCGCGTCCCATTCAGCAGTGCGCGCAACTCGCTCAGGTCGCCGGCCACCTCGTAACGCAGCGCACCTTCGATCATGAGGTCGCGATCGATCGGGCTGTGGTCCGGGTCGGCAAGTAGCCCGATGCAGCGCTTGCCTCGCCCAAAGGCGATCCCGGCCTCCACACAGGACGCCGCGTTGGGGGCTTCGCCGTTGAGGATGAAGATGAACGTGTCGCAATCCGCTACCGCGTCCAATCGCGCCTGGAATGCTCGCTGCCGAGAAGCCGGATCGGTACCTGCGTCGCCATTGGTCGGCTCGGGAGGAAGAGTGACGTCGTAACCGAGTTCATCGAGAAGGGCGCTGACGGCCCCCGCGAACACAGGGCCACCGGCTTGCTGGGAGCCCGCGACGAAACAGGCCCGGGAACGGCGCTCACCTCTCATCCGTATTCACCTCCGTCGGCCCGCACTGCCATGGAGAAATGGAGAGGGTAGCCAACTATGAGTCAGAATCCGATTCCGGCTCGACCTCGCCAGCTTGGGTCCCGGGCCGACTTGGCGCGGCGGGTTAGTGTTCACGGAATGTCGATAGAGACTCTTCTACTGCTCGCCCTGCCCGCCTCGGGGAAGTCGGAGTTGCGCCGGTACCTGGAGTCATTGGATCCCCAGGTGGCCCGGGACGATCTCGGCATCGGCCCCACCGTGCAGATCGATGACTACCCCTACGTGCACATGATGCGACGCATCGGAGAGGAGGTTCGGGCTGCCGGGGACGAACCGGTCTTCTTCGCAAGTAACAACGACCCCTTCCTGGATGCCCGAGATTGGGGCACCCTCATCCATCTGGTCAACTTCGACTACGACGACCTGAGTGATCCCCCAGACGCGCCGATTTCCGGCGCGGCAGCCCGCTGGCTGTTTGCCCGGATTGACCGGGCGCGTCAAATGGCCGGCATACCGCCGGCGATCGATCCTCTTGGGTCGCTGACCAGAAAGCGCCTCGAATCGACTCTCGAGGAGGAGGCTCGCCGGCTCTTCAACGACAAGGTTGCCGCAATTCCGGAGGACCTCGAAGGGCGCACCGTTGTCATTGAGTTCGCCCGCGGCGGCCCGGAGGGATCATCCCTACCTCTTGCTCCTCCTTACGGCTACGGATACGCCCTCTCGCAGCTCAGTGAGGACATTCTTGCCCGAGCCTCGATTCTCTACGTATGGGTGGAACCGGAGGAGAGCAGACGGAAGAACGTGGAACGGGCCGTCCCGGGACTGGCCGGCGACGCATCGATACTCCACCACGGCGTCCCCGAATCGGTGATGCGCGGCGACTACGGGATCGACGACCTGATGTGGCTTCTCGCTGAAGGAGGTGGGAGCTTCGTCATTACCGAAAGGCAGGACCAGCGCTACGCACTGCCTACCGGGGTCTTCGACAACAGGGGTGACTTGACCTCGTTCCTCCGCAACGAACCCGAGGAATGGTCACGATTCGAGCTGCAGCAGCTGCACCAGGAGCTGGTGAACGCCACCGCCGGGATCCGGGCTACGCAGAAACCTTGACTCCGCGCCAGAAGGCGACTCTTCCCTTCAGGTCCGACGCGGCAGGCTTTGGATTTGGGTAGTACCAGGCAGCACCGGTATTGACATTCCCGTCCACTACGACGTCGTAGTAGCTCGCCGTTCCCTTCCAGGGGCACACGGTGTTTGCCGGGTTGTCAACCAGGTATTGGGGATCAACGCTGTCCGGCGGGAAGTAGTGGTTGCCTTCGACGACGATGGTCTCGTCACTCTCGGCGATAACGGTGTCATTCCAGATTGCTTTAGCCATGGTTCTCCTTGTCCAGTTGTTGAACAACGAGGGTGGCTGGTTAATTCCAACGCAAAGGGGCCCCGCGGTGGGGCCCCGAGGCGAACGATCCCGTTGTCCTACTTGCTCAGTGCGTCCCGGATCTCCATCAAGAGCTTGATGTCTTCGGACGGCTCGGCGGGAGCTTCTTCCTCTTCCTCTTCCCCCGGCCTTGCAGCCTGAAAGGCTTTGTACGGCTTGACGATGAACAGGAAGACACCCAGAGCCGTGGCGAGGAACACCACAGCTGCGGTGAGGAACGACCCGTATGCGATGACCGAATCGTTGATCGTCAACGTCAGGTTGTCGAAGGTCGGCTCACCAAAGATGATCCCGACTATCGGCATCACCACGAATTCAACGAGTGCCTTGATCACGGCGCCAAACGCAGCTGCCATGACGAACGCAACTGCGAGACTCACCAGGTCACCCTTGAAGGCGAACTCCTTGAACTCCTGATACATCTTCTTCATACCCACTCCTTCTGTTTCCCTCAAAGCGGAATCTACTCTCGGCTTTGACCCGCGAGAGGGCCGGAGGTTCCGCTCGAATCCCGCCCTCCGGGCTACAGAAGCCACGGCAGAAGCCGGTACGGGACGGCGCGTTGGTATTCGGCGTACTCGGCAAAGCGCTCTCCAAGCAGACGCTCCTCGTAGCCCGCCTTGGCATAGAAGAAAGGAATCAGGGCCGCTGCGAGCAGTCCGGCGACCGGGTTCGCCCCTTTGATGGCCAGACCGACAAAAACCAGGATCACCCCGGTGTAGATGGGGTGCCTGACCAGAGCAAACGGGCCTTGCCGATGGAGAATGACATCATCGACCGGCGCCGGCATGGCGGTGAGCTTGTCGCGAAGAACGTATAGACCGCTGCCCGCAGAGACGATGCCGCCAACGATCAGCAACCAGCCGGTTGCCACAAGCACTGCCGGAGCATCACGATTCGCCGTCAGCGCAACCATGATCGCGGCGAACCAGAGAACCTGGGCGACTACCCACCAACCGCCCCTCTTGACAAACCCCTCAGACTTGATAAACATACACTTAGATTTCTTAACTTGCTAACATCCAGCTCGTACTCATAGAACGATCCCGGGGGATCCATTCTTCCATGGACATAAACGCATTCACGCAGAAGTCACAACAGGCGATCCTGAACGCAAGGCAGAGCGCCGAACGACGCAACCATCAAGCGGTTCACCCCATGCACCTCCTCGACGGGATGCTGGGCCAAACCGATACCATCCTCTATCCCCTCCTCGGTCATCTCGGCATCAATCCGGCCGCAGTGCGCAATGCCACCGATAGCGGGTTGGAGACGATTCCATCGGTCTACGGCGACACCGGCGAGATCGCATTCACCCCGGCGGCACTTTCGGTCCTCAACACGGCCGACTCCATCAAGGCCGGCATGGGTGACCAGTACGTATCGATCGAGCACCTGGCACTGGCGCTGGCGACCGCCGATGACCCGGTTGGCAAGGCGTTGCGGGACGTCGGCCTCACTCGCGACGCCATCATGGCCGCTCTCGAAACGGTTCGAGGCGCCCAGCAAGTAACCAGCCAGAATCCTGAAGACACCATGGACCCGCTGGAGAAGTTCGGGCGCGACCTCGTCCGCCTTGCCGCCGACGGCAAACTCGACCCGGTTATCGGTCGTGACGACGAGATCCGGCGAGTCATCCAGGTTCTGTCACGGCGCACGAAGAACAATCCGGTTCTCATCGGGGAGCCTGGAGTCGGCAAAACAGCTATCGCCGAGGGTCTTGCGTCGCGCATTGTCGACGGCGATGTACCCGAAGGCCTCAAGGACAAGCGCATCGTCGCCCTCGACCTCGGGGCCATGGTGGCCGGAGCGAAGTACCGCGGCGAGTTCGAGGAGCGACTCAAGGCCACGCTTGATGAGATCAAGGCGGCAGAAGGCGGCATCATCACGTTCATTGATGAGATGCACACGATCGTCGGTGCCGGTGCCGCCGAGGGCGCGATGGATGCATCAAACATGCTCAAGCCGATGCTGGCGCGCGGTGAACTGCACATGATCGGGGCCACCACCCTCGACGAGTACCGCAAGCACGTCGAAAAGGACCCTGCTCTCGAGCGCCGGTTTGCGCCCGTGATGGTCGAGCCGCCGAGCGCCGACGACACCATTGGCATCCTGCGCGGGCTCAAGGAGCGGTACGAGGTTCACCATGGTGTTCGCATCACCGACTCGGCCATCGTGGCCGCCGCCGTGCTCTCCGACCGGTACATCACAGCCCGGTTCCTCCCCGATAAGGCCATCGACCTAATCGACGAGTCGGCGTCACGGCTGCGAATCGAGATCGATTCCATGCCCGAGGGGATCGACGAACTGGAGCGACGCCGCCGTCAAATAGAGATCGAGCGCAACGCCCTCACCAAGGAGGAGGACGACGCGTCGCGACAACGTTTGACCGCAATCGAGGAGGAGCTTGCCTCCCTGGGTGAGGAACTGGATCGGCTGGTCGCCCACTGGCAGCTCGAGAAGGAGAACATCGAAGCCATCCAGGCGACCAAGCAAGAGATAGAAGAGGTTCGAGCCCGGGCAGAACGTTCTGAGCGCAGCGGGGATCTTCAGGCCGCTGCGGAACTCCGCTACGGCAAGCTGCCCGAGCTGGAGCGGCAGCTCGAGACCCGTCAGGATGGTTTGGCCGAACTGCAATCCGACCTTCGCATGCTGAAGGAGGAGGTCGACGAAGAGGATGTTGCCGAGGTTGTGAGCCGGTGGACCGGCATCCCGGTCAGCCGCCTGATGGAGGGCGAGGTCGAGAAGCTGATCCGCCTCGAGGAGCACCTCCACGAGCGTGTGGTGGGTCAGGACGAGGCCGTCACCGCAGTGGCCAACGCAATCCGTCGCGGTCGAGCCGGGTTGTCCGACCCACATCGCCCCATCGGCTCGTTCATATTCCTGGGGCCAACCGGCGTGGGCAAGACGGAGCTGGCTCGAGCGCTCGCAGACTTCCTCTTTGATGACGAGCGGGCAATGGTGCGCATTGACATGTCGGAGTACATGGAGAAGCACTCGGTCAGCCGTCTCATCGGTGCGCCCCCGGGTTACGTCGGCTACGACGAGGGTGGGCAACTGACGGAGGCGGTGCGCAGACGTCCCTATGCCGTCATTCTGCTGGACGAAGTCGAGAAGGCCCATCCGGACGTGTTCAACACACTGTTGCAGCTCATGGACGACGGTCGGCTCACCGACGGGCAGGGCCGCACGATCGACTTCACCAACGCGGTCCTCATCATGACATCGAACCTGGGCTCCGAGTTCATCGATCCCGACCTGCCCGAGGAGACCGTCGCCGATCGGGTGATGAAGACGGTGCGAGGTCACTTCCGTCCCGAGTTCCTCAACCGGGTTGACGACATCGTGGTCTTCTCGCATCTGTCCAAGGACGACCTTCGCCAGATCGTCGACATCCAGTTCGCGACTCTTGGCGATCGGCTTGCCTCGCGGCGGATCGAGCTTCACCTGACCGCAGAGGCCGCAGCCTGGCTCGCTGAGCATGGGTACGACCCGAGTTTCGGGGCACGGCCGCTGAAGCGATTGATGCAGAAGGAGATCGCCGACCAGTTGGCCCTCCAACTCCTCGAAGGCCGATTCGCCGACGGCGATACCATCGAGGTGATCGTCGAGGAAACCGGCCTCGGGTTCACAACGAAGTAGGGATACTCGCGCAGAATCAACACAGGGAGGCGCAGAGCCCGGTGGTCAGCCGGCGATACGGCGCATGAGCCACTCGAGAGGGCCGCGCTGATGGCGGCGCCGCCACCAGGTCGACCAGGCAACTGCCGCAGCGCTGAACACCAGGCTGGCAGTCACTATGTACACGAGACTCTGATCCTCGAGCCTCCCCATAGTCTCGAGCACGCCCATGCCAACGATCACGTGAGCGACGTAGAGGGTCAGGGCGAGCTGGCCCGTGTGCACGATCGGCGTCGCTATCCGAGTGGGCAAGTGGTCGCCCAACCAGATCGATCCGACGATGATCAGGCAGGCTGTCGCCGTCCCGGCTACAAGATACAGCGGCATTGGCGGCAACATCTCGACGGAGAACAGCCACTGCCATGCCTCATCGGGCAGGCTCTCCGCGCGCGAGCCCTTGGGCCCGAGCAGGATCCAGGCGAGAGCCTCGACAACAACTACGGCTGCGAGCGATCGAACCACGATCCTCTGTCGCCACTCCGGATCGCGCAGATTCGTTCGCCCCAGCCACATGCCGAACAGATAGAAGGTGATCCAGGGAAGAACCGGATGGAGCCCATCTAGAAAGAGGTTGCGGAGGAAGCCGGAAACGGTAGTGATGCCTTCGTAGGAGAGGTCGTCGACGTTCCAGTTGGCGAAGTAGTCGGCGCTGAGTATGAACCCGAATGAGATGAGCGTGGCGAGCCCGCCCCATGCCAGCAGCGCCCGCGGGGATGAGAACAGCAGGAGCGCACCTATGGCGAGGTAGACGCCGTAGTAGTGGAGGATGTCGGCAGGCCAGATCGGGAAGAACAACCAACCGAGAACAAAGAGGAACAGCGCACGCCGCGTCAAAGTAACTTGCGATTGCCGCCGATCCTCCCGGGATCCGGACTCACGAGCCCGCCGCGAACCGAGACTGGCGCCAATCCCAGCCAGCACGACAAAGGTTGCTGCGGCCCTTCCCTCTAGCGAAACGACAAGGAATCGCAGCCATCCAGGCTCGGCAACACCGCTCGACATCACAACGTTGAAGTTGACGATGACCATCCCGACTATGGCAAAGGCCCGGGCAATGTCCAGGCCGATGATCCTCTTCGTTCTCGCGGCGGGTGTTGTCATGCCGACAACCTATGCCATCTGCGCAGGCTCAATCAAGCACCGCCAACACCGATCTGGGTCTGGTCAGCTATCGGCGTCGAGGAAGATCACCTCGGTATAGCCGACACCCATCAGGAAACTGGAGATGGTCGCTTTAGCGTTGGTGAGCGCCCTGTCCAGGATCCCGTGTTCGATAGCTGCGTTGAGTAGCACCTCTTCCGCAACAGCTCTGGCATCGCTCTCCAGTTGGGAATCCCCCTTGGTGAACAGACCAGTGTCACGGTCGTACACCTGGGTTGCCTCGCTGTCTACCTCGACGAACATGATCTCAGCCGGTGGCAGTTGCACGGTGACCCGGCCGGACTCCTCGTCGACTTCGAAGTTCAGCGTGGTGACCTGCTCCATATCCACGCCGGCACCGATCCGGGCCACGGCGAAGAGGAAGATCCGATCGCCCCGAGCCCAGTTCAACCAGCCGAAGTCGTTGCCCTTCTCGACGGTGGTGTACTCCACCATCTCCACTGTGGTCAGCTTCGCAACGTCGCGGACACTGTCAACGACGGTGGGGCCAACCTGGGTGTATGAATCTCCGCCAAAAGGTGACCAACCGGCCAGGTTGGATCCGACGAACAGCAAGCCGGCAATGAGAATCGCTGCAATGACAATCGAGCCGGCTCTCTTCGATGACTCGGCCATGTTCTCCCATTTCGTTGTCCATCAACTTGGACCCGAAAGGTGCCGAAAAGGTTCCACAACCTCTTGAATTATCGTGCTTTCCATAGTAGTATGCAAGACAAGGTACCCTGGTAGGCAGGGTAATAGGTACGGCAAGATAGTTGGAGGACGCGAGTGGGACACAGCTCCCAACTACTCAAAGGTGTTCTCGATATGTGCCTGCTGGCATTGATAGACCAGGAGCCCAGCTACGGGTATGAGATGGTCGACAAGCTGCAACAGAACGGGCTCGAGCTCGTCAGCGAGGGGACGATCTACCCCTTGCTGAGCCGCCTGCAGAAGCAGGGGTATATCGAGGGCTACTTCGTAGAGTCAACCGGCGGTCCCCCTCGAAAGTATTACCGGATCGCCGAGGAAGGCCGAGAGCAGCTCACCGACTGGCAGGCCGAATGGAGAAAACTGTCGATCGGTGTCGAAGAGGTGTTGAATGGAGACTCAAGTGAGTGAACGCCTGAGCATCAAGCAGATCATCGCCGATTGCGAGCGGTACTGGCTGGACACCAAAGTGCCCCGGTCCCGGGTTCGCGAGATGGCGACTGAGCTGGAATCACATCTCCTCGAGGCTGCCGCCGAAGACAAGGCCCCCGAAGCAGTGGTGGGCCCAGACCTTGCGCAGTTCGCCGAGGCGTGGGCATCCGAATACCGGGGACCGACATCTCTCGAGGCTTGGAACAACACCGGTGATCGGACGAACTGGCGTCGGGATCTGTGGTCGGCGTATAGCTGGCTGCTGGTTCCGGTACTCGCCGTGGTTCTCTTGATCATCTTCGGACCAAAGGAGAGCAACGTGGACGATGTTGAGATTTGGAGATGGATATGGGTGGTTGGTGCAGCCGCGCTCGGCGTCGGAGAGATGCTGACCGCAGGGTTCTTCCTGCTCCCCTTTGGCATCGGGGCCGTGGCCGCTGCAATCCTCGCCTTCGCCAACGTCAGTGTCCCGATCCAACTCGGAGTCTTCGTTGGTGCATCGATCCTCTCGCTGTGGGGCATGAAGCGCTTCGCCTGGAGAGAACGTGAGATCGTCCACTACGTAGGCGCCAAGCGCTACGTGGATGCACGCGCCACCGTCACCGAGCCCGTCAACCGGGTCAAGGGCGTCGGTCGGGTCCGAATGGATACGGAGATCTGGAGAGCGACAACCACTCTCGATGAGACCCTCGAGCCCGGCACCGAGGTGCGGGTTGTCGACGTGACGGGAGCACGCCTGGTGGTGGAGCCTCTCGAGTAACCAAGATTCTGAAGTCACAAGAACAACAAGAAAGGACAGGTGAAAGATGCCGATAGCTGCAGTAGGGGTAATTGCTCTCCTCGCACTAGTCATCGTTTACGTCGCACTGGCGGTCAGGATCGTCAAGCAGCATGAGCAAGGCCTCGTGGAGCGGTTCGGCCGGTACAAGGACACCCGGGATCCGGGACTCCAATTCATCGTGCCGTTCATCGACAGGCTGCGTCGCGTCGATATGCGTGAGATTGTCGTAGACGTTCCCCCGCAAGAGGTCATCACCAAGGACAACGTGGTTGTCACGGTGGACGCCGTTGTCTACTACCAGGCGACCGATCCGCAGAAGTTGGTCTACAACGTCCAGAACTTCGTGCTCGCCGCAACGAAGCTAGCCCAGACCAACCTACGTAACGTCGTCGGTGATCTCGATCTCGACGATGCTCTCACCTCGCGTGAGCGGATTAACGCCCAACTGCGTGAGATCCTCGACGAGGCAACCGACGTTTGGGGCACCAAGGTCGTGCGTGTCGAAATCCAGCGGATCGATCCGCCGGCCGATGTCACCCAGGCCATGCACCGGCAGATGAAGGCCGAGCGTGACCGCCGCGCCCTCGTCACTGAGGCCGAAGGTGAGAAGCGCTCGAAGATCCTCCAGGCGGAGGGTGTCAAGCAAGCCCGCATCCTCGAAGCCGAGGGGCAGGCAGAGGCCATCAAGCAGGTTGCTGAGGCAGAGAAGTTCCAGAAGCTGACCGTCGCTGAGGGTGAAGGTCAGGCCATCGAGCGTGTCTTCGGGGCAATCCATACCGGTGACCCGACAGACGATCTCATCGCAATCCGCTACCTGGATGCGCTTCAGGGCATCGCTGACGGCAATGCAACGAAGCTATTCCTGCCCATGGAAATGAGCGGGATCCTTGGATCCATCGGCGCCATTGGAGAACTCTTCAACAGCGAGGATGGTGCTCCGCGGCGGAGCGCCGACCGGGATACCGGACCCAGCTTCTAGCCAAACAACAACCAACGAGAAAGCCGGCGCCATGCGCCGGCTTTCTGCATGGCTAGTTGGCTTCAGGACTGAGATCCTCGGACTCGAGCGAGGAGAAGGGTTGCCCGCGCGCAACCCCGCGTCGCTGTGCCATCACCAGGATGATGACACCGGCAATGATCGCCCCAATCGAGACCCAGCCGTTGCGAGATATCCCGAGAATCCGGAAGGTTGTATCCGTGCGCAACAGCTCGGTGAGAAATCGGCCCACCCCGTAGACAATCATGTAGACGGGGAAACTGGCCCCCTTTGCCAGCCGTCCCTTCCTCTCCAGGTACAGGATCAGCGGCACGGTGATCAGGAGGTTCCACAGCGCCTCGTAGAGGAACGTCGGATGGAACGTCTCAAACGATGCGTACTCAGGGGGACGACGGGCTTCGTCGATCTCGAGGCCCCAGGGAAGGGTCGTTGGTGTCCCAAACAGCTCCTGATTGAAGTAGTTGCCGAAGCGACCCATAGCTTGCGCCAGCGGCAGACCGACCGCGACGGCATCGGTGAACGCCGCAAAGTCACCGTTGTGCTTCCGCAACGTATAGACCGCAGCTAGGGCTCCAGCGATCAGCCCTCCATACAGCGCCAGGCCGCCTTCCCAGATGAACAGGACTGCGTGCCACCGTCCTGAGTACCTGTCCGTGTGGGTAGAGATGTAGGCAATGCGTGCACCCAGGAATCCAATCGCAACCGTCCACAAAATGACGCTGTCGAGGATTGCCGGGTTTCCGCCGAACTTCTCGTAGCGCCGCGTCGTGACAATGGCGGCGATGATCACTCCCAATCCGATGAGGATTCCGTAGAAGTGGATCGTCAGCGGACCGAGGTCAATCGTGTTGTTCGGCGGTGATGGGATCGAGGCCCAGATTGTCATCACTTCTTGTTGCCCTCCACGCTCGATCTCCGCACTTCAGCGCTGCGGGACCGTCTTCTATTCCACAGCGAAGCCGCACGCACGCTATCAGCAGGAGGAATCGTACCGTCGGTTGGCAGGTGCGGGAGACCTAGTCGGTAGGCTGCCCGCTGTGTCCGTGCAGACATCTGACCGAGGAGATCGCAATCTCGCCGTAGCCGTTGGCGTCGGCCTGTTTGTCCTCGCTTCGACCCTTGCTCTGCTGCGCCTGGCAACTTTCGACCTGACTGCCTTTGACGCCGGCATCTTTGACAACGTGCTCTGGCGGCTCGCCCACGGCTACGACGACGTGACGGCAATCACAGGAGCCCACCACTTCTCCGACCATATGTCGCTGCTGATCCTGTTCTTTGTCCCGATCTATGCGCTCACACCCCAGCTCGGTCTCCCGGCCTTGATGGTCGCTCAGGCAGCATCCGTCTCCTTAGTCCCGTTTGCAGCCTGGCTGCTCGCACAACACCTGGGTCTGGATCGGAGGACAAGGCTGAGCATTCTGCTCGTCACTGCCGCCGGCGCGGGCACCTGGAATGCAGCCCTGATCGACGTTCACGAGGTCGGCCTTGCGGTCGGCCCGCTGGCGATGACGGGCGTGATGGCCATTCGCGAGGATCCACTGCGCCGATACTGGATATGGCCGGCGCTGGCTGCATCGTCCCGCCTTGATATCGCGGTCAGCGTCGTACTGATAGGTTTACTGCTCCGCAGGGAAAGGCCGCAGCACGCCCGAATCGCACTCATTCTCGGCGGCGTGATGGCCACGCTCATGTCGGCATGGCTACTGCTCAACCCGTGGGAAGGTACGAGCTTCGGGTTCCACTTCGCTCATCTGGGGATTGACACTGCGACAGACCTACCGGGGGCGCTTCTCACCAGTCCTTCCGCGGCTATCGAGCCCCTGTTCGATCTAACCATGTTGGGTACGCTCGCCATCTGGCTCATCGGCTTCACGGTCGCGGCCCCGCTCGCGGGGTGGCGGTGGATCCTCCCCGCGCTTCCAACCCTGGCGATTCCCGTGCTCGGCAGTTGGCCCCAGGCTGACGAGCCCCACCTGCACTACTGGCACGTGCTGCTACCGATGCTTGCGATTGCTATGGTCACCGGGCTCGCCAGGAAGCCCAACCTGGGCAAGTACTTCTTCTACTCGGCAGTGGCTGGTGTGGCGGTGACCTGGGTCTTCATGGGCGTCTTCAAGCCGTCATTCAACAACGACACCGCCGATGAACGGGCGGTTGTCTCCTTCCTCGAGGCACGCCCAAGCGAGTCGGTGGCATCAATTGGATACCTAGTTCCTCATGTGAGCCAGCGCGAGGTTGTCATGCAGCTGCCGACACCTTTTGCTTGCCCGATGCCACCCGTCGCTCACTTCACCGGGCCTCCGTCCCCGCCAGACTTGGTCGCGCTTCGCACGGTTGATCTGGAGTCACCCGCCAATCCAGCCACAGCGCAAGTGTCGCGCACGCTCCGTGACCACTACAGGTTGCTCGAGACCATTGGCGACTATCAGGTCTGGCGGTCTCTCGGCACCATTCCTGTCGACGGTTACGACATAGTCTGCGGGCCTGAGTCTGCCGAGAACTCCTCGTAGGCATCCCAGGCGTGGGACGCATAGATCGATGCGGGCCCCCCGCCCATTTGAATGGCAACGCCAATGGTCTCCGCCATCTCCTCGGCGGAAGCTCCCTTGCGCACGGCGCTCCGAACATGCGAAGCGATGCAGCCGTCGCAGCCTTCGCGAACGGCGATGCCCACGGCGATCAGTTCCTTGTGCTTTGCGGACAGCGCACCATCCGCGTATGCGACTCGATAGACCGAGCCGAAGCCCTCGTAGACACCGGGGATCTTGGCTCGCACCCCCGCGGTACCGGCGTTGAGCGACTTGAGGATGTCCTTGTACTTACCCACAGCTTGCTCCTGCTACCTAGCCAACAGACGACAGACCCGGCGATGTTACGGGTGATTAGCCTGAGTCCTAATTCGAGCACCCGGAGGTTGAAGTGGAACTGAAGCTGTCGGCTACCGCACGGTTTGACGCGGTGGAAGCAGAACTGGTCGACATCTGCCACTGGATGTACCACAACCCCGAGATCGCCTTCGAAGAGTTCAATACATCGCAGCGTCTCGTTGACTTCCTCCGCGAACAGGGCTTCGAGGTTGAGTACCCCTCGTACGGGCTCGACACTGCATTTTCCGCCCGGGCCGGTACCGAGGGACCGGAAGTGATCATCTGTGCTGAGTACGACGCCTTGCCTGAGGTCGGCCACGCGTGCGGGCACAACATCATCGCTACGGCTGCTCTTGGTGCGGGGGTAGCGCTCAAGGACGCGGCCGAGCAACTCGGGTTCCGCCTCCGGGTCCAAGGGACTCCAGCTGAAGAGGCATACGGCGGCAAGGTCGATCTCATCAACAACGGCGCCTTTGCGGGAGCGGCGCTGTCGATGATGGTGCACCCTTCCCCCGCCGATGTAGTCGACCCGGCGTTCCTGGGAGTAGCCCACATCGATGTCGAGTTCTACGGCAAGGAGTCTCATGCGGCATTTGCGCCGCAGGTGGGCGTGAACGCTCTCGATGCTGCAGTACAGGCCTATGTCAACATCTCCACGCTGCGCCAGGCGATCTACGCCACCGACAAGATCCACGGTGTCATTGAATACGGCGGTGGAGCACCCAACGTCATCCCCGCCTACACCAAGATGTCCTGGTACGTGCGGGCGGCAACCAAGGAACGGCTCGAGGAGCTGTATGCCAAAGTGGAGGCGTGTTTCGCCGGAGCCGCCCAGGCAACGGGATGCACCTATGAGCTCAAGTCACGCGGACACACCTACACCGATCTGATCTCGGACCCCCTGCTGGTCGATCTCTATCTGGCCAACTCGACGCAGCTCGGGCGCCCCATGGGCCGAGGGGCCGACAGCGACCCGAGCGCCTCCGGATCCACGGACATGGGCAACGTCAGCCACGAGGTGCCTTCGATCCACCCGATGATCGGAATCGACTGCGATCCCTGGGTCAACCATCAGAAGGAGTTTGCGGCGGCAACCATTCTCCCGCCCGGCGACGCTGCAATCAGGGACGGAGCGTTGGCGATGGCTCACACCGTGATCGATGTCGCCGCCGGCAACCGCTGGGACGAGCTCCGGGTGATCGACTGACGCGTCTGGCGTAGCGTGCGGCCGGATAACGCCGCGATCTACGCCAGACACGCTTTGAGGTTCCGATGACCAAGACCAACGCATTGCGGCTGATCGAGCAGGCAGGCATCGACCACGAGGTTCGTGAATACGAGCTGGCCATTGAGGAGTTCACCGCCGAGCGCGTCGCTGAGCTTGTTGCCATGGAGCCTGAGCAGGTCTACAAGACCCTGGTGGCGGTCGGGGATCACAACGGCCCTTGCTTTGCCGTCATCCCCGCCAACACTGAGCTGGACTTGAAGGCGCTCGCGGCCGCACACGGCGAACGCAAGATCCGCCTCGCTTCCCTGAAGGAGGTCATGCCCCTGACCGGCTACGAGCGGGGATCGGTGACAGCAATCGGAGCCAAGAAGCCGTTCCCCGTGTACTTGGATGAGATCGCAGAACTGTTTGACATGATCGCTATCTCTGCCGGCGCCAAGGGCATCCAGGTAGTTCTCAAGCCGGAGGACTACATCTCATTCACCGGCGCAAGCGTTGTCGCAATAGGTCGCTAGTAACAGACCGACAGGAGTCGCTGCCCCACCAATCCTGCGGGTCGTTGGTTCGCTACCCCGACCGGGTGGGCAGGGAAATGGCCCGGTAGAATCTGCCCGACCGGTCGAACAATCCTTGGAGGATTCGTGCCTACAACCGTATTAATTGGCGCCCAGTGGGGGGATGAGGGCAAGGGGAAGGTCACCGACCATCTCTCCGAGTCTGCGGACGTAGTGGTTCGCTACCAGGGCGGTAACAACGCCGGCCACACGATCATCGTCGACGGTGAGCGATTCGCCCTGACCCTGATTCCAAGCGGCGTCCTCTATCCGCAGGTAACCCCGGTGATCGGCAACGGATGCGTGATCGACCCCTCCGTTCTCGTTGCCGAGATGGCCGAGCTCGACTCACGAGGTATCGATCCAACCAGGCTTCGGATTTCGGCGAATGCGCATGTGATCATGCCGTACCACCGCAAGCTCGACGCGGTTATGGAGCGATTCCTCGGGCAACAGCAGATCGGCACAACAAAGCGCGGCATCGGCCCTGCCTACATGGACAAATTCTCTCGACACGGGATCCGGGTGCAGGATCTCTTCGACCCCAAGATCCTCCGTCAGAAGCTCGAGATAGCTCTCAAGGACAAGAATCGGGTCCTGACCAAGGTCTACAACTCGCTGCCGATGGATCTCGAACCGATCATCGAGGAGTACCTCGGCTATGCCGAGAGCCTGAAGGACTACGTCGCCGACACCTCGCTTCTGCTCTGGGAGGCACAACAGGCAGGGAAGAACATCATCTTCGAGGGGGCCCAGGGCACGCTGCTCGACATCGATCACGGCACCTATCCGTTTGTCACCTCATCCAACCCGACGGCCGGCGGAGCCACCACCGGCAGCGGGATCGGGCCGAACACGATCGACCGAATCGTCGGCGTAGCCAAGGCCTACATCACCAGAGTGGGCACCGGCCCCTTCCCGACCGAGCTACACGACGAGACGGGCGCTCAAATGGTTGAGCTCGGCGGAGAGTTCGGCACGGTTACGGGTCGGCGCCGCAGGTGTGGATGGCTCGATCTGGTTGCTCTCAGGTACGCAGTTCGGGTCAATGGCCTCACCGAGCTCGCCATGACCAAGCTCGACATCCTCTCCCACTTCGAGACTCTCAGAGTCGGCGTTGCCTATGACTCGCTGGGCGAGCGGTTCGACAACTTCCCGCGACAGCAGCGCATCCTCTACAACTGCCATCCCGTCTACGAGGAACTGCCCGGCTGGAACACAGACATCTCAGAGGTGCGTTCGTTCGATGGGCTTCCCAAGGAGGCAAAGGAGTACATCGCATACGTTGAACAGGCGATCGGCATCCCGGTGAGGATGATCGGCGTGGGACCGTCACGCGACGCAACAGTGATGAGGAAGTCATGAGGGTTCTCCTGGTTGGCGGCGGTGGCCGCGAGCATGCAGTCGGCTGGAAGCTCGCCCAGAGCAAGACAATCACCGATCTGATCGCCGTGCCCGGCAACCCGGGCTTCGCTCAGTTGGGTGCCTGCGTCCCCGGGATCGACATTCTCGATCCTCATGCCATTGTCGATCTGGCCCTCGCCAATGCGATCGACCTGGTAGTCATCGGGCCGGAGGCTCCGCTGGCTGCAGGTGTCGTCGATGCGCTGACTGCCGCCGGGATTCGTGCTTTTGGGCCCACCCAAGCCGGAGCGCAGCTCGAGTCTTCGAAGGCATTCGCCAAGAGCATCATGAAGCGGGCCGGGGTGCCTACCGCCAATTGGCGGGCGTTCACCGATGTCAACGAAGCCACCGAGTACCTCGAGCAGATTGACGGCCCCTACGTGGTCAAGGCCGATGGCCTCGCCTACGGCAAGGGCGTTCTGGTTACCGAGGATCTGATCGCCGCCCAGGGCTGGGCCCGGCTCTGCATCGGCGGTGAGTTTGGCGAAGCCGGTTCGACGGTCGTCATCGAGGAGTACCTGCCGGGACAGGAGGTCTCGGTATTCGCCATTTGCGACGGAGCCAGGGCGGTTGCGCTGGAGCCGGCCCGGGATTACAAGCGCCATCGCGACGGAGATCGTGGCCCGAATACAGGCGGAATGGGCTGCTACTCCCCCGTTGCCGACCTTCCAGAGGATCTCGTTGACCGAACAATCGATGAGATCTTCCACCCGGTCCTGGCCGAGATGTCGAGCGATGGGATCGAGTACCGCGGATTCCTGTATGCCGGGCTGGTTCTCACCGACGATGGCCCGAAGGTGCTCGAGTTCAACTGCCGTCTCGGCGACCCCGAGACCCAGGTTTTGCTCGCTCGTCTCGATGAGGACCTGCTGGAACTGCTGGCGTCGGCCGCCGAGGGGTATCTACCCGACGGTCCCCTCATCTGGCGGGATACAGCTGCGGTTGACGTGGTGCTCACGGCGGCGGGCTACCCCGACCATCCGGAAGTGGGTCGCGCCATCAGCGGCGTCAATGAGGTCCGCAGCATGCCCAACGTTCAAGTGTTCCATGCGAACACCCGGCGCACCCCCGAAGGCCTCGTTACTGCAGGTGGGCGGGTGCTGAACATCGTCGCCACCGGCGATACGATCGAAGAAGCCCGCTCGCGGGCCTACGACGCTGCCTCGCACATTCACTTCGGCGGGATTCACTACCGCCGGGACGTTGCGCAGTCATGATCCCCCGCTACACACTTCCTGAGATGTCTCGCATCTGGAGCGAAGAGCACAAGCTCGAGGTGTGGAAGGAGTTGGAGGCTCTCGTTGTCGAAGCCTGGGTCGAGCAGGGCGTCGCTCCCGCAGCGGCCGCTGAAGCGGTCCGAGCTGCTCCCGAAGTCGACCCGGTCGAATGGAAGGTACGCGAGGAGACGACCAACCACGACGTCGCCGCCTTCGTTGATGTCCTGGCGGAGTCGGTAGGCGAGGGTGGAGAGTGGGTTCACTACGGACTGACCTCTTCCGACATGCTCGACACCGCACAGGGGTTCATCCTCAAGGAGGCCGCAACTCTGCTCGAGAAGCGGGTCGACGAGATGCTTGCGGTGGTCAAGGCAAAGGCGGCGGAACACCGGGACACCGTGATGATCGGTCGCACCCATGGGATCTGGGCGGAGCCAACGACATTCGGCCTCAAACTGGCGACGTGGGCATTCGAGCTGGACCGCGACCGCAGACGCCTGGCTGCCGCCGCCGAGTCTGTTGCCGTCGGCAAGATCTCAGGAGCGGTGGGAACCTACGCCCACACTCCGCCCGCCATCGAGGAGTACGTCTGTGGGCAAATGGGGCTGGCGATCGAGCCGGCTTCCTCGCAGATCACTCACCGGGACCGTCATGCGGAGTTCCTCTCGGTATTGGCTCTGATCGGCGCCTCGCTAGAGCGGTTCGCCACCGAGATCAGGCACCTGCAGCGCTCCGAGGTGGGAGAGGCTCGCGAGTCCTTTGGTGCGGGCCAAAAGGGCTCCTCGGCAATGCCCCACAAGCGCAATCCGATCGCATCAGAGAACGTGACCGGTCTCGCCAGGTTGCTCCGTTCCTACGCATCGACGGGATTCGAGAACGTGGCGTTATGGCATGAACGAGATATCTCCCACTCGTCGGCGGAACGAGTGGCTCTCCCGGACTCTTGCCTCGTCCTGGATTTTGCCCTCGTCCGGATGACCAAGCTGATCGACAACCTCGTTGTGGATTCCGAGCGCATGCTGGCGAACCTCGAAGCCACCCGCGGTCTCGTGTTCTCGCAGGCCGTGCTTCTGGCGCTGATCGAGGAGCAAGGGCTCACCAGGGACCAGGCCTACCGAATCGTGCAGCGAAATGCGATGCGCGCCTGGGACGAAGATCTCCCTTTGCGCGGGCTCCTAGCTGAAGACATCGACGTGGCGCTACATCCCGATGTGCTGGACCGGTGCTTCAGCGCTGAGCACTTCCTGCGCCATAGCGGAGTGGTATTCGACCGGCTGGCTGCGATCTGACGCTTTCGACGCCTAGCGAGTCATGTCCTCGAGAACTGCGAGCACAGCACCGCGTCGGTCGGAGATCGCCGTTGCCGCTGCCGCCGCCTCGAGGCCATCGACCGCCGGCTGGAGACTGCCGGGCAGCGGCTGCCAGTTGGAGTCCATCACGAGCTGGGCCACATGCTCCACGCTATCTGACTCCCTGAGATCGTTGACGAGGGCAATCACCGTTGCCCCGCTCGGTACAGCGACCGATTCGGCAACTGTGAGAGCAACACGGTCGCCGGGTGACGGTGGCGAAACCGCGACCGATCTTCCGGCCTCGGTGGTTGTCGGCCGCTGCCATTCGACAGTCGTTGCCGTCCCCGACCATGCGGCGAAGTCGCGGGAGTCTGCGGGCTGCGAATCCCCGTCAATCTCAACGGCCACCGCGTACTCGATGCCGGCAATCCAGTCCGTGAAGGCGAACTGTTCTCCATCGGGGGGACCGTCATCAGCTTCTGCGCAGCCAACGACTACCAAGGCGAGAGCGCAGAGGCCGATGATGAGCCTCAAGCTCCGGACCCTTCGATCTCCGCGACCCGGTCGAATGCAGCCTCACCACAGATGACCGTCGGCTCGCGATCCTCCCCCAGCACAGCCGCCACATCGCCAGCAAGGGTGCCGTCTGCAATCGGGCCGTAAAGACGGTCACCCGGGCAGTTCGTCGCTGCAACATCACGGTGCCCCTGCACCGATGCCGGGGCAACGCCGTACTGAGCTGCGCCCCACGCCACCATCTGGATCAGTGTCTCGTATTGGGGTGGAGGCAGTTCCTGCTCGTCGAAGTTGCCCTCGCAGCAGATGAGCAGATGACCGGTTGGGTCGTAGTCGGTCCCGGTATCTCCAACGGCGTCGACCGGACGGCCCTCGTATACATTGCCTGCGGCATCGATCATGAAGTGATACGCCAGGTCGGGCCAACCCCGGCTTTGGTGGAATGCCTGATGCTGGCGCAAGCGTGCCGGTGCCAGCGCATTCTCCTCGAGCAACACGGCGGTGTGATGGATCGTGATTCGATCGATGGCGTGAGGGGTGAAGTCGCCGGCGACGGGTAGAGCACCCCACGCTTCCTTGCAGATGACATCGATTTGCTCCGGAGGAGGCATAGCGCTGGTGGTGGTCGTCGAGCTCGTTGTCGAAGTCACCGGCGCCGTAGTGCTCGTGGTTGGCGCAGTGGTAGGTGGCGGGATGGAGGAAGCCGTGGGCGCCACTGTGGTTGCCGTGCCATCCGACTGCGTTCCGCAGGCTGCCGCTCCGAGCCCCGCCACCATCAGGGTCAGGAATCGGCGACGTGACATGCTGGACATCAGGTCATCCTACGGGGCCGACGGATCCGAGCTTCCGGTCTCGGTATTGCGTACGTGTTTGGCCATTTGCTCGATTTGGCGATCCAGATACCCCAGGAGAGGTTCCGCGACGCCGGTATCGGCAAGGGCGCCGCGCATGCATCGCATCCATTCGTCAGCTTCGGCAGATCCGATCGAGAAGGGGACGTGGCGCATCCGCAGTCGCGGGTGACCCTTCCGCTCTGTGTACAGGTCGGGACCGCCCATCCAGCCGCTGAGGAACTCGAACAGGTTGCGGCGGGAGTTGCGGTCGTCTTCGGGGTGCATCGCTCGCAGCAAGGGAGAATCGCTACGAATTCGGTCGTAGAAGAAGTCGACCAGTTGGCGAAGCGGGGGTGCTCCCCCGAGTTCGTCGTATGGCGTGGCGGCCTCTCCCCAGGGGTGCGATCCAGTGGGTTTCGGTTGCGGGTTGATCGTCACCCGCGCAGCTCCGCCAGATCGGGGGCGAGCAGATCACGCTCTCCCGACTCCTCAATCTGGTCGAGCAACTCATAGGCGATGTCGAGGTGTTTCCTCCAAAGATCACGGTTGCCGGCCAGCCGAGCGGCCCGAGCCAACGCCTCATGGGCATACCCTTCGTAGAAGGCACCGAGGCGGTAGCGCGAGGCTGCTTCCAGGGACCGTTGACCGTACTCCTCAGCCAGATCGGGGTATCCCAGCACTGCGGCCACTCGAGAGACTTGCCAATCGCTGACGGCAAAGTTGCGCGGCTCACCGATCTCCCGCCAGTGGTATCGAGAGCCGAACGCAGCCGTGAGCATCTCGGCTCGCTCTTCGTGAGATCTGACATCCTGGTCGAGCAACTCCCAGGTGCGGTTGAACAGCGAGACGGCAAGCATGCGATGGTCGAGCGGTTCGTCGGTGGCCACAGAGTCCTCCCCGTGCGTCGTCACCTCAATCTACCCGACACCCCACGTCGCGTTCTGCGGGATCACTGGGTAGCCGGCCGAAGAATGCGGGATTAAGAAAGGGCATAGTTAAGGTTGTACGCCGAATGAGCAATGCACAAACCACCCCGGTTTGCTATCGGCATCCAGACCGTGAGACCTATCTGTCCTGCAGCGAGTGCGGACGGTCGATTTGCCCTGATTGCTCTTACGACGCACCTGTAGGGCAGAAATGCCCGGAGTGTGTTCGCACCGCAGGTTCCCAGCGCGTGGTCAACGCCCGGAACATCAACCGCGGGCCTTCATTCCAGTCCACACCGGTTGTCTTCTCGCTGATTGCCATCAACGTGGTGATCTTCCTCGCCGGAATGGCGTCGGCGCAACTGGAGAACGACCTGATCCTCAACTTTGGAGCGGTACGGGAGAGGTTCATCAACGGAGATCTCATCGGCATCGCCACCGGAGAGTGGTGGCGGGCGTTGACAGCCGCGTTCCTCCACGGCGGGACGATGCACCTCCTGTTCAACATGTACTTCCTGTATATCTTCGGGCCCCGGCTGGAGCAGCAGGTTGGATCGCTCACCTTCTCCGGCCTGTATCTCGCCAGTGCCGCCGGGGGTAGCCTGGCTTCGTACCTCTTCGGGCCACCCGCCGTGTTCGGTGTTGGGGCCTCGGGAGCTCTATTTGGCCTCTTCGGTGCCTGGCTATACGCCGCATATCGTCAGCGTGGATCGGCGGCAGGTAGTGCGATGTTCAATCAACTCGGCGTCATTCTGCTGATCAACCTCGCTCTTCCTCTCTTCCTACCCAACATCGACTGGCGGGCGCACGTGGGAGGCCTGGTGACCGGAATTCTCATCGCGTTCCTCTGGGAGCAGGTGGCATTGCAGCACAAGAGCCCCCGCTGGATGCGAGCTGCATCGGCATACGCCGTTCTCGCGGTCCTGATGGCGATACTGATCCTGTTCTGAGGATCGCTGACTAGTCCGTTCGGCCTCGCCGAACCTGACCTTTAAGCGCGGGCACCTCATGCCGATAGGCAAAGTGATGAGTGCGCTCGATTCCATCAAACCAGAGACGACAGTCGAGGAAATTCGCGGGGAAGCGATTGCCCAGCTCAAGTCGGCGCGGGAGCTCGCCAAGAAGGTGCGAGCAGAGGCCGTCAGCGAGCTGGAGGATGCGCGTTCCCGGGTACGTCGCATCGCTCTGCGTGAGGAGGAGATGGCTGAGCGATGGGCAAAGCTGCTCGAGGCCGAGAATCAGATGAAGGTCTCGTCCTCACCTCTCCCCGGGTCCGCCGCCCCAGATGACATCGTCCGAGAAGCGCAGCGCGAGGCTGCCGCAATCATCGAGCGGGCTCATACAGAAGCGCGCGGCATCCGGGAGGACGCAATGCGTCTGCTTGCGGTCGCCGAAGGCGAGAAGGCTGAGTCGCGCGAAATCGCCCAGAGCGAAACCGAGCGGGCAATGATCGAGGCACAGGAGCTGCGCTCGCAGGCTGAGGAGGAGGCAGAGCGCCTCCGCCGCGATGCGGAACGTCTCTCGGGGAGCGGCGACACGAGCATCTACTCCAAGCGGCGAGGCAGGAAGCTGCCGCGCATCGGTGAGAGCGCCAACCATCTGCTCTCTGAGATGTCCGATCTCCGGGCCAAGTCAAACGAAGACGACGAGAACCGTCAGGTCGTCTGAGTAGTCCCCAGTATCGAAGTCCTGCGTAGATTCCGGCGCCATTACGCCGCGTGCTACGCCAGACGCATAGTTACCCCTCGCTCGCGGGCGGGGACGCGACCAGTTCGAAGAGCATGGCAGCGGGAGAATCGGCGATGCGCACCACCTTCATCTCGATTCCGTACCACTGGACACCGCTCTTGGTCTGGTTGTTGAGCCAGGCAAGGGCCTGCAGCTGCTCATCGAGGAACTTGGCCGATACCAGGGCAACAGTGGCTGCCCCTGATGATGCGGCCATACCAAGGGCCCGTCCCAGATCCGAGTCCTCGGCAGTTGCGCTCTGCGACGACACCACGACAACGTCATCCCCCGTGTCATCACGACCGACAACGCCGGTTGCGCTCTTGGTGGTGAACTGGCGAGCTTCGGACAAGCCGGCATCCAAGCCGAGCACATCCCCAAGTTGACGAGAGTGTGCGAGGAACCAGGGAGCGAAGTCCTCGGCACCTTCCGCCCACACGCTCTCTGGATCCACCAGTTCCAGTGTTCCGAAGTCCATCATCACCCTTCCTTGCTGGCTGTCTCGCTGCGGCTGCGCGGCCGCGGCAACGGGTTCCTGCTCAATCGGTTCGGCTTCTACGTCGGCCGGGCTCCAGGTCGTCTCTGCCGCGTCGGCCGCGGGCTCGTCGGCGGGAGCCATTGCATCAACCTCAGGGGCACCTTCCTCGGGCGGCACCGAGTCGGGCACGATTGCCTCCGGCTCGGACGCGGCGACAACAGCGCCATCGGCCGGCGGCACGGAGTCCACGATCGGAGGCAAGGCAGCGTCCGCCGGCGCAGGCACATCTCCGCCGGACTGCGCAGCTGCTTCGAGAGCCATAGCTTCGATGTTTGCCTCCGCCTCGCCCCACGATTGCTCAGCCCCCGGCAGGGCACTCTCGGCAAGGCCTTCGGAGACACCGTTGTATGCGTCCCACGGCGACGGGGCGACACTGACTGGATCTCCACCAACTTTGGTTCCCGAGGTCGTCCCCGCGTCGGTGATCTCAGGTCGTTCCTCGTCCGCTTCGTCGGAAGCGACCTCCGCCGGGTCGGAAACGAGCTCGGGATTGGCGTCTGGCTCGGGGGTACCCGCAGATACTTGGGCTTCAGAATCCCCGGGGAACGACTGGCCAACCTCAGTGACCGGCTCATCATCGGCGGCAATAGCGCCGGTCGTTTCGATTCGGGCCACAGACTGCTCGACTTCCACGACTCGAGCTGCATGCAAGATGTCACCGCTGGTGATTCGACCACCCTCACCTGAGCCCTCGATCATGTTCACATCAATCAGCCCGCTCTCAACGAGCCGTCGGGCGCGGGGAGACAGATCCTCGAGAACGAGGTGCGGCGGCAGGCCGGAGGACTCTCCCTCGTTTCTGTATGAGCTCTTGCGTCGACGCGAGCGTCTCCGAGCCACGACAACGCCTCCTCGGGTCGGGGGGACTAGTGCCTGTACTCACTCTCGAATCGGACGATGAGACGGCCGCCTTGAGCAGTCTGTTGGCGTCCCTCCCCCTTCGTTCTACGTTGCAGTTGACCGCGGCGCCGCAGCATCGGAGCCAACCTCTGGATATCCCTGCCGGAGTGGCCGATCAAGCGGCCCTTGCGACCTCGTTGCCCCGGCACACGGCACAGGCGGAATCGGGGCAGCGCTCCACTACGGTGAAGCTGAACCCGGCTGCAGCAAGCAACTCTTCAATGCTCATCTTGTCTTCCATATCGACAACGTATCAACCGAGTGTGACAAAAAAGCCCGGGGCCTCGAGATCCGCAGGAGGAGGAAGCTGGCAAGTGGTTTCTGCTTAGATCCGCACATGGCCCCACTAGACATTGCCGCCATCCGACAGGCCCGCATCCGGATCGCCCGCTACGTGCGACGCACCCCGCTCGAGAGGAGCACGACCCTCAGCCGCCTGCTCGGCACCAACATCTATCTGAAGTATGAGCTCTTCCAGACCTCCGGTTCCTTCAAGCCCCGCGGCGCCTTCAACACGATGCTGGCGTTGAGCGATGCGGAGAGAGCAGCCGGCGTTGTTGGAGTCAGCGGGGGCAATTTCGCCCAGGGAATGGCATATGCGGGACAGGTCCTAGGTGTGGACACACTCGTATTGATGCCCGAGACCACCCCCGGCAACTACATCGCCGCAACTCGCGGGTACGGCGCGGCCATCGAGTTCGAGCCAAGCATCGACACTCTCTTCGCTGCGGCCGAAAGGAAGGCTGCACAGGGACGGACCTTGATGCACCCGTTCGACCACCTCGACATGATGGCCGGCAACGGAACCGTCGGGCTCGAGATAATCGAAGATGTACCCAACATCACCGACGTCTTCGTAAGCGTCGGTGGGGGCGGCCTGCTCTCGGGAGTTCTCACCGCCGTCAAGGGGCTGCGTCCCGACGCGAGGGTATGGGCTGTAGAAACCGCGGGGGCAGATGTGCTGGCCAGGTCTATCGCAGCCGGAGAGCAGATTCGGATGACACCAATCTCGCGGGCCAAGACGCTCGGATCACCCTATGCAGCCGCGACCGCCATCGAGTTGGCCAACCAGTTGGCGGCCCCTCCCATCGTCGTCTCGGACCGTGAGGCTTACTTCGCTATGCGCACCATCATCGAGCGAGCCAAGGTGGTGCCGGAACTGGCGGCGTCATGCACGCTCGCTGCCGCCGAGACTGTGGCCGACCGATTCGGGCCCGACGATCACGTTGTACTGCTCCTCTGTGGCGGCAATGTATCGCCGGCAGACATCGCCGCCATGGAGAACGAGTTCGGGTAGGACCTCAGTACCCCCGGCACTTCGGCCCGAGTTCGATCGCATCGAACTCGAACCTGCCTTAGCAGGCCGAGTTCCCGTCGCCCTGCAGTTGCGAAGCAACTGCCAAGGAACTCACGCAGTGAGTTCCCCCCTACCCCCGCACTTCGTGCGGCGGTACTTTCCCCCCGCTGCGCGGGGGGACTGACATTCCGGTACCTATTCGACTTCGATTGCCCTGAGGAACTTCTTTGTCCGGTCGTGCTCGGGGTTGCGCAGCACTTGCTCTGGTGGACCCTGCTCGACAATCACACCGCCGTCCATGAAGACAACGCGATCGGCGACCTGAAGTGCAAAAGTCATCTCGTGGGTGACGACCAGCATCGTCATGCCGTCATCGGCGAGCTCGCGCATCACGTCCAAAACCTCACCGATCAGCTCGGGATCGAGCGCCGACGTCGGCTCGTCGAAGAGCATCATGTCCGGGTTCATGCAGAGGGCCCGGGCGATGGCAACACGTTGCTGCTGTCCACCCGACAGCCGGGAAGGATGCTCGTTGATCTTCTCGCTGAGCCCGACTCGAGCCAGCATCTCCTCAGCGATCCGAGTGGCCTCATCGGTGGCTCGCCCGAGCACCCTTCGCTGGGCGATGCGCAGATTGCGTAGCACTGTTAGGTGCGGGAACAGGTTGAACTGCTGGAACACCATCCCGATCCTGGTGCGTACCGAATCAACGTCGGTCTCCGGATCGGTGATGTCGATGCCCTCGATGAGAACCGTGCCCGCCGTCGGTTCCTCGAGTTTGTTCACGCAGCGCAGCAGCGTTGACTTGCCGGATCCAGATGGTCCGATGAGGCAAACGACCTCACCGGCCTGCACGTCGAAGTCGATTCCCCGCAGCACCTCCAACTCGCCGAAGTACTTGTGCAGGTCACGAATCTGGATAGGGGGTGCAGTGGTGTTGCGCTCAGTCATCGTGCTGCCGCCGTCCTCTTCTCGAGCCGCGCCACGAGATAGGTGAGCGGCAAGGTGATAGCCAGGTAGACCATGGCGATCACGATCAAGGGGGTACCGTTAAATTTGCTGTTCATCAGATCTCGTCCGAACTTCGTCAGCTCCTTGGTCGCCGGTGTCGTGCCTAGAACGAAGAAGAGCGAAGTGTCCTTGATCAACAGCACCAGCTCGTTCGTGAGCGGCGGAACGATGATCCTGAATGCCTGGGGCAGGACGATGTACGTCATCGCCTTCCCCCAGCTCATGCCGAGCGACCGGGCCGCCTCCATCTGACCGCGAGGCACCGCCTCGATCCCGGCCCGGATGGTTTCGGCCATATACGCCGCCGCAACAATCCCGAGCCCGATCGTGCCCTGACCCAACGCACCGCCGGGAATACTCACGCCGGGGAACGCAATGGGAATCGCAAAGGCAACGAAGATGATGGTGACCAACGCCGGGAGACCGCGAAAGAGCTCGATGTAGGTGATGGCGAGCCAGCGGTACGGCTTTATCGTCGATAGCTTCATCAACGCCAAGGCGAGCGCCAGCACCAGCCCGAAGGCGAAAGCCAGCGCGGTGTACATGATCGTGTTGCGCGCTGCAATCGTGATCACCTCGGGGAACATGTCGCGCGCAATCTCGAGATTGAAGAACGAGCGCCCGATGCTCTCCCAGTTGGCAAATAGGGCGAACCCAAGGACCACGAGGATCAGAATCCCGTACAGCGAGTACCTGATCACCTTTTGTCGTGTTGATCTCTTCATTACCACCCGCCCTCCATGCAATGAGGGAGACCCTAGCGGGTCTCCCTCAGCGAATGTCTAGCTAGCGGATGGCCTTTAGCCAAACCACCTGGCGAAGATGTCGTCGTAGGTGCCGTTGTCCTTGATGGTGGCGATAGCGTCGTTGACCGCCTCCCACAAAGCTTCCTTGCCCTCTTCCCTCACCGCAAAGCCGTACTGCTCACCGGTGGTGAAGGTTTCAACAACGGTGACCGTTGCATCCTGGGTGCTCCGGTAGCCGTTGACCGGAAGATCCTGCAGGATTCCTTCGATACTCCCTGCCTCGAGAGCGATGAACAGCTCACCACCGTTCTCGAAGGAGACAATCTCGGCACCCGGGTTGTTGTCCTGCGCATACGCCTCACCTGTCGTGCCGGACTGCACGCCGAGGTTCCTACCGGCGAAGTCACTCAGGCTGGTCAACCCGGAATCGCCCTTGACCAGAAGCGACTGGTCGGCGTCGAAATAGGGCGACGTGAAGTCGATCGCTTCCTCACGCTCGGGGGTGATTGTGATCGCAGAGGCCGCAATGTCGCACTGATTGGCCGCCATTGCACTACCGCTGGTGATGGCCGTGAAACCGGTGCTCACAAACTCCATCTCGAGGTCGAGCTCATCGGCAATGGCCTGCATCACGTCGTAGTCGAAGCCCGTGTATTGGCCGTCGACTTCGAACTCAAAGGGTTCGTACGGAATCTCCGAGCAGACGGTCAGCTTGTCGGCCGCGACGAGGTCGAACTCACCCGTGTCTCCGTCGCCACCGCATGCTGCGGCAATCAGAGCAAGAGCGAGAGCAAGCGCGGACAGATAAGTAAGTCTCTTCATTCCTAATCCTCCTGTATCCCGGCCGGCCCGGCCAGCCGTGCGATTCACCTTAGGCCGCATACGCCTTCGGGGGCGACTCGACAGCAGCTCCAGGTCCGTTGCCACCGACATCTACTGCGGAATTTGCACTGGCGCTTCCGGCGCCGCAATATGGGGCCATGAGTTCCGTGGAACGCGAGATGACTCGCCTGCATGCCCATGTCTGCAAGGGATTGGCCGACCCCAAACGGCTGATGATCATCGACGCCCTGCGGGACGGCGAAGTCACCGTCACCGAACTCGTTGACTCTCTCGAAATCCCTCAGGCCAACGTCTCCCAGCATCTAGCGGTGCTCCGCGACAAAGGTTTGGTCAAGTTCCGGCGCGACGGACAGTGGGCCTACTACTCGCTCACGTCATCGAAGATCATCCAGGCCGTCGATCTGCTTCGTGCCGTCATGCATGAACAGCTCGGGGCAGCCGCCGAGTAGCCGCATCTGATGTAACGACAACGGCCGCCTTTCGGCGGCCGTTGTCACGTAAGGGCGAAGACCTCCCTAGCTGATCGGGTCGATCGGAGCGGCTTCCACGGCTGCAGCCGCGGCGTTGGCCTTGCGACGCCTCATCGCAACGACCCCAATGCCGGCAACCGCTGCCGCAGCAACTGCGGCTCCACCGAGCAGCATCGCCGAACTGCCACCGCCAACCGTGGAAACGGCTTCGAACGATCCGCCCTCATCGGTCAGATCAACCTCCCAGGTCAGGGTGTTCCCGTTGACCGAAGTGGCGTTGTTCGCTCCGATAGTTCCCGGCAGCGTCAGGTTGAACCTGATCTCAAACAGATCGCCAAGGATGCTCGACATATCCATGCCGGAGAGCATTTCGTCTCCGCCCGACTCACTCAGGGCATCGCCGAGCCCGTCGCTGACGCCCGAAGCATCGGCTTCAAACCGGAACTCGTCGCCGTCACGGGTGAGCCCAAAATCGGACAGGAAATCTCCGCCGACACCCACGTCGGCGCCCTCGCCCAGCCCACCAAGCTTGGCTTCCAGGTCTTCAAATGAGGAGTAGTCGGTTGAGATCCGCATCCCCTCGAACCCGTCCTCGGTGACCTCTTCGACAGTCCAACCCTCGGGAGCACTCCCGAGTGCCTCGGTGAAGTCCATCTCCTCGGCGCCGCCCTGCGCCATCAGTTCCTGGAATTCCTCATCAAATCCCATGAACAGGGCAAACGACCCGGATTCGTCCTCGTTGACGACGAGATCGACGTCCAACCTGATGGTGCACGCAGACAAGACAAGCGTGAGTAGCAAGAAGAAGGGGACATAGCGTTTCACTTCGTGACTCCCAATTTGGTGTACCGCCATTATCGACCTTCTCGGAGGTTTCTTGACACATCCCACACCGTTTCCGGGGAAATGGGATGGTCGATACCCTACGGACATGGAGAACACGATCGGTGCCGTACTTGCCGGCGGCAAGGGGACCCGTATGGGGGCAGACAAGGCGTTTGTCTCGTTTCGAGGCGCTCCGATGATCTCCCACGTGGCGGAATCGATTCGCCTGGCCGGTCTTCAGGTTCTTGTCGTCGGCAGGGAAATCGCAGAGTACGAGTCGGTGCGCGATGCCGACAACCCCGGTGGCGGGCCGTTGGTCGGGCTGCTCACCGCCCTGCGTAGCACCGGGAGCGATGTCTTCCTGACGGCGGTAGACCAACCTCTCCTCCGGCCGGAGACCGTTCTCCGGCTGCTCGAGCAACCGGGAGATGCCGTGGTCCCGTTTCAGGCAGGACACCCCCAGGTCACTTGCTCGGTGTTCCGCGCTGCTTGCCTCGACAGAGCGGAAACGCTCGTTGCGTCCGGCGAAGGCAAGCTGCGCCTGCTCATCCATGAGGTGACTACAAACCAGATCAACGAGAGCACCTGGACGTCCTGGGGTGAGGACGGGCGGTCCTGGCTCAGCCTCGATACACCTGATGCGGTGCAGCGCGCCGAGGCTCTACGCTGAGCGAATGAGCGATCAGCCCCACCCTCAGTCAGATGCAATCACGGTCGAGCTACTTGATCATGTCGCGGTTGTCTGGCTGGATCGGCCCGACCAGCGCAATGCCATGGCCCCGAACTTCTGGATCGAGTTCCCGGAGGTAATGGAGTCATTGGGTGAGGATCCCGAGGTGCGAGCGATCGTCATCGCAGCGAAGGGCACCTCGTTCACCGTCGGCCTCGACCTGATTGCATTTGGCCCTGCGATCGTGACCGGCGACATCGCTGCCATGGGCGGTAATGAATCGCCATCAGATGTGGCGAAACGGCGGAGCACCTACAAGCAGATCAAGCTGATGCAACGGACTTTCAGCTCGATTGCCGACAATCCCAAGCCGGTGATTGCCGCCATCCACGGCCACTGCATCGGCGCCGGCGTCGACCTGGCAACCGCCTGCGACATCAGGCTCGCCGCAAACGATGCCATCTTCTCCGTACGAGAGACCCGGCTTGCGATGGTGGCCGACGTGGGAACCCTGCAGCGTCTGCCTTTCATCATTGACCCGGGCAAGGTGGCCGAGCTGGTCTACACCGGTCGCGATTGGTTTGCGGCCGAGGCAATGGAGATCGGATTTGTCTCCGCGCTATTCGACGATGCGGCTTGTGTACTGCAGGCTGCTGTCGAGATGGCCGCCGCCATTGCGGCCAACTCTCCGCTGGCCGTGCAAGGCAGCAAGGCCGTTCTCAACTCTGCCAAACGGCACCAGGTTGCCCGAGATTTGGACACCGTGGCCCTATGGAACGCCGCCTTCCTCTACTCGGACGACCTGGGCGAGGCGATCCAGGCGTTCGTTGAGAAACGGGCCCCGCGGTACAAAGGTCGGTAGGCAACCCGCCCCGGTTCCGTCAGACCTCAACTCACCGTGGACTAGTCCTACCATCGAAACTACTCAAGGAGGCAAGGCAACCACTCCCAGCGCGTTAGCTTGGGTAGCAGATCTCGCGGAACCGGGGACAACCCGCGGGCAGAAGCGACACGGGCAAGTCGCGATCGGGGGCGGGCAGTGACAGGGCGGAAGAGGTTTGACACCACAGCGGGTTTGTGGCTGGCAGTCGCGCTCGGGGCAGCGCTCAGGTTCTTCGACCTCGGCGCTCAGAGCTACTCGATGGACGAGCTCTGGGAGTTGACCGTGATTGGTCTCCCGCTAGGAGAGGTAATCACGGTCGGTGACGGGTTCCCTCCCCTTTTCCATCTCGTATTCAAAGCGTTGGTGGTTGGTGGTTTCGGCGACTTCTCCGGTCGCGTCTTCTCCGCAGTCCTCGGAGTCGCCGCAGTCTGGCTCACCGGTCTCCTCGGGCGGAGAATCAGCCCGCAAGTCGGTGTTGGGGCAGCTTTTGGCGTCGCCGTTGCACCACTGCTGGTGCTGCTCTCCAAGGAAGCCCGCGCCTACGGGTTGTTCATTCTGCTGGCTACCTTGCTTCTTCTGGCAACCACAGTGGCCCTGGACTCGGGAACCACTAGATCGTGGATCGGCTTCGGTGCGGTACTGGTGCTCGGGATGTACACCCACTACATGTTTGCGCTCGCCGTCGCCAGTGCCGAATTGGTTGTGCTCTGGACGATTCGTCGCGACCACCAGCAGTTGCGGAGGTGGCTCTACACCCACTGCGCGGCCGCAGTGGCCCTCATTCCACTGATACTCGTGGCCATCCCCGACTTCGCGATAGACGCGTCCAACTCCTATTCGCCCACCGTCGATATTGGGGCAATCGGCTACACCGGCCTGAGCCTCTTCACGGGTTTCACACTCGGACCCTCCACTCGCGCACTGCATACCATGGGCATCGTCGATGCAATCAGCGCAGCACTACCTTGGTTGCTGATTATCGGAAGCTCTGCGATCTACCTGTTCGTCCACGGGTGGAAAGCACTGAGCCCTTCATGGCGACTCAGGCTGGGGGTACCACTCCTGATGCCACTGGTGCTGCTTTCCCTCTTCTCGGCCTGGATTGGTGTGGCATTCCGCGTGCGCTACCTCTCCTGGCTGGTTGTACCGCTCGCCATATGGCTCGTAGCCGGATTCCTAGCAGCATCCGGGAAAGCAAGGTTCCTCGCAGGGACTGCGCTGATAGCTGTCATGGTTCTGGCAATAGGCACCAGACTGACCATCGACGAGTACAAAGTGGAGGACGCTCGCGCCGCCGCCGAGTACGTCGCCGCCAACCCGGACCTACCCGCAGTAGCGCTTGCGTGGTACATGACCAAGCCCATCGAGTACTACTTGGGGGAAGAAAGCGCAACGGTGCTACCCGAGGACAAGGGGTTTGGACGGTTTGAGTATCACGAACAGCTCGAAAACCGAGTGGTTCAGATCCCGCCTGTTCGAGACGATGATCCCAACATGACCAGACAAGCAGATGTTCTCGAGCGGGTTGTCGATCCTGGTGAGGAGTACCTCTTCATCTACAGCCGGCCGTTCCATGGGGACCCGGAAGGTCGTTTCCTCGACGCCCGTCGGGAGGCCGATGGCTTGCGTCCTGTTGCGGACTACGCCGGTATCACCATCTACCGAGGTGTGCGAGGGGAGTTGGGCAGTGGCTGAGGGACAGTCAGATATGACCGCTGCGGATGCTCTGGTTGAAGCCGGGGCCGCGATCGGAGAAGGCACATACGTCTGGCACCGGGCCCACATCCGGAGCGGAGCTTCGATCGGGGCCAATTGTGTGATTGGTGGCGGTGCCTTCATCGGGCCGGGCGTTGTTGTCGGGGACAACTGCAAGATCCAGAACTCCGCCCAGGTCTTCGCTCCAGCGCGGCTGGCCAACGGCGTCTTTGTTGGTCCCGGCGCGATCCTCACCAATGATCGTTCGCCGCGAGCTCTCAACGAAGACGGCGAGCCCAAGAAAGCCGGTGAGTGGAACGCCGAACCCGTCGTGGTGCACGAGGGAGCAAGCATCGGCGCGGGTGCGGTGGTTGTTGCAGGCGTGACAATCGGCCGCTGGGCGATGGTTGCCGCCGGTGCCGTGGTTGCGCGGGATGTTCTCGACCACGAGCTGGTAGCCGGAGTGCCGGCAACGAACCTCGGGTGGGTCGCCCGCAACGGAGATCGGGTCAAGCGCCACGGTGAGAAGTGGCGGTCCCCAGATGGGCGTCGCTATGTGATGAGGGTGACCGGCCTGGCGGAGGTAACGGAATGATCCCGCTTGCCATGCCCCTCATCGGCGATGACGAGATCGCGGCGGTGAACAGAGTCATGCGCTCAGGGATGCTCGCCCAGGGAAGCGAGGTAGCGGCGTTCGAGGAGGAATTCGCCGCCGCAGAGGGAGCAAACGCGGCAGCGGCCGTCAGCAATGGGACAACCGCTCTGATCGTTGCTCTTCAGGCGCTCGGGATCGAGCCCGGCGACGAGGTCATCGTCCCCTCGTTCACCTTTGCAGCAACAGCCAATGCCGTCGCCACGATTGGCGCCATACCGGTGTTCGCCGACTGTGACCCGGACACGTTCTGCATCGATCCGGATCACGCGGCTTCTCTTGTGACCACGCACACCAGAGCCTTGATTGCCGTCCACCTATACGGCCACATGGCCGCAATGGGTCGGCTTCATGAGCTCGCCAGGGACAACGAGCTCTACCTGGTCGAGGATGCGGCACAGGCTCACGGAGCCGAGCGCGACGGCCATCGGGTGGGATCGCTATCCGACCTCGCCACCTACAGCTTCTATCCCACCAAGAACATGACAACCGGCGAGGGCGGAATGGTCACCGGCCGCGACCTCGAACTCGTCGAGCGAATCCGACGGCTCCGCAACCATGGCATGACCGAGCGCTATCACCATGCCACCGTCGGGACCAATGCCCGCATGACGGACATAGCCGCGGCAATAGGACGAGTCCAGTTGCGCCGGCTGGAGATTTGGAACCGCCAACGCCGCGCCATCGCCGCCACTTACGACCTCCACCTCGCCGGAAACGTCGCCGTGCCGTTCGTTGCGGCCGACACCTACCACGTCTATCACCAATACACGGTGCGCAGCTCCCGTCGCCGGGATCTTGTCGAGAGCTGTGAGGAGACCGGAGTGGGCTACGGCATCTACTACCCGATCCCCTGCCATCAACAGGCCGCCTTCGATCGCTACTCGTCGGGACGGGCGCTGCCGCATACCGAGAGCGCATCAGAAGAAGTCCTTTCTCTGCCCGTCCGGCCGAATCTCACCGAAGCCGAGATCGAGCAGGTAATCGATGCCGTCAACAAGGGGGCCAAGGAATGACACTTCGAGTTGGGGTCATTGGATTGGGCGCCATGGGACGTCACCACGCTCGCATTTGGCGATCAATGGACGGCGTGGAACTGGTCGGTGCTGCCGATCCAGCGGGCGATCGGCGCAAGGCAGCCGTCGGGATCCCGATTGTGGCCACGGTTGGTGAACTTCTCGAGATCGGCATCGACGCAGCCTCCGTGGCAGTGCCGTCGAACCAGCATGAGTCCGTGGGACTCGAGCTCGCCGCGGCCGGAGTCCACGCCCTGATTGAAAAACCGGTAGCGAACAGCGTTGCTGCCGCCCGTGCCCTGGCCAAGGCCTTCGACTCGGCCGGGCTGGTCGCGGCGGTAGGCCACGTCGAGCGGTTCAACCCTGCGCTCATCGAGATGCGCCGGCGACTGCAGGCCGGCGAGCTTGGCAAGGTGTATGCAATGTCGACACGCCGCGTCGGCCCCTTCCCCGAGCGGATCAGCGACGTCGGCGTCGTTTACGACCTGGCGACCCACGACATCGACCTGATCAGGTGGCTGTGCGGGCCGTTCCGGAACATGCATTCGATCACCCAATCGGTTATCGACGGCCCACATGAGGACGTGATCGAGGTGATCGGCCTTCTCGAATCAGGTGTCGTGGCAACCATGAGCGTCAACTGGGTCAGCCCGGTCAAGGAGCGGCGGGTAACAGTGACGGGGACCCGAGGGGCCTTCGTCGCAGACCTGCTGGCCGCTGAGCTGACCTTTCACGAGAACGGCAAAGTGGTGACCGAATGGGACGACATCAGCCGGCTCCGCGGGGTGACCGAAGGACACCGCACCACCTTTGCCTTCCCGAAACGGGAGCCGCTTCAGGTTGAGCTAGAGAGCTTCCGGGACGCTGTGCTCGGCGACATCGATGCACCGGTAGTCACCCTCAGCGAAGGCGTCGGCGTGCTCGAGATGGCCGAGGACCTGCTCGACTCCGGACGGGGAAGGCCACCCACCTCCATATGTCACTGAGGACCCTCACCGTCGTTGGGGCCCGACCGGAGTTTGTCCAGACGGCTCCCCTGGCGCGGGAGATCGCCCGTCGCGAGGGCATATCCGGTGGGCTGGTGCACACGGGCCAGCACTACGACTACGAGATGTCTGAGCTCTTCTTCTCTCAGCTGGAACTGCCCGAGCCGCTCTATCACCTCGGTATCGGGTCGGCATCCCACGGAGTCCAGACCGGAGCAATGCTGACCGAACTGGACCGGGTGTACTTGACCGAGCGGCCCGAGATCGTCATCACTCACGGGGACACAAATTCAACCTTGGCCGCAGCCCTGTCGGCAGCAAAGCTCGGAATCACCGTCGCCCATGTCGAAGCCGGGTTGCGGTCCTGGAATAGATTGATGCCCGAGGAGCTGAATCGAGTTGTCACCGATCACCTGGCCGACCTGCTTTTCTGCCCCAGCGAGACCTCAGTGGCCAACCTGCAACGGGAGGGCATCACATCCGGCGTGTTCATGGTCGGGGACCTGATGCGCGACTCACTGGAATGGACCATGCGCACAGTCTCGGCTGCCGAAACTATGCGCGATCACGGGCTACTCCCTGGCAAGTACTTCTTCGCCACTATCCACCGCGCCGAGAACACCGACGATAGGGAACGGCTTACTGCGATCCTCGCCGGGTTGGGACGGGTAGCCAGGACTCATCCGGTAATCCTGCCGGCCCATCCAAGGACTCGCCCGTTGATCAGGGCTGCCGGGGTTCCGGGGGGAATACGGGTCATCGACCCTGTGGGACACTCGGAAGCGATGGCGCTCGCCCAGCAAGCTGCGGCCGTGCTCACAGACTCAGGTGGGCTCCAGAAAGAGGTCTACTGGCTCGAGACTCCGTGCGTGACCATCCGGGACGAAACGGAGTGGGTCGAGACGGTTGACGCGGGTTGGAACCGGCTCGCCCACGCCGATCCACATTCCATCGAGATGGCCGCCAGGGAAGCCCTGGGACCGCGGCCCGCCCATCCTGACCTGTACGGCGACGGCAACGCCGCCGGCCGCATCGTCGACTCCCTACTCAACTACGCCACCGGGGGCTCCGATGGCTGAGACTCGCTGGGCTGTGGTCGGCGGTGGGATCCTCGGGATGGAGCTGAGTCGCCGCCTCGCCGCCGCCGGAGGCCAGGTCACCGTCTACGAAGCGGCTCCGGAGCCGGGCGGCCTCGCCATGACCTGGCCGATCGCCGGGACACGCTGGGATAGGCACTATCACGTGATCCTTCCTACCGACGAACGACTGGTGGGGTTGATCGAGGATCTCGGCATCCATGACGACCTTGCCTGGGAACGGTCATCCACCGGTCTGTTTGCGGGCGGCACCCTCTACTCCGTCTCCACTACGGCTGAGTTCCTCCGTCTCCCTTCACTGCGCCTTCTCGACAAGATCCGGCTCGGTGTGACCATGTTGTATGCCTCGCGGATCAGCAACTGGAGGCGATTGGAGCGGATCTCAGCGGAGCAGTGGCTGTCGCGTTGGTCGGGGCGGCGCACATACCGCGAGTTCTGGCGGCCGCTGCTGCGCTCCAAGCTCGGCGACAATGCCGACCTTGCCTCCGCCGCCTTCATCTGGGCGATCATGAAACGCCTCTACCGGGCGCGCACAACCGGTGCCAAGGTCGAGAAGCTCGGCTTTGTGCGGGGAGGCTACGGCCAGATACTGGATGCGCTCGCCGCTAGCATCGGTGATGCCGGAGTCGACCTTCGCACTGCAACCCGCGTGGAGTCGGTCAAGGCAAACGCAGAGGGCCTCGTCACCGTCACCACGCAGGACGGCGACCGCGAGCACTTCGACAGGGTGGTCATGACCACCGCCGCCCCGGCTATCACCTCGATCGTCGACGACCTTTCTGAGGACGAGCGAGAGAAGCTCAACGGGATCGTCTACCAGGGAATCATCTGCGCGTCCCTCGTGCTGGATCGCCCGCTCGGCGGCTTCTACGTCACGAACATCACAGACGACGGATTCCCATTCACCGGGGTCATCGAGATGACGGCTCTTGTCGATCCGCAGACCTTCGGCGGTAGCCACCTCGTGTTTCTCCCCCGGTACACAACCGCAGACGATGAGGCGTGGTCGTGGGACGACGAGGAAGTGGTCCGACGCTTCACAGCGGCGTTGCGCAAGATGCATCCCGATCTGGAGGAGAGCAGCATCACCGAGGCAAGGATCTCACGGGTGCGTCACGTGCTCGCTGTATCCGCTATCGACCACTCGGCGTCCATTCCCCCGGTCTGGACCAGTGTGCCCAACGTGGCGATCGTGAGCTCAGCGCAGATCCTTCACGGGACCCTCAATGTGGATGAGACCCTCGGGGTGATTGAGGATGCCCTGCCGCAATTGCTCGAAGACCGAGGAGGCTCGTGATGGCAAGGAAGCAGGCACCGCTCTCGCTGGACCTCGACAACAAGTGGTCCTACCTGAAGACGCACGGCGACGACTCGTGGACATCCTTCCCCAGCTACCTCGACATGGTCGTCCCCCGGGCTCTCCGTGTCATGGCCGAGCGCAATTGGCAAATAACCTGGTTCATCGTGGGCAAGGATGCGGAATCCAGCGCCGACCGGGACGCTCTCCGGTCGATTGCCGACGCAGGGCATGAGATCGGCAACCACAGCTACCTCCACGAGCCATGGCTCCACCAGTACACCCGGGAAGAACTCATTGCCGACCTCGGCAGAGCTCACGAGGCGATCGGGGAGGCGACCGGGTACACGCCCGTCGGTTTCCGCGGACCTGGATTCAGCCTCTCCGAGACCACACTCGAGGTACTGCACTCGCTGGATTACAGCTACGACGCAACCACCTTTCCCAACATCCTCAACCCGGTCGGCCGGCTGTACTACCTCCGCACCAGCAACCTCTCCGCTGAGGAGAAGGAGCGCCGCAAGGCCCTGTTCGGCACAATGAAGGATGCCTTCCGGTCGAACCGTCCCTACCGCTGGGAGCTGGCAACCGGCGAGACCATGACTGAAGTTCCGGTCACCACGATGCCTCTGTTCCGGGTACCCATCCACTTCTCGTATGTCATCTGGCTGGGCGGCAAGTCGCGCACCCTGGCCAAGCTGTACTGGCGGACGGCATTGACGATGTGTCGCATAGCCGGCACGGTTCCCTCTTTGCTACTGCATCCTCTGGACTTCCTGGGAAGTGACGACGACCCCGACCTCGGGTTCTTCCCTGGCATGGACATCACATCTGCGGCCAAAGCCGATTTGATGGCTGAGTTGCTGGACATGTGGGATCACGAGTACCAAACGCTGCCGATCGGCGAGTACTGCAACGGCCTCACCCGGCTCGCGACCCGCCCACCGAACCTAATGGGGTCTAGCGGTTGAGCGGCGGAGTTCGGCTCAGCACCGAACTCCCCAGGTGGAACAACTCTTCGAAGTACCTCTTCTGCTGGGCCGACATGATGCCCAGGCTGACCAGTTGGATGGCAACTAGAAGGGCAATGCCGCCGACGAGGAAGCTGTGCGGCGAGAAGGCATAGGCGCGCGCCACAGCGGCTGAGAAGGACGCCTCGGCACCCGGAGGGACGTTGAGCAGCTCGTGGAAGGTGTGGTAGGCGGACCAGCCGAGCGAGTAGAAGGCGGCAATGGCGACCAGCAACCCGGGAACGATGAAGTAGAAGAACGGCCGAAACAGGAAGCTGGAGAATCCCTGGCCGAGGATTCCGCGCAGGACTCGGATGCTGGAGCCGCGCTCCGGCACCTCGAGTTGGTCGCTCCAGTCGAGATGGGCGGGGATCTCAACGATCAATGCCCGCAGTACCTGGGCCTTGTAGATGATCTCAGTGTTGATCTCGAAGTCCCATGCTTTCAGATTCAGCTTGTGAAGAAAGACCGTGTCGTACGCCCGCACCATTCCGGTGAGGGTCGAGATGTGGCCTTTGGCGCTCATCGACAGAAGCCTGTTCGCCCACCGGCTCAGCTTCTCCCGCACCCACGGAACCGCCGTCACCTTCCCACCCTTGATGTACGGGGAGGCGATCACGACCTTGGCCCGGGTCTCGACTATTGCGTCGGCAAGCTGGCCGATGTGGTCGGGCCCGTAGCTCAGATCGGAGTCCAACACGATGGTGTAGTCGCCGTTGGCGTTGGCAAAGGCGTAGCGCAGGGCCTGCCCGAGATTGAAGTTCGTATGGTGGTGCAGCGCCCGGATTCGATCGTTCTGCGCGGCGTACCTATCGAGGATCTCCCCGGTCTTGTCCCGGCTGCCATCGTTGATCGCGAGAATCTCCCAGGTGTAGCGGTCCTCGATCCCTGCGAGGTAGTCCAGAACCCGGTCGAGAGTCTTTGCTATCAGGGCTTCCTCGTTGTACGCCGGCAACACGATCGTGAGCGAAGGAAGCCTGTCCGATGATTGCTCTGCCATGACCATTCCATCGGTTACTTGGCCGGAACACTTCACATTTCTAGTCCACAACCACTTGGAAACGAGTGCCGGGGAATCCTCGCAGGTACTGAGAGCAGATCTGTGTGTCAGAATGGGTGTATGAGGACACACCGACCACTCGATCGACGTCGCGATCTGTTTGCGGCTCCGTGACGTCGAGCGCTGTTGTGTCCCTCACCCCTACAAGCCCAAGGAGCCCCAATGTCTGACCTCATAGCACGCCAGAACCAAGTCATCGCCCCCCTCTTCGCCTTCGAAGCCGATGATGAGGTTGTTGCTTCGGAGGGCTCGTGGGTAATGACGCGCGCCGGTCGTCGTCTCCTTGACTTCACCTGCGGTATTGCGGTCAGCAACCTCGGCCATCAGCATCCCCACGTGAAGCGCGCCGTGATCGAACAAGTGAATCAGGTGTGGCACTCCGGTTCGACCTTCCGCTATCGCTCGCTGGTCGATTGGGCTGAGAACCTGCGGGACGTGACGCCAGAGGGAATCGAGTCGTTCATGCCGATGAACTCGGGTGCCGAGGCTGTCGAGGGAGCTGTGAAGCTGGCGAGGAAGACCAGCGGCCGCCAGGGAGTTATCGCCTTCCGTGGAGGGTTCCATGGGCGGACTATGGGATCGGTCTCCTACACGACCTCGAAGGCGAAGTACCGACAGGGCTATCACCCGTTGGTCGGCTCGGTATTCATCTCTCCGTACCCGTGGCCATTCCGATGGCAGATGGACCAGGAGTCGGCGTCGGCTCGTGCCCTCGATGAACTCGACTACCTGCTCAAGCACGAGGTAACTCCGGGCGAGGTAGCGGCGTTCCTGGTTGAGCCCATGCAGGGCGAGGGTGGCTACTACCCCGGGGGCAAGACGTTCCTGCAGGGGCTGCGAGATCGAGCAGATGAGCACGGGATCCTTCTCATCATGGACGAGGTACAGACGGGTTTCGGGCGCACGGGTGACTGGTTCACCTCGCAGGTCTACGGCATTCGGCCGGACATCCTTGCCATGGGCAAGGGAATCGCCAATGGGCTCCCGCTTTCCGCGTTCGGCGCCTCCAAGGAACTGATGGACTCGTGGCCAATGGGATCGCATGGAACCACCTACGGTGGGAATCCGATCTCATGCGCAGCCTCGGCCGCCACCATCGAAGCACTCCGGGATGTCGTGCCCAACGTCGACAAGCTCTCGGACCATGCCTTCGATAGGTGGCACGAGCTGAAGGATCGCCACCGCACCATCGGCGACGTCCGCGGCCTCGGCCTGATGATCGGCATCGAGTTGGTGAAGGATGACGGGCACACACCCAGCGAGGAGGCCTATCTCGCTGTCGGGAAGCATGCCCTGGACAACGATCTGCTCATCTTGCCCTGCGGCCCCGATGTCAACGTCATCCGCTTCATCCCGCCGCTCAACGTGTCAACCGAGGAACTGGACACCGGCATCGACATCCTCGCCGACGCCCTAGCGGCGTACGAGAGGCAGTAGACACGTCTGGCGTACACAGCGGCGGTATTAGGCCGTCACGTACGCCAGACTGGTTCAGATGCGGCGGCGGCGTAGACCGCCTTCGGGGCGACCCGGTCCCGGGGTGAAGATGGCGGCGGCGGCGCCGGCAAGCGCGACCACAGCCACCCACTCCCCCAGGCGGGTATAGAGGGTCGGGCCGGCAGCCCGGTACTGAACCTCGCCGATGAGATAGCGCTCTTCGAGCAAGTCCGTCTTCTCGCCGACACTGCCCTCGGCGGTGATGAAGGTCGACTTCCCCGTGATGGCGGCGACGATCAGATCCTGCCCGACGGCGGCCGTATTGACGCGAGCCAGTTCGATGAACTGGTCGGAAGCGGGAGCGTCGGGCCCGTAGCTGCTCTCGTTCGTTGCGACCACCAGCAGCTGCGAGCCGGCCCGAGCTGCGTCCCGGATGTGTCGGCTGAAGGCACCTTCGAAGGAAATGACAGAGCCAAGCACGCCTCGGTCCCGAATCGGAAAGACGACCGGTCCCTCTCCGGGAATCATGTCGCGCGGAACCTGATCCAACTGAGGAATGAAGCTGAAGAGACCTCGCAATGGCACGTACTCACCAAATGGGACCGGGTGCTGCTTGTCGTAGCGGCCAACTTCGGTACCGATATGCGAGTAGACGATGTTGACGTTGACGAAGGACTCTGCGTCCACACCGTGAGTCCCGCTAACCAGTAAGTAGGCATCCAGCCGCTGGGCCTCGACCTTGAGCTCGAGCTCGATGTCCTCATTACTGATCGGGTCGTAGGGAGATCCAAAGGAGTTCTCCGGCCACACCACGAGATCAACGATGCCTTTGGGAATGGACTTGGTCAACTCGAGATGGCGCTCGTAGATCCGTTGATTCTCGTTCTGGCAACGGACTTGGGGGCAAGGCGATCCACCCTGAACGATGGCGGCGGTGACAGTCTCCCCATCGGCTCGGGCCGGGAAGAGAAGTCCTGCCAGGACCAGCAGAAGCACAACCACCGTCGGGTCAACGAGCAATCGCCAGTGGCTCGAGTCCTCAACAACAAGCACGATGCCGGCCGCAACTCCCACTGCCAGCACCGTCCATCCCATCGGCCCGATCCATTGCACAGATCCGATCAGACCGGGGTTGCCTGCAGCGGCGTAGCCGAGCGAGCCCCACGGGAACCCGCCCCAGGGGAAATAGGCCTTGATCAACTCCCAAAGGGTCCACCCGCCGACGACTATCAGCCACCACCGTGTGGCAGGCCATCCCCGGAAGGACCAGGCCAACAGGCCGAATAGGGCCGAGAGCGTTGAAAGCCAGAGGGTGAGCGGGATCCAGGCCACCATGCCCAGGACCGCAATCCATGACAGGAGCAATCCGAAGAACACTGCGCCGTAGATGAAACCGACGGCAAGAGCTTGCGAGCCACGCTCGACGCGCCGCAGACCCCACAGCAGCGGAGCCGGGGCAACGAACGCAAGCAGCCCGACATCGAACGGTGGGAACGCCAACCACATCAGGAGTGCCGCAAGGATTGCTGAGGTATACGGGGCCATCGAACCAGAGAGGGTAGCGACGCTGCAGAACTGCGTTTGCAGAGCAGGCTACGCGAGCGCCCCAACCGCGCTTAGGCTGCCGGTGATGAACGACCTCGAACTTGCCTTGCAGGCGGCTACGACGGGTGCTGATGTCGTCCGCGCCGGTTTTGGCTCGCATCGCGTCACCGAACAGAAAGGCCGACTCGACCCGGTCACCGAGATCGACCACGCCTCGGAAATGGCCATTGTCGACATGATCAACCGGCACCGCCCTGAAGACGGTCTACTCGGCGAGGAGGGCAGCAGCCGGGACTCCACAGGACGACGCTGGATCATCGATCCGCTGGACGGGACGGTGAATTTCATCCACGGGATCCCACACGTCGGCATCTCGGTGGCTCTCTATGACGGCTTGCGGCCCCTGGTGGGAGTGGTTGTTGATGCGCTGGGCGGAGAGGTGTTCTCAGCGACGGCAGGTGGCGGCGCCTACCTGAACGGCGACTCGATCACGGTCTCGGGGTTCGACGACCTGCATCGGGCCGTGGTTGTCACCGGGTTTCCCTACGACCACGACGAGTACGCCTCCTCCTACGCAGCAACGCTCGGGGAAGTTCTAGCTCACGTCAATGGAATCCGCCGGCTGGGCAGTGCGGCGCTGGACTTCTGCTGGGTTGCGGCTGGTCGCTTTGACGGTTACTGGGAGTACTCGCTCGGTCCCTGGGACTGCGCAGCCGGCGTGCTGATCGCCGCTGAGGCAGGTGCTGTGGTCACAGACGCCCTGGGGCACCCCTACTCGATCGAATCTCGCCACTTCGTCGCCGCCAATCCCCGTCTGCACTCCCGGTTGCAGCGAATCGTTGCCTCGGCGCTCCCACCACACCTCCTGGATCGATGATGGCGGCGCATCTCTACATCGCAGATGGGATCAGAACTGAATCTGATCGAGGCGGCAACGCAGTGCTGGTCGCAGACGGTCGCATCGCCGCGGTCGGTCGATGGGATGATTTGCGTGGTTCCGCTCCAGAAACGGTGTACCAGGGATGCTGGCTGCTCCCCGGTCTGCGTGATGCTCACATCCATCCCGTGGCATACGCCGCAACGCTACGAGGGGCGACTCTGGCGGCGGCTGTCGACTTCGAAGATCTGATCAGGAGAGTTCGCGGAACCGCCAGGAAGGTCGAAGGCGCCGTCATCGGTATGCGCCTGAACGAGGAGACCCTCGCCGAGCGACACCTCCCGGACCGACACGTCCTCGACCGGGCGGTCACCGACCGGGCCGTGCTGGTGCATCGCTACTGCGGTCATGTCGCTATCGCTAATACCGAAGCTCTTCGCCGGGCCGGCATCGATGCCGGCTCGCCGAACCCGCCCGGCGGCCTCATCGACCGGAACGAGCGAGGAGAACCGACCGGGGTCCTGCGGGAGACGGCAATCGAGCTGGTAGCGGATCGACTGGGGTACACGAACCACGTCTCTGCAGACGAACTGCTGGACGCGCTACATCGACTGGCTGCGGTGGGGATCACATCGATCGGAGCCATCCTTCGCACCGGTCCGGGCGCCTGGGCGTCCCTCGGCAACGAGGTGGCTATCGCCTGCCGTGCATCTGCGCTCATGCCAATAAACGTTGGCGCATACGTGATCGAGGAAACACCAGACACCGTCGCAGCTACCAAGACCTCGATCGACAATGCCGGGGAGCGGCTGAGATGGCTGGGCATCAAGCGATTCGCCGACGGGAGCTTCGGCGGGCACACCGCAGCAATGCACGAGGAGTTCATCGACGTGGCCACTACCGGCACCCTGCGCTTGACGGATCTCGATAGGGCAATAGCGCAGCAGGGACTGACCCTCGGCGGCGGGGCAGCTATCCACGCGATTGGCGACGCGGCGTGCGGCGCAGTGATCGCCATGTTCGAGGAGTTTGTGGCAGAGGGTGCCGATCCGGCACGGCTTCGCATTGAGCATGCCTCTGTGCTCGAGGAAGGCGATGTGGCTCGGCTCGCCGCTTCTGGCGCCATTGCGGTGGTGCAGCCCCCATTTCTCGGCTCCGAGGCCGATTGGCTGGGGCACCGGTTGGGGGAGGAGCGCCTGCTTCGTACCTACGCCTTTGCCACGCTGGAAAGAGCCGGGATCACCCTCGCCGGAAGCTCCGACAGCCCGGTCGAGCCGCCCGATCCATGGGCCGGGATGGCGCTGGCTCGGGACCGAGCCGGGATGGTCACGGAAGAGCAGCTCAGTGCCGAACGGGCGCTGGCTATGTACACAACAGGAGCGGCAAAGGCGTTGTGCGAGCCGGAGCCGCTTGCGGTCGACAGCCCGGCCGACTTCATCTTGGTAGACCGGGATCCATTCGCAGCAACACCGGATGAGCTCAGAGAGACCACAGTCGAGGCGACCTATGTGGATGGACGGCAAGTCGCCGTAGATCGTGACCAGCCGCTGTGGCTCGGCTGAGGGCTACTTCACGCTTACAGCCAACGCTGAGGCACAACCCGAGCACCAGAACCCATCAGCAGTGAAGCGAGCGTCGCGATCAGCGGGGTGGCCACAGAAGCCACACCGCAGTGCCACGAAGTCGTCGGCGACGTCAATGAAGGGGCCGTCGGCGCGGAAGAGATCGCGAAGGAGCACTGCTCTGCTGGTTCCGTTGTTCATGAGGCAAGAGAGGTTAACGGCGAAGCCGCCGCAACAGGTAGTTATCGCACCGCCGCTCGATTACTCGGCTTCGGCCTCATCTGAGCCCGGGTCGTCCTCCCGGGTGACTGTGATCGTGCACTCGGTCACGAGCGCAGCAACGGCCCCAATGGCGGCTGCAACCGGAGCAATCAGCGCACCGACCACACCGATAGTGAGCGGGATCTCCAGCATCGTCCGCCCTTCGGCGCTCTTGATCGTGATCCTGCGGACATTGCCTTCTGCGATCAACTCTCGAATACGGGACAGGAGGTCGTCACCTTTGACCTCGAACTCTTCGACCTCATCCACTGCTTCTCTCCTGCTCGTCGCCCGCTCAGGATCGCGCATCGCCCGGTCGAGGTCCACCCCTCGGCGCACTACCGTTCCGGCTGAGTCACCGAAGGAGCCCCATGCCGGCAGAAATCCCAGACGATATCCGCGCCTTGATCACCGAACCGATCTTCTTCCACGCGGTGACACTCAACCCCGACGGTTCTCCACAGGTCTCGGTTGTTTGGGGAGGGCTCGACGGGAACCGGTTCATCTTCAGCACGGCCGAGGGCCGGGCCAAGCCACGCAACCTCAGGAATGATCCACGCATCGCCATATCGTTCTCGCCTCCCGACAACCCCTACCGGAATATCGTCCTCAACGGTCGCGCCGTGGTAGTCGAGAACCGCGGCATGGGTCTCATTGACGCCATGGCGCGCAAGTACACCGAGCACGACAGCTACCCGTGGTCACAACCAGGCGAAATCCGGGTCGACGTGGAAGTCGAGATCGACCGAATCAGCGGCTAGCGGAGCCCGGACCGGCAACACCACCCGGTCCATCGGGTGGAAATGCGGCCAACAATCATCGAGAATCGTAGTGGCGGACTCGAGGAGCACTGATGGCCCATCAGACCGTACGAAAGGGATACGAGCAGCTAGCCGACCGGCTGAACCGATACCCTCAGGGCGCCCCTCCTTCCGACGTTCTCTATGCGATCTTGGAGATGCTCTTCAGCGAGCGCGAAGCCGGACTAGTAGCCCGGCTCCCAATCCGCCCGTTCACAGCCAGGCGCGCCGCCCGCAGCTGGAAGATGCCCCTGGCCGAGACCACACGCATTCTCGAGGAATTGGCCGGGCGGGCGATCCTGGTGGACATGCAGAACAGCAAGGGGGAAACGCTCTATGTGCTTCCTCCTCCTATGGCAGGGTTCTTCGAGTTCTCAATGATGCGGCTCCGTGACGATGTCGATCAGAAGGTTCTCGGAGAGTTGTTCTACGAGTACATGAACGTCGAAGAGGACTTCATCAAGGCGCTGTTCGCCGACGGGGAAACGCAGCTCGGCAGGGTGTTTGTTCAGGAGGCGGTCCTCCCCCTGAACAACGGAATCCAGGTACTCGACTACGAGAGAGCAAGCGAAGTCATCCGCAGCGCATCGAGCATGGGGGTCGGCGTGTGCTACTGCCGGCACAAGATGGAGCACGTCGGCAAGGCGTGCGAGGCGCCGCAGAACATCTGCATGACGTTCAACACCACTGCATCTTCTCTGATCAGACACGGCTTCGCCCGTGAAGTCGATGTCGCCGAGGGCCTCGACCTCCTCGCCGAAGCACAGGACAACAACCTGATCCAGTTCGGCGAGAACATCCAACGGAGCGTCAACTTCATCTGCAACTGCTGCGGTTGTTGCTGCGAGGCAATGATTGCCGCACGCAAGTTCGGCGTCATGAACCCGGTTCACACTTCCAACTATCTCCCCGTCGTCAATATCGAGAAGTGCAACGGTTGCTCGAAGTGCGTCAACGTCTGCCCGGTCGAGGCCATGAGCCTGACCTCGGCCAATGACCCGCACCGACCCCGCCGCCGCCAGGCCAAAGTCGATGAGGCCTTATGCCTGGGATGTGGCGTGTGCGTAGGCAGCTGCGATCGGGACGGCATCAAGCTGACGGCCCGTGCCGAGCGGGTCATCACGCCGGTGGACTCAGCTCAACGCGCCGTCTTGATGGCCATCGAGCGCGGCAAGCTGCAGAACCTCATCTTCGACAACAACGCTCTCGATAGCCACCGAGTGATGGCCGCGATCCTCGGGGTCATCCTGAAGGCCCCGCCCGCCAAGAAGGCTCTGGCCAGCAAGCAACTGCAATCGCGGTACGTAAACCACGTGCTTGCCCGAAGCAATTGAGCCCTACGTAGCCTCGCTACTCATCAGTCACACAGCCCTCTGCGGCGCTCTTCACCGTCTTGATGTAGCGGTGAAGTGTGCCCCGGGTCGCCTTGAGTGGTGGCGGAGTCCAGGCGAGTCGGCGCCGGGCCATCTCCGCATCGTCGATCTCCAGGGACAGTGACCTGGTGGTCGCGTCGATGGTGATCTGGTCGCCGTCCCGAATGAGTGCGATCGGACCGCCTTCCTGGGCCTCCGGCGTGACATGACCGATGATGAAGCCGTGCGAACCTCCCGAAAAACGACCGTCGGTCATCAGTGCCACATCGTTGCCCAGGCCGGCGCCGACAATGGCTGAGGTGGGAGTGAGCATCTCCGGCATGCCCGGGCCTCCCTTGGGCCCTTCATAGCGTATGACGACAACATCGCCGGGCCCGATCTCGCCGCGCTCGAGGGCGGGCAGCATGTCCTCTTCACGGTCAAAAGTGCGGGCTGTACCGGAGAAGCGGAGGCCCTCCTTGCCCGTGATCTTGGCAACGGCCCCGTCGGGAGCCAGGTTGCCGCGCAGAATCTGGAGATGACCGCTCTCCTTGATCGGATCGTCCCAGGACCGGACGACCTCTTGACCCTCACTCAGTTCGGGTAGAGCGGCCAGATTCTCAGCGAGGGTCCTACCGGTGACAGTGATGCAGCTGCCATCGATTGCATCGTGCTCCAGCAGCAGCTTCAGAACCGCCGGGGTGCCCCCAACGGCATGGAGGTCCTCCATGACAAAGCGTCCGCTCGGCTTCAGGTCCGCCAGGTACGGGGTCCGGTCGCTAGCCGACTGGAAGTCGTCGATCGCCAACTCAACACCGACGGCACGGGCCATGGCAATCAGGTGGAGGACAGAGTTGGTCGACCCGCCCGTGGCCATGATCAGAGTGATGGCGTTCTCAAACGCGGCTCGCGTCATGATGTCGCGCGGAGTGATGTTGTGCTCGAGGAGGTTGCGAACCGCTGCCCCGGCGTCAAAACACTCCTGCAGCTTGGCCGGGTCGTTGGCCGGGGTCGAGGATGAGTAGGGCAGGCTCATTCCCAACGCCTCAATTGCCGACGCCATCGTGTTGGCCGTGTACATGCCGCCGCAGGCCCCTTCTCCGGGACAGGCATTGCGCACGACCTCACGGCGATGCTCGTCCGTTGTTCGGCCGGCAATCCACTCACCGTAGGACTGGAACGCCGAGACGATATCCAGAGGTGTTCCGTCGTCCAGGTGGCCGGCGCGAATTGTGCCCCCGTAGATCATCAGCGATGGAACGTTGACACGGGCCATGGCCATCACCGAGCCCGGCATGTTCTTGTCACAGCCGGGGAGCGAGATATTGGCGTCGTACCACTGTGCCCGCATCACCGTTTCAATCGAGTCGGCGATGAGATCCCGAGACTGCAGAGAGAAGCTCATCCCGTCGGTTCCCATGGACATACCGTCCGACACGCCGATCGTGTTGAACCGCATCGAAACCAGCCCGGCAGCGATAACCCCCCTGCGAACCTCTGCCGCCAGATCGTTGAGATGCATATTGCATGGGTTGCCTTCGTACCACATGCTGGCAATTCCGACCTGGGCTTTGCCCATGTCGTCGGGATCTAGCCCGGTGGCATACAGCATCGCCTGCGAGCCTCCCTGCGAGGCTTCCTGCGTGATGCGTCGGCTGATTCGGTTCAGGTTCTCACTCATGCGGTCATGGTATTACGTATGTGCTCACGCTTGGTTGTGCCCGCAGATGGCATAACCCGTGGGTTAGTTACACTGCCGGCTGCAGCTTTCGCTGCTCCCCTCTTCGCTGCGAGGTTTTGCGATGACCCAGCCTCAGAACCCTGCTCCGCCGCCGCCCGTTGCACGGCGCCGTTTGAGCACGGCAAAGAAGCTTCTTCTCGGGTTCTTGATCCTTGCGGTGGTTGGTGTCTTTGGAACCGTCGGGTTCATCTACTTCGTCGACTCGAAGATAGAGAAGATCCCAGATGAGGAGCTGCCCTCGCTCGAAGCTGAGATCAGTGACGACGGGATTCGCAACATCCTCATCGTGGGCTCCGACTCCAGGGAGGGACTCGAGGACCTGGACAACTTCGGCAGCTTCGGTGGCTCGCGCACCGATGTGATCATGGTGGCTCACATAGTCCCCGGCGAGGGGGCGCAGTTGCTGAGCCTGCCTCGTGACCTCAAGATGCAGATACCCGGGCACGACACGAACCGGATCAACGCGGCCTACGTGTTCGGAGGTCCAGATCTGCTCGTGCAAACCATCCAGACCAACCTGGGGATTCCGGTCCACCACTATGTCGAGATCAACTTCGTCGGTTTCCAGAACGTGATCGATGCCCTGGGCGGGATCACCAAGACGTTCGACCACGCAGCCCGGGACTCCAAGTCCGGTCTCGACGTCGAAGCCGGAACCATCGTCATGGATGGGAAAACGGCGCTCCAGTACGCTCGCTCTCGCAACTACCAGGAGCTGATCGACGGGTCGTGGAAGAGCATCAGCGCTAGCGACATCGGACGCACACACCGCCAGCAAGAAGTGCTGATGATGATGTTCGACAAGGCGACCTCCAAATCAGCGGCATTCAACTTGCCCTCATTCGCCGCCACGTTTGCCGAGCAAATCAGAGCGGACGCCGGGTTCTCGGTGAACGTGATGGTCGAACTGGGCCGAGCTGCGCTGTCGCTGACTTCCAGCGACATTCAGACGGTGACCCTGCCGGTGAAGAGCTCAACAGAAGATGGCCGCGCCTATGTGGTCCCGATAGAGCCCGATGCCACCACCCTCATCAATGCCTTCATCACCGGGACCACTTTTCCCGAGGGCTAACCGGTGGAGTGATCAGCAGTTCTCGTCGAGGGTCTGGATACCCAGAATGCTGCGCGCATCCTCCAGGGAGTTGTTGATCACAATCTGCACGTGCTCGCGAATCAGCGGCGTGTTGGGGATGTTGAAACCGTTGTCATCGGAGCCGCCGAGATAGGTGGGCGGGATGAACCTGATCGAGAGCATGTTCTCCTGATCGATCCGGGGGATCAGATCGATCAGATCCGGTATGCGGCTCAACGGGATGTCGGTCTCCATCGTGTCGCCGAGCACCCCGGCGAGCTCCGGGTACCCGAGAGCAAGCGCAACAGGATCTGCCTCTTCGAGGATGGCATTGAGCAGGCACCGCTGGCGCCCCATGCGGGCGTAGTCATTGGCGTGACGACGGGCGCGGGCGTAGGCCAGCGCCAGGTGTCCGTCGAGTTCCTGCACCCCGGGCTCGATATCGACGTATTCGACCGTGACTCCGTCCTCATGCGGGTAGGTCTCGTCGACAATGCGAAACGGAACATCGATGGTTACTCCGCCGATCGCATCGATCACACCAACAAAGCCCTCCAGCGTGACCATTGCGTAGTAGTGGATTGGGATGCCGAGCGCTTCTCCAAATCCGCCCTTGACTGCGTTCACGCTGGGATCCTGCGGGCCGGGGAAAGCCTGCGGAGACTCGATGCCGGCAACGTAGAGATCGTTGAGCATCCGGGGGAAGCAGTCGCATCCCCAGATTCCCATCTCGGTGGGCAATGGCACCTGAACGAAGTTGCGCGGCATGCTGAAGAGAGCAACTTCCCCGCTACCCGGATCGATGCTGACCACGATCATCGTGTCGGTTCGTATCGACTTCCTGCCGACACCGGCATCAGCACCCAGGAGCAGGATGTTGAGGCGCTCCAGGCCGTCCCACAGCACGGGACCGGCCTCAACCTCGAAAACCGTTGTTGTCGAACCTTCGGTGGGGTCCGGCTCGGCTTCACCGGGGTTCGAATCTGACGACGCCAAACTCGTGTTTGCCGGCGATGCAGTAGTCGTAGTTGTTGCCGCGACTTCCTCCTCGGCGAACGTTGACGTTATGAAGTCGTAGTGGACGATGTCGTAGTAGCCGGCGATCAGGTGGGGGCCCAGCAACAACACACCGAGCAGTATCCCGGCGGCAACGGTAAACCGACCCTTTCCTTTCTCGGCAGCCAGGCGGTAGGCGTCGTCGGCGGCCCAGAGCCGAAACGCAAGCAGTGCAATGTTCCCGATCATCGCCCCAACGAGCAGATCGGGCCGGAACGCGGCCTTCACGACTTCCAGCTTGTTGAAGTAGGCGAGCGCCGCACCGACAATCAGCAGCAAGTCGACGGCAAGAACAATCAGGGCGCGCCGGCGGGCGCCTGCGTACCACTGTCCCGTCCCGGGAAGGATGGCGGACAGCAGCGCAGCTAGAACCGGGCGCTTGCGCGCCTCCTCCGCACCGTTGGGCTGCATCGGCTCATGCTAAAGCAGCCCAGAACACAGTTGACAATCGGATTTTCGTCTGGCGACTGACGGTTCCCGTGCCCGCCTGGGTATCGTGTGCCCTTCCCACCAGCGACCAGCAAAATGCACGAGAGACCTGCAGACACGCCGCTACCGCCTGAGAGCAGCCCAACCCGGACCAGGTTCGCTCGCCTGTCGGAGGACGGCACCGGCCACATCCTGGCCGGCAGCCTTCTTGCCGGATTGGCGGCATATGCATATCAGATCATTGGAGGCCGCACGCTCGGCGCAACCGATTTCGCCCCGGTTTCGGTTCTGCTGACCATCCACTTCCTCACCTTCATCGTCTTCCTTCTCCCTATCGAGCAGCTCGTCGTGCGCAGGCTCACGCTGAATCCGAGCCACTCCGGGCTCCCCCGCACCGCATGGTGGTTGGCGGGGGTGACGGTGGTCTCGGCCACGGCATTCGCATGGCTCGGTGTCGACCGCTTCCTCAACGGCGATAGACGGTTCATCGTGTTCACCGGGTTGACTGTCGCAATGCACGCCGGCTACTCCGCCGCCCGGGGCCACCTCGCCGGCTGGCGCAGATTCCGCGAGTACGGGTACGCCAGCGGCGGGGCGAATCTGTTGCGGTTGGCGGTTGCCATCATCGTGCTCACTCTGCGCCCCTCGGCATCCGGCCTGGCCATCGCCCTGATCGCCGGCCCAATCATCACTCTGGTGTGGCGACCTTTCCGCCGGATCGATCACGGTCGCCAGGTTCTCACCGCGGACGACATCGCCTCCGTCGGGGATCAAGGCCTGCTGAGCGGGTTGGTGCTCTCGTCGGCTGCATCACAGGCGCTGTTGCTGGCCGGCCCGGTCGTCGCCGCAATGCTCGGCGCGGCACAGGCGCTGGTCTCCGTCGTCTTTGCCACCTTCACTCTCTTCCGAGCCCCACTGACATTTGGCTACAACCTGATCGCCAGGGTGCTGCCGCCGTTCACTGAGATGGCGGCTCGTCAACAGCGACGTGAGCTTGCGGCATGGGCCCGAGGTATCGGCCTGGCTGGAATCGGGCTCGCCGGCCTGGGCTCTCTCGCCGGGTACTACCTGGGACCGTGGGTGGTTGCGGTTGCCTTCGGCGCCGAATTCCGCCCGGAGGCATTCCCCTCGGGCTTGGTAGCGGCCGGAGTGGTACTAGCCGGCGCAGGTCTGTTTGTGGCTCAGGTCCTGGTCGCTCAGGGCAAGCCAACTGTCCTAGGAATCTCCTGGGCTATCGGGCTGATTGCTGCAATAGCGATACTCGCCATCTCCGACGGAGATGCCTTCGTTAGAGTCGCTCTCTCATTCGTGGCCGGCGAGGCCGTCGCTCTCGGAGCTCTCGCCCTCGGAGCCATCACCGGACCGGTGGACGAAGACACCTCGGTCGGCGCAGCCTATTTGCTCGCCAAGAGAACGGTCGATATTGCGGTCTCCGCTGTGGTCCTGGTTCTCTCCCTACCAATACTGCTGATCTGCGCCATCGCAGTAAAGGCCGACTCAACGGGCCCGGTGTTCTTCCGCCAGGAGCGAGTAGGCAAGGACGGACGCAACTTCTCCATGATGAAGATCAGGACGATGCGAGCCGATGGCGGGGAGGAGCTCTTTGCCGAGCACCTGGCGCAGCTGGAGATGGCCATGATCAAGAACGAGGAGGCGGCCATCCGCATTGCCGACGATCCCCGCATCACCAGAGTCGGTCGGCTGCTGCGGCGCCTATCGCTAGATGAGCTCCCCAACCTCTGGGATGTGCTGCTGGGGAGAATGTCACTCGTCGGCCCTCGGCCGCTGGTCCCCGCAGAGGCGGACATAGTCGGGCGGGACAGTTCCCGGTTCACAGTCAAGCCGGGGGTAACCGGGTTGGCACAGGTGTCCGGCCGTGACGAGATCTCGGCCGAGCAACGCACCCGGTTCGACGAGGAGTATGTCGAGCAGCAGTCGATGGCGCTCGATACCCGGATCATGCTGCGCACCCTGGGCATGGTGCTCATGCCCGGCAAGGCCCGTCTACGGTAGGGCCGGGATGCACATCACGTCGGAAGCCTTGCTCGATGCACTGCGCAACCAGGGTCTGCGCATTACTGCGGCACGTCGCGCCGTCTGCTCGATCATCGCTGAGCGCCATAGCGAGCACCTGACCGCGGCCTCGATTCTCGACGCAGTGCAAGCCAATCCGGACGCAGCTGCCGACCAGTCGACGGTCTATCGCACGCTGGACGCCCTCGAATCGTCTGGCCTGCTCGTTCACAGCCACCTGGGGCACGGGGCGGCCGTCTACCACCTTGCGTCGGAGGCAGCGCATCAGCACATAGTCTGTAGTCGCTGTGGTGCGACGGCCGCAGTGCCGGCTGGAGGACTCTCAGAGTGGCTGGATGATCTTCGCCGGCACACCGGATTCGAGGTAGACCCCACTCACTTCGCTGTTACCGGGCTTTGTCCCAACTGCGCTAGGTAGCCGTGTCAGATATCGGTGTACTCAACCAGGCGATTGCCGATACAGGGCGTATGCGCAAATGGATAGAGCGTGTGAGAGCGTGGGTCGACGTCGGCTACGCAGACCCGGTCGAGCGGATCGAGCGCGCCATGGTGCGCGTCTTCATCCCGGCGGCAGCACTGCTCTCAGCCGTCGGGTTGTTCGACCTCATCCGCCTGCGCACCCCGGAGTCGGCGGTGCAGTTCATTGCTGCAGGGCTCCTCACTCTCTTCACGGTGTGGATGGACCGGTCGGGAAGGGCCTACCCGCGGACCGTCCTTGCCCTCGCTGCTGTGGCCGGCCTGGTCTCGGTTACTGGAGCAACGATCGATGAGGACTACCTTCGCCTGACCGACGCATCGCCAACGGTGATCATTGCGCTGACCGGAGTCCTTGCCCTCATCCTCGGAGGAAAGTGGGTAAAGCACGTTGCATGGTTCTGGACCTGCCTGCTGATAGCGGTGGTGTCGATTGCCCGCTGGCCGGTGACGAACTCAGTTGCCCAGGTCTTCACAGACATAGCCACCACTCTCATCGTGTCGGCTCTGGCGTTCACCGCAGTCATCGCCATCCGCAACGCCACCCAGCAAAGCCGCGCCGACTACGAGCGCCTCATGGAGACGGCTCCCGTTGGCGTCGTTGCACTGGACCTGAGCGACGTGCGAGCCGACCTCCACAACAAAGGCGTCTTCACCTTCACCGACTACGAGAAGGGAACGGACGAAGGCAGCATCGACCCGTTCCCGATGCTCGCCTCTGTCAAGGTCACCGGCTTCAACCAAATCGCAGGATCAGACTTGTTCCTTGCACGAGGCCCGGCAGACGTTGCGGGAATCGACCGGGACAGCGCCCGGGTCATCACCGACGTGCTGGCTCGCATCGTGTTCAACGACGGTCCCGGTTCGATCGAGCTGTCGTTCGACGCAGACGGGGCCGACTATCACCAGGTCCTGAACTGGAACGCAGACAGCGAAGACCGGAGGAATGTCGTCCTCATCTCAACCGACATCACCGCGCAGAAGGCAGCCGAGCACGCCCTAGCCAGCCAGATTCGCTACAAGGACGAGTTCATCGCCACCGTTAGCCACGAACTACGTACCCCGCTCACTGCGGTTGTCGGCCTGGTGGATGAGATCACACGAGCGGATGCGTCGATATCGGAATCGGAGCGCGACGAGTTGCTCGGGATTGTTGCCGAGCAGAGCCACGACGTCGCCGATATCGTGGAAGACCTCCTCGTCGCCGCGCGAGCGGCCGGCGGGAACCTGTCCGTGCTTCCAGCCAGATTCCATCTGTCCGAAACCGTGGCGCAGACGCTGACCACGGTGGACGAAGCCTTCACCTGGGAGCTGGAAGACGAGCTCATTGCGTTTGCCGACCCGAGCCGGGTACGACAGGTGATTCGCAACCTCGTCACCAACGCCGTCCGCTACGGCGGCACCAACCGGCGGGTGCTTGCCTTCAGCAACGGTGACTTTGCAGTTGTCGAAGTACGTGACGACGGGGCGCCTGTCCCACTCCAGCAACGAGAGGCGATGTTCCAACCGTATGCGCGGACGCGAAAGGCCGTGGAGGGTCAACCCGAGTCGGTCGGTCTCGGACTGACGGTCGCCAAGTCGCTGGCCACGATCATGAACGGTGATCTCACCTACGAGCACGATGGCCAGGAATCGGTCTTCCGGCTCACGCTCCCCCCCTCATATTCGGGCTGAGCGACGCGCCAAGTGGGGACTGCTGACTACTCTTATTGCGCTTATTGCGAATAGTTGGCAAGAAGGAGGGGTAGACGTGCACATACCCGACGGATTCATCAACGGTGCTACGTCGGCGGGGTTTGGCGTTGCAGCCGCCGGTGGGCTCGGTGCTGCGATCAAGCAGACCGGAAAGTACCTGAGCGAGCGGCAGGTTCCACTGGCGGGTCTGGTAGCGGCATTTGTGTTCGCTGCTCAAATGGTCAACTTCCCCGTATCGATCGGGGTGAGTGGCCACCTGCTCGGCGGCGTCCTGGCTGCCGTACTGGTAGGACCCTGGGCTGCATTCGTAGTCCTCTCGGTGGTTCTCATCGTGCAGGGTTTCGTGTTCGCCGACGGCGGGCTGAGCGCTCTTGGGCTGAACATCATCAACATGGGCCTCATCGGGGCAGTCGGCGGCTACTGGATCTATCGGGTTCTGTTGCGCTTCCTACCCAAGGACGCTCGTGGCGTTACTCTCGCTGCGGGAATCGCCGCAGGGATAGCGGTCCCCCTTGCAGCAATGGGGTTCCTCGTTCAGTACATGATCGGAGGAACGGCAACCGTACCCCTCGGAACCGTGTTCACCGCTCTGCTCGGCACTCACATATTGATCGGCATCGGCGAAGGAGTGATCACCGCGCTCGTGGTCGGAGCGGTCGTGCGCAATCGCCCCGACCTCGTGTACGGGGCGCCTGACTATGCCGGAGAGCGAACGGAGGTGCTCGTATGAAAGACAAGCGCATCTTCTTGATCGGATTGCTCGTCTCCATCGTCGTGGCAGTGGTAGTGGCCCAGTTCGCCTCTCCCAACCCGGACGGTCTCGAGTTTGTGGCCGAGGAGCAGGGGTTTGCCGAGACCGCAACCGACCACAGGCTCGCCGACTCACCACTGGCTGATTACGGCGAGAACCTAACCGACAACGCCTGGCTGAACACGGCAGTCGCCGGGTTCATCGGCACCCTTGCCACCCTGGCGGTCGGCTACGGACTCTTCTGGCTGGCGCGGCGCAGCAACCGAACAGCTTCGCAGGCTCCTTAGTGGCGGGAGGTCACGTTCACGCCCTATATCGCCACGGGGACACGCCGCTGCACAGGCTGCGTCCCCAGGTCAAGATCGCCACTGCGTTTCTCTTCGTATTTGCGGTCGTCGCTACTCCGCGTGAGGCCATGTGGGCGTTCCTGATCTACGCGGCCATCATGCTCGCCGCCGCGTCGGTTGCCCGGCTCGGGGTTGGGTTCGTCGCCACGCGGATGCTGATCTACGTGCCCTTCATCATCGCCGCTTTGCTCATCCCGTTCTTTGCGGGAGGCGAGAAGGTCACTGTGCTCGGTATCGAATTGTCTCGCACCGGCCTGTGGGACATGTGGAACATCCTCGCTAAGGCGACTCTTGGCCTACTCACCTCTGTTGTGCTCGCCGGGACCACAGATATCCCGTCGATGCTGCGCGGGTTCGAGGCGCTTCGGGTACCCCGGGTGCTCACCGCAATCATGGGATTCATGATTCGTTATCTGGACGTGGTGCTTGGTGAGTTCAAGAGGATGCGAGTGGCAATGCACTCGCGTGGGCATAACCCGCGCTGGCTCGGGCACGCCAAGCCGTACGCCACGTCCGCCGGCTTGATCTTCATTCGCTCCTACGAGCGCGGGGAAAGGGTGTACCTGGCAATGGCGTCACGCGGCTATGACGGACACATGCCACACCAAAACGGTGATTCTGCTCCTGTCAGCCAATGGGCAATGGCGCTGGCCGTGCCCCTGGCAGCCTGGACCATCGTCGCCATTGCTTGGAGCACGCTATGAGCGTTCCCACGATCGCCGTAGTCGGGCTGAGCTTCCGCTACCCCGACGGGACCGCAGCACTCAGCGAGGTGGACCTGCACATCCATCCCGGCGAGCGAGTTGCTCTGCTCGGACCGAACGGAGCCGGCAAGACCACCCTGATCCTCCACATGAACGGTATCCACATGCCGCAGGAGGGAACGGTGGCCGTTTCCGGGCTGCAGTTGGCGAAGGACACCGTGATGGAGGTGCGCCGCCGGGTCGGCATCGTGTTCCAGGATCCCGACGACCAGCTGTTCATGCCAACGGTGCGCGAGGACGTCGAGTTCGGGCCGCGCAACCTCGACCTCCCCAGAGACGAAATCGACCGACGAGTTGACGCGGCACTGGAGGCAATGGAGGTTGCCGACCTCGCCGGCCGCCCCCCAAACCACCTCTCGTTCGGCCAGAAGCGCCGCGTCGCTATCGCCGGTGTACTGGCGATGCAGCCTTCGATTCTGGTGCTGGACGAGCCGACGTCGAATCTGGATCCGGCCAGCCGGCGCGAGTTGGCAACCGCGCTGCAGGCACTGGACACCACTCAGCTCATCGTCACCCATGACCTGCCTTTTGCATACGAGATGTGCGAACGGTCGGTGGTGATGGACCGCGGCCAGATCGTGGCAACGGCGCCTACCTCCGAGTTGCTCAGCGACGAGCTGCTGCTACGGGAGCACCGGTTGGAACTGCCGTTTGGCTTCGCCATTCGGGACAGGAGCTGAAGCACGGGTTCGGCCGCACCCATGGCGTCCTTGTGCCTCCGCAAGCCGGTAGCCTCGCAGTCATGGAGCACCACGCCGACTACGCCATACCCGTCGCGCACAACCTCGAAGTCACCACAGCAGTCGGGCCCGACGACGGACTGGGCCCGCTGTCGGGCCGGGTCATCGCTCTCGGATGGTGGGTGCAGCCCGAGACTGCCGATGATCCTGACCATGAGCCGACCGGGACCCTGTACCTGGTAGTCGATGAGACGCGACCCCGGCCCTACTGGGTGAAGCAAGCTGATCTGCTCACGGTCAGACTCAACCCGGCTCCGGCGGACTAGGTTCAGCCGCACCTCTGGCCCATTTGCATCGTGCACGACATGCTGCGGGAGCGTCGGCCCGAACCATCTGAGCAGCTGGATCAGCGCCAGATCTTGCGGATAAACTGACGGCCATGAGAGGTGACATCATCCTCGTCGGCGAGGAGCACAGAAGCGCCGCCGAGCAGATCATCGAACGGCTCAAAGATGAGATCGCGTCATCCCCGCGCCGCTACACGATGACCGTTGCCGGCGAATCGGGAAGCGGCAAATCCGAGACGGGACAGGCCCTGGCGAACGCTCTGGAGGAGCGGGACATCCGGGCTGTGGTACTCCAGCAGGACGACTACTACGTACTGCCGCCCCGGTTCAACGACGCAGCCCGCCGAGCCAACTTCGCCTGGGTGGGGACATCCGAGGTGAGGCTCGACCTGTTGGACCAGCACCTGACCCTGGCACGCGCTGGATCCGACACCATCACCAAACCGCTGGTCGACTACGCCGCCAACCAGATCAATGAGGAAACGATCTCGCTCGATGGCGTAGACGTCGTCATTGCCGAAGGTGTGTACACCTCGCTGTGCGAGAGTGTCGACCGTCGGGTCTTTATCGCCCGCAACCGCCTGGAGACGATGGAGCACCGGATGAAACGCGGCCGCGAGGAGTTCGACCCCTTCATCGAAGAGGTGCTGGTGAAGGAACATGAGATCATCTCGCAACACCGTGACCGGGCAGATGTTGTGATCACGCGCGAATACGACGTCGAGTTCATAACGGTGTGACTGCGCCAGGAACCCCCGGAGCTGCCGACTACGCCAGCGGGGCGAGTTCTTTTGTCGCCGGCCCTCGCCCGCAGGACGCACTTGCTCTCCCTCTGACCGAAGTACTGGACCTGCTGCGACGCCGCCTCGGGAACGTCGTCGCTATGGCTCTATCTCCTGAGGCGGTCGACCTGGCAACGCCGCTCGACTCGTTGCCGAAACAGGTGCGCTCTCCGCGTCACACCGAAACGGATTCCAGCTGGCTGCGACGAAGCAACATGGTCGGCGTCAACGTGCGCACGGTCGGCGACTACGCGGGTGTCGTCAAGTATGCGCTAACCCTTCCGGAGGCCTTTGATTCGATCCACCTGCTGCCTATCTGGGAACCCGGAGTCGTCGAGAGTCTGTACGGGATCGCCGGTTGGAATCTGAACAACCAGTTCTACTCGGCTGAACTCGAGGCGGCGGCTCCGCATCTGGATAGCGTCGATAAGCAGCTGCGCGCCACCTCCAACCTGCTTCACGTCATGGGTCGGACCATCGGGATAGATGTGATTCCTCACACCGACCGGTTCTCCGAGATCGCCCTCGGGAACCCCGATCTCTTCGAATGGATGCGGGTGCGCGATCGTCAGATTGTCGATCACTCGGAATCGCTGGTCGACGATGTGATCGACACCATCTTCGAATGGTTGCGCGAGCACGGGAGCGCCTCAGCCGTTGCGGTTCCCAAGACTGCAAAGAAGCTGTTTGCGATGCCGGAGCCCGATCGGCTGCAGATACTCTTCGGCGACAAGGGCGACATCTACGGTCGGATCGAACGCAGAGTCGATCTCGTGAAACGTCTCAAGTGGTTCGGTCTCGAACCGGTGCCCGCCACCATGGGGGTTCCATTCCGGGGGATGATGGTGGACCCGGATCCGGCCCACACGGTCGTCGACGACTACGGCATGGAGTGGCCCGACTTCGTAATCACCAAGCCAGAGTTCATGTCGCGCGTCTTCTCTCCACTCGCCCGCTTCAAGTTCTACGGCCGGCTCAACGACAATGCCGACTGGGAGGTCGACTTCGCCAAACCGCGGCGCCATGTTTGGGACTACGTATGCGAGCACTACGCCGAGACCCAACACATCGGCAATTTCGACTTCATGCGCGGGGACATGTCGCACGTACAGATGCGGCCCGACGGTGTTCCCGACGTCATCGACGAGTACTACGACATACTGGGAACGGTGAAGACCCGCATCCAGCGGAAGGTCCCCTGGTTTGGCTACTTTGCGGAGACCTTCCTACCCGCCCGTGACGTATTCCAGTTCGGCGAAGAATTGGACCATCTCGAGGCCTCGCGAGCAGATTCCACCCTTGGTGATTTGCAGTCGACGGTGGTCGGCAGCGAGGAATTCCTGAGACGTTTTCGCCGCTACCTCGACGATCTGGCGAACCGCCGAACGGCTCCGACCTTTGGGGTGATGACCGCCGACAAGGACGATCCGCGTTTCGACGAGTTCTACCGAGCGGGCAACGAGGTCCGGCTGTTCACCGCTCTGTTTGTGCCGGACATGCCCAGCTACACCGGTCTCGGGTTCGAAATCCGCGATGTCCACTGGGAGCCCGTCGAGAACGAGCGCTACACAAAACTGTTTGTCTTCCGGGAGCACGGCGAGTCGAACATCTACCCCTCCAAGGCGCGCCACGGTGACCACTTCATCTGGGGCGAGAACCAGGAGCTGTTCGAAAGGTTGACCGCACTGCGGATCTATGCCGAGAGTGTCCTCGGTTGGATCGAGGGAACCACGACTCGATGGTTGATTCCGCCCGACGCCACCACCCTGCGCGGAACCGCAGCCTGGACTCAGGTCGGGGACAGCCGCTACGTATTCGTCGTCAACTACGACTTGGAGAAGGACTCCGGCTACTTCGGGATCCCTGCGCTGCCAGACGACGTGATCCTCGAGGGCGAGTTCTCCACCGACGGCTCGATCGCTGAGGTCGATCAGCTGCTGACCAGCAACGGCTTCTTCCACAGGGTCGAGAACCTCGCTCCGGGCGAGGGCCGGGCCTACAGGGTTGTTTCCGCGCCGTAAGTTTGCAGTCCCGATCAAGACCGGGCTCTCGCTGTCTCATACAATCGTGAGTGTGTTGACGATCTACGAACAGATCCAGCAGGCGGTGGACCTAGTCGAGGCCGATCTGTCGCAAGACTTGACCGCCGGTGCCGCGGCTCGTACTGCCGGGATGTCGTTGCGCAGTTTCCATCGGTACTTCCCGGCGCTTACCGGCTACAAGTTCGGCGAGTACCTCCGCAAGCGCCGTCTGTCTGCAGCTGCTGGTGAGTTGCGAGCCGGTCAGGCCTCGATCCTGGCCGTGGCAATCCAATCCGGGTACGACAGCCACGAAGCGTTCACCCGGGCGTTCAAGAGTGAGTTTGAAGTCACGCCGAGCGAGTTCCGCTCTGGCGACCTACCGGCTGCCAGAGTCCGGCCAATCGACCTCGTAGGAGAGGTGCACATGGGTGTATTGACCAAGTCGCTACCAGAGATGAAAGTCGTGGTCTTTGATGGCTTCGCTCCAGACCCGGAGTGGAAAGCGATCCAGCAGATGGAGGCATGGCTGGAACGTCACGGTGAGGAGATCGGGCCGCATCGGGTATTCGGGCACAACATCGACGAGGACGGTCGGCTTGCCTTCGACCCCGTCAATGTTGGCTATCGGATCCTGGTGACGGTGCCGGAGACGGCGTTGCCGTTCGATGACGAGACCACGGTGGCGACCATCGAAGCCGGAACGTTTGTTGTGACGGGAATCGAAGGATCGTTCGAGGAGGACCCGTCCGGGTCCTGGATCACTGCCGGCTGGGGTCGGCTCAACGAGATGGTCAAACGCAACGACCTGCATGTGCATCCCTCGCGACGATGGTTCGAGGAGGTGTTGGAGCCCGTGGAGCCCGGCAATACGAGATTCGATCTCTACTTGGAGCTGGCATAGGCAACCTGACGCCGGCCGCTCGCACCGGGCGATCGGCGCGTTATCTTGGGCACCGAGCAACCGAGGTGCCCATGCGTTTCCGAACCAAGCAGATCCATGCCGGGGTCACCCCCGACCCGACCACCGGCGCCATCCTGACCCCGATCCATCAGTCGACGACATTCGTGCAACCGTCGGTCGACGAGTACATGGCAACCGGCTACTCATACTCGCGCAGTGGCAACCCCACGGTGCGAGCATTGGAGGAGAAGGTTGCGGCATTGGAGAACGCCGCGGATGCCGCAGCTTTTGGTACCGGAATGGCCGCCACCAACGCCGTGATGCTGGCGATGCTGAACGCCGGCGAACACGTCATCTTCTCCGACGTCGTCTATGGCGGCACGTACCGGCTCGCCACCCAGGTGTACAGGCGCTTCGGGGTCGAATACGACTTCGTCGACACGTCAAACCCAGCCAACGTTGCAGCCACTGTCAAGGACAACACCCGGCTCATCTTCACCGAGACTCCGGCGAACCCGACCCTGAAGGTGACCGACATCGCCGCGGTGTCCGAGTTCGCCACTACCGCAGGAATCCCCCACTGTGTGGACAACACGTTCCTCACTCCGTATTACCAGCGGCCGATCGAGTTGGGCGCGGATCTGATCGTGCACTCCACTACCAAGTACTTAGACGGCCACAACGCCACCGTTGGCGGAGCAGTTGTCGCCAGGACCGATGAGCTGCAGGAGAAGATCAAGTTCATCCAGAACTCCACCGGCACGACGATGTCGCCACAGGTGGCGTGGCTGACGCTGCAAGGCGTGAAGACCCTGTCGGAGCGGCTCGACCGCCAGTCCGCCAACGCCATGCAAATCGCTCGCTTCCTCGAGGCGCACCCCAAGGTAACGAAGGTGGCATACCCCGGACTCGAATCCTTTCCCCAGCACGAGCTGGTCAAGAAACAGGCATCCGGTTTTGGGGCGATGGCCTGGTTCGAACTGACCGGGGGTCTCGAAGCCGGCAAGAAGCTGATGGGTCTGGTCCAGCTTTGGACGCTTGCGGAGAACCTGGGATCGGTCGAGTCCCTGATCACCCACCCGGTGACGATGACCCATGCCGCCATTGAGCCGGAGGAGCGGCTCCGCATCGGCATCACCGACGGCTTGGTACGGATCTCGGTGGGCATGGAGGATGCCGAGGATCTCATCGAAGATCTCGACCAGGCTCTGCACCGGATATGAGCGCCGATCCGGTAATCGACCAGCTGGAGGCGCTGCGCGTCGCCCACGAGCTCATGCCGTGTGATCCGGCGCTAGCGGACACTGCCCGGTTCTGCGAGGCCTACGACATCGACCCGGCGGATTCGGCGAACACCATCGTCGTTGTGGGCAAGAGCACCCCTCGCGTGTATGTGGCGTGTGTGTTGCTGGCAACGACCCGGCTCGACGTCAACGGTGTGGTGCGCAAGAAGCTCGGGATCCGCCGCACTTCGTTCGCCTCGGCGGAGGAAACCGCCGAGATCACCGGCATGATCATGGGCGGCGTGACTCCATTCGGCCTGCCACCCGTTCTCCCCGTGTGGGTAGATGCGCTGGTCATGACCCGGGAGCGTATCGTGCTCGGCGGCGGCACCCGGGATCGCAAGGTTGTGGCCGCCCCGGCTGCGCTGACGCGGCTGGAGGCGGTCGAAGTGGTCGAGGGGTTGGCCGGGCCGTTCCCAGCGGCCTAGCGGCCACCGCGCTACCCCGAGGTTCGCACCCAGATCCGCCGCCGGAACCATCCGAAGACCTTGCATTGTCAGACAGCAGAATCCCTCTCGGCGAGGGCCGCCGACCGAGACACCGCCGCTCGACCCACCCGCAGAACCCGTCCAGAATTCACTTCCGCGTCACGCCTGCAACACCCAGGCGTCATTGCCACGGTCTACTTTGCCATCCAAGGGGACAGGCACGGAGGAAGTCGCAAGACGGAATCCGAACGCCACAGAGCTTCTGGTGGTACCGCCACCCAGAAGCTTCAAGTCTCAGTCCGGATGGTTCACTTCCCTCCCGCAGCCATCCGGACAGAGAGCTCAACGGCCGGTGACGCTAGGTCACCGGCCGCTGCTTTTCCGTACCGCACACCGGTCTCGAACGGGTCAAATGACCTTCCCAGAGATGAGCCGAAGGACGTGGTGGTGGTTCTTGATGATGTTGA